>PHDU01000010.1 GCA_002842755.1 Bacteroidetes bacterium HGW-Bacteroidetes-1 | reverse complement strand
ACAGAATTCAGTGCTTTAATTCAGTTTAGACAAAGTAGAACCTCGTCTTTTTTTATACCTTGTTTAAAAAAGTAGTGTTTTCTTTCTGACACTAATTATTAATCATATAATCAAACAAACCACCACTTTTTTCAATTTGGTAAAGTAGAAATAGTTAATGATTGTCTTTAAAGTCTGATGGCTACGTTAAGCGCGTCATTCATGTCAGTCACTTGCTTTAGTAAACCCCTAACATTCATTCCTTGCATGCCTTTCCCTCAGACTTTAATGTTCAAGCCCATGACATTATAGACAAGTCACTAATTATCTTAAATTTTGGCTTGTCTGGAAAGGAAATTGTAGTATGCGGTGGTATTGCTTATTTATATTTTGACTAATTTTGCGCACCGTATTTGGAATTGGTATCCAATTTTTGTTGTCAGAGTCTGAATCTGAATATTTCAAAAAATATACCTTTTGAGAAAAGCGCAAAAAGGTAAAGACAATCTACCAATTCGTTTTACGGCTCACTGAGCGACATTCAAGTCGTTTTTTTAAACAGGAGAGATGGCAGAGCGGTTGAATGCGGCGGTCTCGAAAACCGTTGTCCGCTTTACCGCGGACCGGGGGTTCGAATCCCCCTCTCTCCGCTCAGTAGGTTGAAAACCGAAGAAAACCACCGAAAATTGCACGTTTTTGGTGGTTTTTTTGTGTTTTGGGGGTGGATTGGAAGCATATTAAAGCATATGTAACAAACTTATTCGAAGCAGAAAACGCCACTAAAATAACTGCACCGAATAAGATTCTTTTTATTGAATTGCAGTACATTGCTGATAATGCGTTTCAAAAAATATTCCAAATTGTTTCACAGTAATCATACAAGCTATGGAAAGAATACTTTCAAGGTGCTATTGTAAGTGAAGCATATATAACAACTCAAAGATGGTATGGGACCTGTCTTTGTGAGAATTACAGTTAGAAAATCCTTTATTTGGCAATATATTGCGCGAGTTGAAAAATACTCTGGATAGCGTTTCAAATATTACGTACTTTAATTGGTGTATGAATATAAATTCGTAAATAAACCGCCACAATCTTTTGAAAATTTGTGAGCCATGATATCTATTAACCATATTTAATTACTTGTTTATATGCAATTAAGCAAATAGTTTTAGACAAGTCTGACATAAAACTGGTTTCTGAAAGCTGAGGACGATCTACTCAATATAATTTTAAATCCAGACTTCTTTTTGTGATGGTGAGAATTAGAACTAATTTTAAAAAAATCTGAAATAAAATCGAATTTAATTTGCAAAGAAATTTAACTCTTTTTAACTTTACAGCCCAAACCAAACCAACTAGTCATGGCCAAAGAATTAACCGCCCTCATTGTGGATGATGATTTATTGTCCCGCAAAAAGATATCTGCCATTTTAAATGAATTTTCAGAATTAGACATTTTGGCTTCTTTATCAGATGTTGATTGCTCTATACGTGTGATTGCTATCAAAGCGCCTGATGTAATTTTTGTGAATTTAGATATGCCAGGGAAAGATGGGTTCGATCTTATTGATGAACTTCATGCATTAGAAATTAAAACAAATATTGTGTTTATGGCTGAACTTGATCATTATGCTAAAAAAGCAATTAGGTATGATGTGATGGATTATTTAATCAAGCCAATTAATAAGTATGACGTTGACAATATCATTAAACGATTGCTTTCAAATAAATATAATCATAACATTCCAAAAAAAATTGATCTTCTAATAAATCAACTAAATAGACAAAAACGAACTAGATTTAATACACGCTGTGGATTTATACTTGTCGACCCAAACGATATAGTTTACATACAGGCAGATTGGAATTATTCAGAAATCTTTCTTAACAATGGACTTAAAGAAATCTTATCAATGAATTTAGGGTCAGTAATGAACGTTTTGCCTGATAGATTATTCGCAAGAATCACGAGATCCCATATTATAAATGTCAATTACTTGACCAAAGTTGATCGCAAATCTCGCATATGCTCATTAAAATTTAATGATCAACTAATTCAGATTCAAGTTCCTGCTCGAAGAGTTAAAGCATTGGAAGATTTTCTGGATTAAAGCCCTATGAAAAAAATAATAAAACACAAGTTTGAAATTGCACTTACATGTTAAATTTAGTCTGGTATCAATGAAATTCTTTAATTTTAAAAACAAAACAAAAATTTTATGAAATCTGTAAAAAAACACTCCCTAAGAACACTCATTAGCCTGTTATTCACTGTGGTTTTTAGTTTTATTAATAGTTTCGGATTTTCTCAAGATAATATTCCGCTGGATACTTTGAAACAAGTAAATCTGGATGAAGTTGTAATAACTGCAAATATGTTTGAAAACTCATTGATTAATTGTGGGTCAGCAATTTCGTCTATAAATTATAATGAGATTTCCACCTTACCGGCTAATTCTTTCTCAGGACTGTTAAGGTATTTACCTGGATTGTTTGTTTCATACTCAGATGGATCAAATAATATGCCTATTGTAAATGTTAGAGGTTTTCATGGCGGCGGTGAATCAGAGTATTTGGTGGTTTTATTAGATGGTTTGCAATTAAATGATATTGAGAACGGAAAAGTAAACTGGAATGCAATACCTCTTGATTTAATTTCGAAGATCGAAATTTTACGTGGAGGTTCATCAGCATTATATGGTGATGCTGCAATTGGAGGAGTTTTAAATCTTATTACCAAACAACCATTAAAAAACAGAACAAATTTGCAATTTGAATACGGTAGCTTTCAAACGTTAAAAACTGGTCTTTATCATACAAATTTATTGAAAAAAGGAAACTTTAGTATTTATGCAAACTATGATAAAAGCAATGGGTACAGACAACATAGCAATTCTTCCAACTTTCAGTTTGGCGGCAAGTTTGAATTGAAGCTAAATCGTTCAAATCAACTTACAATAAGCTCGAATAATTACAATACAGAACTAAACCAACCCGGCCCAATAAACGATGATTTTCATTATCCTGATTATCAACAATCAGATCCATATTTTAAGTCCGATATGATAAAAAATTACAGCTATAATATAAATGCTCAAATTAAAAGTGTGTTTTCAGATAGGAGGGATTTAACAACTTCATTGTCCTACAATATTAAATCCAAAGAGGAAATAAGAACCTATGTTCAGCCTCCTCTCATTCTCGAATTTCCAACTTTCCAACCAATTGGGATATATGATACTACTTTATACGGAAATTCGAAAAATCGTCTTATCAATACTAGTCAATCTGGTTTAAAAATACATTATCATGATCAATCTATAAATGGACGTTTTGAAACTATTGCTGGTTTGGACCTCGATCATGGATCATGTAAGAATAAAGTTTATGATGTTTTTAAAGGATTTGATTATACCTTCCAGGAGCAATACAGACCATATGACAGCCTCGATTCCAAGGAAAATGTTTCTAGATTAAAAGCTGCATTATTTATCAATAGTGAAATGAAGTTCTCTTCTTTTTTTAGTATGATCGCCGGAATTCGTTATGATGTTTTGAAAGATGATTTTAAAGGAGAATTTCCAGTAAAAGATACAACCAACAAAAAATACTATCAGTCAATAAATCCTAAAATAGCATTCAATTATATTACAGGGAATAAAGATAGTTACAGAGGGTCTGTTTTTGTAAATATTGGAAGTTCATTCAAAGCACCTACTTTGGATCAAAGGACAGACCAAAAAAGAATAAACTATGCTATGTTCTTGGATTTTGGCCCATTTTACAATATGATTATAATAAATAGCGATCCCTTTTCTAATCCGGAACTTGAGCCACAAAAAAGTTTAAATTTTGAAATTGGCACCTATCAAACCATTGAACTTAGCAATAAACTGACTGCCAACATCAACTTTAGCGGGTATCAAACTTATATTGAAAATGAAATAGACTTTGATTTGGCTGAATTTAAATATCGCAATATACAAAGCAGCAGCCATCTTGGTTTTGAAGCTGGGATAGCAATGGTTTATGACAACAAACTGACTGTTTTTTCTAACATTAATCTCATGCATGCCAAATTTAGTTCTGGAGATTACAATGGAAACTTTTTAAAAGGTGTGCCAAAATCAAATTATAATGCTGGAATTCAATTTATAAAAGAAACAGGTCTGGGTGGAAGCATCGTTTTTAATGGTGTTAGCAGTACATATCTTGACGATGAAAATATTTTTAAATCAGACCCTTACACAACCATGAATGTTCGGTTAAGTTATAAATTTACAAAGATTAAGCTTTACTTAGATATTGAAAACTTATTTGATAAAGAATTTATTTCGACAGGTTATGTGCAGTATGGTTCAAAATTAGTGTATCCGGGTATGGGAAGATTCATTCGTGGAGGATTGAGTATCGATATTTAAAACACCATGTTCAAAAATATTCTAACGTGCATATTGATCTTGTTTGTGAAAATCAGTTTATCACAAACTATAACTGGTAAAATTGAAGATGCAACATCTCAAAAACCAATTGCAGGTGCGAATATTGCTGTTCATGAAAATAATATTGGCACATTCACAGATATCAATGGTGATTTTAGCCTCATACTGCCCAAAGAAGGTATTTATACGCTTGAAATATCAAGTTTAGGGTATAAGAGTATTAATTTAAAGGTGACAGCGGATACAAATTTTACAATTCTGGATAAAATTCTAATCTCACCCATTAGCATCCTCATTGAAAGTGAAGTAGTTGTAACGGCTTTACGTATGAGTAGAAGCTCCTTTTCAACACCATCATCAATTAGTATCCTCAATTCGAGTGTACTAAAAAAGCAGCTTGCTAGGAGTACCCCTGAAACTCTTGAAGAAGCGACGGGAGTATTTGTTCAAAAAACAAACCATGGAGGAGGTTCGCCCATAATAAGAGGGTTGATGGGCAATCAAATTCTTCTTCTTGTTGATGGAATACGCCTGAATAATAGCACCTTTAGATATGGTCCCAATCAATATCTCAACACCATTGACCCTTTTATAATAGAAAAAGTTGAAGTAGTGAAAGGTTCCGGATCGGTAAATTATGGTAGTGATGCATTGGGTGGTGTAGTTCAGATATTAACGAAAGAACCCGAGTTTTCAAATAATGGAATGATCGTTGAAGCAGATGCATATTCGAGATGGATGAGTAATGGAATGGAAAAAACTGGAAGAACTCAATTTTTGGTCGCTGGAAAAAATAGCTCAATTCTTTCTGGAATTACATTTAGTCATTTTGGAGATATTTTGGCTGGAAGAAATATAGGATTTGAATCACCAACGGGTTATAAGGGTATTTCTGCTGACTTAAAGCTAAAACAAAAAATAGGACAAAGTCATCTTTTAACATTTGCCTATCAATATAACGAACAGAATGATGTGCCAAGATTCGATAAAATTATGTCAGGTTATTACCGCTTTCATTTTAATCCTCAAACGCGACAACTTGGATATATTAAATTTGAATCAGCTCTTTCCGATAAATGGAACTCTAAAATTTTATATACCTTAGCTTACAGCCAATCTGACGAAAAAAGGGAAATACAAAAAAAAGCAACTTCCAATTTGACAATTGAGTCTGATTTAATTGAAACATACAATGCTTCTGTAGAAGTTCAATCCAAGCCCCATTCAATGTGGTATGTTAACTATGGGTTTGATTATTATAATGATCAGGTGCAAAGTAAAAAGATTGAATCTATCCTCGGTGTGGATCAGATAGAGCGAGGGTATTATCCCAATGGATCCAAGGCTGAAAGCTTTGCTTTTTTTACATCTCACATTCTTGAATTCAATTTTTTAACACTTAATTTAGGAATTCGCTATAACCTACACAAAATTAATGTTGAAGACCACCTTGCCGGTGATTTCAGTTTGAAGCCCAAGGCGTTTGTTTATAATATTTCAATGCTTCGACGACTAAGTAAAACAATTAATGTTTATTTGTCTGCAAATACTTCCTTTAGAGCGCCAAACATCAACGATTTAAGTAGTTTTGGGATATTTAATTATGGGATCGAAATTCCCAATCCAAAACTTAACCCGGAAAAATCCCAAACTTTTGAAACAGGATTGAAGCTCAACTCCCGCAAATCTAAAGCTTCTTTTACTATCTACCATACTACAATAAATGATATGATCGAACGCATTGAATCATCATTTATGGGAATGGATTCAATTGATGGCGAAAAAATATATCAAAAATCCAATTTTTCAAAAGCAAAGCTCTATGGTGTCGAAGGCGAATATCATCAGCAACTTAATAGTAGTTTTTCACTAAGTGGCAACTTCTGTTATACGCATGGACAAAGTCTTTCTTTAGATGAACCTTTAACTAGAATTCCACCCTTTTTTGGAAGAATTGGGCTAGAGTATATTACCCAAAAAAATGTTTGGTGCAAATTTGAGCTTACTGGAGCACTCAAACAAGACCGACTTTCTTCAAGTGACATTTTGGATACAAGAATACCCCCTGGTGGCACACCTGGTTGGCTTATCAGTAATCTAAAAGTTGGATTTGAAAATAAGTATTTTAATACGATAATTGGAATAAACAATCTATTTAATGAAGTTTATCAAACCCATGGCTCGGGTGTTCATGGCTATGGACGAAGTGTTTTTATCTCGATTAATATTGGTGCGCAACATATTATTAAAAAATAAATACATGAGAAAAATTACGACAACACTATTTGTGCGTTTTAACCTGAAATCATTGGTTATTAGTGCAATCTTTTTACATAGCTTGCTATTTGTTCTGAATACGAAAGCTTTTTCCCAAACAATCAAAAGTAATGATACTGAAATTGATTTCTCGGGCATATTAATCAACAAAGAAAACCGTTCGCTATCACTTCCTTGTAAAGTCAACATGACTGCCGGATTAATTGAAGTGATACTTTGCCGGCCTGAGGGTAAAACGCATGAAAGTTTTTTAGTTACTGATATTAAACCAGTTGCACTCAATGCTGCTTTATTGCTTTTGGGGCTTGATCCGGTAAATGAGATGCCCGAAGATCCAACAATGGAAGACCCGCTGAGTCCTTATTCAACTATAGAGACACCTGGTGATAGCATACTGATTTTCATAGAATATGAATTGAAAGGGCAAATCATTAAAAAGCCTTTAAATGAGTTTATTTATGATGTTCGTAAAAAGAAACCTATCGACAGGCTAAGCTGGCTTTACAGAGGTGCAGTAACGCATAAAAGCGGATATATTATCATCGATGAAGATGTTACAATGATTGCAACCTATCATGATCCTGTGGCCTTCATCGAGATGAATAACGATGATAAAAACAACGATGAATGGTTCTATGTAAATGAAAAAATTGGTTTAGCAAAAGATCAACCGGTAAATTTAATAATTGAAACTATAAAATAATTGAAGTCATGAAAATTAATAAACTAAAAATTCAAATTGCAATCATACTCATATTATCCATTATTGGATCTCCTTTGAGATCGGGCACTGATATTGATTTGTCGCTTTCAAAAGAAGTTGACCACTCAATAAAAATAGGACTTAAATGGTTGATGGATCAACAGGATAAAAATGGTTCGTGGCAAAATTATCCTGCAATCACTGCCCTCGTTTTATCTTCATTTTTAAGAGCACATCCTTCAATTACACATGACGAACCATTTATTAAAAAGGGCTTCGATTTTCTTATTTCCTGTGTTAAGCCCGACGGAGGTATCTACAATGATAATATGCCTACTTATAACACAGCGATATGTGTTACGGCATTAAAAGATGCTAAAAATCCTGGTTTCCAAACGATTATAAGCAATGCCGAAAGTTTTTTGATGCGTACACAGTTTGGATATGATGGCACACTTTCTCCTGACAGCCTCAACTATGGTGGAGTAGGTTATGGCGAAAAAGAACGTGCTGATCTCTCAAACTTGCAATGGGCAATTGAGGCGCTAGCCAAAGAGGATATCGTTGAGATGAACCCAGAACAAAAATTGACGGCTGAAGAAATAAAAAGTATGACAAGTAAACGGCTTTTTTATGACAAAGCACTTATTTTTCTAGCAAAATGTCAAAATCTGCAAAGTATAAATCCGGAAGTCGACAGCTCCAACGATGGTGGTTTCGTTTATGGCCCGGGGACGAGTAAAGCAGGTGGAACGAGCTCCTATGGCAGTATGACTTATGCAGGCCTAAAAAGCTTGATTTATGCCAAGGTTGATAAAGATGATATAAGGGTAAAAGCAGCATTTGAATGGATCAGTAAAAACTTCATGGTGGAAGAAACACCCTTTATGGGAAAACAAGGTTTGTATTATTACTATCAAACAATGGCCAAAACCCTGCATGCCTATGGTGACGAAACAATAACCGACAGCGCAGGAAAAAGCATTGCATGGCGCAATGTTCTGGCTGATCAGCTCATTAAAACCCAGCATGCAGAAGGCTTTTGGATCAATGAGAACGGTCGCTGGTGGGAAAACAATCCTGTTTTGGTTACATCATATAGCATTCTTGCATTGGAAGAGCTGGCAGGTTTAAATGCAATGAATTCGAAAACTGGATTTTAGCTCATTCAGCCAATAACATATTGCATTAGAATTTAACTTGTAGATACAATATAATTAAAAATCCAGAAACATCTACTAATGGAATTCTACCATCTCCTAACAGAATGACTACAATTCCTACAATAAGATGCACACTTGGATAATTTAATGTTTAAAAGGCTTATTTTTAAAAGTTGAAAATTTTGATCCTTAAGTTATTCCATTTATTGACATAAAAACCAATTAATACAAACCAATTATGAAAAAGATTAATTATTTACAAATTATTTGTATTTTCTTCATCCTATTATCAAATTTTTCTTATTCTCAAACAATTAATAATGAAAGTGAGATAGATGAAAAGATCAAATCATTAATCAATAAGCTAATCACAGATTCTGAACCGAGTGATACAGTTGTATTCATTGACGATATGGTTTTCTCTAAATACAAGCTTATTGAAAAAGCATCTTTTGATGGTGATTTATGGCCAGATGGTATCATTCCAATTACGTTTAATCAAAATGTTTCAGAAATAAATAAACAAAAATTTCTTCAGGCAGCAGCAAATTGGGAAACTTCTGCACCTGTTATTTTTGTTAATAGGACAACACATGAAAACTATATTGAGGTTTGTAGCAGCGATGTAAACAATTCGTTTGTGGGTATGGTAGGCGGCAAGCAAATTATTAACATTTTTAATTGGAATTATGAGTTTATAATTGCGCACGAAATTGCTCATGCACTTGGCGCAATTCATGAGCATAGCAGGTCGGACAGAGATGATTATGTAGATATTCATTGGGATAATATTCCTCAAAGTAATAGACATAATTTCGAGATTGTCAGTAAGTCAGATAATTTTACTAATTATGATTTTGGTTCAGTAATGCATTATTCTTCAACTGCTTTTGGGGATGGAGAAATTACAATATCAGCAAAAGTAGGCTATGAGCAATACCAAAGTTTAATGGGTCAAAGAATTGAACTCTCAGCAGAAGATAAGACTGGGATGGAGATAAGGTATAGTCCTAAAATAATTGAAATAATACATGATCCTATTACTCTAAACAATTGGAGCAATGTTTATGTAACTGTAGTAGCACCATCTGATGGAAAGTATTATGTAGGGATTTGGAACTCAACGGGGAAAAATAAACCAAAGTGGGAGTGGGAGCCTGATAATTCAATTATAGCAAATATTGGATCGGAGAAAGTTGATTTATTAGCCGGCGAAACTCATACGTTTATTTTTCAAACTAAACCTAATGATGAAGTTGGAATATTTAGGTTTTCAATGTACAAGCAAGGATGGTTAGGGTTTTATAGTTCAATAGGATATTCTATAGGAATAATTAAAATGAACGCGCTAATTGATAAAGGTCTTGCCTATCTTGCCTCAATCCAAAGCACAGCAAAAGGAACAGATCAACAAATGGGGCCCAGCATTGATCCTTATCAAATTCCTGAGCAGGGCGATGAAAAAATTGCCGGTCATTGGTCTAGTAATCCTGGTATTACAGCCCTCTGTTTACAAGCATTTCTGGCCAACGGACATGGTGCAGATGATCCTCTTTACGGCACAAACGTGACCAATGCCATCACGTATATTTTATCGCGACAAATAACATCTGGCTATCATCTTGGCGCATTCAATAATACAGAAATTGGATACGGATCCGCAATGGCAATCGTCGCTTTGGATGCTGCTGTCAAGTCAGGCTCATTAGTTGAGCCATTGCTTTCGGAAGTAGAGACTGCCATTAATTTGGCAGTAAATTATTACACACAGGATGTCAATACAGCCTGGACAAGAGTGAGTTGGCGCTATAACCGTGGCTACACTTCGCAGGACAATGGCGATATGTCTGTCAATCAGTGGGTTTATTTGGCATTGAATTCAAAGAAATATACAGACAAAGATATATGGAACAAGATTTATGGTTACATCAATGCCCATAAAGCTTCTTCAGGAGGCAGATCATGGATTGGGTACACAGATCCAAGTACCTGGACAAGAGGCAATACTTGTGCAGGCGTTTGGGGTTTGAAATTGGCTCAGCAAAATGGTGTTGTTGGTGCAGATGCCTTGTCAAGTCAAATGTATAGTTATTTGGAACAGTATAGTCTTTCAGAATTGTTTGCACCTGCTAGCATAACTAACCATGTTTATAGTGGAGCTGGATACTACTATTACATATATGAACTTGCTAAAGCTTTAGCTTTAGGTGGCAAAACAAACTTTGCGGGTGGTAACTGGTATGATCATATGTACAACAAAATTGATAGCCAGAAAAAAACAGATGCAAATGGTAATTATTATTGGGATGAATGGGGAGGGCAAGGAGCAGCAATTGAAACTGCACAAGCAATACTATCATTACAAGTTGGTACTGTGCCTGTTGGCAGTAAAATAAGTATTATATTAACAAATGCCGGTGGTGCAAAAAGTGGCTGCCTTGAATTTTCAGTAAGCGATGAATTTGGCAATACTGCAGGCATGCTCAACAATGAATGGTACACTGATATTCCCAATTCAGAATGGATATCAACCGGAGATGAAGTATTTGAACTCATGGTTTACTTGGAGAGTGCAACAAGTTTCAGTACCCTGATAATTAACAATTGCGGTAGTATTGAAACTGTTAATCTGGCTTTCAACGCTTATTTAGAAGATAATATTGCAGATACTGAAGAATTTGATTTTGATATTAATCCAACTTCAGCCATGGGAGCATCTGCATTTGTTAATGCCATCGGAGGGCTGAATGTTATTATTACAGATCCGCCAAGTGTGATGCCAATCATGGCTGTAGCACCCACTACATTGGAATTCAACGTATTCAACTACAATACTGTATATAATTTTGAATTTGAGGTAAAGGAAATTGGTGGCGAAACACCTTTGTCGAATATTGATCTATTCTCATCAGGATTGAGCGATGAAAATGGCAATTTTATTCCTGGTGGTAATTTCTCTTTTTCACCTTCGACCATTGCAAATATACCCCCCGGAGGTTCGGTTGCAGTAAATGGCACACTTATCACGCCTGCCACATTACCAAATACTACCGGTGTATTTCAGGGACTGATAACTGCACAAACAAATCAGCAGGCTAAAGCCATACAATTCGTTATAGGCTCTTCAGCACCAATCGTATATAATGTTACAGGAGGAGGAGGATATTGTGTTGGTACAGTACCTTCAGGCATATCAGTGGGATTGGACGGTTCACAAGGCATGCTGCAATATCAGCTTTTCAGAAACAATGTTGCCTATGGTACACCTATCAACGGTACAGGGCTTCCATTAATTTGGAATAATGTTACATCAGGTATTTATACAATTGGCGCAGTAACCGGAGCCAGCTATTTTATGATGGAAGGAAGTGTGCAAGTAATCGAACAACTGCCCGTCGCTATAAGTGTTGAAATTGTCGCAGATCAAAACAATGTTTGTGCAGGAACAGAAGTAAATTTCGTTGCCTATCCTGAAAATGCAGGAACAAGTTCTGCTTTCTTATGGAATGTAAATGATATATTTACCGGTGTTTATGGTACAGAATTTTCCTATATCCCAGCGAATGGCGATCTGGTCACACTTTTTATGGTTACCAATAATTATTGCACAACAAACGGAACTACTATAACTTCTCAACCTATTGCAATGGTTGTTAACCCCATTTTAACTGTTGGAGTAAGCATAAGTGCAAGTCAAACAAATGTTACTGAGGGAAGTCCGGTTACCTTAACCGCCAATCCAATAAATGGAGGAAACAGCCCGGTTTTCCAATGGAAAGTAAATGGGAACAACATTGGCTCCAACACCAATACTTTAACTTACACTCCTGCTAATAATGATGCAGTATCTTGTATGTTAACTTCAAGTGAAGCTTGTGTTGCCAGTAATCTTGCTATCTCAAACACGATTATCCTATACGTTCAACCACCTTCAGCAGCAATAGTAAACATTGAAGCAAGTGACAACAATGTTTGTGCCGGCACTGAAGTTTTATTTACTGCTACAGTTTTTAACGCAGGAACCAATCCTGATTACCAATGGAAGGTAAATGGAACAATTCAGTCTGGCAACTTGGCGACATTTACTTATACACCATCAAATAATGATATCATATCATTAACAATTCTTGTAAATGATGGAGGAGCAGCAGGGACAACAGTGAATTCGAATCAAATCGATATGGCAGTCCAGACACTTCTGCCTGTTGATGTTGCTATATCTTCCAGCTTAAATAATATTTGTGAAGGCACAAATGTTACTTACACAGCTACACAAACCAATGGTGGATTAACGCCAACTTATACTTGGTACATTAATGGTGTTTCACAATCTGGAACCGGACCGGTATTCACATATCAGCCTCAAAATGAAGATAATGTTCATGTTCAATTAACTTCTTCGGTGACCTGTGCGGCTAACAATCCTGCACAGTCAAATATTATTGAGATGGTAGTGAATCCGAAGTTAACCCCTGAAGTAACGATTGTTGCTAACCATAATAACATTTGTCTGGGGACAAATGTTACCTTTGATGCAACGCCTGTTAACGGTGGAGATAATCCACTTTATTACTGGTATGTAAACAACATCAATGTTGGAGCAAATAATCCGACATTCACTTATGTCCCTAATGATGGGGATGAAGTACAAGCAGTTTTAATCTCAGATCAAAATTGTTTAACGGGAAATAGCGCCTATTCCAACTTATTAAATATCTCTGTTATTAGTCCGGAGTTTACCATAACAATTGAGCCTGAGGAAGCGGGAAGTGCAACATTCCAGGGAAACATAGGATTAGGCTATCCAGTTTTGTTGAATGCAACTCCAAATGCAGGTTGGGTATTTACTCATTGGTCAGATCAGAATGGTAATATTATTTCGAATAATTCTACCATTGTATATTTTGTCAACGAATGTTCAACAATGCTTTATGCCAATTTCAGATGGGAAACAAGACTTATTGGACAATTAAAGTATTTTAATGAACTTGAATCACTTATCCCGTCACCAAACGAAAACAGTATTTTCTTTGCTCAGTTGTTCGAAAATGGAGAAGCAGTTGGAGTAAAACAACTTATCAAATTTAATCCACAAAATGAACTCGAGTCGTCTTATGAATTCAGGGCAGAAGAAGGATCAACTTACACGATAAGGATATGGGAGGAGTCTGCGATAGTTGGCCTACAAAACTCCTGGAGTTGGAATAATTGGGGCGGAGTTACAGCCTTGGATGCATTAATTGTAAATTATATGGTAATTCAAGGGTCGGTTCTGGAAAACTACCCCTGGATTGTTTCTCCAAACCAAAAATTAGATTATACTCCTCTCTTCAGCAATGTGGCTGATGCAAATAACACAAATTCAATAACTTCTCTTGATGCTTTGATGTTGCTGTATCGATTGGTGAATTATCCAAATACATCACCTTTCCCGGGAGGAAGGCACAATTTTCAATTTGCAGGTAAATATACTAACTCATTAAATGAGGTATCTTACCCAATTGCGCCTGATATCCAGTTCTCGGTGAATGGTTCATATACCGGAAACAGCCTGACATCAGATATTTATTATGAGGCTGAGCTGCCAACAATAAATCAAGGTCTGAATGTTTTCAATGCCTATCTGGTAGCAACAGGTGATTTAAATGTTTCCTACTCATTTAACAATCCATCTAAATCAGACATAGTATTAGACCATGAGGGTATAATTAACTCTTCTCTGGGAGAAGAATTATGGGTGCCATTTAAAATTATAAACCAAACAGAAGTTGGGGCTATAACGCTCGATATCAAATATGATAACAGCTTAATAGAGGTTCTTGATTTAAGTGGCTTTGAAATCTTCACTATCAACCATGAGCTTGGCATAATTAAGATTGCCTGGATGGATATCAATGGCAGACAGTTTAATCCCGAAGATGAACTACTTCTATTAAAAATTAAAGTTTTGTCTGACATAGGACCAAATAAACAATTGTTTGAAATACTTCCCTCGAGTGAGTTTGCTGATAGAAGTACAAACAGTATTAGCGATTTGAGTTTATCAACTTACTTTATTGAATCAGGAATTACAATGCTTAATGAGAATACCGGATCAATGATAAATCACGCTGTTTATCCTAACCCATTTAATGAAAATGCTCAATTAAAATATGTATTACCTGAAGCAGGAAAAGTAAAGATCACAATATATAATTATTATGGTCAGGAAATCATGCTACTCCATGAAGCAGATGAAATGGCAGGAGCCCATAGTTTATGGATCAGCAATCAGGGATTTAGATCAAATGGAGCTTATTTCTACAAAATTGAATTAGAAAGCAATTATAGAAAACATCTGGGATTAGGAGCATTTTTATTAATCAAATAAGGTCCTTGGTTTATTGTTTTTTTTATACAATCGGAGGCTGTCTCAAAAAGGCAGCCTCTTTTTTGTCAGGGATTTAAAAATTTTCAACGAGAAAAACAATTATTCTAACTCCATCAAATTTTTTTTATTCATTGAATTGTATCCCTTTGATAATGCGTTTCAAATAATACGCGCTTTAAATCGAAAGAATATTGTAAATTCGCAAATGAAACGGATACAGACATTTGAAAACTCCTGATTATCAATTTAGGTCAGTCTAACGTAAACATAATTAAACTTTTAAAGAAAAAATATGTTATTACTGTTCGCTTATTTATTTCTCGCTTTATTTATTTCATTTCTCTGTTCCATAATGGAAGCTGTTCTGCTTTCAACGCCCCAATCTTTTCTGATTGTTAAATATGAAAAGGGACATCTTTGGGCTAAAACATTTTTGGATTTAAAGAACAAAATAGATAAGCCATTATCGGCAATTCTATCGCTCAATACGGTAGCTCATACGGTTGGCGCAGCAGGAGTAGGGGCACAGGCGGTTAAGGTTTTTGGTGAGGCATCATTCGGGATTGTATCAGCAATTTTAACGATTTTGATTTTGGTGTTTACCGAAATAATTCCAAAGACCATTGGCGCCAGATATTGGAGAAATCTGACAAAAATTTCAGCCTCTGTTATAAAAGGGATGATAATCATTACCTATCCACTGGTTGTTATTTCTGCCGTTATAACCAAAATGATTTCGAAAAGCAAACAAGAGTTTACAACAAGCAGGGAGGAAATTGCAGCGATGACAAATATTGGGGCGGATGAGGGTGTTTTTTCAGAAAAAGAGCATCGGATCATTCAAAATTTGCTGAGGTTAAAGAACGTAAAAGTGACAGAAATAATGATGCCCGAGTTGTTGTGGCAGTTGCTGATGAGAGTTTGCCTCTCGCAGACTTTCTGAAAAATAAAGATTATCTCAAGTTTTCGCGTATTCCTGTTTATTCAGAAAAAGAAGAAAATATCACTGGATATGTATTCAGACAGGAAGTTTTTGAAAAACTTGCTGAGGACCAGCATGAGTTACGACTTAAAGATATCAAACGAAACATCGAAATTGTTCCAAATTCAATGGTGCTCTTTGCGTTATGGGAGAAGTTATTGGTAAAAAAGGAACATATCGCCTTGATTGTAGATGAATATGGCGGACTGGATGGAATTGTAACAATGGAGGATGTTATTGAAACTTTATTGGGCCTCGAAATAGTGGATGAAAAAGATACAATACCTGATATGCAGGTGTATGCCAGAGATCGATGGAAAACACGACAAGCCAAATACAATTTGCTGGACCAGTTAAACAATCAGAGTGAATAAATAGGGCATCTACTTCTTATTGCATGTTCTGGTTATTAAGTCAATATTTTTTTGGACTGCCAATTTATAAATCAATTAATTTCTTAGTTCAAATATTGTAAAATCACTGACAGAAGTTTATTGTTCTTTGTGACGCACTGATGCGTTTAACAAGGTTTTCCGATTGAAACAGGATATAAAATTCCCTGAATTTGCTTTGGGTAAAGTGCTGCACTATAATATTTAGTTATTACTAAATCACATAAGCTGTTGAAATACTGTGAAAAAAATCACAACCCGCCGAAATGGAATTGATTATTTGTTTAATTTTGCTCTCTTTTAAAACTGAATCATAAAACGAAATAGAAAGAAAACTATCAATGAAAAAACTAGCTGTAGTTGCCTTTGGAGGCAATGCCCTTTTGAGAGGAAACGAAAAAGGAACCATTGATGAGCAGGAATCCAATGCCTATAATGCCTGTACAAGTCTGATAAACTTAATAGACCGTAATTTCAATATTGTTGTCACACATGGCAATGGACCTCAAGTGGGTAATATTTTATTGGCCAACACGGCAGGTCACAAATTGTATGGATTACCGGATATGCCACTCGATATTAGTGTTGCTTATTCACAGGGTTTTATAGGATATGTTATTGAGCAGCAATTGCGTAATGTATTGATGGCAAAGGATATGGATCGTGATATTATATCGATTATCACACAGGTTTTGGTCAATAAAGACGATCCGGCTTTTCAAAACCCTACAAAACCGATAGGCCCTTTCTACACAAAAGAAGAGGCAGATTCTATTTCAATTGAAACCAAAGCTACTTTTAAAGAAGACGCACGCGGACGCGGATGGAGAAAAGTTGTTGCATCTCCAACGCCATTGGTCATATTTAATCGGCAGACCATTGAAAAAATTGCCCGCGAAGGACATATTGTAATTGCTGTTGGTGGCGGTGGCATCCCATGTTTTTATGTGGAATCAAATAAATTGCAGGGTATAGATGCAGTGATCGATAAAGATTTGGCAAGTTCGTTGCTTGCTTCGCAAATACGTGCCGATAAGTTTTTTATTCTTACTGACGTTCCAAAAGTCTGCATCAATTTTAATACACCACAAGAAAAATCCTTAGATAAAATCACCATCGCTGATGCCAAAAAATACCTTGATGAAGATCAATTTGGCGAAGGAAGCATGGCTCCAAAAGTGAGAGCTGCTATAAACTTTGTTGAGCGGAGTGGCAAAGATGCTATTATAACTGAATCTACCATGTTGGGTGTAGATGGTGCAGGAACCCGTGTTACAATTGTTTAACCAAATTTCTTCTTTCATAACCTGCAATAAGCAATAAAAAATACTCAGGAGTTACTTTCTGGGTATTTTTTCTGTTTATTTAAATTGACTAAAAAATCTGAATGAATTGTTGATAGAAATTCTATGCGTTGATTTCTGATCCGGAAATCAAACAATGAATTCTGTGAAAGTTGAAATTGTTATGCAGGCTTCAGACCTTATTCTGTTTCCTGCATTTTAACGTAAAATGCAACTTTTTCCAGCGAAGTAATCATATCGTATTCCTCAAGATACACTTCGTTGGGGACATAGACAGGTTTTGGTGTATAATTTAAAATCCCCTTTATACCTGCATGCACCAGTTTATCTGCTGTCTGACTGGCAAAGTCTTCAGGTACAGTCATGATACCCACTTTGATGTTCTTCTCCCGAATTACCTTTTCCATTTCATCAATGCTAAAGCAGGGTATTCCTGACATCTTGTTGCCAATTTTATCCGGATTTATGTCGAAACTCGCCACAATTTTCAGATGAGACCTTTTTCCTGCAAAGTAATTGATCAAAGCTCGTCCGAGATTTCCCATACCAATAATAGCGACATTTATACCATCCAAAGAGTCAATGATTTGCCCAATGAGTTCAATCAACTCCTTAACGTTATAGCCTTTGCGTAAAGTGCCGGTATAGCCAATCAACATCAGATCTCGTCTTACCTGTACAGCAGTTATATGCTGTATTTTAGCAATTTCATGGGAATAAATATGCATTTGTCCATTGTTAAGGCAAATGAGCAAAGCGCGTCTGTATTGGCTAAGCCTTTCAATGGTTTTATGCGGTAAGTGTTTCATCGACATTTTGTTCCTCCTTGCATGAAGTTGTAGCGAAGGCAAAAGTAATGTTGCCTTCTTTTAAATGCAAGTTTTTTTTGTTATTATTTTCACATTGTGAATAAATATCGGTAACCCTATTGGCCAATCCAGTTTTTGTCCGTTCAAATGAGGGCCAATTTCAAAATATGCTTTTTATGAAGCTAAACCCTGCCGGTTTATTCAGCCACTGAAAGCATCACTGCAAATGATATTTCATTTTGGTTTGAAAGAATACATTCAGCATTTATTTCCTTCGAAGTGAACAAAGAAAAAGAAGAAGTCTAGTTTTTAATTCTTATTCTGTCAGGACCTCTGTTGTGATATCCATGAATACCATTTTTCAAAGCCTTCGCCTGTTTTGGCACTTATTTCAATAAACTCAAGATTGTGATTAACTTTTTTTGCGGTTTCAATGAATTGTACCATATCGAAATCCACATAGGGAAGAAGGTCAGTTTTGTTAACAAGACAAAGATGTGCCGTTGCAAACATATTCGGATATTTAGCTGGTTTATCTGCGCCTTCAGTAACACTTATAATTACTACACGTTTTGACTCACCAAGATCGAATAAAGCCGGACATACGAGGTTTCCTACATTTTCAATAAAAAGAGTGCAGTTTTCAGTCAGGTTAAGTTTTTTTACAGCTTTATTAATCATCACTGCGTCAAGGTGGCAACCATTTCCGGTGTTTATCTGAATCACAGGAGCTCCCGCTTTCTCAATCCTTTGAGCATCGTTTAAAGTTTGTTGGTCACCTTCGATTACAAAACACTTAAAAGCGTCAAGCTTTTCCAGAATAGTACGCTCAAGAATACTTGTTTTTCCTGATCCGGGAGAACTGACCAAATTGAAAGCATGTATGTTCAATGCTTCAAAGTACCCTCGGTTTCGTTCGGCTGAGAGATCATTTTTCGAGAGAATATTTCGCTGTATATCAATGGTTCGCATTGAGTCGGAATGCTGATGCGAATGATCATGATCGTGGTGGTGGTCGTGTTCATGGTTTTCGTCGTGATCATGTAAATGTTCGTGATCATGCTGGTGAATATGCACTAGAGTTCCGTGATGGTGCTCATGCTCATGAATTGCATTCTGATCGTTAGGTTTTCTGTAGGTGACATGATCGTCTTCACCGCATCCGCAGGTTCCGCACATAATTATATATTTTTAAGCGTTAATTTCGATATCGATCGTTTTTATATTGAGTTCTTTTCCTTTTAAAAAATTGGTTTGTAAACTATTGCAATAAGGACATGCTTTAAAATGGTCATCTGTTTCAAACTCGTTGCAACATAACTCGCAAACTGCTAAGCCTTTAATAACATGATATACAATCTCAGAATTCTCAAGCATGGTGTTTCGAATGGCTTCAGTCATTGCAAATTTCAAAGCGTCTAGTTCAATTCCTGAAAGAATTCCAATCTCAAGTTCAACCTTTGAGATGGATTCAGCACCTTCAGCCTTTGCTGCTTCTTCAGCAATTTCAGTTATTTCAATAGCAATAGAAAGTTCGTGCATAGAAATGTTTTAATGCTTGCAAAATTAAGCAAAACGAAGCAGGATTGCATTTCAAAAAGCGAGATGATCTAAAATTTATAAAGGCTGCACCAATGTTTTTATGAATGGCTGTTGACATTTGCTTTAAAATCAGCCTAAATAAACTACTTTACAATGGTGATACTGCCTTGAATACGTTGTTCAACAGGTCCGTCAAAACTTGTGAAAAAAATATCGCAGACATAAAAATATACACCCTCAGAGCAATCTTTCCCATTGTTCATATTTTTACCGTCCCAATTTATTTGAGGATCGGAAGTTTCGAAAACAATATTCCCCCATCTGTTAAAAACACTCAATTTAATTCTGTCGATATTGGCTTTAGGATTTGAAGAAGGATAATTCATGGGTAAGAGAATATCGTTGAACTGATCTCCATTGGGCGTAAATACATTTGGGATTTCATACAGAGGGCAAGCGTCCCAGTGAATACAAACGATTTCAGAGATCTCAGAGATGTTTCCAGTCGAATCGACAGCCGTAACATAATAGCAACCTGTTACAAATTCCAATTCTTGATGGATGAATTTTGTCTGGCTGATGGGAATGGAATCAATAAGCCTGAAAGCTATACTTGCGCCAGGAGTGTAATAGATTCTGAAATGGCTGATATCATTGCTGCAGGAGTCAATAAGATTCACAAAAGATAAGGTGTTCTCGATGGTCTCGCAGTTGGTTTCTATTCTTATTTCGGGAGGACATGGAGGTATATTGTCGATGGGCACACCCGATTCGAGCTGCGAGTAGTTGATGATGGGATATACAAAACCCTCTGATGTGTAACCCCCAATGGTGCGAACATAGTATTGATAGCTTTCTCCGTTTTGGAGGTTTTTATCTGTAAAAGTTCGATTGAGGGAGGCTCCGGTTTTTATATATTCCTGATCTGTTTCACTGAATCGAAACACTTCTGCACTATCATTAATCCAAGGAACTGAATAGGTCCATTCCAAAATCAAAGCCTGATCCGTTGGTGTAATTTCAAGAAATAGAGATGAAGCTTTTCTGCTCGTTCCAATATCACCAATAGTCAGACTTCTCAGCAAAACCTCATAGGAGTATGATGTTTCTGAAGTGTTAAGGTTAACGCCATTATCCGTAAAAAGGGTATCGTTAAGCCCTGTGCCCGTATACACAACACCTTGATTTTGACCTGTAAGATTATTATGGCGAATAAGGTCGTAATGGTAAGGGCCAGGATATTGAATGCTATCCAGTTCGGTTGGTTTACTCCAGGCAATGAGTACTCTTCCCGATTCAAGAAGCAGACTGTCGTTGCTAACATGTGTTATGATAGGCAAATCTCTGATCAATTTTGCACATGCTTCGTTGCTTGCAATACTTTCTGCACCATCGTCAAAATAACTTGAAATCAAATAGCAATAGTCAATTCCGGGTATAAGGCCCTGCCCGTTATTATCATCACGATAATTGAGGATTCCTATGTCATTGACTTGCGCAATCAATTGAAATCCGGCTGACGCAGGCACTCCTGTTTCGCATTCTCCGGGCACAAAACCTGAAGCGCCTGAGCGTCTGTATAGGCGATATCCTGTTGCGTTATTACATTCACTCTGCATCCATTGCAAATTGATCCCATTGCCAAAAGCAATCGCTTGAAGATCAGGGACAGCAGGTGCAATCACTTGAATGTTGATTGTTTTAAGCGCAGTAAGACTCACCTCAGGGTGAATGTCGCGTGCTTTGAATAAAACACTGTAAGGATTACGTTTTACGAAGTTGCAGGAAGGATTCCAAAAGAAGCTGGTTGTTGCAGTTGGTGTTCCGGTGGCAGGATCTGGAACGATTGAAGCCGGATTTTGAGAGGCCTCAAATGGAGATCCTGTCGCGGTAAGTATAACAGCGTTACCTTCAGGATCAGTGGCTGAAGCATCAAATGTGAGAATTTCTCCAGCAATGATACAAACAAAATCGGGTGCAACAATTTCAGGTGGATTATTATCGCATGCGCCAATCAAAATCTGCATGTCCCGGACAACAGAGCCAATCTTAATACCTTGACGCCACTCTTCGATAATAAAAGCAATGTTGTATTCGCCTTGTAAAACCGGAGCATCCCAAACGAGATCGCCAGTAATTTCATTGATGGTAAATGAATTGGAGGCTAAGGGGAATGTGTATCCTGGTATCACAAGTCCTGTTGCACCGCGACATTCAACCAACCTGTAACTTAGGCTGTCACCATCAGGATCGTAGGCTGAAGGATTGTGCAAAAAAATACGACCTACACAGCCCTGATCAATGGGTGGATTGAGCAACTGAACTGAATTGTTTATGCCCAGAAAGGGATTGATGACCAGCGTACTTTCAACATAAATAGGGACATTTACCGAATTGGGGATGTTGACTACACCAAAGTTTCGGTTGGGATCTTCAACAGAAATAGTATAAGTCCCGGACGCAGGAAAAGTATGGTTCATCCGATAAACATTCAGGGTATAGTTGTCCGGTAAATTATCAAAAACGATACGCGGAATTTCGCTAACCGTATTGTCTCCCCAGATGATTGGTAATGAAGTGCGTACATCGTCAGCCGGACTTGGCGTATAGGTGTACATCGTGATCGTGAATTCGTACGTCAGGCCTTCAATCCAACTATACGTAATTTCGGCTGCACGCTGATGTGTTGCCCTAACTGCAAGTGTGCTGAGCATCAAAAAAAACAAAATATACAGCTTAGTTTTTTGCATAGGTTGCATCAAGGCACAATGCCTTCAAATTGTTTTCGACTACAAAGATAGCTTTACAACTGAAATAGAAGTATTGGGTTTTTATTTTATTGATTCAATAAATTCAAAAATTCCAGCCCAGTAGTAAACAGGTTTCAGAAATTGACAAATTGCATTTAGCGTATGGTTTTGAAATGACTCTAATAGGAGTGTTTTTTATTTTCTAGTTTAGATTCAAGACTTTTTAATAAGTAAATTAATCTTTAATAAGTGTTTTGAATTTTGATTGTTAGTTAAAATTCATCTTGGTATGAAAATAGATAAATTATTAAGATGTAATCTTTTAAATAATTATAAAACAATTAATTATACAATATTTATTATAAAGTAATCACTTTCATTGATTGAACAATCTTTATTTGGATTGCTTATAAATTATATTTAATAGAGAAATAATTCTTTATTAATTGAGAATTTAGAATATCTTTGTGCAGCTAAAAGAGAAAAAATGGAAAGTATTTTACAAATCGCACCTAAAATGATACAGCCTGTTCCTGAACCTTCAGTGAGAAGAATGCCATCCTATCTTTCTACATTGCATTCTCTCTCCAAAGAAAGTGTAACATACGTATCAGCCCCAACAATTGCTCGCTTGTTAAACCTTGACCCGACTCAGGTTGTAAAGGATATGGCTTATACTGGAGTGAGTGGCAAACCGAGAGTGGGTTATTTGGTTGAGGAATTAATTATCGCCATCGAAGACTTTCTGGGTTATAATCGTAAGCACGAAGCTTTTCTTGTTGGAGCCGGGTTTCTTGGAAGTGCACTCATACAATACCAGGGATTTCGTGAGGCTGGGATGAGAATTGTTGCTGCATTTGATATTGACAAGAAAAAAGTGGGAACTGAGATATCAGGCGTACCGGTTTTTGATCTTGAAAAATTTCGGGATTTGGCTGGCCGGTTGCATATCTCAATTGGTATTATAACCACACCATCAGGATCAGCCCAATCCATTGCCGACCTTATGGTAGGTTGGGGAATTAAAGCAATCTGGAATTTTGCTCCGGTATCAATAAAAGCACCTAAACATATTATCGTTCAGGACACACATATTTACTCCAATCTGGCTGTAATCATGAATAAACTTGGACAAATAAGAAATGAAAAATAAGGATCATTAATAATGATTAAAAAAATAAATTACCGTGAAAACAGAACCCAATAAAAATTTAAGACAGTTTCAACAAGTTGTCGAAATCATCAAAAAAAATAACAGCGACAAATCACGCTTGATTCCAATTCTTCAGCAAGTGCAGGAAGCTTACCGGTATTTGCCTCCTCAGGTACTCACTTACGTGGCCACAGCGCTCAATATGCCTGTTGCTGAGGTATATGGTGTGGCGACATTTTACGCTCATTTTTCCCTCGAAGCCAAAGGAAAGTATGTAATTAGGGTATGCGATGGAACGGCATGTCATGTAAAAGGATCGAGCAAGTTAATTGATACAATTTACAATAAACTGAAGCTTAACCAGCAAAAAAATACTACCAATGATATGATGTTTACGGTTGAGGCTGTCAGTTGTCTGGGAGCTTGTGGTCTTGCCCCTGTAATGGTGGTGAACGAACAAGTTTATGGTGAAGTGAATAGTAAGCGCTGTGACGAAATTATAGAAGGAATTCTCAGTTCAGAAATTGTTGCAAGTAATTAAAAAAATTGAATTATAATTTGAATCATGGAAACGATTATAAAAGCCGATCTTTCTCAGATAAAGCAGGATTTTGATAAAGCCGCAACAAGAATACGCAAGCGCATCGTTGTTTGTGCGGGAACAGGATGTATTGCAAATGGTGCTTTGGTTGTTCATAAAGCGATCGAAAAAGCGATCATGGATGCAGGTCTTGGGTTGTTTCTCGAAGTTGAACTTAACAAGCACGACGACAAGAGCTATCACCTTACCGGAAGTGGATGTCAGGGGTTTTGTGCGCAGGGGCCTTTGGTGAATATTCTTCCCGACGAAACCATGTATGTAAAAGTAAAACCTGAAGATGCACAGGAAATTGTTGAGCGCTCCATCCTTAACAATGATGTAATTGATCGCTTGATGTATGTGAATCCTGTTACCGGAGAGCACAACAAGGGACAATTGGATATTCCTTTTTATAAAAGACAGAACCGCTTAGTTTTGGGTGAATGCGGTCATGTTGATCCGGAAAATATCAGGGAGTATATTTCGCATAAAGGATATTTTGCGGCTGAA
This sequence comes from Bacteroidetes bacterium HGW-Bacteroidetes-1, assembly GCA_002842755.1. GTDB lineage: Bacteria > Bacteroidota > Bacteroidia > Bacteroidales > F082 > JALNZU01. Next base: position 80,775 of record PHDU01000010.1, on the reverse strand, counting down.
AAAGTTTTTTTAGAGATGTCGGATGTTGAGATATGTGATACCCTTATCGAATCAGGTTTACGTGGTCGTGGTGGCGGAGGATTTCCAACAGGACGAAAATGGAATCTGACCAGAATTGAGAAGAGTGAAAAAAAATATGTTATTTGCAATGGAGATGAAGGTGATCCGGGAGCATTTATGGATCGAAGCCTGATGGAAGGGAATCCTCATCGTGTGTTGGAAGGGATGATGATCGCTGCACGGGCCATTGGTGCTGATGAAGGATATGTATATGTAAGATTGGAGTATCCCCTTGCCGTGAAACGTATGCGTCAGGCTATTGAGGATGCTATGGATGCCGGAATTTTAGGTGAAAATATTTTTGGAAGTGGGCACAATATGATTATTCACGTGATGGAAGGTGCTGGCGCATTTGTGTGTGGAGAGGAAACGGCACTAATGGCTTCTATTGAAGGAAAACGTGGAATGCCAATGCCAAAACCCCCATTTCCTGCTCAAAAGGGTCTCTTTGGAAAACCTACAGTTATCAATAATGTAGAAACACTGGCTGCGGTTCCACTTATCATTCGCAATGGTGCAGCATGGTTCAATCAATACGGCACTACCGGATCGAAAGGAACCAAAACTTTTGCCCTAACAGGGCATGTAGCCAATACAGGTCTCATCGAAGTGCCATTTGGTACAACATTGCGCGAAATTGTTTTTAACATCGGTGGTGGAGTAACAAATGACGATGGCAAGGTAACAGGTGAATGTTTTAAAGCGGTTCAAATAGGGGGGCCATCAGGTGGATGTTTGACAGAAGAAGATCTTGATCTTCCATTGGATTATGACAACCTGATTGCCAAAGGTGCAATGGTTGGCTCTGGAGGTTTGGTTGTTATGAATAAACAATCATGTATGGTTCAAATCGCTCGTTTCTTCATGAATTTTACGCAGAGTGAGAGCTGTGGAAAATGCGTTCCTTGCCGCGAGGGAACCAAACAAATGCTTGCATTACTTGATGATATTATCGAGGGAAAAGCTACCGATGAAACTTTTAACCTTCTTGAAGAAATTGGGTTGGTAGTAAAAAAAGCATCACTTTGCGGCTTGGGTAAAACTGCCCCTAGTCCGATTCTTTCAACAATTGTTAAGTTTAAGGACGAATATTTTGAGCATATTCACAACAAACATTGTCCGACAAATAATTGTAAAGCACTTCGAAGCATAAGTATTAATCCGCAGAAATGTATAGGTTGTATGGCTTGCGGTCGAAAATGTCCGGTTGGAGCGATCACCGGAGAGAAAAAGCAGGTGCATGTCATTGATCCTGAAATATGTACAAAATGCGGTGTTTGTTTCGATGTATGTAAGTTTGATGCTGTTATGGGTTTTAATTGATAAGAAAGAAGCAGTTGTTTATTAGCAGTAAGAAAAAAAAGCAAAATAGAAGAATAGAATGCCTTACCAAATATTTGGTATAGCCTAAAAAGAGAACAGATGGAAAATAAAGGATATGTAAACATTGATGGGATGTCTATCCCCATTGAAAACGAAAAGAATCTTCTCGAATTGATTCGTAAAGCAGACATTGAACTGCCAACGTTTTGTTATCATTCGCATCTAAGTGCTTACGGTGCCTGTCGTTTATGTATTTCAGATATAGATGGAATGGGCATTCAGGCTACTTGCTCAATAGAACCACGGGAGGGAATGGTGGTTCATACCAACACAGCCGAAGTGCGTCAAATACGTAAAGTCAACCTTGAATTACTGTTGGCAAATCATGATATTAGCTGCCCAAGTTGTTCAAGATCAAATAATTGTAAACTTCAGGATTTGACACGTCGCTTGGGAGTCACCAACATTCGATTTAAGAAAACCGACAAAATTGCCCCAATTGACAATCATTCCTGGAGTATCATACACGATCCAAATAAATGTGTTCTTTGTGGTGATTGTGTCAGAGCCTGCAAGGAAATGCAGTCGGTGGGGGCTATTGATTTTATAAACAGGGGAGCCAAAACTACAGTTGGTCCAGCATTTAATAAAAGCCTTAACGATGTCGAATGTGTTTATTGCGGTCAATGTGTATCTGTTTGCCCTGTCGGAGCGCTTATCCCAAAGCCAGAGACTGAGCAGGTTTGGAAAGCCATCAATGATCCGAATAAGTATGTAGTTGCCCAATTGGCACCTGCCGTAAGAGTTGCATTGGGCGAAGGTTTTGGCATGGAAGCAGGAACAATTAGTACAGGACAGATTGTTGCTGCTCTTAAAAGAATGGGATTCAATCAGGTATATGATACATCATTTGCTGCTGACCTGACTGTTTTGGAGGAAGCAACAGAATTTATTGGACGTAAACTAAGGGATGAGAAACTTCCTCAATTTACTTCATGCTGCCCCAGCTGGGTGAAATTTGCTGAACAATACTATCCTGAGCTTTTGCCAAATCTTTCGAGTTGCAAATCTCCCCAGCAAATGTTTGGTAGTGTGGCACGTGAGATTCTGCCAAAGATACTCAATATCAAGCCTGAGAATCTGGTTATTGTTTCAATCATGCCTTGTACTGCGAAGAAATTTGAGGCAAAACGTGAAGAATTTATCCATGATGGAATGGCAGAGGTAGATCATGTTCTATCAACTGAAGGTCTTGGTCGTATGATTCATGAAACCGGAATTCAGTTTACCAAACTGAATCCAGAGTCATTTGACCTTCCGCTGGGATTTAAAACAGGTGCCGGTGTCATCTTTGGTAATACGGGTGGTGTGAGCGAAGCTGTTCTGCGTTTTGCTTACGAAAAATTAACAGGAGAGACGCTTATAAATATCGATTTAAAAATGGTTCGTGGTTTGGAAGGAATTCGGACGCTTGAACTTCAACTTGGTAAAATTAAGGTGAAACTTGGTATAGCACACACTTTGAGCAATGCACGCATTCTTTGTGATAAAATCGTTGCCGGAGAATACGATTATGACCTGATTGAAGTAATGGCATGTCCGGGCGGATGTATTGCAGGGGGAGGCCAGCCAGTAAGTTTCGACCCTGAATTTCGTAAAAAGCGGATGCAAGGCCTTTACAACGCAGATAAACAGCTTGAATTGCACAAATCACAAGATAATCCTTATGTTAAAGAACTTTATAAAATGACTTTGGGAGAAATTGGAGGACCTAAGGCACACGAGTTACTTCATACGCATTATCATGGAAGAAAACGTATAACAGATCAGGTTATCAATATTCGAAATACAGAACATCCAAAAATTGAAGTATATGTTTGTGTTGGTACCAATTGTTATCTCAGGGGCTCACAAGCTTTACTTCAAGAAATGAGTCGCTATGTTATTGAGAATAAACTAGAAGACATTGTTGGTTTCGAAGGTCAGGAAGATATGGTGGATGTAAAAGCAACGTTTTGCTTCGAGCGATGTGACCGTGGCCCTGTGCTTCGCGTAAACGGACAAGTTTTGGAGCATGCAACATTTGCAAAAGCAAAAGAATTGTTAGACAAAGAGATACAAAGAATAGGAGTGCTCGTAAAAGATTGAATTATGATTGGTTTTGTGGAAATTGGTTGAATTAGTAGTTTGTTACCTGATTGCCGGTTGCCCTGAAAAATATTTTTATATGAGATATTTGAAATGCAACCGGTAGTTGGTAACATCAAATCTATTTAAAAAAATCAACATAATTCATTATATCAAATTATATTTCAATTCATATAGCCAAAATTTTCCCCTTAGTTTAGAAATAATTAAAAATGAACACAATCAACCGACCTAAAGAAAATCTGCCAATTGTTTACACTTCAAAAGCTAAGTGTCGGGATTGTTATCGTTGTGTGCGTGTTTGTCCTGTTAATGCTATTCGCATGAAAGATGGTCAGGCTGAGGTAATAACAGAGATTTGTATCGCTTGTGGAACATGTATTTCCGCCTGCCCGCAGCAGGCAAAAGCTTATCGTACTGATTACGAGAAAGTGATTCAGATGATAGAAGATGGTGATCAAATGGCCTTGAGTTTAGCGCCTTCATTTGTTGTCAGATATAACGACTGGGAGCAGAAAAGGCTTCCCTCTGCCTTGCGGATGCTTGGTTTTCATTATGTCGGCGAAACATCTGTTGGTGCATGGCATACTGCTGTTTCAACAGCGAGTTATATTAAAGATCATCCCGAAAGGAGCCATATTTGTACTGCCTGTCCTGCTGTTGTAAGTTATGTGCTTCACGAAACCCCTTCACTATCAGTAAATCTTGTGCCAATTGTATCCCCAATGATCGCTCATGCCAGAATGCTTAAAACAGAAAATCCAAAGCGAAAAGTTGTATTTGCTGGTCCATGTGTTGCAAAAAAAGACGAAGCCCAATGGAATAAAAACAAAAAATTAGTTGATGCTGTGCTCACTTTTGACGAACTTGACGAATTGTTAAAACTTAAAAATATTAACATTGAGCGATGTGAGGAAAGTTCTTTTAACGAACAGGTACCTGGGAATGCTCGGCTTTTTCCGATTGAAGGAGGACTGCTCAGAACTGCCGATTTATCAACGGATATGCTTGATGCACAGATAATCGCTGTTAGTGGTTATCAAGAAGTAAATGAAGTATTAAGCACATTGATGGAGAAAGGCGATGTAAGATTTATCATCGAACCTCTTTTTTGTAAAAACGGATGTATCAATGGGCCTTTCTCTAAACAAAACTCAAATAGTTTTTTAAGTCGTGCCAAAGTGCTTGACTTTGCAAAGAATTATCCTGGCCTCGAAGCAATAAATAAAAAATTGTATAATAGTCTGTCAGTTTCATTTGCTGAAAGATCATCCCTTAAGAAAAAAAGCTATTCTGAAGAGCAAATAAAGGAGGTTTTGAAAAGAACAGGTAAACTTTTACCCACAGACGAACTTAATTGCACGGCCTGTGGCTATGCAAGCTGTCGCGATAAGGCGATAGCGGTGCTGGATGGTATTGCTGAATCTGAAATGTGCATGCCATATATGCGAAGACTTGCAGAGCAAAAATTTGATACCATGATTGATCGCGACCCTAATGGAATCATTTTATTGAACAATGAATTGCAAATCTTGCACATGAATCCAGCTTTTAAAAAGATGTTCACATGCTCTGACTCGTTGTTGACTAAAAGTATAAGCTATCTTATTGATCCTGATCCTTTTGAAAAACTCTCAACTGGAAAAGATCTGGTGGTGAAACAAATTGTCCACTACGGAAGCTATAATCTTATTTGTCATCTTATTGCCTATTCTTTGCCCGAAGATAATAATTTTGTTGGCGTTTTTGTAGATGTTACTGACAGTCAGGTGAGTAAGGAAAAACTAACTGAAATTAAATCTGAAACCGTCATAAAAGCTCATGAACTTATTGAACACCAAATCAGTATGGCACAGGAACTTGCTAAGTTTCTGGGCGAGAATACAGCAAGGGGTGAAATATTAATGAAGAATCTTATTGATTCAATAAAGAAGTAAGTTTAGTACAAAAAAGAAGAATACCAACTGAATTAAATTATATCGATAGATTTCATCCCATTATGTACATTCATTCCGATATTTTTGCTGTTCAGACACCTAAAAAACCAGGTGAGCCTTGCGGTGATTCTTATGGTGTTTATCGGGATCAGATGGCAACTACTATAGTCTTATCTGACGGTTTGGGCTCAGGTGTGAAAGCACATATTGCTGCCAATATGTGTGTTGCACGCCTTATTGGTTTGGTTAAAATGGGAATGACCATTAGGGAGGCTTTTGCTGCAGTTTCTGCTACGATGGACAGGGTTTGGGGTTCTGGAGACCCATTTGCAGTGTTTACAATCGCAAGAATTCTTAATAATGGGCAAACTACTGTTCTCAGCTATGAAATGCCTCCACCTTTGCTCATCAATAAGACCTATGCATTGGTTCTGCGCGATAGAGTTTACACACAGGAAAAGGCAATCGTTCATGAATCGAATTGTGTTATCGAAACAGGAGAGGGGTTGATACTTGTTTCTGATGGTATTACTCAAGCGGGCATTGGAAAACTTTTTAATTACGGATGGGAAGCTGAAGGGGTGCGAAAATTTCTGCAATCACAACTTCCCGTAGAACGTATTCATGGACCATCTATAACAGCTTCTGTTCACGATAAGGCACGTGGATACTGGTCTGCTGATGGAAAGGGTGATGATTGCTCTGTTTTATTGGCGTTGAATCGTCGCGGTGTGATTGTTAATTTGATGAGCGGTCCTCCACTTCATAAATCTGATGATAATGAGTGGGTAAGAAGTTTTTTAAATGAGGATGGAATTCACATCATAAGTGGTGGCTCAACAGCAATGATTGTTGCACGTAATATGGGTAGAAAATTGGAAGTTAAAGATTCTGAGAGTGCAATAACCCCTCCTTCTTATCAAATCGATACAATGGAACTTGTAACCGAAGGCATGGTTACACTCAATCAGGTGTATCACCTTTTAGATGAGGAGTCGGATCAATATCCCGAAAATTCTCCAGCATCTGAGATGGCATATTTTTTAAACATATCCGATAGAGTGAATATTTGGCTAGGTAGTGCTGAGAATCTTAATGATGGGAGTATCGAGTTCAGACAACAAGGACTTCTGAGTAGGCGAAAGATTATTTCAAAAATTGCCACACGTTTAAACGGGCAGGGAAAACTGGTTGTCATCGAAGAAAAATAATTTTCAAGTATATTGGGTTGAAGAAATGCTTTTTTAAAGCCTGCTTTTAAAGGCTTCAGCGGCAGACTTCTTCCAAGTTCAAATACAGTTATTAACCAGACTATCTTTTCTTACATTTTCATCTGGAAAATATGGTATCTTTGGCATTGAAAGCAACCGCATTCTGTTTAGTCATAACCCTAATAGAATCGCATATGATCAATATATACCAGCTGTTTCCCAGAATTTTTGGCAATAAGGTACAAGAGCATTTCGTAAACGGAAGCATTGCGTCAAATGGCTGTGGAAAGTTCAGTGATATAAACGCCAAAGCATTAAATGCACTTAAAGAATTGGGTATTACCAACATATGGCTCACTGGAATCATTCGTCATGCCAAACTTACAAATTATTCTGCTTTTGGTGTTCCTGCAAGTCATCCTTCTTTGGTAAAGGGTATGGCCGGTTCGCCATATGCCATTACGGATTATTATGATGTCGATCCTGATCTTGCAGATGATGTTTCAAATCGTATGTCAGAATTTGAACAGCTGATTCAGCTGATTCATGAGCAAGGTCTTAAAATTATTATCGATTTTATTCCCAACCATCTTGCACGCGAATATAAATCCGTTGCGAAGACTTCGGGGGTTTATGATTTTGGCGAAAATGATAATAAAAATCTTGCTTTTCATCCTGACAATAACTTCTATTATCTTCCAGGAAAATCCTTTATGCCGCCAAAGAGAGAAGATCCAATATATTCGTCTGAGACCCTATACACAGAACAACCGGCAAAGGTCACAGGAAATGATTGTTTCCATGCATCTCCTTCGCTTACTGACTGGTTTGAGACTGTGAAGCTTAACTATGGCGTTGATTATGTAAATTTGTCTGAACAACATTTTGATCCAATACCAGATACCTGGCATAAAATGTTGCATGTTTTAAAATATTGGACTTCTAAAGGTTTGGATGGATTCAGAGCCGATATGGCGGAGATGGTTCCTGTTCCGTTCTGGAGTTGGGCCATAAGAAATCTGAAATCTGACTATCCTGAAACAACAATGATTGCAGAAATCTATCAACCGGCTCTTTATAATGATTTTGTTGCTGCGGGTTTTGATTTTTTATATGATAAAGTGGGTCTTTACAACCGTTTTTCTGATATCCTGTTGCACAGTCACGCTGCTGAATCCATAAGTATTTGTAACAATATGCCTGACAAAATAGTTGACAAGATGGTGCGCTTCATGGAAAATCATGATGAACTTCGATTGGCTTCCCATCATTTTTTAGGCGATGCAACAATCGCTTTGCCCGCGGTAACGCTAAGTGCATGGATGCATTCCGGTGCTTTCATGATTTATAATGGACAAGAAAGTGGGGAAAATGCGGAAGGAGTAGTGGGCTTCAGTAGAGATGATGGAAGGACTTCCATTTACGATTATTGTCATATGCCCAAACATCAGCGATGGATGAACAGTGGTAAATTTGATGGTGGGAAAATGCTTTTTGATCAAAAATTATTGTTCGAAGCGTATAAGAAAATTTTACGTTTTCGAATGAATATTCCAGCTTTAAGGGAAGGTTCTTTTTACGACTTGATGTGGGCAAATCCTTGGTTTACTGAATTCGATCCTCGTTATGTGTATGCTTTCCTGCGTTACACTGAGCATCAGCGATTGCTGGTTGTGACTAATTTCAACCGGCATGAATCAAGAAAAATGCGGGTCAATATACCCGAAGATGCCAAAGAATTGACTAAAATAGTTGCCATTGAGAACAGGAAATGGGTGGCAGTAAATTTAATCAATCCTACAGAAAAAATTGATTTTAATCCTTATGACCTTCAGACAATCGGTATTCATTTGCGGGTTGGACCCTCTCAAACAGCTATATATGAACTTGTTGCTATTGAATTTGATGATCAGGAAGGTTAAGGAATACAAAAAGAAAATAATGCAATGAACTATGAAAACAAAAAAACTGTCTCTTGTTGAGAATGATGCATGGCTCGAGCCAGTGAATCAGGCTGTGAATGAAAGGTATGAACGCTATTTATCAAGGCTTCAGCATATTGATACTTTTTACGGAAGCTTGCATGCCTTTGCTTCCGGCGACAATCTGTTTGGTTTGAACTATGACAAAGGGCGTAAAGGATGGTGGTACCGTGAATGGGCTCCCGCCGCAGAACAACTTTATTTAATGGGTGACTTTAATGGATGGAATCGAAATAATCATCCATTAACCAATAATGGAAGGGGAATATGGGAGATTTTTTTAGATGATAAGACCTATAAAAAAATATTTGTTCATGGTAGTCTTCTTAAGGTAATTGTGCATAGCGATCTGGGTGAAACAGAGCATATTCCGGTTTATATGAAACGCGTGGTGCAAGACGAAACTACAAAAGATTTCAGCGGACAGCTGTGGCAGCCTGCAAAACCATATATTTTCAAACACACTTCTCCAAAACTTTACAAGGTTGAACCTTTGCTGATTTATGAAACCCATGTTGGGATGGCACAGGAAAGGGAGGGCCTTGGTACATACAACGAATTCAGAAAAGATGTTTTGCCCAAGATTGTAAAGGCAGGGTACAATGCAATTCAGTTGATGGCCATTGCTGAACATCCTTATTATGGCTCTTTTGGTTACCATGTATCTAGTTTTTTTGCGCCTAGTTCACGGTTTGGTACTCCTGAAGAACTTAAAGCTCTTGTTGATGAAGCGCATGGTTTGGGTCTTCAGGTTATCATGGACATTGTTCACTCTCATACTGTGAAAAACACCCGTGAAGGTTTAAATCTTTTTGATGGGACCGATTATCAATATACCCATCCAGGTTCAAGAGGCGAGCACCCTCAATGGGATTCCAAGCTTTTTAATTATGGAAAAGATGAGGTGTTGCAACTGTTGCTATCCAATTTGCGTTATTGGCTGGAAGATTTTCAATTTGATGGCTTTCGATTCGATGGTGTCACTTCAATGATATATTTTCATCATGGAAACGGTGTCACTTTTGATGATCCTCACAAATATTTTACGGATGGAGTTGAGTTTGATGCCATTACTTACCTTCAGTTGGCCAACCATCTTATACACACAATAAATCCTCACAGCATAAGTATTGCAGAAGAGGTAAGCGGGATGCCCGGACTTTGCAAGCCTATCGATGAGGGTGGCATTGGTTTCGACTATCGCTTAGGAATGGGATTACCCGATTTCTGGATTAAATTGCTGAAGGATCAAAGCGATGATGTTTGGGATATTCAAGAAATGTATCACACAATGACCAATCGCTTGTTCGATATCAAAACCATCGCTTATGCCGAGTCGCATGATCAGGCGATGGTTGGTGACAAAACCATTGCTTTCAGGCTCATGGATAAGGATATGTATGAATTTATGAGCAAGGAAACCAATAATCTTGTTATTGACAGGGGTATTGCTTTACATAAAATGATCCGGCTTTTTACCCTGACTCTGGGAGGAGAAGCCTGGCTAAACTTTATGGGGAATGAATTTGGCCATCCCGAATGGATCGACTTTCCACGCGAAGGAAATGGATGGAGTTATCGTCATGCCAGAAGGCAATGGTCATTGGCTGAAAAAAAATACCTCAAATATCATTGGCTTTCCGACTTCGATAAAGCGATGGTAAGTTTCGCAAAACGAACACATATCATGACAAGCCAGCCACCCTGGCTGTTATCTGCAGATGTTGAAAATAAAACGATCGTTTTTGAAAGAAAAAACTTGATTTTTGTTTTCAACTGGCATCCGTCAAATGCGATCCCTGATTATGAAATTCCTTTGAAAGAAACAGGTGATTATAGAGTTGTTTTAAATACAGATGATAAAGCTTTTGGTGGTTTTGACAGGGTGGATAACACTTTGAACTATCCGTCGTATATCAGAGAAGATAAAGTGTTTATGAAAATTTACAATGTAAACAGAGCAGCACTGGTGCTTGAAAAAGTGATGGAGTAAAATAAATCCGGAGCATGAAATAAACCTTCAACTGTGCACATACTCCTTGAATATTATATTGAAGAGAATAAAAAAAGTGGGAATATCAATGACCCACTTTTTTTATGCAACATGATATTTTATTGAACTATGTCATCCTTGTCTTTAACAAAAATAACAGATATAGCTCCCAGAATAAGCATGAACCCTGCAGCAACCAGAGCATAAATAGCTTGTCCACCATAAACATATTTCACAATAGGGCCGCCAAAAACTCCATTGACAATTTGAGGGAAAGTGATAAAAAAGTTAAAAATTCCCATATAGACGCCCATTTTTCTAACGGGTATTGAACCTGCGAGTATGGCATAAGGCATTGCAAGAATACTGGCCCATGCGATTCCAATACCAATCATGCTAATATTTAATAACCATTTCATGTCGGGTGAAGTTACCAAAACCATCGAGATCATACCTATTCCGCCAAGACTAAGGCAAATTGAATGTGTCATTCTTCGACCCACTTTTGCCGCAATAACAGGCAAGGCCATTGCAAACATTGCCGCAACAAGATTGTAAACACCGAAAATGACACCGACATAATCGCCCGCTTCATTAAAAGCAACTGAGCTTCTATCGTCAGCAGACAAACCCCAAACATGTTGCGCAAGAGCCGGAGTTGTAAAAACCCACATCGAAAATAAAGCAAACCACGAAAAGAACTGTACCAGACCCAATTGTTTCATGGTAACAGGCATATTGGCAAAATCTTTAAAGATATCGAGGATACCTGCCGGTTTTTCATCTGTCTCATCGTGCTGATGATCCTCAAAAGATGCCTGCTCTTCCGGGGAATACTCTTTTGTTGTCACTACAGTCCAGATAATTGAACCTACCAAAACGGCTGCTCCAATTATAAAAGAAAGAATCAGGCTGAAAGGAACTGATCCTTCAACTGCAATCTCATTAAATCCAAACCAGTTATTCATCACGTAAGGTAGCCATGAGCCAACAACAGCACCGATACCAATAAGCAAGGTCTGAACTGAAAAACCAAGCGTTCGCTGGTCGGTGGGCAATTTGTCGGCAACCAATGCCCTGAAAGGTTCCATGGCAATGTTTACAGAAGCGTCCATAATCATCAGCATACCTGCACCAATCCAAAGCGGGGGAAGATACATGGCAAACATGGGAGAATTTGGCATTAAGATCAATCCTATTGAAGTCATAATTGCGCCAAAAAGAAAATAAGGACGGCGTCGCCCCAATCTGTTCCATGTTTGATCACTGTAGTGACCAATAATGGGTTGTACAATCATTCCGGTAATGGGAGCTACCAGCCAGAACCATGAAAGGTGCTCAACATCAGCACCAAAAGTTTGAAGAATACGACTTGCATTCGCGTTCTGTAGGGCAAATCCCATTTGAATACCCATAAACCCGAAACTCATATTCCAGATTTGCCAGAAGCTCAGACGTGGTTTCGATTTCGCCATGATAATGATGTTTTTTTAAGAAGGCGTAAAGATAAAAAAACATGCATATAGATATGCTTCTCAAAATCAAAAAAAAATAGCAGGATTATTTTTTTTCGAAAAGCACAGCAGTATTAAAATTTCAACACAAACAATTCCATGTTTTTTTTTGTTTGTGTTAGTGGTTTGCATTAAAAAGTTGACGAAAATGGCTCGATGTATTTCAAAAATACATCTGATTGTTCATAAAAATAATGAGGATGCTACTGCAGGTCAATGGTTCTTTTCAACCAACGCACAGGTTTGCATTTAAGGTAATATATCATTTATTAAAGCTTAGTTCATGTATCAGATCAAACAAACAATTCGGATAAAAGGATCATTGGAGGAGGTTTGGGATTTCTTTAGTTCTCCGAAGAACTTAAAAAAAATATCTCCTCCATATATGGGATTCAATATCATTACAGGAGGTGAAGAAAAAATGTATCCTGGTCAGATTATAACCTACAGGTTGAAAGCTGTTGCTGGAATTCCTCTTAATTGGATTACTGAAATAACACATGTCGAAAGAATGAAGTTCTTTGTTGACGAGCAGCGATTTGGTCCGTATAGCATGTGGCATCATGAGCATCATTTTAAGGAAACAGAAGGCGGAGTAGAGATGACCGACATTGTGAGTTATGTTTTGCCTCTTGGATTGCTTGGTAATTTTGCCCATGCGATTTTTGTTAATGCGCGGTTAAAGGAAATTTTTGACTATCGAAGCAAGGTGATGGGACAGTATTTTGAAGTTTTAGGATCATAAAAATTGCCAATTTGTATCAGATGTTTGTTTAGTTTCGCATTATCAAATTAGGTTCAACTCATTACTTTTTTATAAAAAACAGGCACTATGAAATCTTTACGCATTTTCTTTATACTTCTTATAGTTTTTTTTTCTTTTGAGAATCTCTCAATTTCTCAAACTACAATAACCGGCGATTTTGATTACGACAATTTAAGCCGTAACTACCGTTTATACGTGCCTTCATCCTATAATCCTGCAATAGCAGCGCCACTCGTGATCAATCTTCACGGATATGGCTCAAATAATATTGAGCAAGAGTTTTATGGCGATTTCAGGCCGATCGCCGATACAGCAGGTTTTTTAGTTGTTCACCCCAATGGAACACCTGATAACACCAACACAATGCACTGGAATACTTTTGGCACATCCAATGTTGACGATGTTGGCTTTCTTTCTGCTCTTATTGATACCATTGGTGCACATTACAATCTGGATTCCGGAAGGATTTACAGTACAGGCATGAGCAATGGTGGTTTTATGAGTTATAGTCTTGCATGTAGCTTAAGCAGCCGTATTGCAGCAATTGCTTCTGTTACTGGATCCATGGTCACGACAAACTTCGCAGCTTGTGTGCCTTTGCGACCTTTGCCGGTGATGCAGATTCATGGAACGGCTGATGGAACAGTACCCTATAACGGGAATCAATTTTTTGTTCCTGTAGCAACACTTTTAAATTACTGGATCGGGCATAACAATTGCGAAACTGATCCGATAATTACCCAAGTTCCTGATATTAATACGATGGATGGATGTACTGCAGAGCATTATTTTTATGGCGGTGGTGAGAAAGGCAGTACAGTTGAGCATTATAAAATAATAGGTGGAGGTCACTCCTGGCCGGGAGCGCTGGTGAATATCAATGTTACCAACATGGATTTTAGCGCGAGTAAAGAAATATGGCGTTTTTTAAGTAAGTATTCTTTGGATGGTCTTATCTCCAACACTTCAGAAAACATAGCATATGAAAATTTAATAACGGCTTATCCTAATCCGTCCAATGGAATGGTTCAGCTTCAGTTTGTTACTTCAGGAGAAAAGACTATTGGTGTTTATAACAATATGGGCCAAATGATTGATAATTTCAAAAGCGCAAATTATAAGCATTCAATTGTGCTTCCAACCAAGGGTCTTTTTCTTATTACAGTTGAAAGAGATGGATTTTTACAGACTATAAAAGTTATCAACCGATAAAAACGCAATCTTCATTTCGTTTTAAAATGTGAAGATAATATTCTTAAATTGATATTATTCCTTGTTTTTGCTATCCATGATAATGGTGACAGGCCCATCATTGATCAATGCAATTTGCATCATAGCGCCAAATACTCCGGTTTCAATTTCAAGATTTGTTTCTTTTTTTAGCTGGATGATAAAATAATCATAGAGCGGAATGGCAGTTTCAGGCCTTGCAGCACGGATGTAGCTTGGTCGGTTTCCTTTTTTTGTGCTTGCATGAAGCGTGAACTGGCTAACAACCATGATTTTTCCGCTAACAGTCTTTATATCAAGGTTCATAATTCCTTTTTCGTCTGGAAAAATTCTCAGTCGGGAAATCTTACTGCAAATCCAATCGGCATCTTCAGATGTATCAGATTCTTCAATGCCTAAAAGCACAAGCATTCCTTTTTCAATCGTAGCTTTTATGTGCCCTTCAATTTCGACAGAAGCTTTTTTTACTCTTTGAACGACTACTCTCATTGATCCCGATTATTAATGTCAGAAAACAGCTGACGAATTTGTATTTTTGCACAAAAATAATCAACATGACGCATTTAAGTGTAAATATTAATAAAGTCGCCACATTACGTAATGCACGCGGAGGCAATATTCCTGACGTGCAGTTGTTTGCTGTTGATTGTGAGCGTTTTGGCGCAGAAGGTATTACCGTGCATCCGCGCCCCGACCAAAGGCATATCACCTATCGTGATGTTGAACTGCTACGCCCATTGGTGAAGACTGAATTGAATATAGAGGGATATCCTACTGAGGAATTCATAAAGCTTGTAATTTCCAACAGAGCAGATCAGGTAACGCTGGTTCCTGATGAACCTGGCCAGCTCACATCCGACCATGGCTGGAATACAATACAGCACAAAGATTTTCTAAAGAAAATTATTCGACGTTTTCATGAAGCTGGTATCCGAACCTCAATTTTCGTGGATGCCGAACCAGAAATGATTAAGCATGCCTTGGATACAGGAACAGAAAGGGTGGAGCTTTATACGGAGAGTTATGCGCGTGATTATGAAAAAAATCGTGCTAAGGCGATAGAACCATTCATGCGGGCAGCTGAAGTTGCCTTCCGTGTTGGGATTGGACTTAATGCTGGTCATGATCTCAATTTGAATAACCTGCAGTTTTTTAAAATGAATATTGCTGGATTGCTGGAGGTCTCCATTGGTCATGCGCTCATCAGCGAAGCCCTTTATTATGGTATTGAAAATGTAATTCAGATGTACAGACGGCAGTTGATGTAATGCCATTCTGCAAATTTATTGATGTAATATTTCGGGTCTCTTCCTAAATATACTGAAAAAGAAATACACCGATTGGTTCAAAATAATGATTTTTTTCAATTCATTTACCAGTTCAACTTATATTTGTGCCCCGAAGATAAATAATTATATGATTGATTTGGGAAATGATACTATTCATACTTTCATCCGCAAAGTATTGATCTTTAATATTATACATTTATAATGACGGCAATGACCGTCTTTTTTTAGTTTTTAAAAAGGAGTTTATGAAACCGGAATCTTATAGAAAAGTAAAATTGGTACTCGAAAACGGCTTAACTTTTTTAGGTTGGTCCTTTGGTTACGAGGAATCGGTAAGTGGCGAAATAGTTTTCAATACAGCCATGACAGGTTATCCGGAAAGTCTTACCGATCCATCCTATTGTGGCCAGATATTGGTGCTTACTTATCCCTCAATTGGAAATTATGGTGTTCCATCCAAAGATCAGGAAGATGGCTTGCATCGCTATTTTGAGTCTGAGCGCATTCATACAACTGGGCTTATCATTTCTGATTATTCAGAAAAATACAATCACTGGAATGCAAGTCAAAGTCTTGGGAGCTGGTTAAAGGAAGAAAAAGTGCCAGGACTTTTTGGCATCGATACACGTATGTTGACAAAGATTATTCGGGAAAATGGTACCATGCTTGCAAAGATTATTTTTAATGACGATATCCCTTTTGAAAATCCGGACATGGAAAACCTTGTTGCGAAAGTGAGTGTTGCAAAAAAGATTGTTTATGGCAATGGACAGCATCGCATTTTATTGATTGATTGCGGTGTGAAAAGCAATATCATCAGGTATTTGTTGCGTTTCGATACAACGGTAATTAGAGTCCCGTGGGATTATGATTACCAGAATGAAGATTACGACGGTTTGTTTATTTCCAATGGTCCTGGAAATCCTGTTCATTGCGAACAGACCATTTCTCATATTAACAGATCGCTCAGCGAAGATCGGCCTGTTTTTGGTATTTGTCTCGGTCATCAACTTGTTGCATTGGCGTCTGGTGCCGAAACCTACAAACTCAAGTTTGGGCATCGGAGTCACAATCAACCTGTTTTGGAGTATAATACTGATAAAGCATGGCTTACTTCGCAAAACCACGGTTATGCCGTTAAAACAGAAAGCATTACTAATGGTTGGAAACCGTATTTTATCAATCTCAACGATGATAGCAATGAAGGATTAACCCATCAATCAAAGCCATTTTTTACAACACAGTTTCATCCCGAAGCTTCCAGTGGTCCGACAGATACTGCCTTTTTGTTTGCAAACTTTATAAAAGCAATCGAAACATGGAAAAAATAAAAAAAATACTTGTCCTTGGTTCTGGTGCACTGAAAATTGGTGAAGCAGGTGAATTTGATTACAGCGGATCGCAGGCGCTAAAGGCATTAAAAGAGGAAGGGGTTACTACCGTTTTAATCAATCCAAATATTGCTACGGTTCAGACCTCAGAGGACATTGCTGACGTGATCTATTATCTTCCTGTAACCCCTTTTTTTGTTGAAAAAATTATTCAGAAAGAAAAACCTCAGGGGATTTTGTTGGCTTTTGGCGGGCAAACAGCACTCAACTGCGGCATTGCTTTGCATAAAGAAGGGGTATTCGAAAAATATGGACTTCAAGTGCTTGGCACGCCCGTTGAAGCCATCATTGAAACGGAAGATAGAGAACGTTTTGCACAGCTGCTAGCTTCAATAAGTATCCTTACCCCACGATCATTCGCCGTGACATCTGTTTCAGAAGCCATGAAAGCTGGAGAAAAAATTGGATTTCCATTGATCGTTAGAGCTGCTTATACTTTAGGTGGGCAGGGCAGTGGTTTTTGCAACAATCCGGCAGAGCTGATGCTCCTGGCAGACAAAGCTTTCTCATATGCAAGTCAGGTGTTGGTCGAGGAATCTCTAAAAGGATGGAAAGAAGTAGAATATGAGGTAGTTCGTGATCGTTTTGATAACGTGATTACCGTATGTAACATGGAAAATTTTGATCCTCTTGGAATTCATACAGGTGAAAGTATTGTTGTTGCACCTTCTCAAACCTTGACCAATAGCGAATACCACAAATTGCGAAGGATTTCAATTGAAATTGTAAAAAGAGTAGGTATTGTAGGCGAATGCAATGTGCAGTATGCACTCGATCCGAATTCTGAAGATTATCGTGTTATTGAGGTCAATGCCCGTCTTTCCCGATCCAGCGCTCTGGCCTCAAAAGCAACAGGATATCCATTGGCTTTTGTTGCTGCCAAACTTGCCTTAGGATATGGGCTGCATCAACTAAAGAACAATGTCACTAAAACAACCTCTGCATTTTTTGAACCTGCGCTTGATTATATGGTTTGCAAGATTCCAAGATGGGATTTGAATAAGTTTCAAGGTGTTTCGCGCGAGATTGGTTCAAGCATGAAAAGTGTTGGCGAAGTGATGGCGATAGGCCGGTCTTTTGAAGAGTGCATACAGAAAGGGCTTCGGATGATTGGTGTTGGAATGCATGGTTTTGCTGCCAACAAAGAAGTGATTGTTGAAGATATAAAAGCTGCTTTAAGCAATCCCACAGATTCAAGGATTTTTGTCATAGAACAGGCTTTTAAAAACGGCTTTACGGTTGAAGAAGTATATCAAATGACAAAAATTGACCGGTGGTTTCTTGATAAACTAATGCGTATTCATGAAACTGCAAGTCAGCTTGAGTCAGTTAATTCATTGCCTTCACTTTCTGATGAATTGCTGCTTAAAGCAAAAAAGCAGGGTTTTTCTGATTTTCAAATTGCCCGTCTCGTTTTAAAACCAGAAGGAATGGGCAACGACGATTTGGTTTTGATGGAAGTAAGAAACCGGAGAAAAAGGAGCCGTATTCTGCCGATGGTCAAACAGATCGATACTTTGGCAGCCGAACATCCTGCTGCAACAAATTATCTTTACATGACCTATCATGGTAGTGAACATGATATTCTTTATGAGAATGACAAGCGATCTGTCATCGTTTTGGGTTCTGGGGCATACCGTATTGGAAGCAGTGTTGAATTTGACTGGTCGGGAGTAAACGCGCTGAAAACTATCGAAAAATCAGGATTTCGTTCTGTTATGATCAACTATAATCCCGAAACTGTAAGCACCGATTACGATAGCAGCAGCAGGCTTTATTTTGAGGAACTTAGTCTTGAGCGTGTTTTGGATATTGTTGAACTTGAACAACCTTTTGGAACAATCGTTTCAACAGGGGGACAGATTCCAAACAATCTGGCGATGCGTTTGCATAATCAGCAGGTACATATTTTAGGAACATCACCAATTTTTATTGATCAGGCTGAGAATAGACACAAATTTTCAGCTATGTTGGATAAGATAGGCGTGGATCAGCCTGAGTGGAGAGAGCTCAGTTCGATGGAGGATATTTTTAGTTTTACAGAAGAAGTTGGATTTCCTGTTTTAGTAAGGCCATCCTATGTGCTTTCGGGCGCTGCTATGAACATTGTTTCAAACAAAAGCGAACTGAGACATTTTCTGGAATTGGCTACTTTGGTATCGAAACAGCATCCTGTTGTGGTTTCCAAATTTATTACCGATGCGAAAGAAATTGAAATGGATGCAGTTGCTGATAAAGGCAATGTCATTGTATATGCCATCTCGGAGCATATCGAATTTGCTGGCGTTCATTCAGGTGATGCTACCATCATGTTCCCACCTCAGAAAGTATATGTAGAAACGATTCGTAGAATAAAAAAAATAAGCCGTGAAATTGCCATGGAACTGAGGATTAGCGGACCATTTAATATTCAGTTTCTTGCGAAGGATAATGATGTAAAAGTGATTGAATGTAATTTGCGTGCTTCGCGCAGCTTGCCTTTTGTTTCGAAAGTTTTAAGGACCAATTTTATTGATTATGCCACCCGTATTATGCTCGGACAAGAAGTGCAAAAACCCGGTAAATCGTTGTTCGAAATTGATCATATTGGCGTAAAGGCTTCACAGTTTTCTTTCTCACGATTAAGCAAGGCCGATCCTGTTTTAGGAGTCGATATGGCTTCAACGGGTGAAGTTGGCTGTATTGGGGATGATTATTATGAAGCAATCCTGAAAGCTATGCTGTCTGTAGGTTATACCATTCCAAAAAAGAATATTCTTATATCTTCCGGACCATTGCGTTCAAA
Organism: Bacteroidetes bacterium HGW-Bacteroidetes-1; assembly: GCA_002842755.1. GTDB lineage: Bacteria > Bacteroidota > Bacteroidia > Bacteroidales > F082 > JALNZU01. The sequence goes on along the minus strand of PHDU01000010.1, from coordinate 61,146 downwards.
AACTGAACTACTACTTAGCTCAAGAATGCTCTATGAGAATGGTTATCAACTGTATGCTACAAAAGGAACCCATCAGTTTCTTAATGATAATAATATTCCTTCAACGTTGGTTCATTGGCCTGATATGAAAGAAACTCCCAATGCCTATGAATTAATCCGTGAACGAAAAATTGATCTTGTTATCAATATACCTAAAGATCTTAGCGAGAATGAGTTGCAGAATGATTATGTCATTAGGCGTGCCGCTGTTGATTTTAATGTACCACTTATTACCAATGCAAGGTTGGCAAGTGCCTTTATATATTCCATTTCACGCTATACTTTGGATGATTTAAGCATAAAAAGCTGGGGAGAGTACAAATAGAAGCATTTGTCTATAAAGTCCGACTTCTTCGTTTTGATCTGTCGCTGACTTTATTGACTTTCACTACAAAGCATCCAGAAGAAAACCTGGATTATTTTACTTTTTTAATACCGGCCAGACAATTGTCAATTTGCTGACAAAGTATTTCATCGTTACCAATACAGTAGCCGCGTTGTTGGCAGTAAATGTTCATTTCCTGATCAAACAGAATAGTATAGGGTACCGAAACGCCCATGGCCTATTTAAAATCTCCATTCACATCGATGTACACATCCATTTGCAGATCGTTGCTTTTAACGTAAGGCTGAATCAGATTTGTACTTATAGCTTCATCTAAATTAATTGCTACGATTTTGATTTTTTTATGGACAAGTGAATCACTGTAAATCTGATAAATTGATTTTAACTTTTCAGATTGATCCGTCGTTTTCCAGAAAACCATTATGAGAGGATACCCATTGCCGGAAATGGAATTTGCATTAACCAATGATCCATTCAAGGTTCGAAGTGGGGTTGAAGGCAGTTTGGATTGCTATGCTGCTGCATGTGTGTAAATTATCACTAAGACCAACAGTACCAATGCTTTTGGAGTGGTTGTTTTCATTAAAAATTACAATTGGTTCGCGTCTTTGGTTGAGGCCCAAAGATACAAAAGTTCCACTTTTTTTGCAAGAAAATTATTATCAAATATTGAAGGAAATAATGTGTTAAAGAGAACTCAATCTTTTAATATGAATCCCATCCCCGCCCGCACACCATCTGCAGCACTTGATACAATTCCTCCTGCATATCCACTACCTTCACCAATTATGAAAAGATTTGAAAATCCGGTACAACAGCCATATTCATCGCGTAGTACTTGTATTGGAGATGAGGTTTTGCTTTCCAGACCAATGAGAACGCCAGTATCAAATCCGCTCATTTTTTTACTGAAATCGGTGAGGCCCGATCTTAATGAAGAGCTGACATTTGCAGGAAGTAATTTCCAAAGTGGTACTGCTTCAATACCAAGGGGATAACTTGTCTGTAATTGTTTTGACCGGAGTTTTCCGGCAATGAAATCACTGATTGTACATGAAGGGGCAACGAAGCTATTTGTCAAACGAAAGAAGTGCCTCTCAAGGTCTTCAACCAGATCAAGCGCTTCTGAAGGAGAAACCTGTTTTCCAACAAGTGAATCAGGATGAATTCCGGCAACACAAGCTGCGTTGGCAAAATGACCATCTCTTTTGTAGTAGCTCATTCCATTTACAATATTCGTATCTGCATAGGCAGTTGCCGGAACTACAATCCCTCCAGGGCACATACAAAAGGAATAGACCTGATGGATGCCGTCGGCAGGGGAGGTGAGCCGGTATTCGGCCGCTTTTACACCCGGAAGCCTCGCCCTTCCCCATTGTGCAATATTTATTACGTCCTGCTGATGTTCCATGCGACATCCTAATGCGAAATTTTTTGTTCTGAATTGAACTCCTCTTTTGATAAGCATTCGGTATGTCTCGTAGGCTGAATGTCCGGACGCGATAAAAAGGACATCAGGTGTATAAACGCCTTTCGTTGTTATTACTTCTGTAATTTTTCCATTCGCTTCGATTATATCAATAAGCATGTTTTCAAACATCATCGTGCCACCTGATTCGATGAATGAATTTCTCAAATTTTTGACAATCAGTTTGAGGTTATCGGTCCCCAGATGGGGATGATTCATATACGCTATTTCTTTTGGCGCCCCGGCTTCAATATAGGTTGACAGAATAAATTGTTTCTCTTTGGAAATGTGTTTTGAGCGAGAAGTAAGCTTGCCATCCGAAAAAGCACCAGCTCCTCCTTCACCAAATGCATAATTGCCATTTGGATCAAAGTTTCCTGTGCTTTCAAACAACTCGATTGAGTTTCCTCGTTTATCAACTTCCGAACCGCGATCAATCATAGTAACTTCAAAACCAGCTTTTTGAAGCACAAAAGCACAGAAAAATCCAGCAGGACCATTGCCAATCACCATCGCGCTTTTATTGCGTTTGCGATAAGGTATAGTCAGAATTTCTGTTTTTGAATATTCTCCGCCAGTTATTTCATCAGAATGGACAACTACAGACAATAGCCAGTGAATATTGGCTTTGTTGCGTGCATCAAGACTCTTGTTTTCGATCTGGAAACTAAAATCCCTTATTCGAAGCTCTTTGGCGATTTTCTTTCTTAGGATATCGTTGCTAAAGTCAGTTGATAGTTTGAGCGAGATGATTTTGACCCCCATACATTGTTATTATAGTTGACAAAAGTAACAAGAATAGATCAATGAAATCTCTACTGCATATTACGTTTTCACCAGAGGAAATTGTGCTTCTGGATTGGTTTTTCAGGGATAGAAAGAATGCAATTAAAATCTGTATTGAAAATGGTTTTCTGCAAAAACTAAGGAAGTTATAATCGCTGTTGAGGTCATTTTGTTATTTTTACAAAAAAAAGTAAATTGAGTGTGGTAACATTAATTTTGAATCCGAACCGGAACTTGGAAAAGTGGTTTTTTAGAAAATCATCAACTTTTTGTTTTTACTTATTTCTATTTGCCTTAAGCACTTTCTTTAGTATAAAAATGAAACCTTTACATGCTGAAAACCAATTTACTGTGTTTCATTATGCCAGCTCAGATTATAAGGGAAGCAATCAAAACTGGGATATAAGTAAAGACACTAATGGTCGCATATTCATTGCCAACAATTCAGGATTGCTTGTTTTTGATGGTTCACGCACACGTTTATTCGAAATGAATGAAAAAACCCTTCTTCGTTCGGTAGCTTGTATCGATGATAAGGTTTATACCGGCTCTTTTGAAGAGTTTGGTTATTGGCAGGAAACGGAAAACGGTGATTGGATTTACACCTCACTGGTTCCACGCATGAAAGAAAATGTTTTTCAGAATGATGAAATCTGGAAGATAGTGCCTTTCAAAGACAAAGTTTATTTTCAAAGTTTCGGAAATATTTTTTGTTTTGACCAAAAAGAGGTAACTTCACTGAAGCTGCCCGGTCCGGTACTTTTTTTGCTAAAAAGTTCAGATCGGATCTTTACACAAGCTATCAATGGGGGGCTTTTCGAAATTGTTGAAGATCGTCTCGAACCCATCCCGGGAAGCGAAATCTTTTCTTCTACCGAAATCAAAACAATACTTCAGCCAGAAAATGGCCCGATGATAATTGGAACAGGGTCAATGGGATTGTTTCAATTTGATGGTGAAAGATTTACAGAGTGGAAAACCGAAGCCAGTGATGCCTTGAAACAGTTCAAAATCAACAATGGGATTGTTCTTGGAAATAATCTCGTTTTTGGAACCATTTTAAAGGGTCTCTTTGTGCTTGACTATGAAGGTCATCTTCTTCATCACATTCACAGTGGAAATGGATTGCAAAACAATACTGTACTGGCTCTTCAGGGGGATAAGGAAAATAACGTCTGGGCCGGTCTTGATAAAGGGTTTGACTTTGTATGGTTCCATTCTCCAATAGACACATACAGGGATGTGAATATGGAAGCCGGCAGTGTCTATACCGCTGCTCTGCAAAATAATGAGTTGTACGTAGGAACCAACCAAGGTATTTATTATTACCAAATCAGCAAAAGTGGAAAATTTTATGACAGAAAGCTTATCCAAAATTCGCAGGGGCAGGTTTGGTTCATGAAAGTATTGGAAGATAAACTGTATTGCGGGCTCAATGACGGAACGTATATTGTAGAAAATCATAGACTTACAAAAATTAGTGACATCAATGGCGGATATAACCTGAAACAAATTCAAACAACCGAAAAAGATATATTGCTACAAAGCACTTATACAGAAATTGCTGTTTTTGAGAAGACTTCCGGTATCTGGATTAAAAACCGAACACTGAAGGGGTATAATGCGCCTACTCGTTATCTTGAAATGGATCACCTGGGCAATATATTTTTGGGTCATAGCATCACAGGTTTATATTTGTTACAGGCATCTGCAGGATTTGACCAGGTGATACACCAACGTAAGCTTGGATTTGACGAGGGCCTCACTTTTAAAACAAATAGAGTTTTTAAAGTGGATAACCGTGTTGTTGTCCCATCTGGCAATGAATTCTATCAGTGGGATGCACTCTCAGGAAGTTTTGAAGTTTACGATGATTTGAACAATCAACTTGGTAGCTTTGCTTCTTCAGAAACTGTAATTCATTTGGGTAATAACAAATATTGGTTTATCAAACCGAATGAAATGGGGATGTTTGAAATTCATTTTGGGAAAGCAAAACTTTTTTACAGGCTTATTCCTGAGATGTTTGACTTAAATATGGTGGAGCAATATGAAAACATTGTAGTTTTAAATGATAGTTTGCAGCTTATATGTCTTGAAGATGGCTTCGCAGTATTGAACTTGAATACACTCAGTAAAATTGAGGAAGTGGTTAAACCTCCAGAGATTGTCGAATTGCTTTTTTGGAGGCAAAATGACCAAACGGAAATTTTTAACAGAGAGGATGCCCGTAAAAGAATACAGTTATCACACAGATATAATAACTTCTCTGCAAGTTTTGCTGCTCCTGAGACAGCCGGAAGACGAAATTATTTTCAAACCTATTTGGAAGGTATAGACAATAAATGGTCTGAATGGAACACCCTTTCAAGAAGTGAATATACACGACTTCCACCTGGTAAGTATGTTTTTAAAGTACGTGGATTAACAGTTCGCGGCATGCTAACCCCCGAAACGATTGTTTATTTTCATATCAATCCACCATGGTTTCTTGCATGGTATTCATTTTTAGGATATTCAATTTTACTTTTATTGTTTGTTCTGCTGCTTTGGAATAATTATCGGCGTCGTCAGTGGAAAAAACAGGAACAATTTTTAAGAGATGAAAATGAAAAAATGAAGGCCAGAAGCAAACAGGCAGAAGCTGAGCTTTTTAAAGTGTCAAACGAGAAATTGCAGTCGGAAATCACTACCAAAAACATGGAACTGGCAAAAAATACAATGGCAATGATTAAAAAAAATGAGCTGTTGATCGAAATAAGAAAGGAACTTGAGAATCAAAAAGAAGAACTTGGTTTCCGGTTGCCTTCTAAGTATTTTAGCCGTATTAATAAGTTAATTGAAAGCAGTATTAATAGCGAGCACGACTGGGAGATGTTTGAACACCTCTTTGATCAGGCCCATGAAAACTTTTTCAGACGTCTTAAACAAGACTATTCTGACCTTACAACGAGTGACTTCAGATTGTGTGCCTATTTGCGTATGAATTTGGCATCTAAGGAAATAGCCCCATTACTTAATATTTCAATAAGAGGCGTAGAAGAAAAACGCTATCGATTGCGTAAAAAATTTAATCTGCTCCCTGAGCAAAATCTTACCGAATTTATCATTAATTTTTGATGAAAATTCGTCATAGTATTTCTATAATTTTTTTTTGACTTGACTATTTACAACTTTTTTGCTTTACAGGATGTCACTTAGTTTAAGATTATTTTGATAATATTGCATTTATAACATAAAATTAAAATGAACAAGATGAAAAAAGCATTTACTTATGTGTTGATATTGATGTCATTTTCAATATTTACGCACGCTCAGACAACAAGAATGATTCTTGCAGAAGGTTTTACAAGTTCAACCTGCGGTCCATGTGCATCACAAAACCCTGCGTTTGATGCGCTACTTCATGCGAATACAGACAAAATTACTTCCATCAAGTACCACATGAGCTGGCCCGCACCAGGTAACGACCCTATGTACCTGCATAATACTGTAGATAATAACGCGCGCCGCACCTATTATTCTATTAACTCTGTGCCTCATGTTTACGTTGATAGTAATGTGTTTCATGGCACTCCTAGTCAGATCAATCAGACTGCTATCAACAACTGGGCATCAGATCCTGCTGTTTTTGATATTGTGATGCAGCATCGGATTTCTGATGATTTAGACAGTGTTTATGTTACCATGCTTATAAAATCATCAGAAGCCGTTAGTGGTAATCTTGTGGCTCATATTGCTGTCATCGAAAAGGAGATACACTATACAACACCTCCTGGAACCAATGGTGAAAAAGACTTTTATAATGTGATGAAAGCACTTATTCCCTCCCGCACTGGTACTGCATTGCCGAATTTCGGAGCTGATGAGTATGTGATTGTTGAAGCTGCCTGGAAACTTGCAAATGTTTATAACATTGACCAGATTGCAGCAGTTGGTTTTGTGCAAAACAACATCAATAAATATATCTATCAGGCTGCAAACAGCACCACCACTCCCCTCCAGCCTTTTTTTGTGAATGATGGGGCAGTAAAAAATATCGAAAATGCAACCAGTGTAAACTGTAGTGGCAAAATGGCACCGATTGTTCAAATTGTTAATTATGGTTCTGCTCAGATGACCGATGCAGTTATTGATTTTGAGGTAAACGGTGAATTTATTCAATCTGCTACCTGGTCTGGATCGCTCGGATTTCTTGAAACAGCAATGGTATCAGCCAACGAAATTTCTTTCCCGCTTCTTACTGACAACACCCTGACGGCTAAAGTGGTTTCTGTAAATGGTGCTGATGACGATTACCTTCAAAACAATAGCATGGATTTCAATTTTACTGCATCACCTGAATTAGGTTTTTCGGATGTAAGCTTGTTCATTTTACTAAATAATTTTCCGGAGCAAAATAGCTGGGAGTTGCTGAATAGTGCGGGTGAAATAGTGCAATCGGGAGGACCCTATACAACACCCAATGCTATTGTCACTTTGCCGCTAAGTGTTAATAGTACTGATTGTTATGAGTTTGTAATGTATGATACAGGTGGAAACGGGCTTTGCTGTGGGGATGGACTTGGTTATTATGCTGTACTTGGCTCCGGAAGTGATCCTATCTTTACCGGACAATCCTTTGGTTCAGTTGATCGCAATCAATTTGCGTATGGGTATGTGGGTATAGATGAACACACAGCTGATTTTTTAGTTAAAATTCATCCCAATCCTGTAAGCGATGAAGTAACGCTAAATCTGAAATTGAATACCTCTTCAACGGTACAGTTTGATGTTCTCGATCTTGCCGGTCGTTCTTTAATCAGCCGTAAATTAGGTTTATTACCTGCAGGAATGCATACTTTTTCACAGCCAGTAAATATTCTTCCTAAAGGGGTTTATACCGTAATTTTCCGTGCCGAAGAAAAGGTGAGTATTAAAAAACTGATGATAGAATAAAAGAATTCAGAATCGTTGTTATGAGTATTTTTTTAAAAACTTAAAACAAAAAAACATACGCGATAAATTTTAACGGTAGCTTATAATTCTTAAAATTAAAGAAAAGGGAAATGTAAAAGGCATATCCCTTTTTTTATAAAATCATTTGAAATAAGAGTAAATCTATTCACCATAAACGCATTTAAACGTTAATAAAATGAAAAATGCATGGATTGAGTGGTGTTAATAGTTCGGTATTTCGATCTGCACTAAATTTATGTATCAAATTTGCATGTTGTTATATTATTAATAATCAATTGTATAATACAATTTTTTAAATTGTAACGTAGTAATATTGAGGTACGTTTTATTATTTTTAAAGCAGTGAAGTAACCAAGTTGATGTAGATTTTATGCAAACGTTTGCGTTTTGATGTAACTTTATCGAAAATTTTGTATTAATGCTATTTTATATTGACTGAAGCCCTATTAACATGAATAAAAAAAGAAACAAGTTTTATTCAATGATTTTGACTTTCTTTTTTGCCGGAACGATTTTCGTTTCCTGTCAAGGCAACACATCTGGAAATAAAACTGTTCCAGACAATAGTACTGTACCAGTTATTAGTAAGGAAGCATTTCTTGAAGATTTAAAACTCAGGACTTTTAAATATTTCTGGGAAGTGGTTGATACTGCGAATTATCAAACGGATGACAGATATCCAACAAAAGATTTTACAAGTATTGCCGCAACAGGATTTGCTTTTTCGGCCTACATTATAGGTGTTGAGAATAAATATATTACGCGCGCTGAAGGAGCAGAAAGAGTACGAAAGGCATTGCTCTGGTTGTGGAATAGCCGACAAGGTGTAGAAGTCAGTGGTGACACAGGAAATCGTGGGTTTTACTATCATTTTCTTAATTACGGTGACGGAACACGATATAAAGACGTTGAACTTTCAACCATCGACACAGGTCTGCTATTCGCAGGAATACTTGCATGCCAATCCTATTTTGATGGGGATACTGAAGATGAAACCCAGATACGACAATTGGCCGATTCTTTGTTTTTGAGGGTTGAGTGGGACTGGGCCATGAATGGAAACCCCACCATGTCGATGGGATGGAGGCCTGAGTCGGGTTTCATATCTTCTACATGGAATGGCTACAACGAAGCAATGGTTTTGTTGATTATGGCAATGGCCTCACCATCTCATCCTATTCCTGCTGATTCATGGAAAAACTGGTGTTCAACCTATGAATGGGAAGATTTTTATGGCTATGAACATGTAAATTTTGGACCTCTTTTTGGGCATCAGTATTCACATTTGTTCATTGATTTTAGAGGAATTCAGGATGATTATATGAAACACAGAGGCATTGATTATTTTGAAAACTCCCGTCGCGCAACATTATCAAACCGCACTTATTGTATTGACAATCCAAATCAATTTGTTGGTTACAACGAAAATGTATGGGGGCTGACAGCATCTGATGGCCCGGCGAATGAAATACGTGTCTGGAAGGAGAATGATGTTCATTTCAAAACATACAACGCAAGGGGAGCAGCAAAAGGATATTTGAATGACGATGGTACAATTGCTCCAACAGCAGCAGGTGGATCAATTCCATTTGCACCTGATGAATGCATTGAATCGCTTTACGCTATGAGAAATCTATTTGGGGACAAACTTTATCAGGAATATGGTTTTAAAGACGCGTTTAATCTGACCTATTCAGAAGAAGGATGGTTCAATAAGGATTATATAGGTATTGATCAGGGTCCGATTTTAATAATGATTGAAAACTATCAAACAGGGCTTATCTGGAATTTAATGAAAAAAAATTCATACATCCGTGCCGGACTGCAAAAGGCAGGTTTTGAAGGTGGTTGGCTGGATGAGAAAGAATAATCTATTTGCAAGAACAATCAACATAAAAAACATGATTATGAAAATTAATTTACGTAAGATGCTCTTTTCATGGAGGGTCATTGTCATAACAGGAACGGCCATGCTGCTTTCTGCAGGTGCTTTTTCGCAAAGGCTGGTGCAGGGTGTGGTTACAACAGCGGAAACCGGAGAAACTTTGCCGGGAGTAAATATTGTAATAAAAAATACCACACGTGGCGCTGCATCTGATCTTGACGGAAGATATTCGCTTGAGATTCTTCCGGAAGATAAAATTCTGGTATTTTCATATACCGGATATGAGGTTCAGGAAGTTGAAGTGGGGTCTGGTAATACTTTAAATATTGCTTTGAAGGAATCAAAACAACTACTCGATGAAATAGTAGTTATCGGATACGGTACTGTCCGTAAAAGCGACCTTACAGGTGCGGTTAGTTCGATTAAATCGGAGGATATCAGAAAAATCACTTCGAGTGATCCGACACAAGCCCTTCAAGGAAAAGTAACCGGAGTGCAGGTTACAACAACAAGCGGGGCTCCGGGAGCAGGGCTTTCTGTACGTGTCAGGGGTGTCGGAACTTTTAATAATTCTGCACCAATATACGTTGTTGATGGAGTTATTTTAGATGATATTTCATTCTTAAGTTCTGGTGATATTGCGTCGATGGAGGTTTTGAAAGATGCTTCCGCGACTGCCATTTACGGTTCGCGTGGTGCAAATGGTGTGATTCTTATAAGCACAAACAGAGGTGCAAGCGAAGTAGGGAAGCCAGTCGTAACCCTATCCAGTGAATATGGAATTCAACAACTTGCAAGGAAAATTGATTTGTTATCCGGTAAAGAATTTGCAAGTGTCTCTAATGTAATAAGACCCGGTTCGTACAATAATGTTGACGCTGTTCCAAATACAGATTGGCAGGATTTAATCTTCAGAGCTGCTCCAAAGCAGAGTCATCAGCTGTCGATTTCAGGTTCTACCCCTGCAGCCGATTATTATGTTGGTATTGGTCTGTTCCAGCAGGATGGGATTATTCCAAAGTCGAATTATCAAAGGCTTTCGCTTAAATTAAACAATACTTATCGGCTCTTTAAAAATGTAACTTTCGGAAACAATATTACAATAGCGCCCTATCAGCGGCGTAATGCCCCGGGTGTGACTTACGCCGTTTATCGCGCTCAGCCACTGCTTGAACCTTATTATGAAGATGGTAGCTTCGGTGTGGTTTACAATGTTGGCAACCCTTTGGCTGATCTGGAGTATTCCAATAGCTACAACAATGGCCTCCGTGGCGTAGGAAATATTTTTGCCGAAGCAAAAATTCATAAAGATTTTACGTTAAAGACAAGTTTTGGAATTGATGCAGCTTACAACAAATCAACAAGCTTTACTCCTGCTTATACAGTCTTTAATCCTGATGGCACAGCCTCTCAGCAAGATATTGAATTCAGTAACCTGTATAAAGGAAGCAACGAAAATCTGAACTGGCTTTGGGAAAACACGCTTTCTCATTTAAAGACATTTGGAAAGCATAGTTTCAACTCTGTTGCAGGCTTTACAATGCAAAAATCCAGATCAGAATATTTTAACTTATCAGGTAGAAACATCATACGTGATGAACGTGATTTCTGGTATATTATACCTCCGTATATCATGGATGAGGCCAATAATATAAATACTTTGCAAAGTATTGGTAATGGTGTTGATGCTGGCTTGTATTATAGTATGATGTCTGTATTGGCACGTGTAAATTATACCTATGATAGCCGATATATTTTCACCGTCACTTTCCGACGAGACGGATCATCAAAGTTCGCTCCTGAAAACCGTTTTTCAAATTTCCCTTCATTTGCTGCTGGCTGGAACATCGCAAATGAAGAATTTATGAAGGATTTCCCAGTGATTACAATGCTAAAGCTAAGGGCAAGCTGGGGTATGATCGGCAATGAAAAAATCTCCTATTTTGATCGTTTCTCACGCGTAAATTCAGGCCTTTTTGCAGTTTTTTCAAATCCTGATGCTTCTTATCCTGCCGCAACCTATGGAAAAAGCGGAAACCCTGATCTCATCTGGGAAAGTACAACACAAACTGACATCGGACTTGAGGTAGGCGTGCTCAATAACAGGCTGACCGGTGAATTTGATTATTACAGAAGAGTCACCGACGATATTTTAGTTGAATTGTCCACACCTGGGCACCTAGGTAACGGACAAGGTCAACGCGTTCGTTATAATGCTGCTTCAGTGCTAAACAGCGGGTATGAATTCAATATCCGGTGGCGTGAAACAAAACGTGACTTCACCTATGGAGTAGGTATTCTCGGAACCACTATTTACAATGAAGTACTTGCTATTGGCGGCAACAGCGGGATTGATTCTGTCCTGATGGGAGGATATCTTGGAAATGGTCAACCTGTAACCCTTAGCCGTGTTGGACTTCCTATTGGCGCCTTTTATGGATTTGTTACAGACGGAATATTTCAAAACCTAGCTGAGTTAGATGCATACCCGCATCAGTCTCTTGCCGGTGTTGGTGATCTGCGTTTTGTGGACACGAATGACGATGGAAAAATCAACGGACTGGATAGAACCTATATCGGCTCACCAATTCCCAAATTCATTTTTGGCATAAACTTCGAACTTGCCTACAAAGCTTTCGATTTTTCACTTGATCTTCAAGGTCAAACCGGAAATAAGATTTTTAATGGTAAAGATGTTGTGCGGCCTGATCCCTATAATTTTGAAGGTTATGTAAGAGATCACTGGACAGGAGAGGGGACAAGTAACAACATTCCAAGGCCTTCTTTTGGTGGGTACAACTATTCACCGTCTGATTATTTTATTCAGGATGGGTCTTTCCTGCGACTGCGCAATATAATGTTTGGTTATACTTTGCCTGAAAATCTTGTTAAAAAGATTAAGCTTCAGAAAGTGCGCCTCTATGTGAAAGGCAATGACCTCTATACGCTTACAAAATATACAGGCTACACACCTGAGATTGGTGGTTACGATGTGCTTTCGAATGGAATTGACAATGGCGTTTATCCATTATCTGCTGTTTATTCTGTCGGTCTGAATATCAACTTTTAAAAACTGAAAACTATGAAAACATTAAAATATTTTTCAATTCTGGCCTTGATTTTATCAATCAGTTCTTGCAAGGATTTCCTTGACATCAAACCGCAGGGCGAACTTACTCAGGAGGTATTTCCAACAAGTCCTTCTGATGCACAATTGGCTACAAACGCTGTTTACGCATCGCTTCGTAACTGGCATTACCATTCAGGTGGTTTTCCTATCCTTGACATTATGTCGGACGATACACACAAAGGCAGTAATCCAAATGATGCGCTCAACACAGTTGGTCCTTATGATAATTTTACACACACTGCTACACAGGATGGCCTTGATCGATGGTGGTCAACACTTTATGAAGGCATCAAAAGAGCAAATGTTGTAACTGAGAAAGTGCCTCTCATTTCCATGGACACTAATCTCCGTTCACGCTATGTGGCTGAAGCTATGTTTTTAAGAGGTCTCTTCTATTTTGATCTTGTTCGCGCATGGGGTGGAGTGCCGCTTGTACTTACAACAACACCTCCTTTGAAGGTTCCTCGTTCCACAGCCGACGAAATTTATGAACAGATTGAAATTGATTTGCTGTATGCTGTGGCACGGCTTCCCGAAAGAAGCGCCTATAGCAGTATGGAGCTTGGTCGGGCAAGCAAAGGTGCGGCTAAATCACTTTTAGCAAAAGTTTATCTTTTTCAGAATGATTTTGTGAATGCCGAAAAGTATGCGCTTGAGGTTATCAATGGTACTGAATATTATGATCTGGAGCCTGAATTCGCACATGCCAATTCACGCGACGGCGAACATGGGATTGAGTCTGTATTTGAAATTGGTGCTTTTGAACTTGAAAGTGATCTGGGCAATCAATATGCCAATACACAAGGTGTTCGTGGTACTCCAAACCGTGGATGGGGGTTTAACAGGCCTTCAGAAAACCTTCGCTTTGCTTTTGATGAGAATGACCCAAGAATGGATGCTACCATTATTGATCTTGGTGAGGAGCTTGATGAGATACTGATTTTAGGAGATGGAACAACACCCGATTTTGTTTATGACGATAACGGTAATATCATTGAACGTGAATGTTATAACCAGAAAGTTTGGATCCCCGGATCGAATACCGCTTCACAACAAGGACATAATCGTCGTTTGATACGCTTTGCAGATGTTTTGCTCATGGCTGCAGAAGCATTAAACGAGAACAATAAACCTGGCGATGCGCACGTTTATCTCAACAAGGTTCGAAACAGAGCACGAGGAGGTAACAACGAAATACTGCCTGATATCACAGAAACGGATAAAAATGCACTTCGCGATATTATCCTCAACGAAAGAAGATTTGAACTTGCTTTGGAAGGACATCGTTACTGGGATCTTATCCGTACAGGAAAAGCGGCACAGGTTTTAGGCCCTCTCGGTTTCATTGTTGGTAAGCATGAAGTGCTGCCCATTCCTCAGAATGAAATCGATATCTCACAAGGTACCCTTATACAGAATTTAAATTGGAACTAACCTCAATAATTAATCTTAATTTTTAAATGCTATGAAAAGAAAACAAATTCTCTTAATGTTCATTTTTGCTATTGCCACTTCGGCAATGATTTTTCAGGGTTGTAAAAAAGACGACGAACCCAAGGATCTTACGCTGGCCACACTTTTGGCTGGCACGGTAGATCTTAACGGCGCAACGTCCCCAAACACAGTACCAGTTGATGCTAGTATTGTTGCAACTTTTTCTACAGACATTGATGCTGCTACAGTTTCTGCCGCAAACATTAAACTCACGCAGGATTACGACAATACGGATGTGCAAATCAATATTACTGCATCCGGTAAAACAATGACGATTACACCAGTTTCAGAACTTGGAACAGGTACACTTTACAAACTATCTTTCTCCGGTGCAATTATGTCAACGGATGCAAAGCCTCTTACTGCATTTGACAGAACTTTCACTACAATCGGCACTTTTGCACCAACAGGAGCAATTGCCCATTGGAATTTTGAAGACAATGCCAATGATATAATTGGAACTTACAACTCAAGTGCTGCAATAGATGTAGCCTATGTTGCCGGCCGTAACGCTTCTGCGGGAAAAGCTGCTAGTTTCAACGGTACAACCAGTATTATTGAGATTCCAAATGGTGATGTTTTGATGACAACACCCAATTTTACAATTTCTTTCTGGGTAAAAGCCAAATCTGAAGGTCAGGTGAATGAGAATGGAGATCCAAAAGGCCATTTCGTAATGGGATTGGGCGCTTTTTATGGTTTCCAGTTTGAAATCTTTGGAGGATACGATGGTGCTAAATTTGCTATTCAATACGGTTTTGAAAATGGCCAGTCAGGTGCTGAAGATATGTGGTTCCCTGCACTTGCAACGGATGCTTCCAATGGTGGATGGCAAGGATGGGACTTTGCAAAAAGCCTTACTGCTGAGCAAATGATCGCAAAACTTAAGGACAACTGGTTGCATGTTACTTATACCTACGATGGAACTGCAAAGAAAGGTACATTGTACTATGATAGCGAAAAGATGAAAAGTTTCGACTTTAATCTATGGCCTGAAGGTGATTTAAAAAGAACTGTTACAGGTATGAAATATGCTGGAACTGCTCCTGATGTTGTGAACGAACTTGCTTTTGGATTTGTTCAGTCAAGAGCTGGTACAATGTGGGATGCCGAACCATGGGGTGGATATGACATTGCAACTGCAAACCATTTCAGAGGTCAGCTTGATGATGTAAGAATATTCCATAAAGTGTTGACAACAACAGAAATTCAATTGATGTACAATTCAGAAAAGCCTTAGTGTTAGTGAGTTAAGGTTAATCAGGTGTTGGTGCGGGTTTGATCGTCCTACACCTGATTTTTATAAAGATAATAATGAGCAAAACTATCAGCATTTTTTTACTTTCATTTACACTTCTAACAGTTTTATCATGCAATAAAAAAGAGGATGATAAACCGGTTGGAACATTGCAGTTGTCTTCAATAAAGGTTGGTAGTTCTTCACTAAACTTAACGGGAAGCTCAACAGATATAGCCATAGATAGCGATTTCATACTTTCTTTTTCAGCAGCACTTGATGCGAATGCCGCCAATCAAAGTATTACGCTTAGCAAGGGAACGATGATTGTGCCAATTACAGGCTTTCTTTCGGAGGACGGTAAACAATTTACATTAACTCCTTCAAATGCAATGGAATTTAATAGTGAATATGTGATAAATATTGCAGAAAGTTTGAAGGGAGCCAATGGCGAAAGTTTTCCAGGTATTCAGGTTCATTTTACCACTGAAATGAGTAATCTGGAACTTGTATCAATCAAAATTAACAACAAGGATTTTGAAAATCCCTTACATCCGAAAGATGTTCAATTTGACGATCTAAAAATCGAAATAACTTTCTCGGATGCTCTGGAAAGTGAAAATATTAGCCAGCATTTTTCGCTATTTCCAAATCCAGGTATCCAGGTTACATTGTCGGAGGATAAAAAAACGGTTACAGTAACAAATACTGGAGATTTGGATTATTATCGTAAGCACAGTTTTCAAATAAGCTCCTCGTTGCAATCAACCCATGAGGCAAATTATACTGGCTATTCAAATTATTTTATTACCGGACTCGACCCATCCAATAAGTTTCCTCTTATTTCAGATGAGGCATTGCTTGATCTGGTTCAGCTACAAACATTCAAATATTTTTGGGATTTTGCCCACCCTTCCAGTGGAATGACACGCGAAAGAAATACTTCTGGCGACGTGGTTACTGTTGGTGGAAGCGGATTTGGTATTATGGCCATTCCAATTGGTATCGAAAGAGGTTTTATAACGCGACAGCAGGGTATTTCTCATCTCGATAAAGTAACTGATTTTCTTTCAACTGCCGATCGTTTTCACGGGGTATGGCCGCATTGGCTAAACGGAAATACCGGTCAGGTTTATCCGTTCAGTACAAATGATAATGGTGGGGATCTTGTTGAAACTTCATTTATGGCAGCAGGTTTAATGACCGTCCGGCAGTATCTTGATCCAACTCAATCCGAAGAACTTTTACTGATCAATAGAATAAATACTTTGCTAAGTGAGATTGAATGGGATTGGTACACCCGTGGAGGTCAGGATGTCCTTTATTGGCACTGGTCACCTAATCTTGGGTGGGTGATGAATATGCAGGTGAGAGGATACAATGAAGCATTAATCACTTATTTTATGGCCGCAACATCAACTACATTTCCAATCGAAGCTTCAGTTTATCACAAGGGTTGGGCAAACAATGGTGCTATTGCCAATGGAAGGAGTTTTTATGGCATTCCACTTCCAGTAGGTTATGATTATGGGGGACCTTTGTTCTTTAGCCATTATTCATTTTTAGGATTGAATCCAACAGGTCTGGAAGATCAATATGCCAATTACTGGACACAGAATGTGAATCATAGCCTCATCAACAGAGAACATTGTGTTCTTAATCCACGAGGTCATTTAGGTTATAGCGCTGATTGCTGGGGACTTACTGCCAGTGATGAGCCAACAGGTTATGGAGTGCATGAGCCTACACGTGATAATGGTACAATTACACCTTCTGCAGCGCTTTCTTCGATCCCTTACACTCCTGAAGAATCAATGGATGCCATGCGGCATTTTTATTTTATTCTTGGTGACAAACTTTGGGGTGAGTATGGTTTCAAAGACGCCTTTAACCCCGACATATCCTGGTGGGCAAGTTCTTATTTAGTCATTGATCAGGGGCCTATCATCATTATGATTGAAAACCACAGAACTGGTCTTTGCTGGGATCTGTTCATGTCAGCACCCGAAGTTCAGGCAGGAATGAATAAGCTTGGATTCTCACGCTAAAGGGTTTCCTTTTTATGGGATATGTTTGTTGACCTTAATACAAAATATAAGTATGGAAACAAAAAATGAAAAAGAAATTCGTGATTCAATGCATCAAAATCCAAATAATTGGAGGGGTGTATTTTATCACAACAAAATGGATTACCGAATAATTGTTCCAAAGCAAAACCCTATGCTTGGCTATACTTTAAATTTCTCAAGTCCCCTAACTTATCTTGGCCTGATTGCGATAGCTGTAATTATTATCGCTTTTTCAGTGTTGAGTTGAAAAGTACTCATTTAGTAATATATCACTTAACGTATTAACATATAATAACCATGAAGACCAGATTGCTGTTTTTTATTGCTTCTTTAATGATCCTTATCATTTCTTGTCAAACCGAAAAAAAGAAGACTCCAGACAAAGAAGATAAAATTGGCCCAAGAATAGATTCCATCGTATCATTGATGACGCTGGAGGAAAAAATTGGTCAGTTGACCCTTTACACGAGTGATATGGATCAAACGGGTGCATTTATAAGAAAAGAATATGAAGAAGATATCAAGCAAGGTCGTGTCGGAGCTATTTTCAACGCTTATGGAGTTGCATACACAAGAAAATTACAAGAATTAAATTTGCAGAATTCCCGTTTGAAAATACCCCTGCTTTTTGGGTACGATGTTATTCATGGACATCGCACAATCTTTCCCGTTCCACTGGCAGAAGCAGCAAGCTGGGATTTGGATGCTATAGAAAAGAGCGCTCGCATTGCTGCAATCGAAGCCACTGCAGAAGGTCTTCACTGGACATTTGCACCAATGTGTGATATTTCCGTTGATCCCCGTTGGGGGCGCGTAGTTGAAGGTGCCGGCGAAGATACCTACCTGGGTTCAAGAATAGCAGAAGCAAGGGTGAAAGGTTTCCAGGGCCAGAGTCTGGGTGATGACAATACACTTGTCGCTTGTGTGAAACACTTTGCAGCTTATGGTGCTTCTCAGGCCGGACGTGATTATCATACGGTTGATATGTCAGAACGTAAGTTGCGTGAAGTTTATCTTCCACCTTATAAAGCTGCTGTTGATGCTGGTGCCCTTACTGTTATGACTTCATTCAATGATTTAAATGGCGTTCCTGCAACTGCCAGTAAATTCCTCATGACCGATATCCTTCGCGAAGAGTGGGGTTTTGAGGGCTTTGTTGTAACTGATTACACTTCAATAATGGAGTTGCTTCACCATGGTGTGGCTGCAGATACACTTGAATCTTCAAGTCTCTCAATACATGCAGGAGTTGACATGGATATGCAGTCAGGATTCTACCAGACAGCGCTTGCACGCCTTGTTGAGAATAAGAAAGTGGACGAGCAGTTGATCAATACGGCGGTTAAAAGAATATTGAAAGTTAAATTTTTATTGGGTTTGTTTGATGATCCTTTCCGCTACTGCTCGCCAGAACGTGAAGCAAATGAAATTATGACAACCGAATTTCTTGTATCTGCTCAGGATATGGCACGAAAGTCAATTGTTCTCCTTAAAAATGAAAATCAATTGCTGCCTCTTGACCCAAAACTAAAAACGATTGCTGTGATCGGACCATTGGCCGACAGCAAACGCGATATGATCGGAAGCTGGTCAGCTGCAGGCGACTGGTCAAAGTCAGTTTCATTGCTCGATGGAATCAAAACGAAATTGCCTTATACTACGATTCTTTATACCAAAGGATGTGATGTTGATGGCGAAAACAAGGATGATTTTATGAACGCAATTGAGATCGCCAGAAAGTCAGATGCTGTAGTTTTAGCTCTGGGTGAAGCATTCTGGATGTCCGGAGAGGCAGCAAGCAGAACCATGCTTGATCTTCCCGGTGTTCAGCAAAAGCTTGCCGAAGCTATTTTTGCTACCGGTAAACCTGTTGTCGCCGTTTTGATGAATGGACGACCCCTTACCATTAACTGGCTGGATGAAAATGTGCCTGCCATTCTCGAAACATGGTTTCTTGGGACAACAGCAGGCGACGCTATTGCTGATGTTTTGTTTGGCGATTATAACCCCTCAGGGAAATTACCTATGACATTTCCAAAAAATGTCGGACAAATTCCAATCCATTATAATATGCGCAACACAGGTCGTCCCTTCAAAGCTCAGGATAAATATACTTCAAAATATCTCGACGTATCAAATGAACCGCTTTATCCTTTTGGATATGGCCTCAGTTATACATCTTTCAGTTATAGTGAAGTTGAATTAAACAACACCTCAATAAGTGAGAATGAAAGTGTCGAAGCTTCTGTAGTTATAACCAATACAGGTAAATACGCCGGTGAAGAAGTGGTTCAGCTTTATCTTAGCGATAAAGTTGCTTCTGTGACCCGCCCGGTCAAAGAGTTGAAGGGTTTTAAAAAAATCATGCTTCAACCCGGGGAGAGTCAAAAAGTTATGTTTAGTATCGGAAAAGATGCCCTTTCATTTTATAAGGAAGATATGATATATGGTGTTGAAGCTGGTAATCTTGAAGTAATGATTGGAACCAACTCTGCTCAAACAAAGTCAGCGTTTTTTTCATTAAAGTAAATTGCATAAGGAGCACTTTGATATAAGTCAGGTTATTTTTAGAAATGCTGAACTAATATGGACTTACTTTAAACATGTTGTTTATCTTATTGTAAAGTGCGGCCTAATTTGAAAATTTTATTTCTATATCAATTTTCTATCGCAAAAAATGGAGACCAATGAAGAGCACAATTATATTTCTTTTGATATTTTTCGTTTCAGCTGGGCTTTATGGTCAGCTTAGTAACTATGAATTTGAAAATTATACCAAAGGAAATGACACTTTGCCTTATAGAATAATGTATCCGGCTGGGTTTGATTATCATCATCCCTTTCCGGTTGTGTTTTTTCTCCATGGCTCAGGTGAACGGGGAAATGATAACGAAAGTCAGCTAACCCATGGTGGATCTTTTTTTTCTTCTGATTTTGCAAGAAGCGAATATCCTGCTGTGGTTGTGTTTCCGCAATGTTCTACAAACGATTATTGGGCAAAAGTTGACTTTGGTCTGGATGGCGAAGGGAAGCGAACTTTTAGCTTTCGTCCTGATCTGGAGCCAACCCTATCGATGAAGATGCTCATGAGCCTTGTAGATAGCGTAATGGGTTTGGAGTGGGCTGATAAGTCACAACTATATGTTGGTGGACTTTCGATGGGGGCTATGGGTACTTTTGAACTATTATTCCGTAAACCAGATTTATTTGCCGCAGCTTTTCCCATTTGTGGAGGAGGGCTAACTGAAACTACCTCAGCTTATGCGGAGAAAGTAAGTCTCTGGATTTTTCATGGTGAGGTCGATTCAGTTGTGCCCGTTAAATTCTCGAAAGATATGGCTGACGCTATCAAAAAAAATGGGGGTGACATACACTTGACCATTTATCCCGAAGTGAATCACAATGCCTGGGATTACGTCTTTCTTGAAAAGGAACTATTGCCCTGGTTATTCTCTTGCAGAAAATAGTAAATAAAAAAAAAAGATTGCTACCAATCATTTGTCATTAACAGACTAATATTCTGTCAGGTTTTCAAATTAGTCTTAATCTTATGCAGTTATCCATTGCGTAAAATTAATGCTTCCTGACTACATTTTGTTATTTTTGCATCAATGAGATCACTGCTTGTTTTATGCATAGTAATTGTATTTTCCCATTTATCTGCAAGAGGACAGATAATCACCGAATATGTTTGCAATAAGATAACTTCAGGTGCGTTTTTTGATGATAACCCTGTTTTCTCGCCTGATGGCAAGACCATTCTTTTTGATTCAAACAGAAAAGGGATAAGGCAATTATTTTTGCTTCAGATTCACGGCAGTCTTCTTATTCAAGAAACTGATAATGAATATCCTGTCATAATTCCTTCTTTTCATCCCGATGGTAAAACAATAGTAGCATCCTGTCATGAGGGTTACCGTTATTCAGTTTTTGATAGCGATGGTTCAAAAAAGTTGTTCCAATTAAAAAAACGAAAAGTCGAAATTCAATCACCTTCATACAATCCATCTGCAAACCTCTTGCTTTTTAAAGGTAAAACTTCAAATGACAAACACTGGAAAGTAATGACGTATGATTTTCGTTACGATAATCTTAATGAAGTCTTTAAAACGGAGATAGACATTGAAAACCCGCGCTGGTCTCCAAAAGGAATGTACATAAGCTTTGACTTGAAAAAAAACGAATATGAGAATGATTCGAAAATAGGCATTACGCATTGGAATGGAAGTCCATATGAAATAATAAGCAGCGACACCATGAAGGTTAGTCAGGCAACCTGGGGCAATTTAATGGGGAAAATAGCATGTGTCGGGAATAATGAAAAGGGCTATTGGTTACTCATTGCAAGAATTGAAGACAATAGTTTTGTTCCTCTGATTTTTAGTACTCAACCCATCTTAAATCCTGATTGGTCATCTGATGGCCAAAGTATAGTTTTTGCCTTAAATGAAAGTGAATTCAAACAAAATCTTTGGATATTAAATTTAAGAGATTAAGAGTTGTTTATACCTCAATGTGGACATTTGCATTTAAAAATTAATTAGATTTGAAAAATGAAACAAAACGCGAATTTTACAAATAGATTTTAAAAAAACCATTGTTATGTACGACACAAAAAATTCTAATCAGCCAATAAGTACCAAATCAATCGTATCAATTGCCGTTGGCGTTGGATTTGTTTTATTCCTTATTATTTTCTGGAATAGTATGACTGTAACCATTCCTGCCGGTCACGGCGGCGTATTATTTCGTTTGTTTGGAGGCGGCTTACAGACCGAAAGAACATACGGAGAAGGCCTTCATCTAATAGCGCCATGGAATACCATGTATGTTTATGAAACCCGCCAACAGGAAATTGCTGAAGAAATGAACGTGCTTTCATCCAATGGCTTGGAAATCAGTGTAGATTTTTCTGCATGGTATCAACCAAATTATTCTGACCTGGGTAATCTTCATTCCGAAATTGGGATTGATTATCTTCGAAGGGTAGTCGTGCCTTCATTACGATCAGCAGCACGCAGTGTTGTGGGGCGCTATACACCTGAACAAATATACTCCACCAAAAGAGATGCAATCCAGATTGAAATCCACGAAGAAACAAAGAAGCTTCTCGATGAAAAACATGTTCAGTTGAATCAGGTATTGATTCGCTCCATCACCTTACCCCCGACCATTAAAACTGCTATTGAAAGCAAACTAAAACAGGAGCAGGAAGCACTTGAATATGAATTCAAACTTGAAAAGGCATTGCAGGAGGCTGAGAGACAACGTATTGATGCTGAGGGTAAAGCTGCTGCAAATATCATATTAAGTGCCAGCATCAATGAAAAAATTCTTCTTGAAAAGGGGATTGAGGCAACCCTTAAATTGGCTGAATCTCCCAACACCAAAGTAGTGATTATTGGCAATAGCAAAGATGGTCTGCCTATCATTCTGGGTGATATGAAGTGATTTCATATTTCATAAAAAAAGTTAGGGTTTGGATGAGTGGCTTCAATACCACTAAGTAGCCTTTGCAAAGCAAAGCTTCTTTGATTTATCTTTGCCGCCTGTTTATGAAAGAGAACATCCGCATAAAAAATAAAAGAGCCAGTTATGAGTATTTCGTTGTTGAAACACTTGTAGCCGGAATTGTGCTCACCGGAACCGAGATCAAGAGTATCCGACAGGGTAAGGCAAGTCTGACGGAGTCTTATTGTGCTTTTAAAGGGCATGAACTTTTCGTGAGGGAGATGCACATTGCTGAGTATATTTTTGGAACATACAATAACCATGAGCCAAAACGTGAACGTAAGTTACTGCTTAACTTCAGGGAATTGAAAAAACTTTCCATTAAAGTAAAGGAAAAAGGATTTACGTTGGTGCCTATTGCTTTGTTTATTGATGAAAAGGGAAAAGCGAAACTTGAAATAGCTCTTGCACGCGGAAAACATCATTATGATAAGCGGGATGACCTTAAAAATAAAGATTCAAAAAGAGAAATAGATCGTGCAACTAAATATTAAATGATAAATCATGACAACAAAACTGCTAACAATACTCTTTGTCCTCTCATCGCTTTTTGTAAACGGGCAAAACGACAAAATTAACTGGATGACATTTGATCAGGCGCTTAAAAAAGCAGAGAAAAAGCCAAAGAAAATATTTATGGATATGTATACCGATTGGTGTGGCTGGTGTGTTAAAATGGATCAGGCCACATTTACAGATCCTGTTATCATTGCATATATGAACAAGAACTTTTATGCTGTGAAGTTTGATGCAGAAAGTCAGGATACGGTTGTTTTTTTGGATCGGACTTTTGTGAATGCTAATCCAGGAAAGAAACGAAGCTCCCACCAGTTGGCACAGGCCTTGATGCAGGGTAAAATGTCATATCCTTCCTACGTATTTATGGATGAGGACCTTAAAGTTATCTCAGTAGTCCCCGGATATTATCCTCCAGACAAATTTGAACCTGTTTTAAACTATTTTGGAGAGAATGCCTTTAAAAAAGAGGATTGGAAAACGTTCTCAGAGAGTTTTAAAGGAAGTGTTGAGCCAAAAAAATAAGCTTATTAATTAAGAGATTAGTTCAGTATATCTCTGGTTTTATTGTGTTCTTAGCCAGGGACGTAACTACCTTTTGTGTGTTCATGATGCATGCAATCTCTTGCCATTCACTAATAATGTCTTCTTTATTGGTGGATATAGCACCGTACTCACGATCAAATATTCCAACAGGCCCAGATTCAGATGAGTCATTGTGATTAATCATTTTTATAGTAAACAAAGGTGCAAATCGAGTTCTGTTTTTTTGAACACTGAATGCAATATCATTTGCCATTAGTTTGAAAATTAAAAAACAATTTCTAACTTTCGGCTGTAGCAATATAGTTTAAACAGGAAATTGAATTCAAAGATGAATATGTATTCGAATTTTTCGATAATGTGAGGTGAGAATAAATATTTCGGTGCGATGCACCTTTCCTTGCTTTCAATCGGCTTTTTGTTACAAATATTTGGTGGCTCTGCCGCTACCTGCCACGAATGAAGGGTATAGCAGAAACAAATAAGGCGATTTTATACTCCACCTTGACATCACTCAGGAAACCCATAGCAGGATAATGGGAAAAATTGGGTTTTTTATCACCAATTGAATTTTTATCATTAAAATTACCAAATAATAAAGTTGCATTTATGACTTGAATTCAGCAGATTTTTGCTTTGAAGAAAACTAAAAAAGGTGCATCGCACCGTAATATTTTCATAATAGCAAACCCGGCTTTTTTAGTAGACCTAAACATTTATTTAGGACATCCAAAAGTACAATATTTCAGCCACTGATTTGCAATTAGTTACAATGAGTTAGAGAGATTGGAGAAAAGTAATAGTCCAATTATCACTCGCTCAATTGGTCTTACATTTCTATCCATCGGCATTCTACCATGACAGCTTTGGATTCATCTATAATTCACTTTGGTATAATATGTAAAGCCCATTATGTAAAGCTTTACATAAAACGTTCAACTTCTCATGCTAAACTTTTTGTTCAAATACTTTCTCGTCGCAATAAGAATTCATTAAAGCCTTGATATACTGCGGTTTGATTGCAAATCTACTGATGACTGTAATTCAAAAATTGTTCAAACGCAAGTGAGACTTACTTCGATTTTTGGAGAATCCGGTTGGGTAGTTTTTATCATGTGTTTTTTGAAATAATTAGAGTTTTAAAATTCCTTATTTTTGACAATTGGACTGAACATATGAAAATGAAAACGGAAATCGGCACTCTCATTTTATTGATTGTGCTTTTAAGTTGCGACAACTTTCTTAAAGCGCAAGTTATGCCTCTATATAAGGATGCAAGTTTAGCGACAGAATTGAGGGTACAGGATTTGCTTGGCAGAATGACAACACAAGAAAAATTCTGGCAACTGTTTATGATTCCTGGCGACTTGAATATTGGAAAGGAGAAACTTAAAACAGGGATTTTTGGTTTTCAGGTTGCATCTCAAGGAAAAGATACAGATGCTGCAGGTCAACTTCTAAATTACGGAAGTTCAATTAGTGCACGAGAAACTGCATTGAAAATTAATGAGATGCAAAGGTTTTTTTTGGAGGAATCACGGCTTGGTATTCCAATTATTCCCTTTGATGAAGCTTTGCACGGTCTCATCAGGGCAGGTGCTACAGTTTTTCCTCAGTCCATAGGTTTGGCAGCAAGTTTTAATACTAACCTTATGCATTCTGTTGCTTCCGCAATCGCTGCAGAAACAAAATCAAGAGGCATTAGACAGATTTTGTCCCCTGTCATCAATATTGCCAGAGATGTGAGATGGGGCAGGACCGAGGAAACCTATGGCGAAGATCCATATCTTACTGCAAAAATGGGGCTGGCCTACATGCGTGAACTGGAAAAAGCCGGTGTGATTGCTACACCCAAACATTTCGCAGTAAACACAGGGGATGGTGGGCGCGATAGTTATCCAGTTCACATCAGCGAAAGGTTACTGGAAGAGATATATTTTCCTGCATTTATCTCGGCAATAAAAGAAGCCGGGGCAGGCTCTGTTATGACTGCCTACAACTCACTTGATGGTAGCCCATGCACAGCAAATGACTGGTTATTAAACCAGAAACTGAGAAAAGAATGGGGTTTTGATGGTTTTGTTATTTCTGATGCAAGTGCCGTTGGTGGTGCAAATGTGTTGCATTATACCGCATACGATTATGCTGATGCCACAAAAAAAGCCATTGAAAACGGTCTGGATGTGATTTTTCAAACAGATTATAACCATGCGCCTTTGTTCTACGAAGCATTCGAAAAAGGTATGATTGAACAGGCCAAAATTGACAGCGCAGTTGCAAGAGTGCTGAGGGCTAAGTTCAATCTGGGTTTGTTTGAAGATCCATATATTGATCCCACAATAGCTGACAAAATAAACGGTAACAATGCACATAGAAATATCGCATTGATGGCAGCAAAGGAATCATTGGTGCTGTTGAAAAACGACAAAAATGTGCTTCCAGTTAACGATCGGATACATAAAATTGCCTTGATAGGTGTTGAAGCCAAGGAGGCACGATTAGGTGGGTATAGCGGTCCCGGAAATGATATTGTTTCTATATATGAAGGGTTGCAAAGGCAAATTCCTGCTGGAATTGAGGTAAGTTATAGTCCTGGCTGCGGCATCCGAAACGAAATACTTACAACAGTTCCGGCAAAAAATCTGTTTACAGATAAGACATTGAAAAAGAATGGACTTTTAGCCGCCTACTATGATAACATTGCCTTTGATGGGACCCCAAAAGTAAGTAGGACAGACGAGGAGATTAATTTTGGTTGGACACTCTATAGCCCTGATCCATCATTGCCTTTCGACTGGTTCTCTGTGCAATGGAATGGATTTCTGGTGGCCGATTCAAACGGGACATACAATATTGGTATTGAAGGTAATGATGGCTATCGCTTGTATTTTGACAATGAATTGATCATTGACAATATGGTGAAGAAGTCTTTTAATACCAAGCTTAAAACATTGTTGCTTGAAAGTGGAAAAGCATATCCCATTCGAATCGAATTTTTTGAAAGCACTGGGAATGCGCGTTTTCGTTTGGTGTGGGATGCCGGAAATACGGATACAGTTGGTCAATCCATTCAACAGGCTGTGAATTTGGCGGCAGCATCTGATCTCGCTGTTGTGGTGGTTGGCATCCATGAAGGTGAATTTCAGGATAGGGCTTCATTGGCATTGCCCGGCAGGCAGGAAGAGCTGATAGCAAGTATTGCAACTACAGGGAAACCTCTGGTGGTGGTGATTGTTGGAGGAAGTGCAGTAACAATGAGCAACTGGATTCATTTGGCTGATGCCATTATTATGGCATGGTATCCGGGCGAAGCAGGTGGTTTGGCTGTAGCGGAAGTCTTGTATGGTTTGTATAATCCTGCTGGACGCCTGCCAATTACTTTTCCCATGACTGAAGGGCAGTTGCCTCTCGTCTATAACCATAAACCTACGGGTAGGGGGGATGATTATTATGATTTGACCGGACAGCCATTATTTCCTTTTGGTTACGGACTAAGCTACACAGAATTTTATTACAGTGACCTAAAATTTAGTGATGAAAAACTTAAAAATGATGATATTCTGGAAGTGAGTTTCAGGCTCACAAACAGCGGTGCACTTGACGGTGAGGAGGTGTGTCAGTTATATCTGCGCGATGAACATGCCACTGTGTCAAGACCCATTAAGGAGCTTAAGGGTTTTCATCGGATAGCCCTCGAAGCAGGAGAATCCACCATAGTGTCATTCAAAATGTATCCTGAGGATTTCAGTATGTTGAATATGAGTATGAAAAGAATCATCGAACCTGGTGCCTTTAAAATCATGATCGGAAGTTCATCCAAAGACATCAGATTGAGAGGCTTTGTGCAGTGGGAATAAGAAAAATTAATTATTAAAACAACTTGTGAATTTACGCAATTCGGGAAAGTAGCTGTAAATTTTTGGGATCAGGTTAATGATTTAGTAAAAACATTAGGCAATATCATAGCAATTCATTGAGAATAAATCCTTTAGTTGAAATCAATTAGCCGTTGATCTACCTCATGCCATTAATATCCTCAATGCCTGTCAAATCCAAGTATCGATTCACGGCAATAAGAATCATCTATATTAGAAAAAATCAAGGCATCGGAACTCCATTAAACCATTTATTCCAGATGGTTTCGAATGTGCCATCAGCTTTCATGGCATCGAGATTATTTTGCCACTGTTGAACAGTACTTGCAGGTGTATTGAGGGAGAATGCGATGTAATCCTTAATATTTAATGCTTCCATATGTTGGGCCAAATCACTCAATGGCACTTCGCTTATATCAGCAAGCCATTTCACATCTAAATCTGTCATAAGAAACGCCTGAACCTCTCCACTAATCAATTGGTTAAACGCTTCCATTGAAGTACGCGAAGTTGCAACGATGTTCTGGAAGTTGTTGTTTAGAAGAAACTCATGTGTGAACCAGCCATTTGGCGTAGAAATTGATTGAAGGGCTTTCGCTTGTTCAAGTGTTTCAATGGTCAAACCTGAAGCGGCGAGTGTATAAAAATAGGTTCTGCTTGAAGAAATCGGGCCCACCCATTGAAACATATCTTCGCGTTCAGGTGTGCGGGCGGTCGTAAATACTGCGCTATTTGGCAGGTACTGCGCTATTGCGTATGCATCATTCCATAGTCCCAGATTAATTTTGTTGACATGCCCTGTTCTTGTCTGAATTTCATTCACAATATCTACAGAGGATCCTTCAACTTTACGTTCAGTTCCTTGGCCGGTACCATAGTTGAAAGGGGGACTAACTTCAGTAAAAAGCTGAATTGTGCCCGGCATGTAATCTGAGGGCATTAATGGTAAGTATTCCTTCACAATTGCAACCGTGCTTTGATCCTTGATCAAAGATTCTATCTCATTTTGAACTTTATTAACAACCACATCGCTTACATCTTTGGAAAAGGCGATGTAGTAATAAACAGTGCGGTATCGTGTTATTGTCATGACATTGCTCATAAAATATCCTGAAGGAAGCTCTGATGTCAAATGGTAAAAATCGCTTGCTATAAAACTTATGTCACCATTCATAAATGCGTCTAAAGCTTCGTTGTAAGTCTCGTAATAAACCAGATTATTGAAACCAAGATTTTCAAGGGTTATTGTCTCCATCCAATTTCTTACTACTGCGATGGGTGGAAGCAGTCTGCATTCTTCAATGGCCAGGGGATATACATACCCTGAGTTTCCCTTTTCAAATATTCCATACATTCCCTGACTTGTGGGACCTGCCCATTTGAAAAGATCTTTTCGTTCGAGGGTATAAGCTGTTGTCAAGAGTGCCTTGTTTGTCCCGTTTATGGTTGCATCATAAGCAATCTGCCAAGAATCAGACATGCTCATATTGCAATCAACACCTGCATTTTGCAGTGCTTTGGCAGCAATATCTGCATCGATCCCAACAATTTCACCATCTTCAATAAAGTAGTTAGGCTTGAACTCAACGCCTGAAACTTGAATGGTATTACTTTCTGAACTGTCTTTTTTACAGCTGTTCAAGGCAAGCAATACCACCATTGTTAAAATGGAAATTAAAAAGAGTTTGGTTTTCATAATTACTGTATTTAGGGTATTTCTAAAACCAGATTTTACCTGTTATTTAACCACTCAAAAATACAACTTTATCAACCTAAAAACAACCAATTTTGGGGAGTCATTTTTATATTTTTACTGATTTTAGTGGCTTTAATAATCCAATACTAAATTAGGGCTTCTTCATAATGCCTTTGTTTTGTATTTTGAGCATCCAGACATGAGCCATAAACCTGAATTTGAAATGAATAGCAGTCAGCCTTGAAGACAATACACCCCTTCTGTTGAATAGTAAATCGTTCGCAACCAGTGACTTTGATACTAGAAATGAATTATTGGTGAAGGGAGTCCGGATTTTTATAAATTCCTCGCTTCAAATGTTTTTCCCTGGCGAATGTAGCCGGTTTCAAACCCTTTCCTAAACCAGCGCATACGTTGTTTGGATGTGCCGTGTGCGAAGGAGTCAGGAACAACATAGCCTTGCATTTTCATCTGAATACGATCATCACCAACTGCTCCGGCGGCATTCATTGCTTCTTCAATGTCACCACTCTCCAGAATGTTCTTCATCCGCTGGGCATGATGTGCCCAAACGCCTGCAAGAAAGTCAGCCTGTAATTCAAGCCGAACCATAAGCTCATTGTATTCTTCTTCACTTACTTTTCCATTCATACTGTGTACCTTGTCCAATGTACCAAGAAGATTTTGCACATGATGGCCCACTTCATGCGCTAAAATGTAAGCCTGAGCAAAATCGCCCTGTGCACCCAGTTTTCGTTGCAATTCTTCCAGAAAACCCAGATCAATATACACTTTTGAGTCGCCTGAGCAATAAAAGGGCCCTGTTGATGAACCTGCAACTCCACAAGCCGATTGAATTTCATTCGAAAAAAGTACCAGTTTTGGCGCAATGTAATTTTCGCCTCCTGCCCTGAAAAGGCTATCCCATACATCCTCTGTGTCGGCCAGTACAACCGAAACAAATTAGGCAAGCTGTTCATCTTGTTCTGTTGCCTGATACTCAATTTGTTGGTTGGTGTCTGTTTGAAGTGCATTAAATATCTCCGAAGGATCACCCCCAGCAAGGTAAATAATCACACCGATGATAAGGGCTCCAATGCCGCCAACACCTGCAACCCTTTTGGCACTCATACCACGATGGTCTTCAACATTCGTGCTCTGTCTTCTTCCTGTCCAACGCATTGATTTAAGATTATTTTATAGAAAAATAGTAGAAATTATAAAGGCTACAAAGATAGAACTTTGAAACCTGTTTGTTGTTTTTTAGCTTTAATTATAATGTTTTATGACTTAAGTGACTTGGTTCTTTTTTTGTTTTTTTAGAAATTTACTACTTATGAAGAATAACGTCAGGCACCTCTTTTTTACCATCATCTGCTTTATGCAATGCTGCATACTTTGATTTGATTTCATTCACTTTTAAAGTAGACGGGGAATTAAAATATTAAAAGTGCAGTATATTTGTCAAAGTAATTTTGAATCTCTATGAACACCTGAAGTATGAAAGCAAACATAATATTGAAATTGTCCATTGTCGCTCTTATGATCTCATGCCTCTTAACGGGATGTAAGAAAAGCAATAATTCTACTGATAATTATACGCAGGAAATAGAAGCCATGAAGTTTTTGACAGAAAATTATCCGCCGTTCAACTATGAAGAAGAAGTTGGAATTTATGGCGTTTCTGTTGATATTTTTTATGGATTGCTCACAAATATGAATGTTAGCTCCAACGAAATTTCACTGGAATTAAATGAATGGGAAACGGCTTATCAGAAAACATTAAATGAAGCCAATACCATGTTGTTCTCGATGGTCCGAATTCCTGATAGGGAGCATCTTTTTAAATGGGTTGGTCCAATAGCCCCGCAAAAAGATGTAATCATTGCATTGAAATCTCAACAGATTGAGATCACCAATGCAGCCGATTTGGCAACTCACACCATTGGAGTTATTGCAGGCTACAGCAATATAGCGCAGTTGACCAATTTGGGCGTTCCTCCATCTATGCTCATCGAAGTGAATAGCTTAAAAAGTTTGTACGAAGGTCTGGTAAGCGGAATGTTCGACTGTATGGCTTATTCCGAGGTTGGACATGATCTGACTATTGCCTCAATGGGCTATGATAAAGAAGATTTCGACATCGCATACACACTGCAGGTAACACAACTTTATTTCGCATTTAACATCAATACTTCTGACGATCTGATTGAGTATTTTCAGTCGGTACTCGACAATTTTAAAATGGATAAAACCGAGGACGGTAGTAGTGTGTATGAAAAGATTCTTAACAAGTACCATGTTATCCAGCACATTGAGGACAACATAACCGAACAAATGGTAATTGACCTTGTAAACACTACTGCATCAAATCTCGAGAATGACGCTCCGGGAACCATTGCTAAAATCAACTCAGGTCAAGCTCCCTACATCGATCCTGTAAACCCATCGCTTTACGCTTTTGCATACGACACTACCGTTACCATGCGGGCTCATGCAACAAATTTATTACTGGTTGGAGTAAATTTTAAAGGGAAAACAGATGCTGCCGGAAAAGCCTTTCGGGATGAAATCATTCGTGGTGCATTGGCACATGGCACCGGCTGGGAAGATTATATTTACACAAAACCAGATCAAAGTGGCTTGTATTATAAAACCACTTACTATAAGCTTTCGAACGCCAGCGACGGAAAACAGTATGTCGTTTGCGCTGGCAGATATAAGTGAAAATTATTTTCGTGGAGGTATGATAAAAATACTTTGTCAGAAATCTTTTATCGATTAAAGACGGGCCACAGAATTAACGCAAGGTATCTTAATTCCTTTTTTTATGCTCCTAAGGAAGAATAATTTCAAAAGATTTCTTATACATAAACTGTTTTTCCTGCAAATACTTTCATTTGTGCCATTTGCAAATTCAATTCCTGTTGCCTAACTTACAGGTGTGATTTTGTATATAAACAAAGTTTTGAATTTAGGCTTGGATTCACTGCCAAAATTAGAGATGCAGAAATCATGCTCAAATCATCAGCTTTATTTGAAGAAAAGGTTAATGTTAGATTTGTACTATATAAAATTCAAACTTTTTTGGAAACCCAATGAGAGTTTGGGTGTTTTTCTGGAAGGTGATGCAATGGCTGTAAAGCAGGGCAGGAAAGAAGATTATTTTATTGAGACTACATATGGATTTGTAAAGTGTTTTTAAAAACCAAAACTGACTGAGATAAGTATACGGTTGGGATTCAGCAAGTAAGTAGATTCTATTATTGAATTGGAAAAAACCTGATAGGTGGTATAAAAAGTAGAATTAAAGATATTCAACCATTTCAATTCTAAATCTATCTTGCTTTTTGTGAGCGTATAACGATAAACAAAATCCATAAAATAATCCTTTTCGTTTTTGTATTCGTAATATTCAAACGACAAACTCAACATTTGGTTTGATTTTGGATAAAAATACAGATTCAGGTTTTGCTTGATCATATCCGTATGAACAATTTTATTTGCAGCAATATAGTTTTGGAAATACTGAAATTCTATTCCGTAATCAATATTCAGCCAATGCTTAAAACGATACAAAAAATAAGGGTTCAGGTTATAAAAACGATTTCGGGTATCAAAAGTTTTATCATTCACCCTCATGATGCCACTTTGCTGACTTGCTTCTGCCTTTATACTAAAAGTGCAGTGTAAGACAGGAATGTATTTGCTTGAATTTATGTGCAATCTGACATACTGATTATGATTTGGCAGGTAAGCAGCTGTTATAATTGAAGCACCATTGCCATCAAGGGAATTGTTGTACAACAAATTGCTACTGGCATTAACGTATTGAAAAGCAAGCGAATTGAAAAAGGAAGTTATGGCATTTGAATGTTTTAGCTGAAAACCAAATATATTCCTTGAATTAACATCAACCGCTGCATTATTCTGACTCAAATATCGGTACGACTTAAGAATATATGCATAATTAATACCATCAATATTGCCATAATTGTTTGAATGACTCCATGTAGCAGACGCTTCCCAAAAGCCCTTGAATTTGTATTGGACAAACAGCCGAGGTCTGAAAAAAAGACGATTCAAAGATTGTCCTTGATCAGATATTCTGTCCTCGATTCGAAGACTCTGATAAACAATTGGCAAATTAAGCTTAAATGTAAAAGATTTTTTTCTGTACTGAGCTTCTGTTTGCAAATATGTTTGAGCATTGAAAGTATTTTGGTTGTTTTCGAAATCTGTGGAAGCTGCTCTGCCATCAATTTCGATAGACGAAAATAATTTTTGATTGTGAATAGCAAATCCTGTCCTTTGGGTGATGACAAAGCCTTTGAATTCATAAAACAAACCGATTGAGTTTTCTGTAAAAAATCCTCGCGTTTTTAAGGATTGAAGAAGTGTTTCATAGCCTTGTCCATCATTCAATAGTGAAGGAAATACTCCGGGATTGATCAATAGTTGGTGCGGGCTATTGTTGAATGCAATGTGCGAAGAAACATCAAGCAGTTTTTTACCCATTGGTATTATCGAATGGAACTCGTTAGAAATACTTTTTATTGGTTTTTCAAGCGTTTGCTCAATCTGTTCTGTATTTCTTATCAATTGCCCTAAGCCATAACTTTGATTTGTTTTTATGCTCAGTTTATTTTCAAAATAATTCGTTTTCACATTTTTGCTAAGGGTAACGACAGCCTGTAAATAGTTGTTTAAAAGCGAATTATTAACTTTTTCATGAAAAATTACTGTATCTTCAGCTGTGTAGATTGCATGTGACGCATTTGCTTCTTGTCTTTGAAAATCATTGATATAGAACACATTGGCTCGAAGCTGAAAACTGTTGTTCAATTTTGCAAGTGCATTAATGTTGGCAAGATGAACTGCGTTGTTCAAATAGCGAGAAGGAGCAAAATCAGGTGGAGGGCTAACTGTTTGAACATTTAAAATATCTGGCATGTCGTTCGGTTGCATTGATTTTCGTGGATCATAAACAGCATGGCTGTTAAGCTGAGCAGAAATATCTTTTCCGATATTATTGGTCTGATAGGAAGCAAGGAATTGCAGATTCCGGGTAAATGTCATTGGTGTGATATTCGCATCCCATAAAACTGGCGACATACCCGCTCCTATATGCGCTTTACCTGTTGATATTATATTGTTCTTAAGTTTCAAGTTTAGAGATGCTTGATGCGAGATCACTTTTTCTTCAAGGATACGAATAGGCTGATGGTTTTCAAGCACTTCAACTGTTGCAACTGATTGGTGAGGCATATTATTGCTAACCATCGCATATCTACTGTCCATCAAATCGAGTCCTTCGATATAAAATTTCTGTATTGGCAGACCCTGATAAAGAATCTGACCGCTTGGTTCAACCTCTATACCTGGCATTCTGCGCAGTACATCTGCAATTGAACGATCGCTTTTTTCGGTAAATGAGCCCACGAGATAACTTAATGTATCGCCTCTTCTTTCGATGGGAGATGCTCTCACTGTGAATGTTTCGAGTGCTTTTACATCATTTTTTAAAACGAACTGTATTTCCTGAGATCGGTTAGCAATTACTCTTTTTTCTTTTTTGTAATGTATTGCACTTGTTTCGACACGTATGCTGTCTTCCAAATGTTGAACTTTGACGGAGAATTTTCCTTCCAGATCGGAAATACTGTATGCTATGATAACTGAAGAGTCAGTAGGATAGATTAAAATATTAATGTATGGAACAGGTTCCAAACTTTCATTTAAAATCTTACCGCTCAAAACAATTTGTCCAAAAGCTCCTTTCAAACAAAATGACCATAAGAAAAGCAGTACTACAAATCTCATGTTTTAAGGATTTCGATCTAACTCAATGGGATTGTTTCGTTTAGCCATATTTCTGGCTGCTGTTTGTTGTGCAGCACTTGGAAGTCCTGCTTTTTTGGCATTGCTGATAATATTTTCACGAAAACTATCTTCTGCTTTAAGAAAATTCTTTTTACTTGTTGTTACCCAATCTCTTTCAGATAATTCTAATAGCGTTTCTTTTTCTGGTTTTCCTATAAACACAAGCTCAAATTCATAGTGTTTTTGTGTATCATAAAGTTTTACAATCAAGCCTGGTAAACCCCTGAATTTGTATGGTCCATCGCTAAATGGCAAGTCAGTGCAGTACCAGGCAACCCAATTTCTGCCTCCATAATTTACACTGGCTTTTTGCACTTTATAGTCTGATATAGTTGATGTTTCATTGCTTATTACCCAGCTGAATGCATTTAAATCTTCCTCATATTGCAAAAAATTACCCATCACATTGTCCCGATAAAGTATTTTTCCAGCTGGAAAATTTTTATAAATCGTATAGGAGAATCTGGTTCGGTATCTTTTGTCGTAGGGAAGGCTTAAATATTCATCTAATCGCCCCTCTTGCTCATATTTTCTTCCTTCCTGATTATTATTATAAAAATTCAAACTCATGAACATGCTCATGTTATTTCCAAGCATTAGCAGCATATCTTCTTGCCTGGGAAATTTGAGGTTCAATGAATCTTCACGCCAATTGAAAGAATAAGTAGCAATCAATTCAGCTTTTCCCAGTGTTTTTCCAGGTAAATCAAAAAACTGGCCGACAACAGGTGCTGAAAAAAATAGCATAGAAGCTAACAATATCTGAGATATTTTGGTTTTATAATTTGTCATCTAATTATTTTATTACAGTAAACAATGAGTTAAATTTATAATACTGATTAGAAAGGTGTAAATAAATAAACAAATACTCAGTATTTAAAGATTTGCTCCTTCTAACAAAGTTTGAAGAAGCAAATCTATAATTTATTGAATACTTATCATATAGCTATTATTCATCGACTGAGCCACATAATAGATCACTCCAAGTAATTTCATCATAAGCGTCACAAATTATTGCATAATGAATTACTCCACTCGCACAAACAATTTTCTTGACTGTACAGGGTTCCGCTGCATCTGCAATTTTAGGAATACCAATAAGGAATAAGCCTAAAAATGTAATAAATATAAGGTAATTTTTCATTTCTCAATTGTTTTAAATTTCCATTTTGATTGAATAAACATTAATTTTATGCGGGAATTGATATATTTTATCTCAATGACCAAATATTGAATTAAGATTGTATTTCTTTTAAGCCACCACCAAAACAATTTGTATGAGTAGTGGCTTCAATTAGTCGAACTTATTCTTCCCTAACAGAAAAATGTATTTTGTTGTGCAACAAAACTTAAACTGCCCATCAACCAGGATGACATCAAATCGATCATGACAAATACTTTGACCTGAAACAGAATCATACAAGATATCAATCCAGCCTGCATTAGCTAAACAAACACAGCCTCCAGTGGGGGGGGGGGGATAAGAGCCAGTTTCATGATCAGTTGTTTGTATGACAATAATAAACAATTCTCATAGAAAAGCAAGAAAAAATATTTTCTAATTTAATCAAATTTTAGATAGTTTAGATATCTTCAACATATAAAAAAAGCGCAATCAAATGACTGCGCTTTATCTATTTGAGCGGGCAATGGGGATCGAACCCACGACCCTCAGCTTGGGAAGCTAATGCTCTACCACTGAGCTATGCCCGCTTTTCGATTGCAAAATTAAATTAAATGTGGAATATGCAAGCATTTTTGTTTTCCCTGTTTTGATTGTATAATTTCGCGCTTCAATCTTAATGGAATGATTTTAGAAATAGCACAATATGTTTTACTATCCGCTTTAATCTTTTTTGCGGTTTGGTATGTTTCTGACTGGCGTAAAGGAGAGGGCCGTGTTCATGCCACGTGGGTTGCAGCATTGAAAGTTGGGACGGTAACACATGCGTTGAGAAAAGCGTATCGTGGCTTTGCAGATAAAGACCGGTTCATGATTTTCTGGCTTCAGGTATTGCGCCTCAAAAAGGAGGTGCCTGAAGGTGCATTTGCCGAATTGGGCGTTTATCGTGGAGACACTGCAAAGATTTTACTTGCAATGGATGCTGAACGCGAATTGTTTCTATTCGACACTTTCGAAGGCTTTATTAAAGTGGATATTGAAGCCGAAGAAGGGGATGCAGCCCATTATTCAACCGCAAGTTTTGCCGACACAAGTGTAAGTCTGTTGCTTGAACGTCTTGGTAATTCAGAAAAGCTAAAAATATACAAAGGTGACTTTGCTGAGATTTCAGCAAGCCTGCCTGAAACAAAGTTTGCGCTTGTTTCGATGGATGTTGATCTTGCAAAACCAACGCTGGCAGGATTAGAATATTTTTATCCACGTATGCTCCCGGGAGGAGTTCTCATCATCCATGATTACAATCCAAAATGGCCTTCTCTGATGAAATCTGTTGATGGGTTTCTTGAAAGGATACCAGAATCAGGAATTGCAATGCCGGATCGGGAATGCAGTATGATCATTGTTAAACAAAAGAGATAGTTAATTCTGTTAACGATTTTTTTCGGGAAGTTATCGCTGCAGTGGTA
Source organism: Bacteroidetes bacterium HGW-Bacteroidetes-1 (assembly GCA_002842755.1). GTDB lineage: Bacteria > Bacteroidota > Bacteroidia > Bacteroidales > F082 > JALNZU01. The sequence continues at coordinate 23,120 of PHDU01000010.1, read as the reverse complement.
ATTTGGCTTTATCTGGTGTTTGGAAAAGATGGTGATTATAAATGGTTTCCGGTTGAACATTAAAATGCATATTTTTGAAAGCTGATTGCATAGAGGCATATTGATGACAGATGAAAACGACTTGTTGAAACGATTGAAGGAGGACGATGTTGAGGCATTGCATCTGTTGTTCGATCGATATTTCGGGGATCTTAACCGCTATCTCTGTCTGCTTTTCAAGAATGAGGTGATGGCCGAAAATATTGCACAGGACATCTTTGTTTATATCTGGGAGCAGCGACACAAGTTCGAAATTCACTCGTCACTCGAAGCTTATTTATACACGGCAGGAAGATACAGGGCGCTGAACCAATTGCGGAATGAAAAGCTGCACAAACACGTGCTTCAGAAAATAAGTCAGTCTGAGCCGGATGCTTTTGATCTGAACAACAAAATTGAAATGACTGAGCTCGAAAACCTCATTGAAGAGGCTGTCAGCTCGCTTCCGGAAAGGTGTCAGAAGATTTTCAGGATGAGTCGCTACGATGAACTCAGCTATAAGGCCATTGCCGGACTGCTGGGAATTTCGGTCAATACCGTCGAAAACCAAATGTCGATTGCCTTAAGGAAATTACGCAAAGTGCTCAAACCCTTTTATCTGCAAATGCTCTTATCATTGTAGAGGACTTTTACACTCAACAGATTGAAAGGTTTGGCTTATCTCTTTCTCACTATCCAGATGTCTTGCGCAGGGATGCTTGTGTTGGCGCTTTCCTGTTCGATATGTTCCAGTATTTCAACATCCTTTAAAAAATTCAACATAAAGGTTTTGGGTTGAAAAGCTGAGAAAGTGCGGTGACCTTCCTTAACATTTCCTCTGACAATTAATTGGCCATCATCGAACAGCTTCCCCCCCCCCCCCCCCGGCAGTGGCCGGTTTGAGAATTCGAACCAATTCCTTCAACCATGCAAAATGCATATTTTCTGAGAGATGAGTAAAGATTGAAATGCCATAAATCACATCAAATGTGTTGTCAGGCCAAGGCAATTTTGCTTCCAAACTGTTTAAATTGAATGAAACATTGGGGATGTTCTTGCTACACCATGCTATGCTGTCTTTGTTGTAATCAGTGCCATAAAATTCGCATTTGTTTCCAATTAGTTCGGGCAGGTGCCTGATGATTCTTCCAGGCCCACAACCCCAGTCAAGGATTTTCTTGTCTTCGAGCAAAATGTGTTTCGCAAAATGACGTATTAACCATTGGGCTGTTTCTCGGCTATCGAGATAATACTTGTGATAATCAAGCTGAAACGACTCATAAATAAGATAATCCGATGGCAGAGCAACCTGAGGATAAGTCTTTCTAAACAGCTTGTTTTTCTGATAATTCCGGATTCGCATCCATTGAAAACGCAATTGGTCTAGCAGATGAAGAAATTTCAATTTTCTTAAAGACAATAATATTGAATTACGAAAAGAAGAAGCCATCGTTTTTTTAGCAAAGTTAAGCCAATATTTTAAAGGTCTGCTTCATCTTATTTGATTAAACTAATTGATCAGTGATCTTAAAGCGAATTATTTTATTAACCACATGACTTTAAGTGACCGAGCACTTGCTGTTCAGGGGCATTCTGACGGAATTGGTTTATGCTTTTCTGTTGAAAACGAAAATTTCAAAATAGTGTTAGTGTTGATTGCAAAAGCGATGTTCTTTGAATTCTTTTTGAGCAATTTGACAGGCCATTGTTAAATTTTCTTTATTTTTTTTTAGATCCCTTTGGTGGCAGGACAGTATTTGTGTGTCATAGGTGTATAATAATTCACCTATGAAAATGCATATTCCCTGGTCACTCACCCTGCTGAACCTTCAAAATAAGGCGGAAGCTAGCGAAAAGCAAGCACTCACCGACTGGATAAAGGACTCAGAACTTCATCAACTTATCTATGATGAAATTCTGGCCGACCAACACTTTATGGCATTGCTTACCGAAGGCAGATGGACAGATACCTCCCGCGAATGGGAGCGCCTGCTCGAACGGATTCAACCTAAGATTCGCATGATAACCATCCGAAGACGCAGTCTGATTAATGCTGTTGCTGCTGCGGCTTCCCTGCTGCTACTGCTAGGTTCTGGCATCCTCTACTTCTATCTGAGTCTTAATACACTGCTACATGAGCAGGGCACTACTTATATTTATTCGCCCCGTGGGCAACGCACCCATGTGAAGCTGCCTGATTCATCCTCCGTTTGGCTGAATGGTGGCAGCTCTATCAGTTATGCAGTGGATTTCAATCGACATCTGAGGGAGGTGACAGCAGAAGGGGAGGTGTTCTTTGAGGTGAAAAGAAATCCGGACAAGGCTTTTCATGTCATTGCAAACGAAATAAAGGTGAAAGTGTATGGCACTTCATTCAATGTGAAGGCTTTCGCAGATGAAAAGCATATTGAAACAACACTTATCAGTGGCAGCCTGAGCGTGGTTCCGCTGAAAGAAGACGGCAGCGAAGGTTCAGAAGTTTTTCTTAAACCCAATGAAAAATTCATTTTTCTGAGGGATTCAAAATATGTAAAAGGTTTGCCGCACCATGCAGTGCAGGATGCGCATTCATTGAGGCAACAAGCAACGAAGGATGCACTTGTTCCGGCTAAACTGCAGAAAAACATCAATACGGAAAAGGAAAAACTTTGGAAAGACGGAAAGCTTGTTTTCCGTGACGAGACATTTGCTGAGCTTGCCATCCGCCTTGAGCGATGGTACGATGTGAAGATTCATTTTCAGGACGAAAACATCCGGAATTATAAATTTACAGGTGTTTTTGAAAAGGAAACAATCAATCAGGCTATGGATGCGCTGATGCTTTCGTCACAACAATCGTATAAACATGAAATAGTGTTCAGAGATATCTATCTCAGAAAAAAATAGTGTCATTTATAAACCAAAAACCACAATAACATGCCAGCAGGTTGATAAAAAAATGAGGGACGGGCCAGGCCCGTACCCTCAATGTCCCGGATAAAGCGGCAAAGGTTTAGTACCAGTAAACCATGTCTGCATTATCCCCGACTCATCCCCAAAGGGACAAATCATTTGGATCAGAATTAAATGTGAGCAAATTTATGAAAAAAAAGTACCATGAACATCTTGTAATCAAACAATCTGTTCATTATCAAAAAACATGGAGAATAATGAAAACATATTTACTGCTTTTCATCCTTGGCATCACACAGGTGACAGCCGCAGTGTTCTCGCAAAACATCAACATTGATCTCAGCCTTAGAAACGCACCTCTAAAGGAAGCTTTCGAACAGATTGAGAACAAAACAGATTTCAAGTTTTTATACCGGTCCGATCTCATTGATATGGATCACAGAACCACGATTGACATCTCAGGCACTGTAAGCATAGATGCGCTGATGGCGCATTTGCTCAATGGAACCAACGCACAGTACAGCCTGATCAGCGAAAACCTGATTGTGCTTGCCCCTCAGCAGAAGCAGCAAGTAACGGGTGTGGTGCGCGACAGCAGGACAAAAGAATCCCTTCCCGGGGTAAATGTGCTTATTGAAGGCACGATGCTTGGCACAGTCACCGATCTGGAAGGCAAATATGCGCTTGAGTTTCCTGAAGGCGCAACAGCATTGCTGTTTTCTTATGTCGGTTATGAAACCAAAAGAGAGGTAGTGGCAGCGCGCGATATTGTGGATGTTTTGCTGAATTCCACAGCAGGCATTCTGAATGAGGTGGTCGTAATTGGTTATGGAACACAGCGTAAAAAAGATCTTACAGGTTCAGTATCTGTTGTTTCGACCAAAGATATCGGCTCTGTCCCGGTGGCAAGTGTGAGCGATGCGCTCCAAGGTAGAGCAGCTGGTGTGCAAGTGATCTCGTCAGGTGTTCCGGGTTCGGATGCAACATTCAGAATAAGAGGTGTAGGTACAATCAACAACAACAATCCTTTGATAGTTATTGATGGTGTGCCGGTGTCGAGTGGATTAAATCAACTCAATATGGACGACGTTGAAAGTATTCAGGTGCTCAAAGATGCCTCTGCTACTGCAATTTATGGTTCAAGAGGTGCGAATGGCGTATTGATTGTTACAACCAAACGTGGAAAAAGTACACAATCAAAACTGGGTTTTAACTACTTCTTCGGCTTGCAACAACCTGCAAAAATGATGGATATGCTCAATGCTTCTCAGTTTGCCAGCTTACACAATGAAATAATGGAAAACGCTGGTCTGGCAACAAATCCGGCTTTTGCTGACCCATCATTATTAGGCGACGGAACTGATTGGCTCGGAGAACTTTTTGATGCTGCACCAATGCAGAATTACTCCCTTTCTTATTCAGGAAACAACGAAAAAACTAATTTTTATGTCTCCGGGAATTATTTCAAACAGGATGGTATCGTTGCCAAGACTGGTTATGAGCGTATTTCTGTGCAGTTTAATACCGACACCAAAATCTTCGAGGGTTTGACTTTTGGAAACAGTCTTACGCTCAATCATGATTTGAAAACAAGTGGAAATTACGATATCAGAAACACAATGCTTGCTTTGCCGACACAGCCTGTTTTCAGAGATGGTGGCATATTTTCAGGACCTGTTGCGCAACCTATATGGGATGGCGATATCACAAATCCTATCGGAATGGCAAAAAACGTCGATAATTCTACCCATGGTTACAATTTGCTTGGTTCAGTTTTCGGCGAATTGCGACTTATGGAGGGCTTGAATTTTAAATCTACTTTCGGACTTCAAGCCAATTTCTGGAACAGCCGGACCTGGGCGCCATCCTACAAATGGGATGCGACTATCAACGAAAATGATTACCTGTATGAAAGATATAATAAGAATTTTACATGGGTTTGGGACAACTATTTCACGTACGAAAAGAGTATGGGAAAGCATAATTTTACAGCAATGGCTGGTACGAGCGCGCAAGAAAACAGGTATAATTTTCTGAATGGATCAATTCAGGGCTTTTCAAGTCAGCTCACACAGCAAATGGCCAATGGCAGCATTATGCCAACCATTGATGGAAACACAAGCTCATGGTCGCTACTATCCCTAATGGGTAGAGTAAACTACTCATTCAATGGTAAATATATGGCCACCGCAACAGTCAGGCGTGATGGTTCTTCCCGTTTTGGTGAGGGAAATAAATGGGGAACTTTTCCTTCAGTCAGCATCGCATGGAGAATTTCAGAAGAATCATTTATGGAGTCGTTCGATTTCCTGAGTGATATGAAAGTGCGGGCAGGATATGGTGTGACAGGAAATCAGGAAATTGGAAACTATTCCTTTTCTTCTGCGCTACAGACGATCCTTTACAATTTCAACGGACAGATCGTAAATGCAGTTGTGCCCAATGTAATGCCAAATCCGAATGTGCAGTGGGAATCGCAGAAGCAAGCCAATATTGGTGTGGATGCTACCTTTTTCAATCACAGAATCGAATTGGCCGTAGATGCCTATCTGAAAAATACCGAACAAATGCTTGTGCCAATGAGCGTGCCTGTTTCAACAGGTTATTCCGACATATATGTTTCCTCAATCAATGCCGGAAAAATGGAAAACAGGGGCTTCGAATTTGCCGTGAACTCTCACAACCTGACAGGTCCGCTGAGCTGGACAACCAATCTGAATTTCTCTTTCAACCGAAACAAAGTGGTTGATTTGAACGATACTGTTCCCATGACAAGTGGCAGCATAGGCCTCAATTATAATCTGGCTTTGATTCAGGCTGGTTTTCCAATTAATCAGTTTTTTGGTTTTGTAACAGATGGTATTTTTCAATCGCAGGATGAAGTTGACAGACATGCTGTGCAGGTTCCGGGAAATGACCCGTACAACAGGACTTCTGCCGGAGATATTCGCTTCAAAGACATGAACAATGATGGCGTTATCGATGATAAAGACCGGGTTTTCCTTGGAAATCCAAATCCAAAGTTCATGTTTGCACTTGGCAACACTTTCAATTACAAAAATTTTGATCTTACAGTTTTTTTGCAGGGTGTTGCAGGTAATAAGATTCTCAATGCCAACCGCATTTGGGCCGAAGCCATGTCTGTTGCACAAAACCAGACAGTGAACACACTCGACCGCTGGACTGGTCCGGGCACAAGCAATACTGTTCCGCGTGCAGTGTATAACGACCCCAATAAAAACGCCCGTCCTTCAGATAGATTTGTGGAAGACGGTGATTATCTGAGACTGAAAAGTCTTGTACTTGGATATACGCTGCCTTCAAGCTTGCTTACTCGCTTCCAGATAAGTTCAGTTAGGCTTTATGCCTCTGCAATAAATCTTTATACAATTACAAAATATACCGGTTTTGATCTTGAAGTTGGTACAAATGGAATAGACAACAGTGTTTATCCGGTTACTGCTACCTATAGCATCGGAGTGAATATCGGACTTTAACCTAAAAAATTAATAAGATGAAAACAAAAATTATAGCCATCCTTCTTATAAATCTGATGATACTTGCTGGGTGCAAAAAGGATTTTCTGACAAAATCTCCTGAAGACTCAATCAACACAGCGAATTTCTTCAAAACTGAGGCCGATGCAGTGGCTGCCATTAACGGAGCGTATCAACCCCTTCAATGGCCAAAACTTTACAATATGCGTATGTGGACTACCGATATCATGGCCGGTAACAGCATCGTGGGTGCTGGTGGTGGATCTGACGGACAGGAAACGCAGGATAATGCCAACTTTGTTACAGCAACAGATAATCAAGGTGTACTTGATTTGTGGAGAGGTCCTTGGCCGGGGATATTGCGCACAAACATTATCTTAGAAAATGTGCCTGCCATGGAAATCTCAGATGCTGTTAAAAACAGGGTTCTTGGCGAGGCTTATTTTCTCAGGGCGCATTATTACTTCATTCTTGTGCGCTTTTTTGGCGATGTGCCTTTGGTGCTCACACCAGTGAAACCTGGGGATGATTTGCGGCCTTTCCGCACACCAAAAAGTCTTGTTTACGAACAGATTATTGCTGATTTCAGTAAAGCTGCGGATTTACTTCCTTCAAAGGAAAGTTATACCGGTCCAGATGTCGGAAGAGCTTCTAAAGGTAGTGCTTATGGAATGCTTGCAAAAGTACATCTCACATTGGGCAACTGGCAGGAAACACTAGATTTCTGCTCGCTAGTTGATGGTTTGGGTTATACTTTGAATCAGAATTATATGGATAATTTCAATCCTTTGAAGAAAAATTCAAATGAATCTCTGTTCGAAATCCAGTATGTAGCGAATGCAGGAAATGATTTCTGGTCCAATGAAAATCAAGCTTCATGGCTGAGCACTTTCACCGGCCCGAGAGGAGCCGACATGGTCGCAGGTGGCTGGGGATGGAATCAACCAACGCAGGAGTTTTTGAATAAATATGAAGCAGGTGATCTTCGCAAAGACGTTACGGTTCTTTATGAGGGATGCCCTTCCTTTGATGGCAAAGAATATCAGGCCTCCTATTCGCTGACAGGTTATAATCTACGCAAATTTTTGGTGTCAAAAGGAATTTCGGCATCATATGATAACAGCCCGATGAATTTCCCTGTTTTACGTTATGCTGATGTGCTATTAATGAAAGCAGAAGCATTGAACGAGCTTGGAAGTACATCACAGGCCGAAGCAACCCTCAATCTGGTTCGTGATCGCGCTGGACTGCCTGCTTTAAGCGGATTGGCGCAAGCAGCGTTTCGCGAAAAACTTTTGGATGAACGCCGTCTTGAGCTTGCTTTTGAAGGTCAACGCTGGTTCGATTTGATAAGGGTCAACAACGGACAGTACGCTATTCAGTTCCTGCATTCAATCGGAAAAACAAATATGTCAGAAAAATATTTGTTATTTCCTATTCCGCAAAAGGAGCGTGATGCCAATCCAAATTTAACCCAGAATGCAGGATATTAAACTGTTTTATGAGTTTAAATCATTAAAAAAAATTGTCAGATTGTTAAATATCATGATATGAGAACAAAAAATATATTCCAAAAACAAATGACCCGATCATTTCTGAACCTCCTGATTTCGGGCTTTCTTCTCTTATTCTTATTGGTTTCATGCGGAAAAGATGAAGAATACAAAGTAGAATTAGCAGGAGAATTAAAAGTTGCTGCCTCTGCAGAAAATATTGTCCTACAGCAAAAATTTGATCAGCAGAACGGACTAACTGTTCAATGGACTACAGGTACAAATGATGGTTCGGGAGCCGCAATTTCTTATCTGCTTCAAATGGATAAGGCAGGAAACAATTTTGCTTCCCCTCTGGATTTCAGTATTGGGAAAGCTGTGTATGAAAAAAGTTTCACTGTTGCTGAACTTAATCAACACCTTACTGAAGATTTTGGAGTAGCTTCAGGTGATACCGTGGCGCTGGAAATAAGAGTAACAGCAACCGTTTTAACAACACCTGAAACTACACAGGTCGCTGATATTGTAACCGTTACAATTACGACCTATAAACCTGTTTCATCAACATTGTTTATTATTGGCAGCGCTTCTCCCAATGGTTGGAGTGCCGATGATGCCATTGCTTTAGAACCGCATGCCACCATACCGGGTATTTTTGAATTCAAGGGCGCGCTCGGTGCCGGTGAGTTTAAATTTATCACTACACGCGGTCAGTTTTTGCCTTCTTACAACAAGGGAGCCGACAACACAAGTTTGGTTTATCGCACTGATGATGCGCAGCCGGATGATAAGTTTGAAATCACTGAAGGTGCAGTTTATAAAATTGTTGTAGATCTTCTTAGTCTCACAATTTCACTAACAAAATATGATTTGCCAGCTTATGATGCACTTTATATCGTTGGCTCTGCTTCACCAAATGGTTGGGATATAACCAATTCCATTCAGCTGGAGCAAGATGAAAGTAATCCATTTTTATTCAGGTATATTGGGGTTCTTCTTGCAGGCGAGTTCAAATTTCCGGTAAACAGAAACGCTGATTGGGGTCAGGATATGTTTATGCGCGAAACAGATTCTACAATGTACCTGCATTATGGCGGAGATCCGGATGACAATAAATGGGCAATTGAGAAGAAAGGATTCTACGTATTAACACTTAATTTGTCAGATTTAAGTATTGATATTCATCGAGAGGAATTATACATGGTAGGAAGCGCAACTCCAATAGAATGGGACATTACAAATTCCATTCAGCTGATTGAAGACAATGAAGATGGCTGTATTTTTACCTACGAAGGTCCGATGGTTGAGGGTGAGTTTAAATTTCCTGTAAACAGGCGAAGCGATTGGGGTCAGGATATGTATATGAGAGTAAGTGATACTGAAATGTATCGCCACAGGGGGGGCGACCCTGACGATAATAAATGGAATATTACCAATGCCGGAAACTATAGAATTGTAGCTAATCTGGAAACTTTGGCTATAAGTATCCAGCAAAGGTAATAGGTTAGTGAGTTCAATGTGGTTAAGGGTTGCCTTAATGCAAGGCAACCCTTTTTCAATTATTTTTACAAAAATGTATTTCGTTTTATGCGCGTTTTAAAACCATTCTTTCTGTTCATTTTGGCCATTACTCTTTTCTCTTGCAAGAAAGATGAACCAAAAGAAATAGTGCCTCCAGGTGCTTTGTTTAATAGTCATAATATTTTGACTGATAAGGCGATATATCAGCCAGGCGAGATGGTTGTTTTCAAAGCATTGAAGAATGTTCCTGCAGGCGCAAAAATCAGATACCGACATCTGAATCAAGTGCTTGAAGAAAAAGCTGTTAGCAGCACTGAATGGCAATGGACACCACCCTCAACGGATTTTAAAGGATATCTGGCTGAAATATATATAACTGAAAACCAGTCTGAAGTAGTCTTAGCCAGTATTGCAATTGATGTTTCGTCTGAATGGACAAAATTTCCGCGGTATGGTTTTTTATCCAAGTTTCCTCAGATGTCATCGCAGTCGGTTTCAATTATTCTGGACAATCTTTTGCGGCACCGTATCAATGGAATACAGTTTTATGACTGGCATTTTGATCATCACAAACCCTTGGCAGGAGATGTGTATCAACCAGCGGCTGTCTGGAAAGATATCGCAAACCGCGATAACTATTTCACCACAGTTAAAGCATACATTGATGGAGCCCATATGCGGGGAATGAAGTCTATGTCATATAATCTTGCTTATGGCGCATTGAACTCAGCAGCAGCGGATGGAGTTTTGGAAGAATGGTATCTGTTTAAAAATACAAATCACACGGAAAAGGATTTCCATCCACTTCCCCCTCCGGTGTTTCGCAGTAATATATATCTGACTGACCCCTCTAATGTGGACTGGCAGAATTATCTTGCCGGACGAAATAGTGATGTTTATCAGGTGCTTGATTTTGACGGTTTCCATATCGATCAACTGGGAAACAGAAATCAGAATCTATACAATTACAACGGACAGCTTGTTGATTTACCTTCTGCATTTAATAGTTTTGTGACTGAAATGAAAAATACAGCGCCTTCTAAGTATCATGTAATGAATGCAGTGAACCAGTATGCTCAACAACAGATAGCTACAGCGCCTGTAGATTTTCTTTATTCTGAAGTTTGGAATCCTAACAGTAGTTACCAACAACTGGCAAATATAATTTCGGACAATGATGCTTTTGCAGGTCACACAAAAAATTCTGTTCTGGCAGCCTATATGAATTACGACCTTGCTTCCGGTCAGGGCTTTTTTAATACACCAGGCGTACTTATTACCAATGCTGTTATACTTTCTTTTGGAGGAAGCCACCTCGAATTGGGTGAGCATATGCTTGGAAAAGAATATTTTCCAAACAATAACCTGCAGATGAGGGGCGACCTTCGCGATGCAATGGTTGCTTATTATGATTTTCAAACAGCTTATCAGAATCTCCTCAGAGATGGGGGCGAAATGAATAATCTGTCTGTGCAATGCACCGATAATAAGTTTCAGGTGTCAGCATGGCCTCCGCAAAGCGGAGAAATTGCAGGTTTTGGCCGGCTACTGAACGATAAACAGGTTGTTCACCTTATTAATTTCGGTTCGGCTACATCAATGCTTTGGCGCGATAACAACGGAACGCAGCCTTATCCGCAACGTTACACCGATATTGAACTTGATATTACCTCAGAAAGACCTGTAAAAAGCATCTGGTTTGCATCGCCAGATCATCAGCAAGGCGTCCCGCTTACACTTGATTTTACACAAAGTAGCGGAAAAGTATCGATTAAAATTCCTGTTTTGTATTTCTGGGATATGATTGTGTTGGAGTATTAATCTCTCTCAAAGGCTTGTAATTTGTGCTACTTTTAGGTTTCTGCTTTTTAGATACAATTCAAAAAGCTGTCTTTTTCATTTTTTACAAAAACCCTGTTTTTAATCAAACTTAGAAATGAAAGAAAAATATATTTTAACCCTAATATTTTCGTTTTTAGTATTTTATACATCTTTTGCACAGGAATCCGAAAAGAATATTCTTCAATCCTGTAAGTCAGTTGAAGTAGAAGGAGACAAAGCTGTTTTTCATTGCAACGACAGTATTCAGGTTATGCTTCAGCAATTAAGCCCGGGCATCATCAGCGTATGGATGGAAAATGGTCAATTTCAACGAAACAACAAGTCATTTGCTGTTTTAAACGAAGAAGTTGATATAACGGAGAAACTAAATCTCGCTGAACTTTCAGGCAGTTATGAGATTTATACAAGCGAACTGATTATAAGAATAATAAAATCGCCATTTCAGATGAGGTTCTACGACAAATACCAAAAGCTACTGCTTGAAACGCTTGCAGAAGGGTTTGTCAGCGATGGCGAAAGCAAGCAGGTTTCGATGATGCTCAGGCCTGATGAAGCGATTTATGGTCTGGGTGAAAAAGGTGGAAGCCTCAACCGCCGCGGTAAAAGCTATCGAATGTGGAACAGCGATAAACCTTGTTATGTGCCTGATGAAGATCCGCTTTACAAAAGCATTCCTTTCTTTATGAGTAATTTTGGTTACGGAATCTTCTTTGACAATACGTATAAAAGCAGTTTTGATTTTGGCGAAAAACAAACCGACCGTCTGAGTTTTGGAGCACTGGGTGGTGAGATGTATTTTTATTTCATCTTTGGGCCTTCCTATAAACAAATCATTGGCAGGTATACCGGGCTAACAGGAAAACCTATCATGCCACCAAACTGGGCTTTTGGCTTTTCTCAATGCAGGGGTTTATATACCAGGGAAATGCAGGCCAGAGAAGTCGCTGATGAATTTAGAAAGAGAAAGATTCCCTGTGATATAATTTATCAGGATATTGGTTGGACGCAGTACCTGCAGGATTTCGAATGGCGTAAAAATAATTATCAGAATCCGGCCGCTATGCTGAAAGAACTCGGAGAATATGGCTTCAAAATGATCGTTTCACAAGACCCTGTAATTTCACAGGCAAACGTAAAGCAGTGGAAAGAAGCTGATTCCCTTGGATATTTCACCAAAGATACCCGAAATGAAAAGTCCTATGATATGCCTTGGCCCTGGGGAGGAAATTGTGGTATTGTGGATTTTACGATACCTGCCGTAGCAGACTGGTGGGGCGATTACCAGCAAAAACCTGTATCTATTGGTGTCAAAGGTTTCTGGACTGATATGGGTGAACCGGCCTGGAGCAATGAAGAGGATATTGACCGCCTTTTCATGAAGCATCACCTGGGAATGCATGATGAAATTCATAACGTTTATGGTCTGACCTGGGATAAAGTTGTCACGGAACAATTCGAAAAACACAATCCAAACCAACGTATTTTTCAAATGACGCGTTCTGCGTATGCAGGGCTGCAACGTTACACCTTTGGTTGGTCAGGTGATGCAGGCAACGGGCAAAATGTAAACGAGGGCTGGAACAGTCTTGCCGGACAAATTCCATTGGCGCTTTCAGCCGGAATGGGTCTGATTCCATTCTGGGCAACCGATATTTCAGGCTATTGTGGCGATATTCTGGATTACGCCGCTTTCTCCGAATTATACATCAGATGGATGCAGTTTAGTTTGTTTAACCCGTTAAGCAGAGCGCATCATGAGGGCGATAATGCAGTTGAACCATGGGCTTTTGGCCCGGAAGTGGAAAGTATCGTCAAAGAAAATATCGAACTCAAATACAGGTTGCATCCATACTTTTACAGCTATGCACGTGAGGCATGGGAAACAGGGCTTCCTCTGATGAGGGCTATGCTAATTGAGTATCCCGATGATAAAGAAGCTGTTAATGCTGAACATCAATTTTTGCTTGGTGCTGAAATGATTGTTGCACCTGTGGTTGAAGAAAATGTAGTGACCAAAGAAGTTTATCTGCCACAGGGAGAATGGATTGACTATAACAATAAACAGAATTTTTACAAAGGAAAGCGTTGGATTGAAGTTGATGCACCACTGCATCAGATACCGGTTTTTGTAAAAAAAGGCGCAATCATTCCAACGATGCCTGACATGCAATATATCGGAGAAAAGAAGGATTATCCAGTCATTATCGAATTATTTCTTCCATCGGAAGGCCGAACATCATCTTTTGTCTTGTACGAAGATGACGGCACAACAAACGATTATAAAGTTGATATTTTCAGAAAAACCGAAATCACTGACAAAAACCAAAAATCAATATTGGCGATTAGCCTGAACAGTATATATAGCAATGGTTTTCCAACCACACCCGAAAGAAATTTTATAATTAAAACCTATGTTCCTGCTAAACCGAAAGCAGTTTCTTTGAACGGAAAAAAACTTTCAAGCCGAAAAACCTCAAAAAATGAAATTGCTTTGAACGAAAAACAACACAATGCTTTCTGGTCATGGGATGAAGAAGAAAGAGTCTGTGTGATCGTTTTGAAGGATGATTTACTTCATCAGGAAATATCCGTAAACTTCTAAAGCTATGAAAAAATACTTTTTTGTTCCGATTATTTTTAGCTTGTTCTTTGCCTCCTGCAAACAAAACAATGTACTTTTTCAGTCAGAAAAATTTACTGTTTATGCTGATAGAGTGGAGCAGGGTTCTTATACCGCAAAGATGGTTTCAGCCAATGAAATTATATCGGACTACCAAAGTCCTGTCAACGCCTTTTTGAATGCTACCTTCGCCTTCAAGTTCAGTATCAACAGCCGCGACAATGAGATGATCTCCGGCAAAGATCACCTGATTACCCTCAGGCCCGAAAATGGTCTGAGCATCTCGCCCCTGATACGTTTTGGCGAACAAAGCATCGACACAACGAATGCGGAAGGCTATATACCGGTGAACACCATCTGGAAAATCCGCCTTGATATGCGCCATGTGTTTGAAGCTTTTGAAACCGATGGCTATTATACCTTCTTCAATGGCGACAGATTGTATAAAGAAGATTTCAAAGGCGTGTATATCGCAGGAGGAACGGGCGTATTGTCGTGGGACTTTGAAAACCTGCTCAATACACCCGCCTATGCCCTGAAAGACCCCGACGGAGATGGTATTTTTGAGGCCGAAATAAACATGAATCCCGACCTCAACGATGCAGCCGAAAGAAGATGGAAGCTGTCGCAGGATATTTCAGTATTTCCGCAATACACCTCCGGTCAGTCCTTGATAGATGCACTTTACAGGATGTCGCTTGATGAAATGCTGCTGAACATTCGTCCCGACGGAGCATTTATGGCCGGAAAAGAGTGGGGTGGCGTATGGACGCGCGACATCAGTTATGCCATTCATCTGGCTTTTGCAGCTATGCATCCTGAGGCTTCAAAGACAAGTCTAATGCATAAAGTGAAGAACAAACGCATCATACAGGACACAGGAACAGGCGGATCGTGGCCGGCATCCACCGACCGCACGGTATGGGCGATTGCAGCCTGGGAAGTATATCTCGTTACGGGCGATCAGCAGTGGCTTGGAGAAGCCTTCGAAATACTGCAAAATACCTGGAAAGACGATATGAAAGTGGCTTTCAATCAAAAAACAGGCCTGTATTTTGGTGAATCATCCTTCCTCGACTGGCGCGAACAAACCTATCCGAAATGGATGCTTCCGGTGGATATTTATGCCTCACAGAATCTTGGAACAAACGCAGTGCATTATCAGATGAACCGCATCCTATCGATGATGGCTCAGCAACTGAATCAACCTTATGCGGCGTATGATTCCATCGCAACTTTGGTTGGGGCAGGCATCAACAAGCAGCTTTGGTTGCCTGAGCAGGGCTATTATGCACAATATATCTATGGAAGAAATCATAGCATTGTCTCGCCAAGGGCAGAAGCGCTGGGTGAAGCATTGTCGGTACTTTTCGATATCCCCGATGCAGCCCAACAGCAACTTATTGTGAATTCAACCCCCGTTTCAGAATTTGGAATCCCTTCGATATGGCCGCAGATCCCGGGCATTCAACCCTATCACAACAACGGCATCTGGCCTTTTGTGCAGGGTTATTGGACACTCGCCGCAGCAAAAACAAAGAATGAGGCTGCAGTGATCCAAAGCATAGCCGCCATGTACAGACAAGCAGCATTGTTTGCCACCAACAAAGAGAATTTTGTCGCTACCACAGGCGATTATAAAGGAACGGCGATCAATTCCGATCGACAGTTGTGGAGCGTAGCAGCCAATCTGTCGTTGGTGCTGAAAGTGTATTTCGGCATGGATTATCAGGTGGACGGGCTTCATTTCAAGCCTTTTATCCCGGAAATGCTTCAGGGAGACAAATCGTTGAAGGCCTTTCCATACCGCAATGCCACACTCGATATAGTTATCGTTGGCACAGGCCATGAGGTGCTTTCTTTCGAACTCAACGGAGAAAAGACAGACAAAAACTTCATTCCTGCTGACCTCACAGGGCATCATATGCTGATCATCAAAATGGGTGGAAGCAAGGAACAACATTCTTTCAACAAAAAAGAAGTTCTTTTCTCTAACGTTGACCCTGTTTGCAGTATTGTCAATGAAACACTGCATATTTCACATCCAGATGAAAAAGCAGAGTTTATCATCTACAAAAATGACGTTGAACTGACAAGAATCTCACAGAATGAATTAAGTCTCGGTCCTGTAATGGCTTTCGAGGAATATATGGTGACTGCTTTAAACAGCGATAATCTTGAATCATTTTCATGCGAACCTCTTGTGAGATACCCGCAGACTGCATTTATGGAAATCCAGGCAGAAGATTTTACCCCTATGTCCGATTTGCCATACAGAGGTTTTACGGGCAAAGGTTTTGCAGCGTTCACCAAAACTGAAAATGCACGTTTCAGCTTTACTGTTAATGCAAAGGAAGTAGGCCCTTATGCCATTTCATTTAGGTATTCCAATGGATCAGGACCTGTGAATACAGACAATAAATGTGGCATCCGTAGCCTTTTTGTCGATGACGAAAGGGTGGGAGCAGTGGTTTTTCCGCAGCGCGGCATTGATGAATGGTCCAATTGGGGCTTCAGCAATGTTTTGAATGTGAATCTGAAAAAAGGCAGAAACGATCTTTCGCTTGATTTCATTTCACCTGAAAATGAAAATATGAATTTCGATGTGAACACCTTTATGCTCGATGCCGTCAGATTGATAAATATCGTTGATTAATAGGGGTTTGGGATTATTATATCCAAAGGATTTTGTTTATTGATTCTGAAATCAAGATCTCTTTGTGGTACTTCGTGATTCTTGGTGACTCTTTGTGACGGAGCTATTGAACAGAGTGCCACAAAGGAGGCACAGAGTTACAAAAAGAATTTAATCTTAAAAACGTATGACCTCTTTGAGGTCAGCACGAATGGTATCATTCATGAAAGTCTGCCTGCAAATATTTTGAGGCAAGCTTTTATTTTTTATGCAACAAATAATTTTTTTAGAAAATTGTAATTTTTCTCATTTTTCACTTGACAAAAGATTACGAATGTTGTAATATTGTACTTTATTAGTAACAAAAATACTAAAAAGGTATAAAATGAATAAAAAGCAAGGTGAAATAGTGAAGTCAGGGCGTGCGCTTTTCTGGAAGCATGGATTCAGAAGGGTTTCGGTCGAAGAAATCTGCAAGGCAGCCGCTGTCAGTAAAATGACGTTTTACAGATATTATCCCGATAAGACCGCACTTGCAAAGGCTGTTTATGATGCAGAGGTGGAGAAAAGTCTGCAGCAGTTTAAAGAGATCATGAATTCAGCCTCCACGACGGCTGAAAAGATGGAGAACCTGCTGAAGATGAAATCTGAGGCTGTGAACGATATAAGTCAGGAATTTCTAAACGACTTTTATGCGGACGAAACATATGGATTGAAGCAATATATCGCTGAGAAAACGGCTACTTCATGGGAGGAAATTGTCAATGATTATAAGGCAGCACAGGAAAGAGGGGATTTCCGAAAAGACTTCAAACCGGAAGTTTTTCTCTATCTCTCTCAGAAATTTGCAGAGCTGCTCAACGATGCTTACCTCATGCAACTTTGTGGAGGACCTCAGGAGGTAGTCATCGAAATGACAAAGTTTTTCACTTATGGTATTTCACCCTACCCATGCAAAGAATAGAAAGATGTCTGTATATTTGAAAATGATCGTTTTAGTTGTGTTTCTGAGCATTCAGTTCACTTGTAATGCACAGGATGAGCAATCAGTTTCTTTTACCGGACAGGCTTCTGCATGGGCTGGATTGAACGATGAAAAGCTGGTATGGACAGGCGCCCGCTATATTCCTCAGCTGAATTACAAAATCCAAAAGAAGAAAAACCTGATCGACTTTGAGGCATCGGCTAACATCAATGGTGCTTTGAATTTTTTTAATTTCGATTCGCTTTCAGCAGATGCCAACCTGAAGCTTTATCGCTTTTGGGCGCGCTATTCAGGCGAACAGATAGAACTTCGGCTTGGGCTGCAAAAAATCAATTTTGGTTCAGCTTCCATGTTGCGCCCTTTGATGTGGTTTGATCAGGTTGATCCGCGCGACCCTTTGCAATTGACTGATGGCGTGTGGGCTTTGCTAGGCAGGTATTATTTTCTCAACAATGCCAATCTTTGGCTGTGGGTGCTGTATCCTTCCGACAAACCAAAAACATGGGAGCTGATAAAATCAAATGGCAGTTTTCCTGAGTTTGGTGGTCGCTTTCAACAGCCCTTGAAAAAAGGTGAAATCGCCATCAGCTTTCATCAACGGATTGCTGACAGTCGGGAAAATGCCTTTGAACTTCCTATCTTTGATGAAATTCTCGAAAACAGAATTGGGATAGACGGCAAATGGGATATTGGTGTCGGACTTTGGTTTGAGGTCGCCTACATTCACAAAAACAAGGATTTGCAACTTGCAACAAATCAATTGCTTGCCAATATTGGCGCAGACTACACATTCGGACTTGGAAACGGTCTGCATGTCATGGTTGAACAACTGGCTGTGACAACGGGCAGGAAAAGGATTGATCTGGCCAATGGTTTTGCTTTTTCAGGCCTGACAATTTCATATCCCTTCAGCATGTTCGACAATCTGAATGCCATTATTTACTACGACTGGTCAAGCAGAAATACGTATAATTTTATCAGTTTTCAACATAAATTCAACAAAATCGACATGCACCTGATGGGTTGGTGGAATCCAAAACAATACCTGATTCCCAACCAGACTGTGTCAGGAAATATGTTTGCAGGCAAAGGATTTCAGCTGATGTTGGTTTATAATCATTGAAAATCATACAGATCAAAAACATTAAAATATTTTCAAACCTGAATTAAAAAAAATTGAAATTCAATTATGGAAAATCAATCCATCATCACCATCGAAAAGCTTGTGAAACGTTTCCCTATGGGGAAAGATAGTTTTACGGCACTCAAAAACATCAACCTGAAGTTTGGAACAGGTGAATTTACAGGCCTTATCGGTCCGAGCGGTTCAGGCAAAACGACCTTGCTGAATATTCTGGGTTCGCTCGATGTGCCAACCGAAGGAACAGTGCACGTGCTTGGAAAGTCTATTGGTAAACTATCAACAAAAGAAGCGGCACAACTGCGCAAAGAAAGCCTTGGATTTATATTTCAGAGCTACAATTTGCTTGTGGTGCATACAGTTTTCGAAAATGTTGAATTTCCGCTTCTTTTGTTGAAATACTCAAAATCAGTGCGCTATAAAATGGTGATGGATGCCCTGGAATGGGTTGGTCTCACCGAAAAGGTTCATTCAAAACCACCTCAACTTTCCGGTGGCGAATGTCAGCGTGTTGCGATTGCGCGTGCCATGGTGAAAAAACCTTCGCTTGTGCTGGCTGACGAACCTACTGCCAACCTGGATGCAGTCAATTCGCATCACATTCTGAAAACAATGGAAACCCTTAACAGAGAGCTTAATACAACTTTCATTTTTGCAACACATGATGAGAAAGTTATAAGTTACCTCCGAAGAAAGATTTACCTGCTCGACGGCAGGGTTGACAAGGACGAAATAATCACACCCCAAAAATCTGTAGCGCAATGAAACTAGCAATAAAACTGGCCTATCGCAATCTAATCGGGGCAGGACTTCGTACCTGGCTCAATGTGATAGTGCTTTCGTTCTCGTTCGTTGTCATTATCTGGCTCAAAGGCATCATGTCAGGATGGGATTATCAGGCCAAAACAGACATGACCAACTGGGAAATCGGTGGCGGACAATACTGGCAGGAAAACTATGATCCGCTCGATCCATTCACCCTTTTGGACAGCCATGCACCAATTCCGGCTGAACTGCAGCCCGAAATCGATGCCGGTGGTGTTGTCCCGATGCTGATAGTGCAGGGAACGATTTTTCCGGAAGGAAGGATGCAGGCAGTCAACATCAAAGGCATCAAACCTGATCAGAAAATTTTTAAGATTCCAACGCAAAAACTCGACACAGCCACAGATGCCATTCCGGCTGTTATCGGCGCCATGATGGCAAGAAACAGCAGATTGAAAATCGGTGACCTGCTGACTTTGCGCTGGCGTGATGCCAACAGCACTTTCGATGCAGCAGACATCGTGATAGTCGATATTTTTTCATCCAATGTGCCCGCTGCAGAGCTGTCGCAGGTTTATATGGCATTGGATAAACTACAGGAAATGATGCTGTTGCCCGACGAAGCTACCACCTTGACTTTCGGCGAAAGCAAAGAGAACAGAAGCGAAATTTCAGGCTGGACTTTGAAAACAAAAGCAATGCTCACAAAGCAGGTGGATGAAATGATAAAAACCAAATCAGCCGGTCAGACGATACTTTTTGCCATTTTGCTTCTGCTTGCAATGTTGGCCATCTTTGATACACAGGTATTGTCGATTTTTCGCAGGCAAAAGGAAATCGGAACCTATATTGCTTTGGGCTATACGCGCGGACAGGTGGTCGGCCTTTTCACAGTTGAAGGCACTATGCACGCCGTTTTGGCGGCAATTGTATCAATGATTTATGGAATGCCTTTTCTGCTATGGCAGGCAAAAGTCGGCTGGACAATGCCAGTCGATGCAAGTGAATTCGGCATGGCAATGGCACAAACGCTTTATCCGGTTTATAGCATAGGATTGGTTGCTTCAACAGTGATTGTGGTTACATTAACCACGGCTGTAGTGAGCTATCTGCCTTCGCGGAAAATTGCAAAAATGAATCCAACAGAAGCTTTAAGGGGGAAACTACAATGATAAAATTTTTGTTAACAGGGCTTTGGCGCGATAGAAGCCGGAGCCTGATGCCTGTGCTCGTGGTAGCCATCGGGGTGATGCTTACAGTTTGGATGCATGCCTATATCACTGGTTTTATGGGCGATACCATCGAAATGAATGCAAAATTCAGCCACGGACATGTGAAAGTGATGTCGAAAGCCTATGCCGAAAACATGGATTTACTGCCTATAGACCTTGCTTTGGTCGAAGTCAGTCATCTGAAATCTGCGCTCAAAGAAGCCAATCCTGATATGGAATGGGCTGCAAGGATACAGTTTGGCGGACTGATCGATGTTCCAGACGAAAATGGAGAAACGAGATCACAAGGTCCATCCATTGGTTTTGGCATCGATTTGCTGTCTCCCGACTCGAAAGAAGCCGACCGAATGAATATCAGAAGTTCAATTGTCAGGGGAAACCTGCCGGCTAAGGCGGGTGAAGTGCTTCTTAGTGAACATTTTGCACGGAAGCTTGAAGCAGAAATTGGCGAGGCAGTCACACTGATCAGCACGGATATGAACGGCAGTATGATTATGTACAACTTCATTGTCTCCGGGACAGTGTCATTTGGTGTCGAAATCATGGACAGAGGTTCGGTCATTGCTGACATTGAAGACGTGCGTGCAGCCCTTAATATGCCTGATGCTGCGGGCGAAATTCTGGGGTTTTTCGGTGAAGGCTTTTATGAAAATGAACGCGCTGTCGAAATGGCAAATGCATTCAATGCAAAGAATGCCCTTTCGGAGGACGAGTTTTCACCTGTGATGAAAAGTCTGAGTCAGCAGGGTTCAATGGGGCAATATGTGCAGATGGCTGAAGTATGGTCGCTCTATATTTCACTGATTTTTATCTTTGCCATGTCGCTGGTGCTCTGGAACGCAGGTCTGCTCGGAGGTTTGCGACGCTACGGAGAAATCGGTATCAGACTTGCGATGGGCGAAGAAAAAGGCCATGTTTACAGAAGCATGATCTACGAATCCATTTTCATTGGTATTGCAGGCTCGGTTGTGGGAACGGCCATTGGCCTGTTTTTAGCCTGGCTGATTCAAACCTATGGCATCGACATCTCCGGAATGATGGAGGGTGCCTCGATGATGTTTCCAAGAATTATCAGGGCAAGAATTACACCGATCGACTTTTATATCGGTTTCATTCCAGGAGTTGTTTCTACAGTAATAGGTACAATGCTTTCAGGAATAGGTATTTACAAAAGACAAACAGCAAGACTTTTCAAAGAACTTGAAGCATGAAATCAGAAGACGGAAGTCAGAAGTCAGAAGTCAGAAATCAGAAATTAGAAATCAGAAATCAGAAATCAGAAATTAGAAATTAGAAATCAGAAATCTATATGAAAACAATCCTCTCAAAAATAAACCTTATAACATTAATAACCCTGATAACCCTTTCGGTGAGCGCTCAGGATGCAACGCAAATCATTGAAAAAGTCGATGCCAATATGTCCTCCGACAACAGAATTTTTGAATCTGAGATGACCATTCATGGCAGGCGAAGCAGTCGCACCGTCGTTTCGAAAAGCTATTCCGAAGGAAATGAAAAATCCTTTACCGAATACCTTTCGCCGGCTTCGGAGAAGGGAACGAAAATGCTGAAACTCGAAAAGCAGCTTTGGATTTATTCACCTTCCACCGACCGCACAATTCAGATTTCCGGGCATATGCTCAGGCAATCTGTGATGGGCAGTGACCTTTCCTACGAAGACATGATGGACGACCGCAAACTGACAGATGTTTATCTGGCAACGGTTGCAGGGGAGGAGGTGATCGATGGCCGTAAAACTTATCTGCTCGAACTCACAGCCAAGGTGGAGGATGTATCCTATCATACCCAAAAAATGTGGGTCGACACCGAACGCTTTGTTCCTTTGAAACAGGAACTGTATGCCAAAAGCGGCAAATTGCTGAAGCAAATGGAAATGAAGGATGTAATTCAGGTGAAGGGCAGGTGGTTTCCCTCAACGGTCGTTTACAAGGATATGCTGAAACAAGGCGATGGCACTGAATTCAAAATCACCAAAATTCAATTTGATCAGGAAATTCCGGCCTATATTTTTACAAAAGCGGTTTTGAAGCAGTAGAGGAGGTTTGGGTTTTGAGGGGCTCTTGGCTTTTGGCTCTTGGCAAGGTCATTTGGCTGTTTGAGGGAGGCGCACGCTGACTTTCAGACCTCAGACTTTCAGCAGCTATTACACAAAGCGCCACAAAGGAGTCACAAAGCACCACAAAGGCACGCGCCAGCCCTAAACCCCTCAAAAGAGTTGATTTGTTGATACTGACGCGTTTGAGAGTGACTGGTGCTGAAGGCTCTTGGCTTGCGCCAGCAACAAATCAACAAATCAACGCATCAACCTCTCAGAAAAGTTGATGGGTTAAGTTTGTGCTAACTATTTGTGTGAACAAACCCAAATTTCAAAACGGACTTTGTACCGAACATTAGCCATTTACGGGTAATGTGCAATGAAACAGGCTATTGCGCTTTGGGAAAACAGATTACCATGACA
>PHDU01000009.1 GCA_002842755.1 Bacteroidetes bacterium HGW-Bacteroidetes-1 | reverse complement strand
AAACAAAACCTAAATATTGAACGAAATGATTTCCATGGCGAATGGAACTACAAAATATCACCTAAATTGTAAATGTTATTTATTGACAACTCCTTAGGCTTGTTTCACAAACTGAACTTCGGCGTTTATTTTTACCTCATCGCTTACTAGCACGCCACCTGTTTCCAGTGCAGCATTCCAGTTAAGATCCCAGTCTTTGCGATTGATTTTTCCACTCAGAGAAAAACCAGCTTTCTGATTGCCCCAGGGATCTTTGTTGATTCCGCCAAATTCCACATCTAGACTTAATTCCTTGCTGATCCCTTTAATCGTCAGAAGACCTTTGAGCTGATAGTTTTCATCATCGAGTTTAGTGAAAGAAGTCCCTTCGAAGGTTAGTTCCTGATGGTTTTCTACATCAAAGAAATCTGCGCTGCGCAAGTGATTATCACGATCATTATTGTTTGAAAACACTGAAGCAGCATCAATTTTTACATTAACAGTTGCTTTACTGAAGTCATCTCCGATTGATTGAATCGAAGCTTCAAATTTACGAAACTCACCTTTGACATTGGTAATCATAAGGTGCTTTACTTTGAATAGAATTTCACTGTGTGTGGGGTCAATTACCCATGAAGTTTTATCTGTCATTTTTGTAGTATTTATTGTTAAACTTATTATGAATCTGATTTTGCAAAGATCAAACAGCTTTTGCAAAGAAATTGTTCACATACGTTAACTTCGTAAGCCGAACACAGAAAGAAAAAAATCAGTCTTTCTTAAAAGTCTCTTTACGTATCCGACTAAGTGACTGAGGCTTAATTCCAAGATAGGAAGCGATAAGATATTGGGGAATACGCTGAACGAGTTCAGGGTTTTGCTTCGAGAAATCATTATAGCAAACAGAAGCCTCCTCACTCTTGCTTTTAGCAAAGCGGAATTTCAGGTCAACATAGGCATTCTGTATAAGTTTTCTGAAAAACCGGTCAATAATCTGCCTGTCACAGGCTTTTTCAAAGCTTTCACGGTTGAGCATAAGTACTTCAACAGGCTCTAAAGTCTCGATCGTATAGATGCCAGGTTTGTTAGAGAAAAAACTATACAAATCAGAAATCCAATTGCCTTCAAGGGCAAACTGAATAACAATTTTATCCCCTTTATCATTGACGTAATAAGAAACACAAGCCCCTTTCAGAATGAAATAAACGTATTTACAATCCTTACCTGTTTCAGCAAGAAAAGTCTTTTTATCGAAACTCCGGCTGAACATATGATTTTTGAAGGACTGCAATTCTTGGTCAAAAATATCCTGTCCTATAAAACGCTCTATATTGATTTTGAGAAGGTCTGAATTCATTGAGAAAAATTGAAGTTTTCATCCCATTGCTTTTAAGCCGACAATGGAAATGATGAGTGTGGAAATAAAAAACATACGCCAGAAGGTTGCCGGTTCATTCAGAAAAATGATACCTACAAATACAGTACCAACGGCACCAATACCCGTCCAGACTGCATATGCAGTTCCAATGGGTAGTGTTTGTGTTGCCTTATACAATAGAAGCATGCTGATTGAAAGGCTGATGATAAAACCCGTCATCCACCAAAGAGATTCAGTCCCGGTGGTTTGTCGAGCCTTTCCCAGACAACCAGCAAAAGCAACTTCAAATAAACCTGCAAGAATGAGAATGATCCAATTCATGATCTGTAACTTGTTATGTACGAAACAAAAATAGACTCTTTTTACAAGTAATTACAGATACTATTAAAACACAAAAATTTTATAGTCTTTATTACCTTCTAATCTTTGATTTTACTTTATTCCAGAGCCAAACCATTAAGCTGCTGGCCGCAGTAATAAAAATAAACCAGAACAGGAGTTGAACGAAATATTGACTGCGATAAATTGCTGTAGCGATATTGCCAATAAGCAGCCATTGAAAAACATAAAAGGAGGTTACGTTTTTCCCAATCCATTGCAACCAGTTATTTAAAAATAAATTTTTGTTTTCAACCAAAAACATCCTTATAGCCAAGGTGAAAAAAACAACAAAGGCCAGCGTCCAAAATAAAAAAATTATATCGTGGTGATAATAAACAGACAATAGGATTGACCGGCTGAAACCGAAATTGAAAGTGATGACAAGTATAGAAAGTAACCCCATTGCAATAAACAACATCCACCTTTCACTCATTTTTTGGATTTGATATTTTTTCTCAAGCAAATAAAAAACGTATCCGGCAATCGGGTATGCGGCCCAGGGAAACAGAGGGAAATAAGACCAATGATGATATCCGTAAAAATAAGCCTGCAAATAAGGAATCCACAGTGAATCTCCGCTGTAGGGCGGAATATAAGGGTTTAAAAAACCTATGATTAGCATTAAAAGTATCCAAGGTATTATCAAGTCTGAGAAAACCCAACGAAAGAGTGCTATCACTAACACACTTAAACCGGCAAGCATGAGGATATCTACACCAAACACATAGGTCCACGGATTTAACTGCATCTGACCTGTTGCAATCTCGAATAGAAGGTGTGCATTCATGCCAAGATTAAGCAATAAACCCCATAAAATCAGCTTTAGACCCTGTTTTATATTTTGTGTTAGATTTTTATTTCCCCTGGCTATAAAATATCCCATCACGACCATAAAAACTGGAGCAGCCGGAGGTCCGCCAAGAAAAAGACTTATTTGCCCTGCCATGCTGTTGAACCATGTTTCAACAGCAAACAACTCGGTTAGGTGCACCTGAATCATCAGTACAACAGCTATTCCTTTTAGCAGATCAGGCAATACAATTCGTTCTGCTTTTCCTGTGTTTTGTTCAGACATTTTCTCTTTTTAAATATCCTTAATGCTATTCAAGTTTTCTCAAGCAAACTTATTGCAAATAATTGCTTCAAAACCTGTTTCTTAAAATCTTATACAGAATCAGTAGAATTTTATACGCTCTTGCATTCATCTATATACTTACTTTTGCCGGACACATAAAAAATATTAGGATAATGTCAAAATTAACAAAATCTAGCCTTTTCCTATTTGTAATGGTGCTACTTTCTGTAAATGCTTCAGCACAAATAACTCCAGAAACCACTTATACATTTTCAGGCACTTATACATTTCTGCCTTCTTTTGGCAATAAATTTTATGTCATGGATGTTGGCAATAGTCAGTGTAAGATTTTTAACACAGACCACACCTTGTGGAAAACGATCAACCTTTCAGTACCGGTAAACAATTACCTCTATGACATACGCTATGTGAGTGAAGGATTATTTACGAATAACAACAGTATTTGTCTGGCATATGTTTATTATAATTATAATGAAACAGGACAATACTATACCTACAACGCACGTGTTGTAAACGAAAACGGCACAATACTACAGAACATACCCGGATGCCAGTATTTATATGTCCACAAGTTAAATGATGGAAGCACTAAACTTGTTACTTACAGTTATGACAACAGTGTGTGGCCAAGCACCATATTAACAGGGGTTTATAGTCTTCCAGGACAATTGTTTACTTCGATGGATGAAAATCAGAAATCTGATCTTCTACCTGCAGCTTTCCCCAATCCCGCCCGAATGGAGATAAACATACCCTACACACTTCCTGAAGGAATCAATGAGGGGATAATAGAATTGATAGATGCTTCAGGTAAGACCATTTACCGTTTTCCAATTAAGAGCAATACAGGAAATCTGGTTATTCCCACCGCATCTCTTCCACGAGGATACTATCTTTATATTATTGAAGCTGAATCCTATCGATCAAGTGCAGGAAAAATAATCCTTCAATAAAAAAATGTAATTTATTTCCTTACTAAGATTGTTTATATAAAAGAAAAGCAACAGAGAATTATTCGTTTTTCTATTACTTTTGAACATTCATCTAAATCAAAGGAAATGAATAGACAAAACTTCCTGAAAATGACCGCTCTTGCGGGTACAGCCTTCACTATTTTGCCTTCAAAAGTTGTATTTGGCAGCCCAAACAGCAAACTTAGATTGGGTTTTATTGGGGTTGGACTTCGCGGTCAGGAGCTCTTAAGATTGAGTCTTCAGCGAAGTGATGTCATTATACCTGCCATCTGTGACGTTCAGCCAGTCATGATTGCAGATGCACTCAAACAATTTGAAAATAGCACACATCCAATTCCGCAGGTTTATACTGACAGTGATTTTTCCTACCGCGATTTGCTGGTACGTGAAGATATTGATGCTGTAATTATCGCAACACCCTGGGAATGGCATTATTCGATGGCCCTGGAGACAATGGAGGCAGGAAAACACGTGGGTTGTGAAGTAATAATGGGGACTACGGTTAATGAACATTGGGATATTGTTCGAAAATCCGAATCAACTGGGAAGCAATACATGATGCTCGAAAATGTTTGTTACCGGCGCGATGTGATGGCAATATTGCAAATTATTCGGCAAGGTGTTTTTGGCGAGCTGATTCACCTTCAAGGCGGTTACCAGCATGACCTGCGGGAAGTAAAATTCAACGATGGCAATCAACCTTATGGCGGAGGAGTAGAGTTTGGTGAAAAGGGATTTTCAGAAGCCCGCTGGCGAACCCAACATTCTGTGAATCGCAACGGCGACCTCTATCCAACACATGGCATCGGACCTCTCTCAAAAATGCTTGATATCCACTCCGGAAATCGATTCACTTCTTTGGTTTCAATGGCATCAAAGGCTCGTGGATTGCATGAATACATTGTCAAAAAAGGGGGAATTAATCATCCAAATGCAAAAGTTAATTTCAAGTTGGGCGATATGGTCACTACAATGATTAGTACTGAAAATGGAGAAACAATACTATTACAACATGACACCAGTTTGCCCCGGCCTTATTCGCTTGGATTCCGTGTTCAGGGGACCAAAGGTTTGTGGATGGATATAAACAAATCAATTCATATTGAAGATGTTACAAATGCCCATCGATGGGAAGAAGCGAAAGAGTGGATCAGCCAGTTCGATCACCCATTATGGAAAAAATATAGCAGTGCTGCTGAGGGTGCAGGCCATGGTGGCATGGATTTCTTTGTGGTGAATGCATTTATTGAAGCTATCAAAAGAAATGAGCCAACTCCGATAAGCGTTTACGATTCTGCTGCCTGGAGTGTGATTACACCCTTGTCGGAAGCATCTGTTGCCAATGGATTTACCAATGTGCCTTTCCCCGATTTCACCGATGGAAAATGGAAAACAGGCAAGCAATATTTTGCTCTCGACGATCAGTATTAAATAGGTATAACTGCATTTCTCCTCTAATAATGCCTTATTTTTATTACAAATGATGAATAAACTTCCATTCGAACCAATCATCAGTGCTTATGGTCTAAAATTCAATAATTTTTCAATAAAGCACTTTGGTAACGGACATATCAACAATACTTTTTTAATTTCAGAAAGGATTCAACCCTGCTATATTTTGCAGAAAATAAATAGACATGTATTCAATAACCCACAATGGATTGCCGACAATTGGAAGCTTGCTTTTGATCTAATTAAAAACAGTGCTCCCGATTATAATATGTTGAAGTTTAATACCACTCTAAACAGAGACGATTTTTTTATTGATGGGAAAGGAGAATACTGGCGATTGTTACCTTTTATCAGTGAAAGTGTCTGCTTTGAAAATGTTGTTTCAGTAAAGCAGGCGGCAGAAGCAGCTTTTACCTTTGGAAAATTTACTGCTTTGCTCAAAGAGGCACCCATAAGCGGGTTTCACATTATTTTACCTGACTTTCATAACCTAAGTTTACGACAGAAACAGTTAGATTCTGTGATTAAAAAATCTTTTGGTCAACGCCATGAAATGGCAGAACCTCTGCTCAGAAAATTGATCCATTTCCGCTGGCTTACTCACTTTTACGATACTTTTGCTGAAACACTTCCATTGCGAATAATGCATATGGATGCGAAAATAAGTAACCTGCTTTTCGATGCCAAAACGTTGGAAATGAAATATATTATTGATTTTGATACGCTTATGCCAGGTACAATTCTTTCCGATCTGGGCGACCTTATCAGAAGTATGGTCTGTCCTGCAGCAGAAGATGAAACCGATCATTCAAGGATAATAGTTAGACGCGATATTTTTGAGGTAATTATGAATGCATATTTTCAAGCTTTAGATGGGATTTTAACATCCGGAGAAATAAAAGTAATGCGCTTTGCTGGTCCAATACTTGTATATATGCAGGCCATTAGATTTTTGACTGATTTTCTGACAAATGACCTCTATTATAAAATCGGTTATGCTGAACATAACCTCGATAGGGCGACAAACCAAATAATATTACTGGAAAAACTTCTTGAAGAACCGATGTGCTCAATGCCTTGACACATGAAAAATGTACTATCCTCTTATTGAAATATCTTTCAAAGTATTGAGTTTGAGGATTTCGATTGTTTTACCTTCAAGTCGAATGATTTCTTCAGCTTCAAATTCTTTTAGTATTCGCGTGATGCTTTCTTTGGTCATATTCGACATTTCTCCCAACTCCTGCCTTGTTATTGAGAGCGTAAAAGACAAAGACCTAAATATTTGATTGCTTAGATAAATTAGGGTGTCAGCCAAACGACCGGGCATTTGTTTTTGTGTAAGGCTGATGAGCCGATCGAAATTGCCTGCGCTGTTATGGTTACAATGCTTCAACATAGTTTCTGCAAAATCAGGATTAGACCGGATAACCTTGCGAACATTTTCAGCTGCAATAAAACACGCTGAAGATTCATTAATTGCCGTCACACTATAATGATAGCGCATATCTGTAAAAAGACCAGGTCCTCCGAATAATTTCCATGGCAATATAAGATCCAGTATCAAATTCTTCTTGTCAATTCCTTCCAGAAACAATTTTGCAAGACCATCCGTCAAAACAATCAGATGCGAGGCAGAAGTGCCTTGCTTCACAATGTTTTCACCATGATTAAAAGTAACTTCAAAACGACCATCATTCATGATCTTTAATTCTTCCTGATTTAGCAGGTTGAATATCGGCGACTTGTTATTACAAGTCTCGCAATTTATACAGGCTTCTGATTTTTTATGGAGCATGAAGTATTTACAATTCTAATTATTGATTTTTTTAAGCATCAAAAACTGAGCTAAAACACAAAAATAATTGATTTAAATTAAATTTCAAGTGTTATTATCGATTTATGCCATTTTAATACTTCTTAAATGTATACAATACAACCTATAACTTCTGAAATTAACTGGTCCAAACATAAAAACATCAAAAATGTATCTTTTTTAAAACACAACTGTCTTCAATTGCCAGAGTCTGGTGAAAGAGAGAATTTGTAATTTCGCGAAGTAAATATAGGAGGCTATGCGTAAAATCTTTCTGTTCATTTTTATAATACTTACTTTGGCTGCAGGTGCTCAGTCGTCTTCAGTTCAAATTCATCTGCGATCCGGTGTTTCAATCCCTTTACTTGAATTTACCTCGAATGATTTGAAAGATGGATGTTTCACACAAACAGGGATAAGCACCTCTCTTGCAATAAGCAGCCAAATTTATAAACAATGGGGTATTGTTCTTCAAAGTGGATTTCAGTTGCATCCTGTAAGTGTTGGTATTCTTGGTTATGAAAAAGTTAAGAATGATCCTTTTCTTTTGGATATTACAATCCGGAGTGAACCTTATCAAATCATCCACTTTGCAGGAGGTCCTTCCTACACTTTTTTTCCTGTTCCAAAGCTGCGACTCAGCTTCATTGCGCTGGCAGGTATGTTTCTATCAAAAACACCCTATCAACTGCACAAACCAACCTATTTCCTTACCGGCCCTCCTTATTATGAAATCACCTCCTCGCGCGATCGTAGTTTTGCCTACGGAACTGGTTTCAATTTAGGTTATAACATTACCAGTTGCTATGAAATTGGTGTTGAAGGTGACTTACTTCGGTCTAAAGCAGGTTTTTCGTTTATTTCTGCCAACGGATTAAGAACAGATTTTAAACAGATCACGATGCTGAACCTTTCAGTAGTTTTGGTTTTGAAAGTTCCTTACAACCGATAAATAACAACAGAGACAATAATTCAAGCGATTTTGAGTTCATTTTCAAGTAGAACCAATTCTTATTTAAAGATTCAAATACAGCAATATGAGATATTTTCGTTACCTATTCATGTTTGTTTTTATTGTATTAACCAGTTTCATCATCTATGGTCAGGGAATTGCTATTGGCGAATGGCGCACTCACTTACCCTATCAAAGGGTAATTGATGTTGATATTGCTGAAGAAAAAGTTTATGCAGCAACACCCTATGATCTTTTTATTTATGATAAAACCGACAACAGGCTCAGTTTGCTTAATAAGGTGAATGGACTGAGTGACATAGGCGTGAAAGCCATTCGATATAGCAGTAAATATGAAACTTTACTTGTGGCATACTCCAATACCAATATCGACCTTATCAGACCAGATGGCATTACCAATATAAGCGATATCAAAAACAAAGAATTGATTGGCAATAAAACAATCAATAATATCATGTTCATTGACAAATATGCTTATCTGTCTTGCGGATTTGGTATTGTTGTCGTTGATATCGTTCGTGAAGAAGTTCTGGACACTTATCTAATTGGGCCTCAAGGTAGTTATATCAACGTTTATGACCTTGAAGTTTTTGACAATTCATTTTACGCTGCAACTGAAAATGGTGTTTATTACGCTGCTCTAAACAGCCCTAATCTTGCTGATTTTAATCAATGGAACAAGGACACCCGCCTTCGTCATCCCAACTTTCAATATACGCAAGTAGAAGCATTTGCGAACAAACTATATCTCAATCACTCAAGAAATGTTTACGATGCCGACACAATGTTTGTTTTCAACGGAAACACATGGGATTATTTCGATATAAGCAATACCTCAATTCATAAAAAGTTCAGGGCTTATCCAGACCGCTTTATTTTAGTAAACAACTATAGCCTAAATGTTTATGATGAAAATATGAATCTATTAATGATTACATATTTGCCAGAAGGGATGAATATTGAGCCGCTGGCAGTCGCATATGATTCACAGGATAATATTTGGGTAGCAGACAGAAGAAGGGGTCTTTTAAGGACATATAACAATGGTTTTTCAGCAGAAACCTTTCTTCCCAACGGGCCTGGTTCTACCAATGTATATGAATTGAAAGCCAGTGGGAAAAATGTTTGGGTGGCCTCAGGTGGAAGACGAAACGACTGGGGGAAAACCTACATGACCGATGGCGTGTTTTCATTTACCGAAAATGAATGGAAAACTCATAATTCCAGAAATACTTCAGGTTTCGATACAATTTCTGATTTTGTAAGTGTCGCCATCGACCCTATGAACCCGGACAAAGCTTTTATAGGTACGTGGCAGGAAGGAGTTCTTGAATTTACAGAGAACGAACTTACCAACATCTATTCGGTTCACAACAGCAGTCTTCGCCCCTGGCTTGCTGACCCAAATCTTGTAAACATAAGCGGTCTTGGTTTCGATAGTTTTAACAATTTGTGGGCTGCCAACACAGGTACAACCAATTTACTCTCTATGAGAAATCCAAGCGGTGAATGGCGATCGTTTTATTTGGGTTCTACGGCAAGTGGTGTTGATATTGGCAATATGGTTATCGACAAAAACAACTATAAGTGGATCATTCGCCGGTCGGAAGGAATGCTCATGGTATTTAATGATAACAACACCTTTGAAGATCCTACTGATGACAGACTAAAGACACTTACTTCATCACCCAACAGCGGAAATATTCCGGGCAATGGCGTTTTTTCAATGGCAGTTGATCAGGATGGAGCTGTTTGGGTCGGTACCGACAAAGGGCCTGTTGTTTTTTATAATTCTGAGCGAATTTTTCAGACAGGCGTAAATTTTGATGCACAACAAATTCTTGTTCCACGTAACGATGGAACCGGGCAGGCTGATTTTTTACTTGGTAGTGAAAAAATTCTTTCAATAGCCATTGATGGTTCTAACAAAAAATGGTTTGGAACTGAAAACGGAGCGTTCCTGATGTCAAGAGATGGTCTTGAGCAGATTTATTATTTCAATACAGACAACAGTCCTTTACTATCTAATACTGTGAATAGTATTGCTATCACCGACGATGGTGAGGTGTTTTTTGGTACCCCTAATGGAATCATTTCCTTCAAGGGAAATGCTACAATTCCAAATCCAAGAAATACCGATGTGTATGCCTATCCCAATCCTGTTCGACAAGAATACTCCGGCTCTGTGGCTATCAAAGGACTAGTTCGTGATGCCATTGTCAAAATCACAGACCTGAGCGGAAACTTAGTTTTTCAGACCCTTTCGGAAGGCGGTCAAGCCATCTGGGATGGCCACATTCTTAATGGAAATCATGTAAAACCAGGTATTTATCTCGTTTTTATTTCCGACAACCTCGGCATTGAAACCCTTGTTACCAAAGTGATGATGATGCGTAACCAATGATTGAACGCAGCCGTGGCATCGTTCTTCAGCACCTTCGCTATGGTGATACCAGCCTTATCGTAAAAGTGTTCAGCGAAGAGCATGGTTTGCAATCTTTTCTTATGAAAGGAGCTTTTTCACGACACTCAAAATTTCGACCGGCACTATTTCAGCCATTAACTTTTATTGAATACGTGAGCCGTATCAAACCCTCACGCGATTTGCAGTTTATGACTGAAGTCAGCATTGAAACAACCTTTGCAACCATCCATACCGATGTTCAAAAGAGTGCCATCATTATGTTCATAACCGAATTGCTTACCAAAACAATAGTAGAAAACACCCCTAATCAGGCCTTATTTGATTTTATCCACAACGCCGTTCAATGGCTCGATCTTAGTCACACCCAGTTTGCTAATTTTCATTTGCTTTTCAGTCTTGAATTAAGCCGTTATCTTGGTTTTTATCCTAAAACAGATGGTTATAAACATGAGGATGTTTTCGACCTTATGAATGGAGTTTTCAGGCCATTTTCACCTTCGATCATCCACTATATTCCTGAAAAAGAAAGTTTGTTTTTTTTACAGCTCTGCTCCACAAGCCTTGAACAGTTGAATGAATTCAACCTGAACCTTGAAACAAGGAGATATCTTTTACAACATATTATCGTTTTTTATCAACTCCATGTTCCTGGCTTCAAGGGTATGAAATCACATGATGTCTTGAAAGTTGTACTTGAGTAAATAATTAGCAGACTGATAAGAAAAGAATTAACTCCGATTAGGTTTGGGGAATAAATGCGATGGCCTTATCAACAGAAGCCTCAAACAACGCAAGGAACTCTTTAAGTAAAAGACTTTTTACCTCAGCAATATCTATTTTCCTTTCAAGTTCATTTTTCATAGAAGTTACCCCCCTGTCCGTAAAACCACAAGGATTGATAAGATTGTAAAAGGAAAGATCTGTGTTAACGTTAAAAGCAAAACCATGCATTGTAACACCCCGACTTGTGCGCACACCAATAGCACAAATTTTCCGAGACTTTTCAACATTGTCTGCATCCAGCCAAACACCGGTTGCTCCATTTAGCCGCCCTGCATGAATTCCATAGAGTTTTAATGTCCTGATAACAGTTTCTTCCATTCGGTTAATATATTCACGAACCCCTATCTGGAAAAAGTCCAGATCAAGAATAGGATAACCCACAATCTGACCTGGTCCATGATAAGTGATGTCGCCACCACGATTGGTTTGGTAGAATGAAGCCCCTTTGGAATGTAAATATTCTTCGTTTACGAGGAGATTATTGGAGTGTCCACTCTTTCCCAAAGTAAACACGTGAGGATGCTCAACAAAAAGAAAAGTACCCCCAAAGGCTTGCTCTTTCTGGATGTCAGTAGAAGTTTTTCTTTCGACGAGTTGCGAAAAAAGGATTTCCTGATAATCCCAGGCCTGTTGATAACTCATCAAGCCAAGATCTTGAAATTGAATGGCTTTCATGAATTAAAGTATATGTTTTTCAGCCCTATATGAACTTCTTACAAGCGGGCCGCTTTCAACATGCCGAAAACCTCTTAAAAGTCCTTCACGCTCGTAGTTGGCAAAAACCTCAGGGCTAATAAATTCTTTTACAGGAAGATGATTGCGGGTTGGCTGTAAATACTGTCCAATGGTCATAACTCTTGTGCCTACCAGGCGCAAATCGTCCATGGTTTCAAGTATCTCATTACGGGTTTCACCTAATCCGAGCATAATACCCGATTTTGCAATAACGCCCGCATTCGCAAGTATTTCGAGCACTTTCAGGCTGAGATCATATTTTGCCCTGCTTCTTACCCAGGGTGTAATTCTTCTCACTGTTTCAAGGTTGTGTGATATCACTTCAGGGCCAGCTTCAATCACTTTCATAATCAGATCTTCTTTGCCATCGAAATCGGGAATTAGTGTTTCCATTGTTGTTCCCGGAGATTCACGTTTGATGGCTTTTATCGTTAATGCCCAAATTTCAGCACCTCCATCTTTGAGGTCATCACGGTCAACTGAGGTAAGCACCACGTGCTTTAATTTCATCAGCTTTACAGATTGGGCTACACGCTCTGGCTCCTCCCAGTCTGCAGGCAATGGACGGCCTGTTTTCACGTTACAAAAACCGCATGAGCGTGTACAAATATCTCCGAGAATCATTAATGTTGCAGTTCCCCTTCCCCAGCATTCATGCATATTCGGGCAGTGACCGCTGGTACAAATAGTATGTAGTTTATTTTCTTCAACAATATCTCTTACAGCTATATATGACTTTCCTGCTGGTACTTTAGTTTTGAGCCACTCAGGCTTACGTAGTATGGTAGTGTTGCGAATATCTTCCATGATAAATTTAAACTTTTATTTTGGTCTGCAAAATTACTGAATTGAAGCATACGAGGTTTAAATGTTGACTGACAATTAATGTTTCAAATAAGTGAAACAGGATTTACGTTCAATGAAAGTCAAAAATCAAAAGAACTTTTTCTTTTCAGAACTAAATATATACAGACCTGATTTAACTTGCATTAAGCTTTTCCATTTCTGCATTTCCATTAACTTTGCGGCATGTCGAAGAAAAAATTCTACGTTGTTTGGGCAGGGGAAAAAACAGGAGTATTTACGAGCTGGGATGAATGTCGCAGGCAGGTAGATGGATTTCCTGCTGCGCGTTATAAAAGCTTCAGCACACAAGCAGAAGCAGAAAATGCATTCCATGGTGGCCCACCATCGAAAAATATAACTCCTGCCAAAAGATTTGAAGATTTACCTGTAAATTTGCGTCCCAATACTTATTCCATTGGTGTAGATGCCGCCTGCTCTGGAAATCCTGGAAAAATGGAATACAAGGGTGTTTTTATTGATACAGGAACAGAAATCTTTAAAAGTAAAGTTTATGAGCAGGGAACCAATAATATTGGAGAGTTTCTGGCCATTGTGCATGCGCTGGCTTGGCAACAAAATAAGAAAATGGCAATACCCATTTTCAGCGACTCGGTGAACGCCATAAATTGGGTGAAAGCAGGCAAAGCAAGGACCAAATTATCACCGTCAAAACAAAACGAAGAATTATTTGAAGTTATTCATCGTGCTGAAGAGTGGTTAAAAAATAATCAAATTAAAGTTCCCATTCTAAAGTGGGACACAAAAAGCTGGGGAGAGATTCCAGCTGATTTTGGAAGGAAATAAATGGCTATTGCAGACTCAATTAACATTTCCGTTTTTACCCAAAATGAAAAAAGCTCCGAACAACCTCATTGTTGTCTGAAGCTCTTCAATATGCTTTCGATTGAACAGAAAAATTAAAGCAGGCTTAACTGAACGGCTGTAGCATCTTCGATAATAAGATCATAGAAATAGCCAGAACCGAAATCCTTTGCAAGCGCTAATTTTCCTTCAAATAACACAACATCACCAATTGTGACATTTTCCTGTGTTGTTATGGTAAGGTCAAAAAACTCATCAGTTCCTGTGCCATCCTGAATATGAACCCAGTTACGTTTCATGATGTTTGGATTAAACTTTGACACCTGACCAACAACCTTAACGGTTTGTCCATTGTACTTTTCGCGGTTAGCAAATATTTCAGCAATTGTGATGCAACCTTCAACAGGCTCAACTTTTACATCTTGTTTTACAATTACTGGTTTCTCTCCATGAGGTGTTTTCTCGATAGCCTGCATAACTGCAGGAATGGGTTTATCACTCAAATCTCCAACAAAAAGAATGCTTTCGAAAGTGCGATCAAGGTCTTTGCTATGGAAATTCTTCATCTCCATCGCCTCAGAAAAGAAATAAGTGGCTCCTTGTTTAGCATCGTTACGGGTTACCGCAATCCAGAATTGCTTTTTGTTTTCGCCAACCAGAAGATATGTATAAGAACTTGCCTGTAGCACCTGATCAACAACAACTTCGCGATTGTATGGGTTTACGGCATAATCCACACTTGACGATTTTGGTTGACAACCCGCAAACATGAGCAGTATAATAAGAGTTAAAAGATTAGTTTTCATAGGTAAATATTTGGATGATAAAAAAATAATTCGATTTCATTATGATTAAAGTTGAAAGACACGCAATGTAGTTATTATTCTAATGAGATTCATGATATCCATCAATCATACTCTTAAAGTTACTAGTGGGTGTTGAACCCATCGTACTGAAGTAAACATGAATGGCAAGAAACATCAAAAGCAGGAAGCCAACAATGCCATGAAGCAGCGCTGTAAGATAAATGCCACTAAGATTCAAAACATTCTCAATGATAAATTCAGGAAAGAGTAATGCAAGGCCAGTAATAATCATAATCGGGATCAGCATATACATTGTACCGATATACGTTACTTTTTGAAGAGGATTAAACTTCCTTTCCTTATTGACCGGAAAAGGTGTATGCTCGCCCTTAAACGTTCCAAACATATAATATTTTATCTGTTTAATAATCTGATCAACAAGCCCTTTCAGTCGTATCTTATAGAATTTTCCATTGCCGGTTGTTAAATTACCAAGCAAAAAAATCAGATAATTGATAGAAAGAATCACTCCGGCAATATTGTGGTAAGTCACAGCAAAATCAAACCTGATAAGCGGAGCTTCCGGATTTGAGAACTGCAAACTGATTCCAGTTAAAATAAGGGTTAAAAACATTAAGGCATTAATGGCATGCCAGATACGCAGCCAAATAGGATAAAGATATAGTTTTTGGGTCATGGTATTTATTTCATTTTGATTCGGAAAAACACATGGATTGCAATACCTAAAAGTGTGAGAAAAAAGAGAGCAATGCTGGCATAATTGACATATATGTTTCGGTTTGCACCAATCACATAGGCCTCATTAATTAAAACAGCATTGAGTGTTCCCCTGTTGCGGCGTGCTTCAATATTTTGATATTTATAAAGCGAAGAAATCAGCATTGTATTACTTGAATGACATTCAACGCACTTTTTCACTGCGAATTCCTTTTCTAAAATATTATGGGCAACCCACATGGTATCTTCTTGAGAGGTGTGACATTCAATGCAACGAACCGCTGAAAAATGCAGTTTATAATTGGGTAAAAAACTGTGTATGACCTCAAGAGAAGGCTTGAGACTATCCGAAATCCTCTGAAAATGTATATTGTTATCATGACAATTCACGCAGGTTTTATTATGATAACTCACTATTTCCGAAATTTTGAAATCGCTTCGTGTCATATTGGTGTAACTATGTGGATTATGGCACATCCAGCAATTGAAACTTTCATCATGCTTGGTGGAATGGACGCTCTTATGAAACTCATCATCAATCAACTCAAACTGAAATTGTGCATAGGTTGGATCGCCTCCATGACAATCGAGACAACTGTACATTTCCTCCAAACGTAACTCAGCCTGATGCGGAAACGTTTCATAGTCAGGTGAATGACAGTCAGTACATGCAAAATGCCGATGAACGCCTTTATAAAAGTCATCAGGATTATATACAAAGTTAGGGTTCATGGCTTTCCGTTCAACCTTACCAGTATTCTCATTCTCATATTGATAAATATTATTGGAATGACAATCAAAACAATGCTTATTTGATTCCAGATTGGCTGGTTCACTTTTATAATCCACCAAGGAAGTCGCTGGTAAACTAAGCCAGAAAAACACAATGACAATTAAACTTAAAAGTACTTTTTTATGCATATATGTTAAATGTTACAAACTTAAATATTTTTTATGCTTTGATTAATACAGTTCCGCATGACATTCGGCACAGAACATCGTTTTCCATTTCCCTTTAATATCAACTGGGTGTTCAAATTCGAGGAAATCATTTCCTGTAGAGTAGGTCATCTCACCCGGTTTTCCCTGTTCTTTGATAAGATGACAAAGCGTACAATCGCGTGAAATAACTCTGTTTTGTTCACTTTTAAATGACTCGTTATGGCAACGGTAACATCCATTGTTTTCCATATGTCCCATATAATTTGGATATGCTTTCCAATCTGCTTTCATATGAGGAAAAACGTTTTTTGAATATCCGTCCTGAATAGCAAGAATTGCCCTATCTATCGTTTCCTTATCCGTTTCTAACAATTCAGGATAAAGCATCTCGTAATAGGAATAAATTTCGCTTGCAATGTATTTAAATGCACTGTCTTTTGTTGGAAACTCATTCCGCAATATATCCATTGCAGCAATTTTTATATCCGGCAAATCAGAAGATATCATACCAGCAGTCATGGCATCATCAAAAAATTTGATTGGAGATTCATAATTATGTGAAGGACGATTGTGGCAATCCAGACAGTCCATGGTTCTGAATTCGAGTAAGGCCAGCTGATCTGGGTCAACAGGGTTATTTCCATCGGTATAAATATGCTCTTCACCCGACTGTAGATTGGTGTACTTGATATAAACAATGGTATCTCTTTTTGGGCTGGTCGATGCATACTCAATTTTTACATTTGAATTGATATGCCAGTGAATGCCTTCCTGTAAGCCAAGAGCGCGATAAGCAGGACCTGTTTTCATTACCAAACCTATATCCCACTCAGCATTTTCTTCGTCAGCAAGATAATGTTTGTGAACCACATATTTTCTGTCATAAAATTTTTCCGGCCAATGACATTTTTCACAGGTTTCCTGCGCAGGACGTAAATTATGTAGAGGCGTTGGAATGGGTCGTGGGTATGCATTTGCCATTACTGAATAAACCTGATAAAGGCCCGAAAGCTTGGATTTTACATACCAATCAACGCCCGAACCAACATGAC
Source organism: Bacteroidetes bacterium HGW-Bacteroidetes-1 (assembly GCA_002842755.1). Lineage (GTDB taxonomy): Bacteria > Bacteroidota > Bacteroidia > Bacteroidales > F082 > JALNZU01. Next base: position 67,284 of record PHDU01000009.1, on the reverse strand, counting down.
ATTCTACGCAGTTCACCCGAGCGTGGGCCGAACCCTGATAAGCTGTATATTCCGGTTCCATTACATCATGGCATAAAGTTCCGCAAAACTGATTCGATTCAGTATAGTGAAATGCCTGATATCCACCTAATGCGGATAAAACAACAAATACCGAAATTCCAATTGTAAAAATAAAAACAATCATTCTTTGCTTCGAATCATTAAAATCAACAACTGGGTATTTCTCAGTACCCGGTTCCATACTTCTTCTCTTTTTTCTGTTTCTAATCAATCCGAAAGTCATCAGGATCAATCCTGCAATCATAACTGCAGGTAAAATAATAAAAGTAAACAACCCTGAATAATTGTCACCTCCACTAAAAACCAAAGAAACCAAAAAGAGGATAACAATCATGAAAAATGATATTATGGCTATTGATCCACCAATAAATGTGGTCCAACTAAAATAATTTTTGGGCAGTTTCATCTTTTGAAATTTATATGGTTACATTCAGTATTATTAATAAACAGTTATTAACGTATAAACCAATATCTAAATTAGTAACAGATATTTGATTCATTTAAAAAAAGAAAAAGGTTTATAACTTAAACTGACTCTAATACAGTTTCGTTATAAACCCTATAATCATTTGTTCATTTGGTACAATCCTTAAAAACAGCGAAGCTATTTCTTTAAGGTTCTCATATAGCTTATAATTGCCCAGCGACTTTCCTCGTCTGAAATGTTTTTTTCGAAATTTGGCATTTCATCACGTCCGATAAATGACATATAGTACATGTCGCCATCTTTAGTGGACTGGAAACTTGCACTTGAAAAATCTCCCGGGAATGTTTCAAGATTTTTTGCTTTTGGTCCATCACCTAATCCTGTATTGCCATGGCATGAGCGGCAATGCTTTGCGTAAAGGGTTTTTCCTAGCTTTTCAGCATCAGCATCCCCTTTTTTATTAGGATTCACCATTGCTTTATACTTTGCAGGAACATCCCATGCTCCGCCAATTTTCTGATCTTGTGGAACATTGAAAGCAGAAAAAGCCATCGACCCTACAAAAATCATCACCAAATAAAAGATTCTAGTTTTCATAACTAATAGATTTGATTAATGAAAAAATATTATTATCATTTTTAAATGACATTTTACTTTTTAAAAGTTCGTATATAATTAATAACTGCCCATCTTGACTCTTCATCAGAAAGACTTTTTTCAAAGTTAGGCATTTCATCACGTCCGATAATTGACATATAGTATAAATCGCCATCTGAGTGCGCTTGAAACTTGGCATCTGAAAAATCACCTGGCCATGTATCAAGATTTTTTGCTTTAGGGCCGTCGCCTAATCCAACATTACCGTGGCATGCGCGACAATGTTTTGAATAGAGGGCTTTACCTAGTTTTTCAGAGTCAGCATCACCTTTATCAGGATTTTTCTTGCTTGTGTATGTTGCAGGAATATTCCATGGGCCGGCTTTTTTCTGGTCTTGAGGCGTATTGAAGGCTAAAAAAGTAATTGATCCTACAAAGAGGATGCTTAAAAAAATGATTTTAGATTTCATGATTAAATTTTGTTAAGTTAGTAGATAAAGTGTTAAAAACTCCACAAGCGTGTTATAGTAAATCCAAACATCAGGTCACCCTTGGTCCAGTCGTTCTGGTTATACAAGGCATTGTGCTGAGGAATGATTCCGTCTGCAGAAGAAACATAAATATGAAATGCATGCGTGCTGGTACTTATTTCCCAGCCAATACCGAAGTTTGGTTTCGCAGGCTTTGTAAATTCTTTGTGTTCAGCAATCCCCTGAATCTTTAATGGGATATCATACTGAAATAATATAGATGATTGTGGCGAAAATTGCGCCCTGCCATTAAAACCTACTGAGATTTTATCGTGGTCAATCAACGAATCGGTTTTATTAAAATGGGTGAAGCTTGCATTGGCCTGAATGGATAACCAATCATTCAATTTGCGCCCCACAATTAACTGTGAAAAATAAGAGAATCTGTTCGTAAATCCATATTCTTTACCGAAAACATTCTCGTTGCGACCATCAATAGCAATATTTCCATACAATGCTACTGCAACAGGAATTGTATTATTACGTGTTTGTTCCAGAATTGTCCACTTTGCATTAAAGTCACTGTACATATTCAACCTGGTAAGACCATAGCCTACCTGAACGTTTTTTAAAACGACATAGTTCAAGGCTAAACGGATATTAGCTCCGGGTGCATATAAACCAAACAAGTCGCTGAAGCCGTTGTCGAAATTGCCAAATTTATGCTGTATTACATATTCAAGTGTTCCCTCTGAAGGAATGAATGTTGTTTGGTTATCGATCAGGTATCCACTTTGAAATGGGGCTCTAACCGGTTTATCCTTAGGTTTTGCCTGCTCTGTACTTTCTTCCTGAGCGATGCCATGCAGTGCGAAAGCCAACATGAGTATAATTGTGTATACAGTCTTTTTCATATCTATTTTGTTTAATTGTTTTTCGCGCCTTGTTTAATCCACTCCAATAATAATGCCGCTTCTGCAGTTTTGTATTTTTTCCATGCATGTGTTGTGGATAATGGATGTGCATGCCAATAAATCTGACTTGCCTCAGCATCGGCTGTATTTATTAATGCAGGAACAATTGAATTATAAGCTCTGTCGGCTGTAAGGTCTGGAGAAGTAGCTCCGGTTTTGTGACATGCAATACAGTTGTTGTTGTTGCTAAAAATTGGCGCAATCTCTTCAGAAAACTTTATAGGTACTGTTGGGTCAATTACCGGAACATCAGGGATAACATACTCATACTCACATGAGGTGAGCATTCCGGATAAAATAAATGCAAGGATTGCAAGTAATCGTCGTGTTTTCATGTAATTCAATATTTATTTGTCAAAACTACTATTTTTTTGATCATTTTTAGCGTTGAAATAGAATTTATTATTTATCAGGATACCAATCAGTTTCTTGAGGATAACCAGAAGTTACAAATATACTTTCTTAACCTTTCTATTAACATTTGAGCAGGCTCTGTTTCCGGAACCTGCTCAAATTTCAGTATTTTCAATGAAAATTAATCAAGAGCGGCAATTGTGTTTTGAAGCAATTTAACTACGTAAGTTGGGTTGTGAACACCAAGACTCTTATCTTCAGTAATTGCTTTGTAGTTAAGAACTGCTCCTGCAACTTCAGGGGCATAAGTACCAGCAACTGAGTTATCGCTTCCAGCATTTGTTGCTCCAATAGCATCCAGTTTTGTTTTAAGTTCGGCTAATAAACCAGCAACTTGTGTTTGTAATGCTACAATATCGGCATTCAATGCAGTAACATCAGCATGACAAGCAATACAACCTGCTGTATTCATGGCGCCACTTCCATTACGCATCCACATTGTATGTCCACCTGATTCAGCTCCGTAACCATTAGCAAGGTGACAAGTAACGCAAGCATCAGTAATCATTGTTGTGTGGAGGCTATTTGAAAGGCCGGTTCCAACATTGAACAACCCAACACCAGTAAATACATTTGCCATTGGTCCGTGGTGAACACCATAACGTGTATTTGAAATTGTAATATCAGCACCACCAACAGTTGGGAAAGGATTTACAGTTCTTCCCTGATGGCAACTTGCACAAACGCTTCCTTTTCCAAAATCAAATGTAACAGCTGTATTGCGCATTGCTACGGCTCCACTTACAGTAAGTCCCCAGTCACCTGGTGTGTAGCTATCGTGAATAGCATGGCAGGTATAGCAGTTAGGTGGATTTGGGTTATTGACAATAGCGCCTGTTGCTTCCCAGTCAAATGTTCCATCCAGATTTCCAAGAAAACCCTGGCTTGTATGGCAAATAGCACATTCACCCGTATTGCGTGCAAAAGCATCGCCTGTTGCATGGTATGAGGCTTCCCACTGCATGGTTTTAGATGCAAGCGACTGTGAATTATCGTGACACTGAATACAAGTGGCAGTTCCATCCTGTCCGTTAATACCATCTTCACCGTCTTTACCGTCTTTTCCAGCTAAACCGGCTGGTCCTTCTTTTGTACATGACATAAATGTCATTGATGCCAACAATGTCATTGCTAACATAAAACTGATTCTGTTTAAAACTTTCATACTTTGTTAATTTAAGGTTCTAATTTTTTTCGATGAATCCCTTGTTATGGCTTCATTTAAATACTTAGCAAGATTAGTAAGTTTCTCAAATATGAACAAGCCTGTTTTAATGACATTTATTTTTGTTTTTAAAGATATAAGTAAATGATTGAATTGATATAGATCAATTTTTAAATATGTAAAAGCTTTATTTGGTTTATAATTAGTTGTTTATAATTTATTGTTATAAAAATCACACTATTCTGAAAATTCCGGTTTTGTTAAAATATGTTATAAAAACAAAATAAATCATAATTTGGTAAAAAGGAACTTTTAAAGATTCCCTTATTTAAAACTCCATCTCCGAAAGAATAGGAAAATGATGGTTAAAAGACAATTAATAGTTAAAAAATGTTGTCAAATTTTCATTAGAAGAAAATATTGGGGTTAAAGGTATTAGATTCTTTACTTTTGTAGTCCGCTATCACTCATCAACTATGAAACCAATTGAAACCCTTTCTCTTTTCGAAGACTTAAATCAGGAGCTTATTTATTTTCTTGCAGATCTTCAGCCAAATGAATGGCTTTTACCATCACCCATTAACGGCCGCACAGTAAAGGATCTGGCCTCGCACCTTGTGGATGGCTCATTGCGCAGAATTTCGATGCAGCGTGATCATTTTTTTGAACAAAGTGAAAATGACTTAAGTTATCTTCCTGATTTAATCAATCATGTTCAAACTTTAAACCAACAATGGATTATTGCTACAAGGCGCTTAAGTCCGAGAATATTGGTTGAGATATTAAAGAAATACGAACAAGAGGTTTTTGAATTGTACAGTCGTCTCAAATCCGATGATGAAGCACTTTTTCCTGTTGCTTGGGCCTATCAGGACAGATCACTCAACTGGTTTGATATTGCCCGCGATTATACTGAAAAATGGCATCACCAAATGCAGATGAGAATGGCTGTGAACCAACCATTGCTTATGTCTGAAAGATTTTTAACACCTGTTTATGAAACATTTTTGTTGGCATTACCAGCTCACCTTGACAGGAAAGCTTCTGACTATAGAGATCATTTGTTAGAAGTAGAAATTACAGGCGAAATCAGGATGAGGTTTTCTTTCATTAATAAAAGCTCCCAGTGGAGTTCAATTGAAAATAACAATGTTAATTTTGATACCAGAATCACTATTCCGGCATCAGTAGGATGGATTCTCTTCACCAATACCGACCTCGAAAAAGAGAAGTATATTCACCAGATCACAATTACCGGAAACCAGGAACTGGCGATGGCTGTTTTGTCACTGACCACCGTTTTGTCCTGAAACCCTATGACTTTTTTAGACTATAGGCGGCATATAAAAAGTTAAACACTATTTTTGCTGCAGATTAATCATATTAATATACTTACATATGTGCGGAATAGTCTGCGTTTTTGATTTAAAGACCAGTTCTCAGGTGATAAGGCCCCAAATATTGGATATGTCGAAAAAGGTGCGTCATCGCGGACCTGACTGGTCGGGTATGTATTATGGAGATAAAGTCATAATGGCGCATGAAAGGCTTGCCATTGTTGATCCTATTTCAGGTGGTCAGCCGCTTTACAGCAAGGATCGAAATCTTGTGCTTGCAGTTAATGGTGAAATTTATAACCATGTTCAATTGAAAGAAAAACTTGTAAAGCCTTATGCCTTTCAAACACAATCAGATTGCGAAATTATCATTGCTTTATATGATGAAAAAGGGGTAGATTTTCTTGAAGATCTAAATGGAATCTTTGCTTTTGCACTTTACGACAACATCAACGACACCTACCTGATTGCACGTGATCATATTGGCATCATACCATTATATATGGGGTGGGATAAATTCGGAAACTTTTATGTTGCTTCAGAACTAAAAGCACTTGAGGGAGTATGCAGCAGGATAGAGGAATTTCCTCCTGGTCACTATTTACTAAGTTCCGATGGTATCCCAAAAAAATGGTATCAACGCGAATGGAACTTCTATGATAATGTCAAAGACAATTCAACAGATATTGAACAGCTTAAAAAATCGCTGGAAAGCGCTGTTCACCGTCAGCTTATGTCGGATGTGCCCTATGGCGTTTTACTTTCCGGCGGTTTGGATTCTTCAATCATCTCAGCAATTGCAACAAAATTTGCACCTAAACGTGTTGAAACAGACGATGAGCAACAAGCCTGGTGGCCTCGCTTACATTCCTTTGCCATTGGACTTGATGGGTCTCCTGACCTGGCAGCAGCGCAAAAAGTAGCGTCACATCTTGGAACCGTTCATCATGAAGTTAATTTTACAGTTCAGGAAGGTTTAGATGCTTTAAGGGATGTGATTTACCATATTGAGACCTATGATGTTACAACTGTAAGGGCGTCAACACCAATGTATTTATTGGCAAGAGTTATCAAATCAATGGGGATAAAAATGGTCCTTTCAGGAGAAGGAGCAGATGAGATTTTTGGTGGATATCTGTATTTTCACAAAGCCCCGAACGCACTCTCATTTCATGAAGAAACAGTGCGTAAACTAGGCAAACTGCATCTTTACGATTGTTTAAGAGCCAATAAATCGCTTGCTTCCTGGGGTGTTGAGGGTAGAGTCCCTTTCCTCGACAAAGAATTTCTTGATGTTTCCATGCGCCTCAATCCTAAGGATAAAATGGCTGGTAACGGACGTATTGAAAAATGGATTCTGCGTAAAGCCTTCGAAGATTATTTACCCGAAAGTGTGGTCTGGAGGCAGAAAGAGCAATTCTCTGATGGTGTTGGATACAATTGGATTGACAGCCTGAAAAAACTTGTTTCAGAGATTATTAGCGATGAAGAAATGAAAAATGCTAAATTTCGTTTCCCAATCAACACGCCTCAAAGCAAGGAAGAATATTATTATCGATCAATATTTAATGAGCATTTTCCTTCCGATACAGCAGCAGCCTGTGTGCCTTCAGTGCCTTCGGTTGCATGTAGCACGCCGGAAGCTTTAGCTTGGGATGCTTCATTCCAAAAATTAAACGATCCGTCAGGCAGGGCTGTTAAGGGAGTTCACGAACAATCTTATCAGAAATAACTTTCCGTTATATAAATGATTAAATGCATGAGGCTGTAGAGAGTTGCAAGACCTATTATAAAAGAGCTTCAATGAACCGATTATAAAAGAGCTTCAATGAACCGAAACGGTTATAAAGCACTACTTTTGTAAAAAATCAGCAATATCTATGAAAGAAAAATTGGAGGCCTTCGAACGTTTACTCTCAATAATGGATGAGCTTCGTGAAGGCTGCCCCTGGGATCGCGTTCAAACGCTTGAAAGCTTGCGTCATCTTACCATTGAAGAAACCTATGAACTGAGTGATGCAATTCTGAATAATGATCCTGATAATATTAAAAAAGAGTTGGGTGACCTGATGCTTCATCTTGTTTTTTATGCCAAAATAGGTTCTGAAACAGGTGCTTTTAACATTAAAGATGTTTTGGACTCAATTTCGGAAAAGCTTATTGTGCGTCATCCACATATTTATAGTGATGTAAAAGTTACCGATCACATTGATGTGAAAAACAATTGGGAGAAAATTAAACTTAAAGAAGGTAATCGTTCCGTATTAGAAGGAGTTCCAATCAGCCTTCCTGCACTACTCAAAGCTTATCGCATGCAGGAAAAGGCAGGAGGTGTTGGATTTGAATGGAAAACCAAAGGGGATGTCTGGAAGAAAGTTGAAGAAGAAATGATGGAACTTCAGCATGAAGTGAATCAGCAGGCTCCTGCGGAAAGATTAGAAGATGAATTCGGCGATCTGTTGTTTGCTCTGGTCAATTATGCACGTTATATTGGTGTGAATCCGGAAGATGCTTTAGAGCGAACCAATAGAAAATTTCGTTCCCGTTTCTCTTATATCGAAGGAAGTGCAGCGAAGATTCCTAAACAACTTGCTGAAATGACTCTCGACGAAATGGATGCGCTTTGGAATGAAGCAAAAAAAAATGAATGATTTCTACTTTTTACTATATTAAGGATATAAGTCATTTAGAATTGAAAAAAGGCTGCCCTTTTTGCAGGGGCAGCCTTTTTTGTCCTTTGACAAATGAAGTTTCATGTGCAATCGATCACTTTTAGTGCTTTGCCAGATAATTGGCAACACCATCATGGGTAGCCTGCATTGCATCTTCACCAGGTTTCCAGTTGGCAGGGCAAACTTCACCATGTTCTTCAAAATACTGTAAAGCATCGATCATGCGGATGGCTTCGTCAACGCTTCTTCCAAGCGGAAGATCATTCACTACCTGATGACGCACAACACCCTGCTTATCGATCAGAAAAAGACCCCGATAGGCAACTGCTTCACCATTAAATTCCATTTCTCCATCGTCATTGTAGTCGAACTCACCTGCTAAAACATCATAATTGGTTGAGATGGTTTTGCTAAGATCCGAAACAAGTGGGTATTTCACGCCTTCGATACCGCCTTTGTCGCGTGGGGTATTGAGCCAGGCCCAGTGTGAAAACTTAGAGTCGATGGAGCAGCCAACAACGGCTACATTACGTTTTTCAAAATCTTCAATCCGATCCTGAAAAGCGATTATTTCCGTTGGACAAACAAAGGTAAAATCCAAAGGATAGAAGAAAAACACTACATGCTTTTTTCCAATGAACTGCTGAAGTGAAAACTTCTCTTCAAATTCGCCATCGATTACGGCGTCTGCTTCAAAATAAGGGGCTTTTTTTCCTACTAATACTGCCATTTTACTGATTGTTAGAGTTTTTAATTGAAATTTGTTGCAAAATTAATAAATTCCGTTAAAACAGATCATGGAAAGAAAGTGGTTTAAGAAGCTTTAACAAGCATTTTATGTACACGCAACTTGTATTGTCAATTGGAAAGAGGAAATTGTTTGAATATGCAATTTTATTAAATGATAAGCTAATTTACAATGACTTTTTCCGGAAGAACACTGATTTTTCGATTATCTCTGAAATCGAAAAGGGTTAGCTGACGTAATTCATAATAACTGTTCCAGTATGTTTTAAGTGCATTATAATAACCCATTTTAGCATTATCGTTGTCGATTTGAGCATTATTAAGCTCTAGGATGTCATTCACTTTGCCGATCATATACCTTTTTTGGGTCACATCAAAGCGTTTTTGTGCCACTGTATCCGCTTTGGAAGCAATCAGTAACTGGTTCTTCTGCATATTGAAATGCATCACTTTTAAAAAGATATTTTGTTCAAAATCCATTCGCTCCTGCTCGATGGATGTGCGAACAAGTTCTAGGTTCGATTCAGCCATTTTGATGCGTCCTTTTGCCTGACCCCAGTCAAGAATTGGGATCGTTATCCCGATTGCGACCCTTTCCTCATCCAATGGTTTATTGTAAGAATTGATAAATTTATCGGCAGTTTGTGTAAGTCCAAAACTGGCATTAATCTCGGCATCAAATCGTCCCTGAGTGCGTGCCATACTTAACTGACTTTGAGCTTCAAGAATCTGACGATCAAAATTAAGGCCGGAGGAAGTGTTGCTGCGTGCTTCACCAAGCGCTTCCTCAATGCTCACATTATAATGGTCTGTTTTGGAAGGTGGCACCAAAACCACCGACTGATTGGTTTGTAAACGGAGATAGGACTTGAAAGTAAAAAGCATGTTTTGGTAATTCAGATCGGCAGTTTCGACAGAGGATTCTGCCCGAAGCAGATTAAGCTCTAATTGAAGCAGTTCGTTCTCAGCAATCTTACCCAGAACAAATCGGCCTTTTGCAATATTATAAAGGGTATCGTAATTGGCTTGATTTTTAAGCGCAATGCTTTTATCAACCTGAGCCATGAGCAAGTTAAAAAAATGGTTGATTGCCGTTGACGCTACCCTTTCGTTAGCCTCAAGGTACTGCCGTTTGGCTTCTTCGTAACGCATTGGCTCGATTTGTTTATCCCATTTATAGGCATTATAACCAAAAAGCGGCTGTCGAAAACCAATATTAACGGGCGTGGAGAGATATTGTCGTGTGGAAGTATCGGTGTAAAAGTTGTCGAGACGCTGCAAACCCGATTGCAAAAAAACCTCTCCTCCTGTCAGTCCTACTTTCTGGGTGATTGACACATTGGTGGAGTAACGTGCAAGTGTGCGTTCACGGTATATTTCACTTCCATCCGACTGTGGGATAGCTTCGATACTACGGTTAAAATTTGGCAGCGTTGCATCAAGACGTAGATTGGGAAGGTATCCGGCCCTGAAGCTACGGTACTCCCAATAACTCCTTCTAAAACGATGACGTGCTATCATGGCATCAGGCGACTTCTCCTGTGCTATTTTAATAACTTCTGTAAGCGACAGGTAATCAGGTTCCTGCTGCGCGTTCGCATGCTTGGTTTCTGCCAAAAAAAAGTATAACAAAAGCATTAGCAACCCTTTAAAAAGGGTTCTAAAAAATGATTGATTATTTATAGTTTTAATTGTCATCATATTCAGGAAGTTCATTTTTACAACAAAAACCAAAATTAGAACTTATGTCCTTTGGTTTTATTGTACCTTTTAAATTATTCAGATGAAATAAAGAATATGATCATCTCTGACTTATAAAATTAAAGGATAAGTATCCTGATAAAATTATTTAAAGAAAATTGATCGTGATTTAGGCATTACGAGATATAAAGGCATCGATCAAAGGCATTGCTTTCTCTTTGTCGTCAGCAAGAATAAACAGGTCAATAGCTGTTGGAACACCACCTCCAAAACCAGCCAGAGCACCTGAGTGAAAGTCATCACGTATCATAGCACCAATACCATTGGCTTCTAACTCATCCTTTAAGATGTGAACCTGCACATCACGTCCGGTGTAAACTTTAATAAGTTCACTATTTCCTCTCATCATATAGTTTCAATTTTGGAAATGGAAAAAGAACTGCTTTCATATAGAACAATGATCAAATTTACATTTTTTTTACTGTTAAACCCTTAAATAAAAAAGAAAAAGTAATTAAATGTCATAACATTTTCGGCTTTAATTTTTTAACAAACCCTTTGATAGAAAAATTACATTTATTTTCATTCATAAGTTAGTTAATTTTACTTTCATAATACTATTTCATAGTTTTTTATCCCATATTTCATTCAACAACTATTCTTTTGTTCCATGCATCAAAGGAAAACGCTTAATTTTATCAGTTAAAATAAGCTATAAAAATTATGAAAGATACATTTAATCAAATTATTACGCTTGCAGAGCTCTATCGAAACCAAACAGCAGAGAACTTATCAAAACTAGTAAAATACAAATCGTTGAGCTTACATGAAAAAGAGGTACAGCTGGAGTTAAAGCATCAGATGGAAGAAGCTGGTTTTGATGAGGTGTTTATCGATGGACTGGGCAACGTAATTGGCCGCATTGGTACTGGAAAACATATTCTGGCAATTGACGGTCACATGGATGTTGTTGATATTGGTCATCAGGGTAACTGGGATTTTGATCCGTTTGGAGGTGAAATTAAAGACGGTTTTGTACATGGTCGAGGTACAGTGGACCAGAAAGGCGGTGTTGCCTCTTTTATTACAACCGGAATGATTGTGAAAGAACTAGGATTGGCTGAAAATCTAACTGTTTATTTTGTAGGTAGTGTAATGGAGGAAGATTGTGATGGTTTGTGCTGGAAATATATCATTGAAGAAGATGGTATAAAACCTGATTTTGTCATTAGTACCGAGCCAACAAACCTGAATATCTATCGCGGCCATAGAGGTCGTATGGAAATGCATGTGAGTTTTTATGGCTTATCGTCACATGGTTCTGCTCCTGAGCGTGGAAAAAACGCCATTTATATGGCTTCAAAAGCGGCACTTGAAATCGAAAAATTGAATGAACGACTTGCAACTGATTTATTTCTGGGCAAAGGCAGTGTAACTATCTCAGAAATTATTTCAGGAAGTCCTTCTTTGTGCGCTGTTGCGGATTTTGCAAGGCTGCACCTTGACCGACGACTTACCTGGGGAGAAACCAAAGCATCAGCCGTTAGAGAAATTGAACAGCTGGTAGAGGGAATGAATGCAAAAGTTGAAGTACTTAACTATACTGAAACGGCCTATACCGGACTTACTTATGGCATGGAGAAATATTACCCTACCTGGAAAATTGATGAGCAACATGAAATTGTTCAAACAGGTGCGCGCGCTTTTGATCAGCTTTTTGGTCGCAAACCAATCATTGATAAATGGACTTTCTCGACCAATGGGGTTACCATTAATGGTATCTATGGCATCCCAACCATCGGTTTTGGCCCCGGAAATGAAGTGATGGCACATGCACCCAACGAAAAAATTAATATGGATGATCTGGTTGCCGCTTCTGCATTTTATGCAGGCTATATTTTTGAAATGGCTCAAAAGAGCTGAAACAATCATAATCTATTGACAATCGATTCCAATACTTGAATTAAAATTTTAATATTTATAAAATGAATATTAACGAAAACATTAAAAAACTGGCTTCTCTGGATCAGCATTTATATCACAATGATTTTTTGTTGACCTGGGAAAAAACAGATGACGAAATAAAAACCATCATGGAGGTAGCCAAAACACTGAAAGCCATGCGTGCAGCAAATATTTCAGCAAGGTTATTTGATTCAGGTCTTGCAATCTCAAATTTTCGCGACAATTCAACAAGGACGAGATTCTCTTTTGCTTCTGCAGCCAATCTACTAGGGCTGGCAGTACAGGATCTTGATGAAGAAAAATCGCAGATTGCCCATGGCGAAACTGTACGTGAAACGGCAAATATGATTTCATTTCTTAGCGATTTTATTGGCATCCGCGACGATATGTTTCTTGGCGAAGGCAACACCTACATGCGTGAAGTTGGCGCAGCCCTCGATGAGGGATTTGCTCAGGGTGTGCTTCCTGAAAGACCTGGAATTATTAACCTGCAATGCGATATGGACCATCCAACCCAGTCCCTTGCCGACCTTTTGCACCTTGAACATCAAATGGGTTCTCTTGATAACCTACGTGGGAAAAAAATGGTCATGAGCTGGGCTTATTCACCAAGTTATGGAAAGCCACTTTCGGTTCCGCAAGGTATTATTGCCCTCATGTCACGATTTGGGATGAATATTGAACTGGCCTATCCGGAAGGATATGAACTGATACCAGAAATTGTTGATATAGCAAAAAGAAATACTCAAAAAAGTGGCGGATCTTTTCACATTAACCACTCAATGGAAGATGCGATGCAGGATGCTGATATTGTTTATCCAAAAAGCTGGGCGCCGTTTCATATCATGCAGCAAAGAACAGAATTGCTCAAAACAGCTGATAAAAATGGCCTCAAATCACTCGAGCAAAGCTGCCTCGCTAATAATGCAAAGCATAAGGACTGGGAATATAATGCCAAAAGAATGGAACGTACCAAAAATCAAGACGCTCTTTATCTCCATTGTCTGCCTGCCGACATAAGCGGTATTTCATGTAAAGAAGGAGAAGTTGAAGCACATGTTTTTGAAAGTTACCGCATCCGTACTTATCTTGAAGCAGGTTATAAACCCTATGTTATTGCAGCCATGATGCTCACCAATAAGTTTGAATACCCTGCTGAAACCTTGTTTCAATTGATTGAAAATAAGAAGAAAAGGGTTGGATTTTAACTGTGATTTTAATTGGTCAGTTGTTAATAGATTTTTTTACCTTCCCTTCGTATAATTCTTAAAGTCCAATTCCGGATTTGAACTTGACTCAAACGCTAAAAGTTTTTGTCTTTCGTCTTATTTTTCATTTCAGGTAAATCATTAAGTCATTGAAATAATTTATTAAAATAATTTCGGACAAATTTGTCCGAAATAAAAAAACATTTTATATTTGCGGCATTAAAGTACTTATATGTTGTGATTGGTAGGCCTATTTGCAAATAATAAATTACATTAATTAACCTTAAACCAATAGTTTATGTTGTCAAAATCGCAAGCAAGAACGTTCTTCCTGGGAGGTACCATCGTTACCTTTGCCATATTCCTAGGATTATCGTGGAACTCATTGAGCAATGATGTTCCAAAACAAACCAACCCACAGAATCTTACGGATCAGGTAATCCGGGGAAAACATCTTTGGGAATCTAACAACTGCATGGGATGCCACACTATTTTTGGTGAGGGTGCATATTACGCACCAGAGCTTACAAAAGTGTTTGAGCGCAGAGGTGAGGGCTATATGAAAGCAGTCCTAACCAGCAAACAACCTTGGGCACCAAGAGGTAGAAAAATGGTTGCCTATGGCTTCACAGATGAAGAGGCCAGTGATCTCATCAAATTCTTCAAATGGATTGGAGAAGTAGATCTTAATGGGTTTCCACCCAAACCGGATGTAAAAAGATAAAAAAACAAACCTTAAAACGCATAATAAAATGAAATACGCATCACAAAAAGTTGCATACTGGTTTTTTGCTTCAGCCATTCTTTTACTTAGTCTTCAGATTGTTTATGGCTTCATAATGGGTTTTGCTCATTTAGGCTACGATGGATGGCATAGTGTAATCCCCTTTAATACGGCACGCGCTGTACATACCAATCTCCTTGTTGTATGGATATTGCTTGGATTCATGGGATCAGCCTATTACATTATTCCTGAAGAAGCTCAACATGAATTGGTAAGTGTCAAGCTTGCTTACATTCAACTTATTTCATTCCTTGCTGTAGGAGTAACTGCTATTGTTGGCTATCACCTTAATTATTGGGAAGGACGTAAATTCCTTGAAATCCCACGTCCGTTGGATTGGTTGGTTGTAATAAATGTGCTAACTTTTCTTGGAATTATTTTGGCGACGCTTTACAAAGGCAAAAAAAGAACCACTACTTCATTGGTAATGACTATGGGGCTTGTTTTTGCCGCGCTTCTTTATCTACCTGGCATGATTTGGTTTGACAACCAAACCATGGATTCTTTCTTTCGCTGGTGGGTTGTTCACCTCTGGGTTGAAGGCGTTTGGGAACTTATCATGGGAGGTATTCTTGCATTTTTGCTTATAAAACTGACAGGTGTTGACCGTGAAGTAATCGAGAAATGGCTTTATGTAATCGTCGGGCTTACTTTTCTTTCGGGAATTTTGGGAACCGGACATCATTACTATTATATTGGTGTCGGTAAAATATGGTTAATCGTTGGAGGAATTTTCTCAATGCTAGAACCGCTTGCATTTTTAGCGATGGCATTGTTCGCTGTAGGAATGTATAGAAAAGGTGAAAAAAAACATCCCAACAAGCTGGCATTGTATTGGACTCTTGGAACTGCGATTTTATCCTTTGTTGGTGCCGGTTTGCTAGGAATGGCCCATACTCTGCCACAGGTTAATATGTACACACATGGAACACTTGTTACTGCAATGCACGGCCATCTCGCTTTCTGGGGGGCATACGGGATGATCGTCTTTTCTTTTATCACCTTTGCTATGCCCAATCTCACAGGGCGTAAACTGTATGATACAGCTATTGGT
Source organism: Bacteroidetes bacterium HGW-Bacteroidetes-1 (assembly GCA_002842755.1). Classification (GTDB taxonomy): domain Bacteria; phylum Bacteroidota; class Bacteroidia; order Bacteroidales; family F082; genus JALNZU01. Next base: position 51,709 of record PHDU01000009.1, on the reverse strand, counting down.
CAATTGGCCTACTGGCTGACGAATGTTGGAATGATTGGGATGACAATCGCTTTCGGTGTTGCTGGTGTTGCACAGGTTTATCTGGAACGTAAAGTAGGACTTGAATTTGGTGCTGTACAGCAGGAAATTGAAGTACACTTCTTTATTTTGATTTTGACAGCCTCCATGTTTGCAACAGGAATTCTATTGTTTATTTACGAATTTTTCCGTTTTGGCAAACCTAACAATGAAGCTATAGGTATAGAGGAATAATATTACCATATATATTGCTTACATTGAAAAAGCATGGAAATCATTATGGAGCCCATGCTTTTTCTTTCCTTTTTCAGCTATTCTTAAATTAAAATTAATTCAATGAATATAATGAAAGTTCCTTTTTATTTACCCATTGGCAAAGAAGTGGAAGTGTTTGAACACGCTTACAGGAATAAAATACCAGTATTGCTCAAGGGCCCTACAGGAACAGGAAAAACACGCTTTGTAGAATTTATGGCGCATAGGCTCGACAAAAAACATATTACCATCAGTTGCCATGAAGAAACATCGTCCACCGACCTAATTGGTCGTTTTATCATCAAAGGAGCCGAAACCGTATGGCTCGACGGGCCGTTGACATCTGCTGTGCGAAGTGGTGCAATTATCTATCTTGATGAGGTGGCCGAAGCCCGTCCTGACGTAATTGTTGCCATTCACTCACTCACCGACTTTCGCCGTGAGTTGTATATCGACAAGCTGGCCGAAAGCCTCCAAGCACAAGACGATTTCATGTTGGTTGCTTCCTATAATCCCGGTTATCAAAGGGGATTCAAGGAACTGAAGCCTTCTACACGGCAGCGCTTTGTGGCTCTGACTTTTCATTACCCAAAGCCGGAAGTAGAGGTTCAGATTCTTGTGAACGAATCCGGCGTAATCGAAGAAGTGGCAAAAAAACTTGTCAACCTAGGTAATAAAATTAGAAACCTGAACGAAGTGGGACTGGCCGAAACTGTTTCTACGCGCCTGCTTGTGGATGCCGCCAAGTTAATTCATTCAGGATTACCAAGACGTCTTGCCGTAAAAGCGGCTGTTATTGAACCTCTTACCGATGATCCACAAGTGCTTGTAGCGCTTTCGGATTTAAGTAGCATGATGATTTAGCGCCTCACGAAAATTGTATAGACTATTTATTACTTTACGTATAATATTCATCTTTCTTTATCAAAATTTTGCCATTAAATGTCGTTCGACGAGTTCATATATACAAAGTTTGTCAAATACTTCAACAGCAGTAATAAAATTGATGAAGAAGTATTGCAACGTCAGGTGATGCTTGAAGATATCAAACCGAGACTCACTGTTTTTGCCAGAGCGCTAACAGGTGAAGCCATTGATATATATAGTGCCGAACGCGAAGGAGGTTACAAGAACAATCTATTTTTTCTACCCGGTTCATTTTCAGCGTTCTCAACCAAAGAAGAAAATCAGTCCTTCTATCTTTTCAGAGTATTGTACCTCTCAGCACAACACAATCTGGGACTAAACTGGAATGAAACTCAAGGGATCACAGTTGAAATAGCGCGCCAAAAGGCCTTCGAATGTTACCCATCAGTACTCGAAGCCCTTGAAAAGGATTTTCCTGTCAGTCGAAAGCTGCATGATCGTCTAAAATCACAATTTGTCATTGCAGCCAATGGAAGTAAAGCCCTGGATTTAACATGGCTCTATGGTAAATGGATGCACGAAGAGCGTGCAAAAAACAATGATAAAAGTATGGATGTTACCAACAAAAACGATTTGTTCGCCGGTGTAAAAGTAAACACAACGCTTAAAGCCAATCCTGTGGAAGAAGTAATTCAGCTTCAAATTGATCAAAAAATGCAGGAAGACTATGTGATGAACCATAATTTCGAAAAAGTGGAAACAGCCGAAGAGTTTAATGGCAATTGGCGCGATTTTGATGGCTCAGACCAACTCGAAGACCATTGCGATGCCCTTGATGAATTGAACATGAAATTTATGGTGAGAGCCGATGAAATGACTCATTCCGTGTATCAGTCCGAATTTACTGAAAATACTAGCATTAGCGAAAGTGCCGATTCGGTTAAAAATGGTTATCACATCACTTACAATGAGTGGGATTATAAAAAATCTTTTTATAAACCTAACTATTGCAAGGTGTATCCACAGAAGCCTTCAAAAACGGATCCTTTTTATTATCGGAAAGTGATTGCCGAAAACAGTTCGACTTTGATGTTGCTGAGGAAAATGTTGGCCAACGTGAACAATAAATGGAAACAAAACAGGTACCAGGTACAAGGTGAAAATTTTGATATTGATGCGGTTACAGATATGTTCGTAGACTTGCATTCAGGACAAACACCTTCAGAAAAGCTCTATTTTTCTGACCGGAAAACAGAAAAAGACATTTCAATCCTTTTGTTGTTGGACAATAGTCTTTCAACCGACAGTTATGCAGCCGGCAATCGTGTGATTGATGTTGAAAAGCAGGTGTCTATTCTTTTTGGCGAGATACTTAACGAATACCAGATTGATTTTTCCATTTGCAGCTTCTTTTCCAGAACCCGCAATCACACTTCTTTTAATACCCTGAAAGGTTTTGACGAAAGTTGGTCTTTGGGCAAAAACTTTATCGGTGCTATCGAACCTAGTGGTTACACGCGCATCGGTGCTTCTATACGCCATGCCGGTGCCCTGCTCGACAAAAGACCCACTAAAAACAAATGGATCATCCTTGTATCAGATGGAAAACCAAACGATTTCGATAAATATGAAGGCCGGTATGGTATCAACGATGTAAAACAAGCCCTTCGCGAGCTGAATGACCATCATATCAACGCTTTCGCATTGGCGATTGAAGCGCAGGCACGTTACTATCTGCCACAAATGTTTGGTCAAAACCACTACGAGATTTTGACCAGTCCGAAAGAATTACTAACGGCTTTGGTGCAGTTATATACAAAAATTAAACAGTTGTGAACTATTATGAGTACAAATAACACTAACTATAGCCGCTTTTTTTATCCTCCAGGAGGCATTTTGATTTGGATGATTGTTTTTTTAGAGATTATAACTTTTGGGATCGCACTCATCGGATTGATGTATTATGGACAGCAGGAAACTGAAGTATTTCACCTCTCAAGGCTCAAACTAAACGTAACATTTGGGGTCGTCAACACCCTGTTTCTATTAACAAGTGGTTATTTCATGGCCAGGTCTGTTCAAAGCTTTAGGGAAAAGGATGTGATTGGAGCCTCAAGATTTATGAAGATAGCACTTGTCGGAGGTGCCATTTTCGTTATTATAAAAACCATTGAGTATTACGCCAAGATCAACGCAGGCCTTACCCTGGATAAAAATATGTTTTTTACTTTTTATTGGTTACTGACAGGTTTTCACCTTGTGCATGTACTCGTTGGGATGGTAATTCTTATCATAATCAACTTAAAAATGAATCAAAAAAACACTTCAATAAAACTTGATGATGTTGAAGCGGGAGCAGCCTTCTGGCATCTTTGTGACCTTGTTTGGGTATTGCTCTTTCCTGCTCTTTATCTTATTTTTTAATCCAGAACTACAATGAAAATATCAAATACACATTCATTATTAATAACTTATTTGTTTCTATTACTACTCACCGCAACCACTGCTCTTCTATCAGGCACTTCAGGACTTAAACAGTATTGGATTGTTCTAGGCATTCTAGCAATTGCCTTTATAAAATTTTTATTGATAGCCCTCAATTATATGGAATTAAGTAAGGCGCATGTTTTTTGGAAGTTCTTATTATTTTTTATCGGCGGACTGATTATTTTTGGCATGCTTGTCATGTATCAAAGCTTCTGATTTTATTTACTCAAAATCTTATAATTATTGAGATTATGCTAAATAATAAGGTTCTGTTTTAGAACTGTGTGGACTTTGTGTTTTTTTTGGTTCCTTTGTTGCTCTGCGTATTATAGCTATTGCACAAAGTGCCACAGAGATTCCACAAAGTTCCTCAAAGAAATTATTGTTTACAATGGCTATTCATTTTATTGATTTACCACATTATTCTACAACACAACCAATAATAATAACTTTATCGTGCTGGTTAAGCCTATTATTAATAAAAGCTGTCCCTTACGTCTCCTATGAAAAAAATACGAGACAATACATTGAGTCTCTTTATGGTAAGAAAAAGAGATTTATATCCTTTTAATTTTTGATTTAAACTTTACAAGAATGAAAAAGATTTCCTAAAACACATTCCTGATTGCACCTACAACTGGCCAGCTATTGGCTTGCAACCCATCTTGTCCAAAGACAATTATTCCATTTTGATCTAAAACAAGTTTGCGATTGGCGTGAGAAAAAGAGCCATCCTCAAGCTTGTTATAGCTAATCTGCAAAATAACGGATAGCTCTTTCACCTGTTCAGCATCTCCATGTAATAAAATCCAGTTCTTTCCTAAGTTCTGCACCTCAGCATAGTCTTTAAGTCGTTTTGGGGTATCGCGTTGATCGTCGAAACTAACCAAAACAAAACGAAAACGATCGCGTTCGACTTCTGAAAATGATGCTTCAATTTTTTTTAAATCATTTACCATCATGGGACACGCATATTCGCAGTGTGTAAAGATCATGGTCATAATCACAGGACTTCCTGATAACTTAGCCAAACTAACTTTTTCTCCATTCTGATTCTGCCATTTCCTGTCAAGATTATAAACTGAATTATCCGGAAGTAATACAGTTTCTTGTGCTGCAATTAAACTTTTATTGGTGCTGCAGCAGGATTTTACTTCTTCCTTTTTGTTTTGACAACCAACAACAAGGATAACTGCGATTAATATTAAAATCTTTTTCATTTTTTGGAATAATTTATTCAACTGAATCGTTTCTAACTTTTAAAAATAAGTTTTGGAGTATCAGGATCAATCCTCACTTTCAACATTTTTAGCGCAACGAAAACCAAGTTTTCGAACCGTATACTCTCCTTTTAAGCTCGACCTGAAGGCATACCTGATAAAAGTGACGTAATCCGATGCATCCGATGCATTGAGTGCTGCACTTCCGCAAAAAAAGCCTTCAGGGATTTCCTCTTTGTTACGCGAATCTTCATTCGATGAAATGCTGTTAAAATCATACACCCATTCCCATATTTGTCCATACATATCCCAAACACCAAACTGATTGCGGTAAATGCTCCCGACATTGGATAATCCAGTATTTTGCCTGCTATACCACCTTGTGATGAGCTCATTCAGTATTTTATTATCATTAGATCCTTCGGGTAATGAAGCACCTGCATACTCCCATTCATACATGGTGGGCAGCCTTTTTCCGACTGACTTGCAATAGTCGTTGGCTGCAAACCAAGAAACATTCACAACCGGAAACTTTTCACCTGAAATAGTATTACTATTTACTATAGTGTCCTTCCAGTGGGAGAGGTAGTCCTTATCCGCAAAAATTGATTTAACATTTTCGGGCTTCCATTGCGGATTCGCAATCACAAAGGCAATAAATTCTGCATTTGTAACAGGATTTTCATCCATCCAAAAACTTTGTACTTTGATAGAGGTGGTCTGACCTTTTATGAAAGGGACAAAATTACCATCCGGAATCAAAACCATATCAGTTTTTTGTGAAAATCCTGAAGCGGTTAATAACAGAAGCCACATTACAAGTAAATCTTTTTTCTGTTTCATTGGATCATCATTCTTTTTCCCGCCATTCCTTAACATCTGCGCCCTTAATCAGTTCTTTCTTGTTGTTAAATTTATTGAAAATGTAGGTTAACACACTTGCAGTTTGATCGTCGCTCAAAGCAACAGCAGGCATGATATTGTTATAATTATTGCCATTGACAGTGATTTCCCCCTGCAAACCATGAAGGACAATACCAATCCCTTTGTCAGGCCTTGCTTGAAGAAAATCGGAATTCATCAATGGTGGGAAAGTTCCTCCAATACCATTTCCATTTTCCATGTGACAGGCCATGCAATTTTGCTTGTATAAAATTTCACCTGCTGCAAGTCTTTCTTCTAATGTTTTCTCAGGAACAGCTTGTTGACTAACAGTAGTTTTTGGGGAAGAAATATGCTGTATTGCACTCCCTTCAGGTAAATACACTTCTTCTTTTTCTTTTCCGGAATAAACTGTATGATTTTCATCGCCGATAACTTTTATTTGCGCAAGTGCTCCCTTGTTGAAAGCTCTGAAAATGCTGTGATCAACCAGGTGCAGCGTGCCAGGCACCTGACATTTAAACTCAACAATGGCCGATCCTCCGGCTGGGATAAGTGTCGTTTGCACATCGCGGTTTATCAATGAACCTCCTTCCACATAGACTTTGTCAAAAATTTCTCCAATGGCATGAAATGAGGAAACCAGATTTGGGCCGGCATTACCGACAAAAAGGCGGACGGTTTCACCAACTTTTACCGTCATTGCATTTTGTCCGGCACTAGCTCCTACTGATCCGTTCATCACTACGTAATCAGGCTTCTCGTCAAGAGCCTTCTGCATATCAAAATCCTGGTGGCCTTTAGCTCCAAAGGTTCCGGAAGTATAAAATTCACTTTGCATCACATAAAATTCATGATCAACAGGCGTGTAACCTTCAAGAGGTTCAACCAGAATCAATCCATACATGCCATTGGCAATATGCATCCCAACCGGAGCAGTAGCACAATGATAAACATAAAGCCCTTCGTTAAGCGCCCTAAAACTAAACTGTGCACTTTTACCAGGGGCAATCAATGATGCTTCTGCGCCTCCTCCTGGTCCAGTTACCGCATGCAGATCGATGTTATGTGGCAACATATTGTCAGGATGATTATGAAGGTGAAACTCAACCTGATCACCCTTACGAATGCGGATAAATTTACCAGGAACTTTACCTCCAAATGTCCAGAAAGTATAGTCAACTCCATCAGCAAGACGCATCGTTTTCTCAATTACTTCGAGATGAACAATAACTTTGGTATTTGCTTTTGCTTGAATGCGTGGTGGCACAAGCGGGGCATCAGTCAACACAGCTGTAACCTCTACTTCCACAGATTTGTTTAAATCAACTATTTCACTTTCAGTGTCGCTTGAACAACGAATATTAAATAAAATCAGGGCAATAAACCAGATTGCCATTATGGCTTTTCTATGATAGATTTTTTTTGTTTTCATAGGATATGTTTTTATTAAGATTATAAGACCGTTTTATCTTTTATTATTTTAAAAAACTATGTTAAAGAATTTTTTAATGTTGAATTTCCTAAACTCAGCTCATGCGCAAGATACTGAATTGTATTCTCATTTAACATTCTTAATAGATCGTCCCTTACTTCACTGAATTCATGATGAACAGGACAAGGAAAGCTATCGGAGCATTTCTTCAGGCCTAGGCCGCATCCGCTCAGATGATGAACCCCATCAATGGCTCTCACAACTTCAAGTAAAGTTACTGGTAAGGATTCTGCTTCCAAATAAAACCCTCCATTTGGTCCTTTCACCGATGAGACAATACCTTGTTTACTTAAAATCTGCATTATTTTGGCGGTAAAATGTACAGGAGAATCAATCGCTGCAGCTATTTCACTCAGACCTATACGATTTCCTTCACCCTCTTTGGATGCAATATAAATGAGTGCTCTAATGGCGTACTTGCAAGCTTTAGAAAACATATATATAATTTTTTCAGGACAAAAGTAAGTTTTCCAGTTCAATAATTTTCGGGAAAAGAATGTTGTTTTCGAGATGAATATGCAAATGCAAATCTCTTTCAAATTCATTTAATTTAGAAATTGTAACCATATAAGTATTACAGGCATCCTTTGGAATTGTGTAGTTATTCGTCAAAGCAGCAATTTCCCAAAAACGACTGCCTTCATTGGTATGCTCCGAAATTAACTGGCTAATAGGATTCAATACGGAACCAAAACCCGGCTTCTCATATTTTCTTTTGTCCTTCTTTACTTCAATCATTTGCTTGATGTATGGAAACAAAACCAGTTCTTCCCTTTTCATGTGTTCACTAAGCTCGTTTGCAGAAGCAAGAAATAACGCTTGTACTTTATGGAGTTCCGGATGATTTTCTCCGTGAACTGATACAATTTTATCAAGATATGCAGCAATAACCGGAATAGAGTTTTTTACAAATGTATGATGCGTATTCTGAATATAATCGGCAAGAAATGATGGTGACCACTCATTGTATTGAATTCCGGCACCTTTGTCATTAGCATCTTTATCCAGTTGTTCAATTTTTTCAATCACCTTCTTACTGCTGATTTTTAGCGGAATACAAGCCTCAGCAAGACTGATTTTTCCTCTGCAGCAGAAATCAATATCATAAGTTCGGAAAATTTCTGCAGTTCTGTAATCACGGGTTACAATTTCTGCAACTGTCATATTATTATAGTTTCTCATTTTCTTTGTGTTTAATTATTGAACAAAAATAAACAAAATAAATATATAAAGATATTATTGTCTTTTTTTATTTTAATAATGAAATGAATAAAAAAAAGAACCTTTGAAAAGGTTCTCTTACTATTAAAAGTAGTTTTATTCATTGCAATTTTTTCTTAATCTCTCTTAGCATCAACTCAGTCATGCTATCAATATTGAACTGATCGTTCAATCCCCAATCCTTTCGGGCAACGCTATCGTCAATACTGGCTGGCCATGAATCTGCAATAGACTGACGAAAGTCCGGTTCATAAGAAATTTTAAAATCTGGCTGGTATTTACGGATAGCTTCAGCAAGTATTTTTGGCGTAAAGCTCATTCCACCAACATTATAACTTGACCGTAGAGAAAGTTTTTCGGGGTCAGCTTCCATCAATTGGATGGTAGCTTGAATAGCATCATCCATAAACATCATTGGTAAAGCGGTATCCTCTCGCAGGAAACAATTATAACTGTTATTTCTTATTGCTTCGTAGTATATTTCAACGGCATAGTCTGTAGTTCCGCCACCAGCTTCAGTTTTGTAGCTGATTAATCCCGGATAACGAAGACTACGAAAATCAACCCCATAGCGCTTTTGATAGTATTCACCCCATCGTTCTCCGGCAAGCTTACTTATACCATAAACAGTATTTGGCTCCATTACAGTAAGCTGTTGGGTGTTGTGTCGGGGTGTGGTTGGTCCAAAAACCGCAATTGAACTAGGCCAGAAGAGCTTGTTTGCATCTGAATCACGAGATAGTTCAAGGGTATTCATCAAAGCGCGCATGTTTATTTCCCATGCCTGTTGTGGAATTTTTTCGGCATTCCCTGATAATACTGCAGCAAGATTATATACCTGTGTGATTTTGAACCGAACCGCAAAATGCAGCAGATTATTATAATCAAGCACATCCAGGGTATTGAAAGGGCCACTTTCCAAAATATCCTTTGGTGGTTGTTTGATATCGGTGGCAAAAACATTTTCGTTCCCATAAATTTTTCGCAAGGCGAGAGTCAGCTCCGACCCAATCTGACCAGAACAACCAATGACAAGAATACGCTCCATAAAATCTGTCTGTTATTTATTTAACAATTAAAGTACAAATGTACAAGTTTTCCTTAATTGCGACCCGAATAGGACTCGCTTCACTTAAAATTTTGTTTCTTTGCAGTGTTTTTCAGCCTATTTATCATGAAAGAGCACAACATAAAACCTGTTGTTTATTTATTTAACAGTCTGAGTCGAAAAAAGGGAACATTTGAACCTTTACAACCTCCTCATGTTGGAATGTATGTATGCGGTCCAACGGTATATGGCGATGCACATTTAGGTCACGCCAGGCCAGCTATCACCTTCGATCTGGTATATCGTTATCTTACCCATCTGGGTTATAAAGTGCGTTATGTTCGCAACATCACTGATGTCGGACATCTTGAAAATGATGCTGATGAAGGAGAGGATAAAATTGCACAAAAAGCTCGTCTTGAGCAGATTGAACCAATGGAAGTGGTGCAGCACTTCACTGTTCTGTACCATAAAAACATGGACCAGCTCAATGTATTGAGACCCTCCATTGAACCCCATGCCTCGGGACATGTTATTGAACAGATTACAATGGTACAGAAAATTCTGGAAAAGGGATACGCCTATGAAGTGAATGGATCTGTTTATTTTGATGTTGAGAAATATAACCGAAACCATCATTATGGTGTTCTTTCCGGGAGAAAGATTGAAGATCTCATCAGTAATACCCGCACTTTATCCGGTCAGTCAGAAAAGCGCAACAACTTTGATTTTGCGCTTTGGAAAAAAGCTGAAGTAACTCACATCATGCGCTGGCCCTCACCTTGGGGTGACGGATTTCCCGGCTGGCATATGGAATGCTCGGCCATGGGCTGCAAATATCTGGGCACCCAGTTTGATATTCACGGAGGTGGAATGGATCTTCTTTTCCCTCATCACGAATCAGAAATTGCCCAGTCAACCATTGCAAATGGTAAACCTCCTGCACACTATTGGATGCACAACAACATGATAACCATCAATGGGCAAAAGATGGGTAAATCATTGGGTAATGCAATGTCATTGGATGATCTTTTCACCGGGAATCACCCACTTCTCGAAAAGGCTTACAGTCCAATGACGATTCGCTTTTTTATATTACAGGCACAATACCGCAGCACTCTTGACTTCTCAAATGAGGCTCTTCAGGCGGCAGAAAAAGGTATGAAAAAATTATTAGTGGCAGCTGCAGCATTAAAACATCTTACACCGGATTCATCAGCTCCATCTCACGGAGTGTCATCCATCGTTCAAAGCTGTTACACAGCTATGAACGACGATTTCAACAGTCCTGTTGCTCTTGCAGCTCTTTTTGATGCTGTTAGGATTATTAATGCTGTGAAGGATGGACTCAGCCAGATCAACATTGAGGAGCATGAAGTCCTTCTTACTTTGTTCGATGACTTTGTTTTCGGTATAATGGGACTATTGCCTGAAGATACAGGCAGAGAACATGAGGTTGTTGATGGACTAATGCAAACCATTATCGACTTAAGACAGGACGCCCGCTCCAGAAAAGATTATGCAACAAGCGACAAAATTCGGGATCGTTTACAATCGCTCCACATTGAAATAAAAGATGGAAAAGAAGGCACTAACTGGCAATTGAAATAAACTTAAAAACTGGTGAAATAAATTTTCCTAATCAATATTCAACGACAGCCATGCTTTTTCTGCAGCCAATTGCTCAGCACCTTTTATAGAAAAATCATTGGCTTTGGCAACCATACCGCCATCGAGACGTGCTTCAATATGGTATTGTTTTTTAAATCCATCACCAGATTCACCTGAAACCACAAATTCAACCGCTCGTTTTTCTTTTTGACCCCATTCGAGAAGTTTACTTTTATAGTTAAAATCATTCTTTTGAAGCGCATCTATATCAACATGTATCTGAATGATTCGTTTGATGATTATTTTCTTAGTAAAATTAAAACCTTTGTCAAGATATATTGCACCGATCAAAGCTTCAAAAGCATCCCCATTTACTGAACGGAAAACTGATCTATTGTCTCCAACAAGATTTACAAGTTTATCGAGTCCTAATTTTTGCGACAGTTTATTGAGCGATGCACGACTTACAATTCGGGAGCGCATTTCTGTAAGGAAGCCTTCGTTTTTATAAGGAAATCTTTTGAAAAGAAAATCGGCAACAACCGCACTTAAAACAGCATCGCCAAGATATTCGAGGCGTTCATTACTAAGCTTATATCCATTGATGGTTTCGCTTGAGGCTGATTTATGTTTAAACGCCAACTGATACAAAAAAACATTACCCGGATAGAATCCAAGAATATTGTTGATTGAATTTGCAAGTTTCTTATCAGCTGAAAAAACCGAATGAATAAAATCTTTTAAAAACAAATTACTTCGTTTTAATGATTAAACACGTTTTACAAATACAATGTTGTTTTTTCAGTTATCTGTCTTCATTTGAAAAGAAGACTTGTTTAAGTACCACTATCAAGGGAATGTCAGCGGACAAATTTCTTGATAATAATAGAGGCATTGTGACCTCCAAAACCAAAGGTGTTGGTAAGCGCTACATTCACCACTCGCCTGCGTGGTTTATGAAAAGTGAAGTCGAGGCGATTATCGATTTCAGGATCATCGGTAAAATGATTGATTGTTGGTGGAATAATATCATTTTGAACTGCGAGTGCTGTAGCAACAGCTTCAACCACACCTGCTCCACCCAACAAATGGCCTGTCATGGATTTGGTTGAATTGATGCTTATATTATAAGCATGTTCACCAAAGAGGCTTATAATTGCTTTAGGTTCAGCAATATCACCCTGTGGTGTTGAAGTGCCATGGGTATTTATATGATCAATATCTTCCAATTTAAGGCCCGCATCTTCTATAGCTCGTTTCATACTCAATTTTGCGCCTAAGCCTTCAGGATGAGGCGATGTCATGTGGTTGGCATCAGCCGAAAGACCGCAGCCAGCAATTTCACCATATATTTTTGCTCCACGTCTTAACGCGTGCTCTAATTCTTCAAGGACGATTCCTCCACCTCCTTCGCCGAGTACAAAACCATCACGATCTTTGTCAAATGGACGGGAGCCGGTAGCTGGATCATCATTCCTGGTTGATATTGCATGCATTGCATTAAATCCGCCAACACCCGCCTGAGTTACAGCAGCTTCAGAACCTCCTGAAACAAATGCAACAGCTTTGCCAAGACGTATATAATTGTAAGCATCAACAAGGCTGTTAGCCGAAGATGCACAAGCAGATACTGTAGCAAAATTAGGACCTCTTAATCCGTATTTTATAGAGATGTGGCCTGCAGTGATATCCGCAATCATCTTTGGGATAAAAAACGGATTGAAACGAGGAGTGCCATCTCCTTTTGCAAATTCTGAAACTTCATCAAAAAATGTAATGAGCCCACCAATACCTGAAGACCAGATTACTCCAACCTCATCAAGGTCAGTATTCCCATCGATCAGTCCGGAATCAGCGATGGCTTCATCAGCCGCAATGAGTCCGAACTGAGCGAAGAGGTCATACTTTCTCACATCTTTGCGATCAAAATAATCTTTGTAATCGTAATTTTTTACTTCACAAGCAAAGCGGGTCTTAAATTTGGAGGCATCAAAGCGGGTAATATCAGCAGCGCCATTTACACCATTGAGAAGACCCTCCCAATAGGAAGAAACATTATTACCAATAGGTGTTATCGCACCTAAACCTGTTACTACTACTCGTTTTAGCTCCATAAAAAAGTTTTTTAGCCTTTTTTCTCTTCAATGTACCGTATAGCATCACCTACTGTGGCAATTTTTTCGGCCTGATCGTCGGGAATAGCAATGTTGAATTCTTTTTCGAATTCCATAATCAATTCAACGGTGTCAAGCGAGTCGGCTCCCAAATCATTGGTAAAGCTTGCTTCAATGGTAACTTCAGACGCTTCTACGCCTAGCTTATCCACGATAATTGATACGATTTTGTCTTTTATTTCTGACATAACTTTAAATGTTTTTAGTTAAACACGGGTGCAAAGTAAGGTAATTAAGCAAAAAAAAACAACTATATTTTATTTAAAATTGATTTAGAGCAATTTTGAAATCCATTCATGGTAGAATTAATTCATTATACAACTTTTTATAACCCCTTAATCTTCCAGTTGTTCATCATCTTTTTGAATATTTTTTCCTTCAACAACAATGACGATCTCTCCCTTGATCTCTTTATTTTTATAAAACGTGATCACCTCTTCCAAAGTACCACGAATATTTTCTTCATAGATTTTCGTTAATTCACGGGCAACGCTCACTTTTCGACTGCTTCCCAACACTTCTGACAGTTGAACAAGTGTTTTTATCAAACGATGTGGCGACTCATAAAGAATGATGGTATAGGGCTGTTGGGCAATGGCCGTGATTCTTTTTTGTCTTCCTTTTTTATGGGGCAGGAATCCCTCAAAAACAAATCTGTCGGCTGGCAACCCTGAATTGACCAATGCCGGCACAAACGCTGTCGGTCCGGGCAAACATTCTACCTCAATATTAGCAGTGATGCAGGCGCGTACAAGCAGGAAGCCAGGATCAGAAATGGCTGGAGTGCCAGCATCAGTTACGAGAGCCATACATTCTCCGGCTGCAATACGCCCAACCAATTGTTGAAGCATGCGATGTTCGTTATGCTGGTGAAAGGCAGCCATTGGCTTATTTATCCCATAATGCTTTAAAAGCTGTCCTGTTTTACGTGTATCCTCAGCCACCACCAAATCAGCCTCCTCTTTTAAAATCCGTAAAGCCCGTAAGGTGATATCCTCCAGATTACCGATGGGCGTAGGAACAAGAAATAACTTTGACATACTGGTTAATCTTTATTGGGTTTATTCCATCGTCGCAGCCAGTCTTCAAATTGGCCGGCACCGCTATTAACAGAAGTATAAAAAGAAATGACCGTAAAGACGATGACCACGATGGCGGTAAAAATTATCAAAAGTATTTCCATGCTATTCTCTGAATGAAGGTGCAGTTTGCAACTCCTCTGCAAAACCTGTAAGAATGCCAAAGAGCTGTTCGTAAGCTGTAAAAGGTAGCTTATAATATGTGTCGGCCGTATTGTGGTAATTTCGGTTTTCATTCCCTCTTGTGAAAAGGAAAAAAGCAGGAACTCCCTTTTTGTAAAAGGGACAATGATCGCTATTACATGATTCGCCACCGGCACGAATATCCGGGAAAAAACTGTGCTTTTTATTGAGTGAGTCAATAATATTAAAAGCTTCCGGAAACTGCTTGGCATTCACTACAGAAAGGCCATCGCTTCCTGTTCCAACCATATCAAGATTGATAACAAATTTGGTTTTATCCAGCGAAAAAGGCGCGTTCTCTGCAAAATAGGAAGATCCCAAAAGACCTGCTTCTTCGCCGGAAACAAGAACAAAAACCATTGTATAAAAAGATTTTTCAGGATGAGATGCATAATAACGGCCCAGATCGAGTATGGTTGCTGTACCACTTGCATTGTCGCTGGCTCCCGGAAAATACGTTTGGCGTCCCATACGGCCCAGATGATCATAATGAGCAACAAATACCATAAAACTATCGGGTTGCACATTCCCTCTCACAAACCCGGCGAGATTATAGGCAGGACGATCTTTAAGCTGTTTACTTATAATGTCAACATGGATCGTTTCTGTTTCTTTTGACAGCTTCTCCTTGATGATTTTAAGGGCTATCTGGCCCTGCTCGTTTTGCTTTTGCGACACGTGCCACCACATGGAACCACTTACCGTTTGAACTAAGGCTTTCACACCCGGTATCCCAAAGCGATAGGCGTTTTTGAGATCTTCAGGAACCACCAACATTTTACCTTCCAAAGCAGTAGTGTCGGCAAAAAGATATACCGAAGCATTACTGGTTATGGTATCAGGAAGCCAGATCAGATCAAAAGTTTTTTTCAATGATGCAGTTGCGGGATTTACAACGAAATCTTCACCAGCTTTAAGTTTTCGCTCTTCTGTTCTAACAATCACCTGTGAAGGAAATGAATTTACAGTAAAGTGGTACTTTTGTTTAAAGGCTTCAAAGTAAGGGTTAAGCCCTGCCCTTTTCATTTCTTTGGCAAGATAATCAGCGGCTTTGTGGTCACCACTATTAACGTAGCCTCTTCCATGCATCTCATGTGCAGAAAGACGTTTTACCACCTCATGGACATAAGCACGATCCTGAGCAAAACCTGTGCAATAAAATAGTAAGGCAGTCAAAAAAGGAATAAAATAAGTGAGTTTTTTCATGATCACGCTTCGAATTTCCGTTCGATGAGGGAGGTTATTTTTTCAACTGCAACAGCATCATGAGCCCATTGGTATTGTACACTCAACTCAATAAGATAAGTTTTAGCACCATTAAGGCTTTGGAAACCGTTTAGCTCATCAATAGCTTTGTTGTAGAGCGAAATATTTCCTTCAAACAGCTCATTAATAAGCAGAAATTTTTCATTGATACCAATGGCTTGCTTCAAATCATTTATTTTAGATTTTCCTATTCGTGCAGCAATAGTATTATCTTCAGATGACTCTCCATTGGCTAAAGCAGTAAGTTTATCGGCGATGGTACCTGTTTCTGTTTCACCGAACAAATCAAAGGTTGTTCGCCCGGCATGCGTTTTTTCTGATTTGAAAGAGTGTTTATGTGAAGCCAATTCTGTTTCCTGGCTTGTCTGATCTTGCTTATAAGATGCTTCTTCTACTTTGTGAACATATAAAGGTTCTTTTTCCTCTTTAGGCTTAAATGTAGGAGGTTCGTAATCAAATCTTTCCGTTTTTGGAGGTGTTGATTCCTCTATTTCAAAAGTCTGCTCAATCAGCGGAGGTTCATGCGCTGTATCCTCTTCATGATCCTGCAACTTTTCTTCCGTCATCGGAGAAAATACTTCATGTTGTGATGGTTCATTAACTTCGAAAATAGGCTGCGGAAGAGCTATTTCCGTTTCCTGCTTTTCTGTTTCAAGTAGCAAAAGGCTTTCATAAACACGTCGTGTTTTAGCAAGCATAACTTCTACATCCAGTGCATAAACCTTACAACCAGTGTTTTCAGCTCGCACAATCTGTTCTAAGAGGGTCTTGGTTTCGTTGTGAATCCTGCCAATTAAATTGATATTTCTAATGGTATCCATTTTTATTTGGTTCTATCTATTAATCCTTATTTTTGCAGCTTGTAAAAATAACAAGAACGGCAATAACTGCACCCATGTTTCTCGAAAAAGATACCAACACTAAAATGCGTGCCGGCTGGATTGAGGTCATCTGCGGCTCGATGTTTTCAGGAAAAACAGAGGAATTGATCCGGCGTCTTACCCGTGCTCGTATCGCCCGTCAAAAGGTAGAAATTTTCAAGCCTCAGATCGATAAACGCTACAGCGAGGAAGATGTTGTATCGCACAATTCCAATGTCATACGTTCAATTCCGGTTCAAAGCGCTTCACAGATTTTGTTCTATGCCAACGAATTTGATGTAATAGGGATTGATGAAGCCCAGTTTTTTGATGAAGAACTAATGTCTGTTTGCAACCATTTGGCCAACAATGGTGTTCGCGTGATTGTGGCAGGACTGGACATGGATTTTCAGGGAAACCCATTTGGCCCTATACCGCAATTGGTTGCAATAGCAGAATATGTGACCAAAGTGCATGCAATTTGTATGCGCTGTGGCAATCTGGCACATTATTCACACCGCACAATAGATGGTGAAAAACTGGTCATGTTAGGCGAAACAGAAAGTTACGAACCCCTTTGCCGGGCTTGCTACAACCATAATAAAAACAAGATCCATCCTGGCAATGAATGAAATGTGGATACGTTTCTGAGAAAATTTTCTCTACTTTTGTGCATTCAATCTTTAAATAACTATTCATATGAGAATCCTGATTTTCACTTTATTTTTAGCTTTCAGTATAAGTGCAACTGCGCAGAAAAAAACTGAAACCCTTGTGCTGATTAAAACCAGTTATGGCAATATTACTGCTAAATTGTACAACGATACACCAAAACACCGTGACAACTTCATCAAATTGGTGAAACAAGGCTGGTACGAGGATTCCCCTTTTCACCGCGTGATCAGTAATTTCATGATTCAGGGTGGAGGAAACAAAAATGGCAAAACCGATCCTGGCTATACTATTGATGCCGAATTCAGACCACAATATATTCATAAAAAAGGTGCACTTTCAGCAGCACGCATGGGCGATCAGGTAAACCCAGAAAAAAAATCCTCAGGATCGCAATTTTATATTGTTCAAGGTCAGAAATATGACGCAAACAATCTCAACATGATGTCGCAACGCTCCGGTGTAACCTATACCGAAGACCAAAAGAAAACTTATGCATCAGTCGGTGGCACTCCGCATCTGGATGGAGCATATACCATTTTTGGCGAGGTAGTTGATGGTTTTGACGTGATCGACAAGATTGCGGCTGTTCGTACAGGACCAGGTGATAAACCTTTGGATGATGTGACAATGCGAATAGAAATACTTGAGTAACCGACCTGACTGTAATTATCAATGAGAGAGAAAATCGCCATTCTACTCGATGAAATACATCGTTTTGAAGCTGAAAGCAAAGATCAGTTGGAAGCCTTTCGAATTAAATATTTGAGCAAAAAAGGACTAATTCCTGCTTTGTTCGACAATTTTAAACAGGTACTCCCCGAAGAACGAAAGGAAATAGGCAAGTTACTTAACGAGCTCAAGCAAAAGGCTCAGGAAATCATCGAGCTTCAACAAGAATGTTTTGCCGAAACAACGCAAAAGAAGATAAAGATTGACACAAGTTTGCCTGCTATTACTTTTTCCGGAGGACGTCATCCTCTCTCCATTGTCAGACGTGAAATCAATAGCATATTTGAACGACAGGGCTTCGTGATTGCTGAAGGTCCGGAAATTGAAGACGATTTTCATAATTTTTCGGCTCTCAATTTTCCTGCAGACCATCCTGCAAGGGATATGCAGGACACTTTTTTTATTCACAAGTATCCGGATGTTGCGTTACGAACTCACACTTCCAGTGTACAGGTGCGGGTGATGGAGCAAGGAAAACTTCCCGTCCGTATCATTGCACCAGGCAGGGTTTTCCGCAATGAAGCAATCTCTGCCAGGGCACACTGCATCTTTCATCAGGTTGAAGGTTTGTATATCGACAAGGATGTTTCTTTCGCCGATCTAAAACAGACATTATACTATTTTGCGCGCGAATTTTTTGGTGTCGAAACCAAAATACGTTTCCGCCCCTCTTATTTCCCCTTCACCGAAACATCAGCTGAGATGGATGTTTCGTGTAACATTTGCGGCGGGAAAGGCTGCAATATATGCAAATACAGTGGGTGGGTTGAAATTCTGGGTTGCGGTATGGTCGATCCCAATGTTCTGGAAGCTTGCGGAATCGATAGCAATATTTATAGTGGTTACGCTTTTGGCATGGGTATCGAACGTATTACAATGATGAAATATCAAATCAATGATTTGCGCCTTTTCTTTGAAAACGATCTCCGTTTTCTAAAGCAGTTTGAAACATTGGTTTAGTCATTCCCTGTTTTTTCTAAATATTAATAGGTGAGCCTTTCAGCCGAACCTATAAAAGTTAGGTCGCTTTATGATTGTATAAAAAAGCAGAGATTGATCAGGATGCCTGAAAGCGAAGGGAAGGTCCGTTTTGACTTGTCATTTCATGAGTTCTTTTAATTTTCATCTTCTATCCTTTGCTCAATCAAGAAACATTCACCTTTATCATTTATCACTTTTATAACCAATTGATTTACGGGGTTCGATTGCTTTTTGGTGCAAGGCATCAAGTTTGTCGAGTAAGAATTTGAAGGCGTGATTGAGTTTGGCATCGAGTTTCAGAATTTCTTTTTTCAACTCCTCATTTTCCCTTAACAATGCCCTGTATCGTGCAAATGCTCGCATAATTTCAATATTGATCTTAATCGCTTTTTCGGAACGCAGCACGGATGAAAGCATAGAAACACCCTGCTCGGTAAATGTCATTGGGTTCACCGAAGAATGTTTCAATATTGCCAACCGGTCACAATTTGTTACCAGTTCATCTTTCTCATTTTTAGTAAGTTCAAACATAAAATCTTCAGGAAATCGTTCAATATTCCTTTTTACCTGTTGTTTTAATGCTTTAGTCGGAACATCATACAAGTTGGCCAAATCTGCATCAATCATTACTTTGAAACCTCTGAATTGGAATATCAGTGTTTCGTATTCCGGATTAATTAATACCGAAAGGAGAAATGTAATAGTCCAATTATCGCTCACTCAATTGGCCTAACATTTCTATCCATCGGCATTCTACCATGACAGCTTTGGATTCATCTATAATTCACTTTGGTATAAGCTATCCATGTGTATTGATCTTTTTATATATTAATTGTTTCTCAGCAACCTTCAAAGCTTCAAGTCCAAATTCTTCATCCCCCAATTCGTAAAGCACTTTTTCACTCAAATAATCAATCACCAATTTATCGGAATTGGTTTTGTAAAGATCTGCTAATTTTACGACCAACTCTTTTGAGAATTTCCGTTCGCCACGTTCCATCTTACTCAATATAGCCACGTCAATGTCAATGGCTACTGCGGCTTTACGTAAAGAAAAACCAGCCTTTTCTCTCAATTCTCGTAATTGCAGTCCTACTGTTGACATTTTATGTGTTGACTAATATTGTCAAAAGCATTTCTGCTTTTGTCGGCTCGTGTATCCGCATTTTATATTATTCTTAAAGGATCGGTAATTTTTTTAAAACAATTTCTCTCGGTGCGTTGGCTCATTCAGAATCATTAACTTTTAAAATTAAAATATCCAATTGAAGGGTTGTCTAATTCTCCTATCAACATTGCTCTGTCAAGTAGCATGTTTGATTCTTCACAACAAGTTTCCGGCAATAGTGAACAGTTATGACAAGCTGCAAGATTGCATGAGTTCGGACCTTGTCCGTGACTATCAATGCAAATTGGGTCGCTTGAACACCATCTTGCATTTTCAATTGCGTTATAAACTATTGTTTCAAGATTGCCTTGCTTTCCTTGACGCACCAAACCACCTAACGAACCTTCTGAATCACCGGAAGCGGTGTAAATCAAAACTCCGTTCATCGTGTCGTTTGGAAATTCAAGATTGCAATAAATTCTTTCTCTCAATGCAGAACTTCCGTAACCACATTCATAACTGAATTGGTTTATCACCAAATGAGCAAATGTGTGAATCAAAACAAACTCCGGTTTTATTTCTCTTCGTTTTTGTCCTTTCGCTTCCCGTGGTCTGTTGTAGTTGTCAGATAAAAATTTTGCTCTTGCAATTACTTCTTTTTTTGTCACCCATTCTTTCAATCGCTTTTCACTAAATTCAAAAAATACTCCTTCTCCTCTAACAACCATTGCCGGAAGCCATGTAATACTTCTGCCAAGTTTTATAAATTCTTTTTTCGCTTCCAAAGTTTTTCCATCATCAGGAAGCCATCTTGTAAAACCAACAAATGCTCTTGTCTCTCTCAACTTGTGTAATAAACCAATGCTTGTTAGTCCTGTGCTGATTGCTCCACCTGTTTCTGAATCATCATAAGTGTTCGCTTGGTTTTTTGAAACAAAGAAATCCTGATTTTCTCCTCCGGCTTCTGCAAGTATTGCATCATACTCCATCTTTCTATATTTCTCCTCTGAATCATCAGTGTTTGAACTGTCAGCACCTGAAATTCTTTTTGTCGCTGCCTCCAATAATTTTTCTGTGTAGAGTTCTTTTTTATCCTCTGCAAAGTTTCTTTCAGCAACTAATTCAAATCTCATTCTCTGAAAATTTCCGTTCTCCATTCCTGTTGTTAGAAATCCCCAATTCTTTTCCAACACTTCAACCAATCTTCTGTCTACTGATTTTTCCCATTGAGGCAAATAGATTGAACTGCGAACTTGTGAGAAGTAAACATTGGATGCACCTTTTTGAACTACGATCAAATGTTGTCCGCAATGTGTTGTGTTATTTCTTTCGGCTTCTTCACCTAACCACGGTCTGCCACCGGAACAAGTAACTCCAATCTTTGTAAGTGATTGTTCGTTGAATGCACCTGCCATCGTTTTATGTGCTCCGCAACTGCAAGCAATTTCAATACCTGACAATGCACCTGAACTTCTTCCTGCTCTCAATCTTAAATTGTGCTGTCCTTCTGGTTGTGTTCCACCGTGAACCCATTCCATGAAAGGGAAATCTTGAATGTGTCCGTGAGGACAAATTGAAATAAAACGAACTGGAATTAATCTCTGTCTTTTCTTTTCAGCTATTTCAGAACATGACCTACCTGAACCAAATGAAACACCTGTGCAAGTTGGTTTGTGAGAATCGTAGATTGAAACTTTTTCCATGTGACCGCATCGTGTGCAATAGTGCCACCGTGGAAATCGTATGAATGGGATTTTCAAAGATGGATTTGTAACTCCTTGTCCTGGGTCTCTGAAATCAGGCGGTAAGCGAAATTCCTTTACACCTAATCTTTTTGCTAATCGTTCTTCGGTTACTTTGAATTCATCCAGTTCAGAAATCGTTCTGAATTTTTCTTCCCACATATCAAGCCCCAAAACCATTAATGATTCATCCTTTGGAAAATTTATCATTTGTCCAACTCCCCAAGGAGAAATTAATTGAGACCTTCTAATTGGTTTTTTCGCTGGCATAATTTAGTTGTCAATGTTTGTGTATTCTGCTGGTATTACATACGCTTCGCAAGTTGAATCAACATTTCTCATTGATGTTGGTGTTGACCAAGCTCTTGCTTTTATATCTTCCGATGGATTCGTTCCGGCTGCATACATCAAAGGAATGTCTGTGATTTGTCCAAAAGTTCCGTAAACCATTGGCAATTCATTTTTCCAGTATTCCAATTTTTCTTCAATCAGTTCCAATGTCTTTTCATATTCTACTTCGTCAATCAAATTCACTCTGTCATAAATTATTTGCGTAACTCTTTCAATAACTTCTTTCTTCGGAAAAGGTCTTGGTTTCTCTGTGCTTTGGTCTGTTGAATAAAATCTAATCAGCCCAATTAGGATTGCGTGTAATGCTCTTTCTCTTGCCGGTGCTGAAAAAGGTGTAACACTTGTCGGTTCAACCTTGCTGTAAATTTTTGAATGATATTCTTGGAAGTGTTCAAAGTGTGAACGGTCTCTTGGCTTTGAACAATTGTAAATTGTGAAAACAATTCCGGGACCTTTCTTGGAACGACCTACACGACTTGTTGCCTGAATATATTCTGATGTTGTTTTCGGTTGTCCGATAACAGTCATTAAACCTAATCGAGGAATGTCAACGCCAACTGAAATCATATTCGTAGCAAGACAAACATCAACCGGATATTCTGTTTTATCTCCTGTCCATGATTTTAAAAGTTGTTCAAGATATTCTGGAATGTCGTTGCTGTTGATACGACTTGTCAATTCAATATCTCTGTTTATGAATCTTCTTTCATCGCCTTTGATTGCTTTACGAATCCAAATTGAATTCATGTATTCACGAATGTCAGCACGAATTAGAGTAGCTGCATGACCTAACTCACGGATGCTATTGAAATAAGTTAATGCAGTCCAATAAGGGTCTCGTTCTTTTTCCTCTGCAACCGGAATTGATTTTACTGATTGAAGCAATGCAGATAAAACTCTCACCTGTGCTGTTGCATGTGAAGGCAATGCAGATGCAAATATGCCTGTGTATATTCTGCCTGTGCTTGCATTGTCCTCATATGCAAAGAACGAATCCCCCGCACTTAAACATTGTGCAGGGAAAATATTTACATTGTTTGTTCCTCTGCCGTAAAGCGAATTAATTTGTTCTTTTGCTCTGCTGATTGTTGCAGATGAAGCAATGATTTTTGGTTTGATATTATTTGCTGTGCAAAGCTCTTCAATCATTGTTTCATACAAACCAACCATTGAACCCAACGGACCCGAAATCAAATGCAACTCATCCTGAATAATTAATTCGGGTGGTGAGAATGGTCTTTCATTTCCTCTGAAACCAAAAATTGTTTTTGCTTCCGGTCTCCATGTGAGCATTGCAAACTTGTCAACCGTTCCGATTAAAAGAGTCGGGGGATTGGCATAAATATCTTCATCAATCACTACCAAGGGCAAATTGAAATCTGCTTTTGAAAAATCGCATTGCTGATTATCACATTGGTAAATGATTGTTTCTTTTGTTCCAATTTTTCTTCTCTTATATCCTTTTACTTTGTTTGCTCTTGCTTCTTTCAAGTAACCCATTTGAGAACCGCACCACGGACATTTCAAAACGATGAAAGGATTATCTTCTTCTCTGCCTTGCTCCATTATTTGAAATGCTTTCTTCGCTACATCTCTCTTGTTTGGAGTAGAATCAGAACCAACCCAAAGTCCAATTGTAATTCTCGGTGTTCCTAATTCTTCTTCGTTTTCTTTTCTGATTTTATCGCAAGCACAAATCAATGATGCTGCTCTTTGAAATTGTTGTGCTGTTAGCAGTCGCAATGTGTAACGCATCAATACAGCGGTGCCTGAATCGTTTTTGTCTTTTAGTCTTTTTAGAAAAATTGTAAACGCTGACAAACCCAAATATGCTTCTGTTTTTCCTCCACCTGTCGGAAACCAAATCAAGTCCACCATTTCTCTGTCTTGATGTTGTGCATCAAACATTGAATTCAAATTCATCAGAATGAAAGCAAGTTGAAAAGGTCTCCATGCTCCAAGTCCTTGCTTCCATGTTGAACTGTCGATGATGTCGGGAATAACAGCGTCCTTCACTTTTGTTACTGGTGCATTTTTTTCAATAATCCAGTTCCTTGTTTCAATGCTGTAATTAAGTTGCTGTAACAACATTGCTCTGTTCATCAATTTGAAAGCACGATTAACTTTTTCATTCGTGTTCAATAGTTGAACTCCTTCTTTCATTCTTGACAAACACAAACGGCAACTTTCAATGTGTCGCAATGCAGTTTCTAAAAGTTCGTCTTTCAATTCTGCATTTGCAATTCTCTCTTGTTCGTTTATCCATGTTTCATATTCCGAATTCAGTTTGACAAGATTTTTAGTAATGTCTTTGCCTGACAAATCACTTAGGTCAAAAATTTTCAGTTCAACACTTTTCAATTCATTCGGAACAATTGGTTTTATTTCATAAGAAGGAATTGCATTTGTTGCAA
Organism: Bacteroidetes bacterium HGW-Bacteroidetes-1; assembly: GCA_002842755.1. Taxonomy (GTDB): domain Bacteria; phylum Bacteroidota; class Bacteroidia; order Bacteroidales; family F082; genus JALNZU01. Next base: position 27,043 of record PHDU01000009.1, on the reverse strand, counting down.
TGGCATTAGTAAATGTTTCATCACTATCATTCCATGATGGAGAACAACCGTGTCCAACTGCAAAAGTTTTTTTCTTTCTGAAAAGTAAGAGGTTTGATTTTTCATCTTCCTTGTCTGTCTTTGCTGAAGCGGCTTTGTAAGGACAAAAACATTTTTCATCAGCACTCACTGAAAATGAAACTTGAAAAAAGCAATCTTCGTTTTTGATATTTTCAGTTCCGCCTGTGTTTATGTTTATGAGGGTAAATGTTAGCAGGTGAATGTTCTTGCCTAAACTTTCTCCGTGTGTTCTGTTTCTTATATTCAGTTTCAGATTTATTTCCTTTCCGTCTTTGTCAACCAAAACTTTGTCAAAGAATTTTCCTGACTGTAAAGGAATTTCATTGGCGTTCAAAGTGAATTCTTGGTCTAATGGAATTCGGTAATATGCTTTTCGTGTAACTACTGTTCCATCTTCTTTGGTGTAGGAATATTCATTGATTTCATAAACTGCAACATTCGCTTTCACTTTGAAACCATCTTTTGGAATTTGTGAAAAGCAACTGAAACCCATTGCTGACGGAAGAAAACTATTTGCCAATCCTATTTCTTCTTCAAAGTCCTCACTCATGTCAACTGGTGCTTTGCTTTCTTCTGTTTTAACAGGGTCGTCAGTATTCTTTTTTTCTTCTTCAATTTTTTCTAAAACTTTATCTTCATCAGAAGAAGTTGAATCGGCTTTGTCAAAAGTCGCTGCTTTCGGAAATAAAATTCCTGCACCATATCTCAACCGTGGTGGCTCGTTGATTAAAATTTCTTCTCCGTTCTCCTGTATGTGTGGCTTCACGGGGTCGGGACCAATCAATTCTCTTTTTATAAATTTCAGAATATCGTCTCTCATTTTAATTGAGTTTTCTTTTTAGCAGTTCTCTGTAATCGTTTCGCTTTGATTCCGCAATAAGCAATATCAAACCATATCTTGCTCTGCTCATGCCTACATACAACAATGACTTTGCAACTTCACTTGTAAAATCTTCAATGTCTGTAATCAAAACATAATTACTTTCCATTCCCTTGTAAGATTGCACTGTTGCAAAGCCAAAGAAATTTTGTGTTGCTGCAATCTCACTTGTATTTTTTATTTCTCTGATTGTAAAACCTGAAAACGAATTTGAACATGAGTTCTCAAATTTTTTTGGTGATACAATTATCAATTCATGCAATGGCAATTTGTTTTCAGAAAGTTTTTTCAATTGCTCTGCTAATAATTTCTTTTGCTCTGCTTCGTCTTTGTAGAAAATATATTCTACCGGAATTCCTTCCAAATGTTCAAGTAAAAACGGGGGCTTTTCAAATCCTGAAATCAAAGAAGTTTCTTCTCCAACTTGTTTGGTGTTTCGGCAATTTATTTTCAAAAGAAAACTTGAATGTTGTCCTGAACTTTTAAGCAAGTCCATCATTTCCTTTTTTGAAAGCTGTGCATAGATGGCTTGCCTTTCAAAGTCACCGTAAATTTCCCAATTACCACTTGTTAAACCCTCAGTTACCATTGAATCAAACAAACCCAAATATTCCTCTCTGATTAAGTCCTGCCCTTCATCAACTATCAACTTGTCAAACTTTTTGATAATACCTTTTTGATAAATATCTTTCAACAGTGTCGGTAAATACTTGCTGTAAAAATCCTGTTTGCTGCATTGTGATTTATCATAGTCAAATCCCTTTGACTGCTCAACCAAGAAGCTATGCAAACTTGAAACCGTGATTTTGTCTTTCCATTCTTCAATTTGCTTTTGCATCCACTCTCCAATTAAGCGGTTGTAGCAAGTGAGGAAAACTGTTTTGCCTTCGGCTGCTGCTCTTACTGCTGATTCAAGTGCAATCATTGTTTTTCCTGTACCGGCACTTCCTTGAGTAACACTTTTGTCATTGAGTTGAATTGAATCTAGGATTCTGTACTGTTCCTCTGTGTATTTCTTTACTTCTTTATCAAACTCAGTCAATCGTTCTTTAACTGTTCGCACTCTTTCAAAATCTCCTCTCAAAAAATCACACAACAAATTCAAATCGATTGTATTTGGCAAAGATTCACTTTCTGAAAACCATCGTTGACCCCTGTACTTTTGTGTAAACTGTTGAACTAAGTTATCAAAGAAAATTTCTGTTCCATTTTGTATTGTATCTTTATCAAGTATTTGCCATGGTTCATATTCAACACTATGCTTGTCAAAACTAATGTGAGGGAAAGCACAAAGAAAGCCTGATAAGATTTTTGTGAACTTGTGTCCTCTGCCAAATTCTTTTTCAATTGCGGACCGCAATGAAAACATTGCATCCCTTGCTTGATTGAACGGGCCAACATTACTTGTGTTTGTAACATTGAATTTATTTGTGTAATGCCAAACCCCATCAATACATTTTACACCACCGCCTTTTACTTCCATTACAAAAATTCCACCGCTAGGAATCAAAATCAGAAAATCAATTTCACCATATAAGCGAACCGTGTGTTGAGAGAGGTTAAGAGAATGCAGGACAATCCAATCTTTAGTGGAAGGGCTGTTCTTGAAAATTTCAAACAGCATTTTTTCACCTGTGCTTTTGCAATTCTTGTCTATGTATGGAGGTAATAGTTTCGCCATTAAATATTCTCCTTTTGTAGTAACTTATTCGAGTATCTAACATCAATTTCCTCCCAGTTATTAGAAATATTATTAACCTTCAAAATTGTTATACTTCCTAATCCTTCAATTTCGACTTTTGAGTTGATAAGGGAGTCATCGATTATTTTATGGATTTTTGATTTAATTTGATTAGATATATAATCAGCAGCTTGCATTCTCCAACCTACCATTTTACTAATTGAGTCTCTGACTTTAGAAATATTGTCAAGCAATTCTTGCGAATTTGTTACTAATGCAATGCTAATTAAATCAGAGTCATCATTTGGACCTATCCTGTTTTCATCTTGCAGCCAGGTTCTAATTGTTACTTCATGCTTCTTGCAATCATTATTCCGCAAGTCCTCGACCAATTTTTTGAAATCATTTCCTATTGAAGCAAAGTATTCTTTCAAAAGATTTTTCCAAAGTTCTGTCCACTGTTTTACAGAAGCTAATTCTTTTGTGTTGGTGTTCTTCTCAACTAACTCAACTAAAATATCTCTGTCGGTATTTATCAAAGCAATCACATCTCCGGTTTGCAACCCTTCAACTTTTCTTCTGTGAAGGTTTGCTTTCGCACTATGTTTTTTAATCAATTCATTTATGACCAAAAATTTATGTGATTCAGTTGTGTATATAAAAAAGTCGCTTTCAAAGACAATCCGTTTTGCTTTGATACTGTCAATCATATTCCCCTTCGCTATATATTTTGAATACTGTGCGTTGTCAAGTTTGAATTCAAAATCTAAAATGTCAAAGGAACTTTCAGAAATTGTTGAAACAACTTCATCACCTAAATACAAATCAGAAAAACCTTTTGGTTTTTCTGATTCACCTACGGAACGAATGCCTTTGATGTTAATCGTTGCTTTGATGTTCTCACTGTATTGTCTGTTTCTTCTTTGCAATGAATTGTAATATTTGTTTTCAAACTGGTAGAACAAAACTGTGAGTTCTGAAAAAAGAAAAGAAGAAAGAATTCTGTTGATGTTGTTTGACTTTGCCCAACCTGTTAGAATTCCTTTTATCGGTTTGTTTGAAAGTAAATTGTCGTTCACATCTGCAACGGATATTACTTTCGGGCTGTGTGTGTATGCAGGTTTAGGAAGTGAAATATCCAATGCTTTTGCTTCTTCTTCTGTTGGGCAAATGATGTAGTCATATTGCGTTGCATTCATTAATACTTTCAACCTTGCACATTTTTCAGATGGGCTTGAAGCAAACTTTTCAATTACAGATTTTAGAAGTGAAATACTTTCTTCAATTGGTTTGTGTGAATCGCTTAACCACATTCTGCAACTTAAGAATAAAAGATTTCCACATCAAGCCTTCATGTAGAAAAAATTATCCTTTGAAAATGGAATCAAGGTGGTATTGGAGAAAATCTTTTTTTGGATAATATTTTTGTGGAAGTAAAAGTTTTATTCCTTGTAAATGAGAAAAGTATTTTGAGTAATAATCTTCCTTTTGTTTTTTCATTAAAGCTGATGAAATTAGAACTTCATATTTTTCAGTGATAGCAATATATCCTTTATCAAATGCTTTATCATATAATGCAGATAAACAAATTCCGTTTTCAGGATTCAGTCTTTCTTCTTCATTCTTTGACCAAGGAATTATATGACTTGCAACGAGTAAATCAGGAATATCAATTCCTGTTATTGCACATTTACCAGTATAATTTGCAACAACAACTTGCCTGAAAAAGTTTTGATTAACTCTTGTTTTTACTTCTCTAATTTTGGTTTCGCCTTTCAGTTCTTTTGTATCATAAAGAATTTCTGAAAACTTTGTTTCAATAGTCAAGTTTTCTTTTTCTGCTAAAATCATTTCACTTTCAAAAACCAATTTTTCTTTATTATTGATAAATTCATTCCAAATTGGTTCAACTTGTTTTCTTCCTCCCGACATTCCTTTAACGCCACGTTGTTGATGATAAGGGTCAATGTGAGCGAAGTTTGTCAATCGAATTGCAATTGAATCTGGCGTTCTTCCAATAATGTTAGCTAAATGAATAATTTCATGTGTGCGACTGTGCATTTTACCAAATGGCAATTTTAGATAAAGATTAAAAGCAAGGATTAACTCCTCTCTTGTCCAAAGATTTATTGCCATATTCTTAAAATGTTATTTTGATTTTTCTTTTAGCCATCGTTGAAATTCTTCTTCAGTTATTTCATTAATAGGTTCTTCATAAAATACTTTGTAAACTTCTGGATACATTGTTTTGCCTTTGTATTCTTCAATAAAATATTTTCCATCATTACCTCTTAAAACAATCGTAACATTGTCTTCTTTTTTTTCTTTCAAAATTCTTTTTTGTTGCGATGCTTCAAAATTACATTTGTATTCAACTTTGCAATTCCAATCAGCCAAGCATTTATTCAATAGTTCTGTCATAATAAAAAATTATGCTGCAATTTTTTCAGCCATCAATGGTGGAACTGCATTTCCAATTTGTTTGAAAGCAGCGCTACGTCCACCTTCAAAAAAATAGTCATCAGGGAATGATTGGATTCTTGCTGCTTCACGAACTGAAATTGAGCGCACTTGCTTTAGGTCAGGATAAATGTAGTAGTGTCCGTCTTTGCTTATATGTGCAACAACCGTGTGTGAATGTCCGGTTGGGTCAACTACTTTGTAGCGGTCTAAAAAAGCAATTGTGTTTTTGTGTGTCTGCAAATGTTTTGGAATGTCATTGTATTTCAATCGCTGTCTTTCATTTATCCACTTGTCAATTGCAAGAGAATAAATTTCTAAATCTCTGTCATTATGATTTCGTGTGATATGTTGCGTTGTGTAATCAATTCCGTTTCGTGTTTCAGTTTTTTGCAGATACTCGTTTATTTTATTTGTGTATTTCGCAACTTGCATTTCTTGTCCGGGAATGAGAAAAGGCAAGTCAAAGAACAAATCCTTTTTTGTTTGCCAAATGTTCTCCATCGTTTCAAGTGTTGGAAAAGTAAATTTTGCTTTTCCTTTTCTTCCGATGATGATTACCCTTCTTCTTTTTTGTAGCACACCATATTCTTCTGCGTTCAAAACTTGGAAGTCGGCTGAATAGCCGATTTCAGAAAACAGTTCCAACATTTCATTCAGATACTTTGCGTTTCCGGCTGTGAGTAATCCCAACACATTTTCAAAGACAAAGAATTTTGGTTTGTAGCGAATAAGAAATTGAGCATAGTACCTAAACAAAAAATTTCTTTTGTCGCCTTTCATTCTGTTTGGGTCTCGGCTTCTTCCTACATGTGAATATGCCTGGCAAGGCGGACCTCCAATGATTACATCAACTTTTTTTGAATCAAGTTGCAGGTCAATTTTTTTGAAAATATTTTCAATGCTCTTGTCAGAGATTTCCTCATTGATAACTGATTCAAGTAATTCTTGTGGAATGGAATTCCACAATTCATTTCTTGAAATGTCTTGCTTCAAGTAGGCGTAATACTGATTGAGTTTTTTCTTTTGTTGAAAATGATGAAATGCAACTCTTGTCCGCAAAGTGTCGGATGCTTCCGCACTCATTTCAACATGAGCAATTGCCTCAAACTTTTCTCGGATAAATCCTTCCGAAAGTCCGCCTGCTCCAGCGAAAAGGTCAATGAAATTCAAATTACTAATTTAATTAATTGTTGAAATATGTAAAATTAACTATATTTTTAATAATGATCATAAAAATTTGGAGCGTAAGAAGAAATGGCTCTTTTGATTTTGCCACAGGGTTGGTTTAGTAGGTCGGGGCAAAAGCAAATGTGCCATTGTGGGTCGGCAATTGTTTTAAAAAATGTGCGGTGGGCAAAAAATAAAAAACAACGGTTCGGTTTGATTGTCGGCTTTCTTGAAATGTCAATATTTCGAATTACTGTCCTTTCATAATGATTTACTTTCTATTTTGGTACTGTTGTCTATCTTTTTACCCTTAGCGGTTACAACAAGATATATGCATGTCAGTTGTTCTATTTTCTCTGCTCCAAACAAAATTGCGAACTTGCTGACTTCAACCCAACCACAATCTTAATGAAAGTTTGATCTGTCCGATTGAATTTCCTATTTTCGCTATCCAATATTTTCAGTCAATGACTATTCTGATCAAAGAAGCTACCATAATCACTCCTAGCGAAGAACAACGAACCGATATTCTAATAAGTGATGGGAAAATTCTGCAGTTGGGTAAAGCGCTGAAATATGCAGCTGACCGTGTGATAAACGCTTCAGGGAAATATGTTTTTCCAGGAGGAATCGATCCTCATGTTCACCTTCATTTGCCTTCACCAGCAGGTTTTTCGTCAGATGATTTCATTTCAGGCAGCATAGCAGCCTTGTTTGGTGGCACAACAAGCATCATTGATTTTGTTACACCAACACGTGGACAGCCGTTGATTGAAGCACTGGATTTGCGAATAACTGAAGCCAGCGATTCACTTGTGGATTATAGTTTTCATATAAGTCCGGTTGAGTGGCGCTCAACCACAGAAGAGGAGATTAAAGAATGTATTCGTCGCGGTTTTACTTCCTTTAAAATTTATCTGGCCTATCAAAAATCAATAGGAATTGACAAGGAAGTGCTTTTCAAAGTGATGAAAGTCGTTGGAAAGGCAGGCGGAATCGTGACTGCACATTGCGAATTGGGTGAAGATGTTGATCGACTTCGCAACGAATATGCGCAGAACGGTCATACATCTCCTCTTTATCAAGCTCTTTCCCGCCCACCTCAAACAGAGGTTGATGCGGTTAAAATGGCTATTAAAATGGCAGAAAAGACATCCTGTCCACTTTATATTGTTCATGTTTCGTCAGGAGCTTCACTTATACACATCCGTTGGGCACAACAAAACGGGCTTCCGGTGATGGCAGAGTCCTGTCCACATTATTTGCTGTTGAATGAGGAAAAATATCAGGGGGACTTCGAAAAAGCAGCCCCTTATGTTTTAAGTCCGCCGTTGCGAAAAACCGAAGACCAGCAACTGCTTTGGAGAGCTTTCATTAATGGAACATTACAAACCCTTGGTACTGACCATTGCCCTTTTTCAATGCAGCAAAAGGCATTTGGAAAACATGATTTCCGAAATATTCCAAACGGAGCTGGTGGAATTGAGCATCGCTTAGCATTGCTTCATACCTATGGCGTTCTTAAAAAAAAGCTGAGTTTGCAACGTTTCGTTGAGATCTCTTCTTCAAACGCAGCCAATATTTTTGGATTTGAAAAGAAAGGAAAAATAGCTCCGGGATTTGATGCAGATATGATTCTCTGGAATTCTGAAACCACGAATACCATCTCAGCAAAAACGGATCACTCCAATTGCGATATAAATATTTATGAGGGTTTTAAAACCATAGGTGCAGCAGAAACAGTCATCAAAGGAGGAGAGATTTTCATTGATAATGGCAAGTTATTACAAAAAGTTCCGGGCAAACTCATTCTACGAAAACCTTTCGATATCACAATAAAACAATGAAAGCATTAATGTTCACTTTCATGAAAAAACTAGCGCAATCCCAAAAAGGAAAAAAACTGATTTTTATCCTCCTTTTATTGTTGACCGGATATTTTTTTGGCTATTATAAACTGATTGGTGAAGGTCTGATTGGTGATCATATATGGCGTCAGGCCGACGGACTTTCGATCGCACAAAATTTTTACCAGCATGGGATGCGCTTTTTTGAGCCCGAAATTCACAATCAAGTAGCTGATCATGGTTTTTCAGGAAAATCGGCAGGTGAATTTCCACTATGGTATTATTTACAAGCTGTTGTTTGGAAGCTAACAGGTCCGACACCATTTACTTTTAGATTGTTTAGCTTAATACTGACTTTTATCGGTTTATTCGCTTTTTATCGTGTACTACAGCAAATTTTCAAAAACGATTGGGTCGCTTTTATTCTTCCACTGCTACTTTTTACATCGCCAGTATATGCTATTTATGGCATCAGTTTCCTTACAGATGTTCCCGCCTTCTCCCTCAGCCTGATCGCCTGGTATTACATTTATTTGTACTTTACAAAGAGAACTCAGAAACGACTGTGGACAGCAATGATTTTGTTCGGGCTGGCAGGACTGCTTAAAATATCTTCCCTTATAGGATTTGTTTTTCTCTTGCTGGTTTTTGTTCTGGAGCTATTTGGCTTCAAATCATTAAAAAACAAGTTTCTTTTCGCTAAAAGCCAAAGCGAATGGCTTGCCTTTATAATTATTCCTGTTGTTATTGCTTCATGGTATTTTTATGCCAGATGGTTTAATCATGTTCATCAGGTAAACTATTTTCTAACAGGCATTTGGACTTACTTTGACCTTAATCCAGCTGAGCAGAAAGATTATCTGGGCAACATACGGGATGTAATGCTATATGCTTTTTATAGTAAATCCGTTCTGTTTTTATTGCTTTTTGGATGGATCGCAAATTTCTTTTTGCTTGGAAAAATGCCGCGCTTTGCAATGCTTGCAGCATTAATTGTTCCAGTCGGGGTGATTCTTTATGTCATCTTATGGAGTGGTGCATTTCGAAATCATGATTATTATTTTATTCCTCTATTACATCTTATGCCTGGCATTTTTATCCCTTTTTTATTAAGTTTTAAAAGGATAGATAAACAAGATAATTTTTTGCGCCCCTTAAAAGTTTTAACACTGGTATTGCTTGGATATAATATGTTCTATTGCGGTAGCTTTGTATATATGCGTCATTATGGCCATCGCGGCGAATTTATCATGGCAGGTCCAAGTGAATCAGTTTTTGCAAATAAGTACATTGTGAAAAACCACGAAACCCATTGGAAGCCATTTAAAGCAATTGATGGCTTTTTAACAAAGGCTGGTGTTCAGCCTGAGCATAAAGTGATTTGTCCAACCGACATAACAATCAACGCCTCCCTTTACCTAATGAACCGTAATGGTTGGACAGGTTTTCAAAGCTGGGATAATGACAGCGCAATACAACAGAAAATTGATCTGGGCGCATTTTGGCTTATTGTCCATGAAGAAGAAAATGCTGTTCTAAGTGCTTTTCAAAACTTTACTGAATTCCCCGCCGGAAGACATCACAATTTGTTACTCTTTGATTTGAGGCCCTATAGAAAAACATGAATGCCGTTTAATAAAACCATATGATTTTATTTTTTCTGATTCAATAATCTTTTAGCAGCGCCGACAAAGCCCTCAACATCTTCAATAGTAGTATCGAAAGAACACATCAATCTCACTTCATTTTGAGATTCATTCCATACATGAAAAAAGTACTCTTTTTGCAATTCAGAAATAAGATGCTTTGGTAATACAGCAAAAACACCATTGGCCTCAACCTGACGGCTCAGGCTGATCTTAGGAATCAGGGAAAGTTTCTCCCCGAGCAATTTTGCCATATTATTTGCATTACTTGCGTTGCGTTTCCATAGATCATCTTCAAGATAAGCCAGAAACTGAACAGCTATAAAACGCATCTTGCTTGCAAGCTGCATGGCCTGTTTACGGCTGTATTCAAATCCTTCGGCAAGTTCTTTATTCATAAAAACGACAGCTTCGCCAAACATCAATCCGTTTTTTGTGCCACCGAAAGAAAGGACATCCACACCAGAATCCAGGGTAAGTTCCCTGAAACTACAATCCAGAGCTACGGCTGCATTGGCAATACGCGCGCCGTCCATATGCAATAACATATTGTTGCGATGGGCAAAATCAGCCAATTCTTTGACCTCTTTCAAACTGTAAAGCGTCCCCATTTCTGTTGACTGAGAAATGCTAATCAAACGAGGCTGCACATGGTGCTGAAACCCAATACTGCCAAGAAAAGGCTCAACTTGATCAGGTTTAATTTTACCATTTTCACAATGAACTGTCAAAATTTTACCGCCTGTGAATTTTTCAGGAGCTCCTCCTTCATCTTCGTTTAAATGAGCCGAATGAGGAGATACTACAGCCTGCCAGGAACGTAACAATTGCTGAACTGCTAAAACATTGGCGCCTGTTCCGTTGTAAACAAAAAATGTCTGACTTTTGGCACCAAAAAAAGCTCTGAATCTTTCTCTTGCTTGTTCCATCAATGGGTCATTTTCCCCATAAGCAGGATGATGCCCCTGGTTAATCTGCTGAAGAGCTGCCATCACCTCAGGTGAAACCCCTGACCAATTATCACTTGCAAATCCTTTGCGAAACGTTTGGCTGAAATTCATTGATTCTTTGAATTGAAAGTTTTGTTATTCGTAATTTTCTTTTTAAGAATGACTTCTATTTGACCCTCTTCTAAGAATTGAAATGAGTCATAACATGCAAATTTAATTAAAATTGATGGTCATAACTTTATTGAATCTTTCTGCTTTCACACGAAGTGATTTACTCTGTACATAATATTCTTCTTTGCTTCATATGTTGCATCACGATGGATTTCAAGCAGATCTATGAGTAAAGCACGCTTTTAATAATGATCTATATCAATTATTAAGTTTACATAAAGCATTAAAATAACTTTAATATATCATTCTGTTTCCGATAAATGTCATTGTAAAGGTATTGACTATAAGGGTATGTTGGCTTAACATTGTCAACAATTGACATTTCTTTTCTCTGAAATAAAAAGCATCCATCATTTTTCAGCAAAGCGATCTCATAAAATCAAAAACCGATGAAAGTATTTCCCAATCCGGCAAAAACAGTTACCACAATTCAGGTTGAGGTTGACTGCAAATGCAAAGCTGAAATTTTTCTTTATAACAGCTTTGGAAAGGAAGTATACCGGGAAGAAAATATTGTTCTACTTCATCCGGGTACCAATGAATATCATATAAATTGCGCTCCTTTTTCTCCCGGGACATACCAATTCAGATTGGTGGCAGAAAAAAAGGTATTTACTACAAATATTGTAATTAAAAGATAAATATCAGGGAATCTTCCCAAAAAGTATAATTAAAAATCAGGCGACTGCATTTTGATACGCTCTTTTGTTGATAAAAGACCGCAAGCAGCAAAGATGTCCTGACCACGTGAAGCTCTTACCGTTGTTCTGATCCCCTTTTTCACAAGCGCATCTTTAAACTCCATAATCCTTTGATCTGTTGAGGATTGTAATGGAGTCCCTGGAATAGGATGGAACCTGATAAGATTCATCCGACAGCGCAAGCCATTGAGAAGTCGGGCAATTTCGTTCACATGGCGAGGGGTATCGTTTATATCTTTGAACATGATGTATTCAAAAGAAATACGACGCTGCTTGCCAAAATCATAACTTCGCAATTGCTGAATTACCTCCGAAATTGGGTACACATTTTCAATGGGCATCAATTTTCGACGATCCTCATGAAAAGGGGTATGCATACTTACAGCGAGATGTGATTCAGAATTTTCGATAAAGTGTTTCATTGCCGGTATTATGCCGATGGTAGAAACAGTAATGCGACGGGGACTCATGCCATAACCCCAGTCAGATGTCAGGATTTCAAGGCTTCGCATAACCTCATCAAGGTTATCGAAAGGCTCACCCATTCCCATATATACGATATTGGTAAGTTTATCCCGTTCGGGAAGGCTGTCAATCTGATTCACTATTTCACCTGCTTTGAGTTGCGACTGAAAGCCCTGTTTACCCGTCATACAGAACAGGCAACCCATCTTGCAGCCCACCTGCGACGAAACACAAAGTGTAGCACGATCATCGTCAGGTATATATGCTGCTTCGATAAATTGTTTGTTAGTGGTAGGGAAGAGGTATTTCTTTGTTCCATCCGCTGAGGTTTGTACATTTGAGAAATCTGTCTTCCCTACCGAATAAACTTCCTCAAGCTTTTGCCTTGCCAGCTTCGGCAAATTGGTCATTTCTTCAAATGTACGAGCATGTTTTTTATACATCCACTCAGCAATCTGCTTTGCTGAAAATTCCTGCATGCCAAGCCTTTCTACAATTTCTGACAATTCATTTGGCGCTTTTCCAAAAAGAGCGATTTTTTCCATAGTATTTTTCAATGATCAAAAATAAATTTCTGACATTATCCTATCAATATCAACACCTTTTCCAATTAAAATATCACGGACTTCCACTACCATTTCCGCACTTCCGCATAAGTAGAAAAGATGATCCAAAGGCAGGTCCTCTTGATTCTGAAGCCAGGAGGTAAGTCTTCCGTTATAAAGACCTTCACCTGATTGTTGAGAACAGCATCGTATATAACGATCACTTAAAAAAGCCGTCATTTCATCACTAAAATAGAAGCTGTCAGTTGTCCGACCTCCATGAATAAGCGTTTTATTGTTCCCCAATCCAGACCTTAACATGGAACGATAAGGCGCTATTCCAGTACCCGCAGCTATCCACCAGGCTGGTTTATCATCTCCCAAAAACGCTCCGAAAGGAAAAGAAACGAATAGGGTATCGTCTTTTTTCAACTGGGCCATTTTCGGACTAAGTGTCCCATCATGTTTTACATTAAATAAGATGGATAATTCTTTTTCCTTATTCCCGCTACAAATGCTGTACAATCTGGGTGGTATTGAAAAATCTGTTGTGACCGCAACAACCTGTCCTGGTAAAAAATCATGATTTCTATTGATGCTAATAACAAAAACTTCACTGCTGATTTCTTTGAGCCTGATGAGCGGTTGAGCCTGAAGAGGCAGTTTTTTTATAAAGCCTGAAAGACCTGTATCCATTTAATTAATTTTCAACAAAATTAATGTATTTGCAGGATGCATCCATTTTCTCACGGATGAAAGCAAATCTCAATAAAAAGTCAATTTGCTGTTTTAACTTGAAAAGCATCAAAAACTTCCTTTTGAGAATGCATTGCCGGCTGACATCCGAGTCTGAAGCAAATCCAGTATTCCGGCATATCGCTCTCAGGCTTATTGTTCACTACCTGAATCCTTGATTCTTTTTCTGCAGCCGCAGTTATCACATCCATAGGTAATCTGCCTCGTAAAGCTCTTGCTGCTTCTTTAGCTTGATGTCCACGAATAACAACCATTCTTTGATTTTCAAGAAGATAATAGGCCTGCCCCCAATGCGAAAATCCTGTTGGAAACTTCATCATTTTTGGTTTCTGATGTTCGATCATTGCAGAAGCAATATTGAGATAATTTGCGTTTTCAAACAGTATTCCCAGTTTAACCAGGGCCATGCAAAATGCTGCATTGGATGAAGGAATCACATTGTCATAGATTTCACGAGGACGAACTGTCAGATCACTGCTTCCCTGCGCCGTAAAATCAAATAAACCATCTTTTTTGTTGAAAAAATGCTGAATAACATATTGAGTAAGTCGATTCGCATCTATCAAATGTTGTTCGTTGCTGTCGGATTGGTATAAGCCAACCAATGCATTAATGAAAAGACTGTAATCATCTAAAAAAGCAGGTATTTTAGCTTGTCCGTTTTTCCATGACCGATACAACCCCCCATCATTGGTACGCATGCTTTCCAGGATAAACCTAGAGGTGTTTTGTGCCATTTCTAACCATTCTGCTTCACCAAAAACATCGTAAGCTGTTGCCAAAGCACTTATTTGTAATGAATTCCAAGCTACAAGGCGCTTATCATCCAAACGAGGTTCAACACGTTGCTGTCGTGCATTTATGAGTTTCAACTTCGCATTTGACAGGATTTCTTCAAAATTTTTCCTGTTAAGATGGTATTGTGTACAAAATTGATCAAGGTCAAAAGGAGCTACCAACACCTGCAAATTATCTTCCCACTGAGCCTGCTTTCCGATGCCAAACCATTTGCCTATCAACATGGCATTTTTGTCTAAAACAGCATCGAATTCATCTTTTGTCCATACATAATATTTTCCTTCAAAGCCTTCGCTGTCTGCATCAATAGCCGAAAGAAAAGCCCCTTCAGGCCCTAATAACTTTTCACTTATAAACCGAATTGATTCTCTTACAATGCCTTCATGCTTTTCAATCCTAAAAATTCGGTATGCTTCAGCATAAAGGCTGATGAGCTGAGCATTGTCGTAAAGCATTTTCTCGAAATGAGGCACATGCCAATGATCATCCACAGAATAGCGTGCAAATCCTCCACCCAATTGATCATAAATTCCACCGGAAGCCATTTTTGAAAGACTCAACTTCACATGATTGTCCAAATCGTCATTATTATTCAAAGAACCCATCAACAAGTAAAACCGCAAGTTATCGGGCATAGGAAATTTAGGAGCTCCCAAACTCCCGCCATTGATTGTATCAAACTGCCTTTTACTCTTTGATACCATTTCTGCAAGAATATTCCTGTGATCATCCGTGATCACTTCAATCTTGTCGTTAAGATGCAGACTTTGAATTCCCTGTTCGATTTGATCGGCTTGGTCCAATAATCCGGATGGTTGATTTTCCCACATCCGCGCTATTTGTATAAGGATTGATTTCCATTGTTCATTACGAAAATAGGTTCCTCCCCAAAAAGGCCTGCCATCTGGAAGAGCACACACATTGAGCGGCCAGCCTCCCCTCCCGCCCATAAGTTGAATGGCTTCCATAAAAAAATGATCCACATCAGGTCTTTCTTCACGATCAACCTTAATGCAGACGAAGTGTTTGTTCATTATTTCAGCAACATCTTTATCTTCAAACGATTCATGTTCCATCACATGACACCAATGACAGGCTGAATAACCAATGCTTACCAACAGTATTTTATTGGTCTCTTTTGCCACTCGAAGACTATCATCATTCCAGGGTAGCCAATTTACAGGATTGTAAGCATGCTGAAGAAGATAGGGGCTGGTTTCGTGAATCAGTTGATTACTTTTTTGCATGGAATCACTGTTTTCTTACAAACGTACAAAAGTTCATTTTGTTGAAAAGCTTAGTGGACCATAATTTTTTACCTTGTTTAAGCAGTGGAAAAAAAAACAAAAGGAAATGATTCTATGAAAATATAATAAATTGATTTGCTGTTGGAAAGGTTGTGCTAATATTGCTTTTCGCCGATAAGTTTACCGTTCTCATCCCACATAAACCACAATCCAATTTTTTTACCGTTCTCATAATTCATTTCGTAACGCAGGATACCTTTGTCATCCCAGATGAACCATTTACCATGTTTGGTATCGTTGTAATAGTTTGCCTCGCCTGTTTTAATGCCATCTGATCCGTAAGTGATCCAGGTGCCATGTTTCTTTCCGTTGCGCCATGCCCTTGTTTCAATTATCCTGCCGGTCGAATCATAATATTGTGAAAGATCATCCTCAAGCCCTCTGATAAATGTGCGAGCCGATTCCAACTGTCCATTGGCAAAGGTAGTCTTGACGGTTCCTGAAAATAAAACACCATCTTTATAATATCCATCTTTATGCTGTTCCAGTTCCTGTCCAAAAGAGGTGAAACTACCCAACAATATTATTAAACCGATCAGGGTCAACTTCTTCATGTTTTTAAGCTATTGATATTTTTTAATGAATCTAATCATAACAAAAACCAGTAATTATGTTTTCAGTATTTCCAATCCATTTATTAAAGGCTTCTATGCTAAATTTAATAGTTTTATACTCCTTTATTTCTTGAAAGCATTCAAATATACAACTTTATTAGATCTTTATATGAATTAAAAATATTGTTGACCATTATTACTATGGTTGATTGGTACATTTTTTATAAACAAGAATTGCGCCAACCTCTTTAAATCAAATTATTTATAAAAAAAAAGACAAACAATTATAATAGTTTGTCTTTAAATAAATTCTATTGAAATTTAATAACTTGATCTACTTGTAGTTAAGTGTAATATTTAAATTGTCACCTTCATCGTTGGCACGTACTGAAGTAATTTTTTTCTCTTCGTAAGAGATATATTTCACTTTCAGGTTGTATGTTCCCGTTCCAAGATCAGAAATACTGTATTTCCCTTCAAGATCCGTAAATACTTTTATACTTGTACCTTCCACTTCAACAAGAGCACCTGCCAAAGCCTCACCAGTAACAGCATCGCTTACCAAGCCGCTCATCACTGTAGTTTTTGCTGGTGCTTTAGGAGCCTTATCAGTATTGTTAGAGGCAAAAAGGCCAGTTCCTGTAAAAACTATGGTTAAGAAAAGAAAAAGAGTGATTGCTTTTTTCATGATGTATATCTTTTATGACGCCACAAAAATAGTATCAATCAGCCAGTTAAGCATTATAAACTGGCTTAAGTTATCTTTAGGTTTATGTAAATTTAATGTTAAGTTTAAGGATTGCTTTTAAGGTTGTGCATTTGGAACTATGCGTACAATGGGGGGCGTAGTAATCTCATTGCTGATATTGAGTGCCCTGTCGATAAGCTGAACGGTAAACTGTATGGTATCAAAATCGGAGGATGGATCGTAGATGAACATTTCATTTCTGATAATTCCTTTGATGCCCTTTTTCTGATCTTTCGGTAAAAGCAATGGAATACGTGCATTAAAATTGATTGGCGGTTCAACAAAAACACCATTTTGTAGTTCAAAATAGCGGATAAGAAGATTATAATAATAGGAGCCTCCCGGTTCAAAAGGAAAAAGGGTATCTCCCTGCTCAAGTCCAATGTCTCCATCACCGTCACGATAGCTGATATAAAGAACACCTTGTTCACTAATACCTGTTTCGTTATTAACAAGCAATTCAAAATCATTAAAAGCGATCTCAGGTATGGGGGGATATTCCTCAAACTTACGGCATGATACAACTGTTGCAGTTGCCAGAACAATAATCACCAATAAAAAGATGTGTATTTTTGTCATCCCTTTTGTAATTGTCATCAATTTTTAAACTTTACAACAGGCCGTAAAATTAGTTTTTTTACATTTACGAACAGTATTTGTGCCAAAATGAAGGCATTCAAAGAACGTATTTTCAACATAAAGGATGATGAATCCTTCGAAAGACTTGCCCTTGAGGTTTTTCATTATCAGTATGTAAACAATAAAACATACCGGCAATACTGTGATTACTTAAAAAGGCCTCCAACAAACATTGATCATTACACTGAAATCCCATTTCTTCCCGTATCATTTTTCCGAAGTCATAAAATTGTAAGTGGGACTGCTCCAATTGAGCTTGTGTTCAGTAGTTCAGGCACTACTAGTGAGCAAAGTAGCAACCATCATCTAACAGAAATCGCTTTATACGAGCAAAGTTTTCAGAAAGCGTTTCATGTTTTTTATGGTCAACCAACAGAATATTGTGTGCTTGCATTGCTTCCATCCTATCTTGAGCGAGAAGGTTCCTCATTGGTTTATATGGCCAACCGGCTTATTGAGCTTAGTGGTCATTCCGACAGCGGTTTTTATCTTTACAATTTGGATGCATTAAGTCGTGTACTGATCCGGCTGAAAGAAGCCGGACAAAAAACACTTTTATTGGGTATTACTTATGCCTTGCTTGATTTGGTTCACACTTATCCGATGCTTTTTCCTGATCTGATTGTGATGGAAACAGGTGGAATGAAAGGTCGTCGCAGGGAAATGATTCGCGAGGAAGTACATGCTGTTTTAAGCAAGGGACTTGGTGTTGAAAAAGTGCATTCAGAATATGGAATGACTGAACTTCTGTCTCAGGCATATTCAAATGGGGATGGACTGTTTCATACTCCACCATGGATGCGTATCCTTATAAGAGATACCAACGATCCATTAAGTTTTCTCCCTGAAGGACGCACCGGTGGCATCAACATTATTGATCTGGCCAATATTAACAGTTGTTCCTTTGTTGAGGTGCAGGATCTTGGTCGTAAGCACAAAGACGGTCACTTTGAAGTGTTAGGCCGTTTCGACAATAGCCAAGTAAGAGGCTGTAATTTGTTAGTTGTGTGACGGTTAGTGTTTATGTTCATTAAACACTAAAAAACATTTCTCCAAATACCGTTCATTATTCTCTGATTTTAGTTTTCTGTCAAATTGTACATTTCCGGACATGCTTTGTCATGGTTCGAACAATTTATACTCTTGATTGTTTAGAAAATAAAGGTTTAAATATCATTATATCAGTATTTTAAAATACATGGCACGATACTTGAATAATAGATAGCATAACAACGAATTGAAAAAAATTAATATTATACATCATGAAAACAAAAATAACATTCACCCTGATCGCAGTCTTATTCAGCATGTTCCAACTTAAAGCAGAAGGACTCATATTTAAAATGCAGGAAGAATCCTACATCAACGATATCCCATTCAACACAACAACAATCAGCAGTGAAAGCAGACTTGAGAAAGCGTTGAATATTGAATTTGAATTGACAGAAGAAGGATTTATCAACGATATTCCTTTCAACACCCAAGAGATTGCTCAATCACAATTAAATAACATCGCGACTTTCTCTTCTCAAAGAATATCAGAAGAAGATTATATTGATGATATTCCTTTTGATACGGCAAAAGTTGTTGAGAGTCTAAAAAACTAAAAAATAAAACAGTAAAAATATTTTCATACTTCATGAATTTTGTGTTGGTTAAATTGAAAGGTCCTGGATTTTCCGGGACTTTTTTTTATTTTGTTCTGATTGTAACATTTGACATTCATGCATAAAATTTTAATTTTGTAATGAATTCAACTCCTCTTCACATATAAGTCATGAACCAAAAGGATGCAAGATTCATTCATGAGAGAAGAAAAAAAGAGGAAGGAATTGTTTTTTGTGTGCGGAAGATTAAAAATATTTACTTACATCTTCTTGGCAAAGCATTATGACAAAAACGAAACGTATTATCAGTTTTCTACTTACTCCCCTTCTCATTATATATGTTTTGATCTTTGTCAAACTTGATCCGGGTAATCCCTCCGTTACCTATACTTTTTGCGTGGCCTTACTAATGGCAGTTTGGTGGATTACCGAAGCCGTGCCACTTGCAGTTACTTCGCTTATTCCTGTAGCCTTATTTCCACTTTTCGGAATAATGGATGGAAAAGAAGTTTCTTCGGCTTATTTCAATGATGTCATTTTTCTTTTCATGGGAGGGTTTCTGGTAGCTCTTGCCATGCAGCGATGGGGCTTACACAAACGTATAGCCTTGCATATTCTACATTTTATTGGTACCGGACCAGCACGAATTCTTCTTGGTTTTATGTTTGCCTCCTTTTTCCTTTCCATGTGGATTTCCAACACAGCAACTGCGATGATGATGCTACCCATTGCCCTTTCTGTTATTCACCAGCTGGAAGAGCTTGTTTCAAAAAAAAATATTTCAAGATACAGCATCGGACTTTTGCTGGGTATTGCATATGGTGCCTCCATTGGAGGGGTTGCAACCCTTGTTGGCACACCGCCAAATTTATCCTTTAGCCGGATTTTTCATATTTATTTTCCGGCTGCTCCGGAAATTGCCTTTACCAATTGGTTGGTATTCGCTTTACCATTTTCCATCTTGTTTTTTGTTGTTGCCTGGCTATATCTATATTTTTCTTTTAAACCCAATAAAGATGAATGGGTCAAACCTGAAAAAAACACCTTTGGGAATCAATTAAAATCGCTGGGAAAAACAACACAGGAGGAAAGAGTTGTTTTTGTTGTATTTGTTTTACTCTCTTTCCTGTGGCTTTTCCGTACTGATCTTGAAATTGGGTTTTTTAAGATTCCCGGCTGGAGCAATATTTTTTCTAATAGCAAGTACATCAACGATGGTACTGTTGCAATTATGATGGCTTTGGTCCTGTTTTTAGTTCCTTCTTCAAGAAACAAACACACTACCCTTCTCGACTGGAACACCGCCGCAAAATTACCCTGGCACATTTTGTTGCTTTTTGGAGGCGGTTTTGCTCTGGCATCTGGTTTTAAAGTTTCAGGTCTTTCACTTTGGTTTGGCGGTCAACTGGAGTGGGTATCGGAATATAATATTTTTATTGTGATTTTGTTCATCTCACTAATAATGACTTTTCTTACAGAGTTAACCTCAAATACTGCCACAACGGAAATCCTTTTACCTGTGCTGGCAGGCATTGCCATTCATACGGAAATAAATCCGCTTTTGCTGATGATTCCCGCAACATTATCAGCATCCATGGCATTTATGCTTCCAGTTGCTACGCCGCCTAATGCAATCATTTTTGGAACTTCCCGCATCACAATAGGTCAGATGGCACGTACAGGGCTGGCACTAAACCTTATTGGAGCATTGATTATCAGCCTGATGATGTATTTCTGGGGAAGTTATGTATTTGATATCAATCTGGCTGAGTTTCCGGAATGGGCATTCATCAAATAGTGAAAGATTACAGCTCCAATACCCTTGTGTTTAAAAAGATGTATCAGCCAAAAAGCTTTTCTGGATATTGCTCTTGATCCACCAGTTGAAGAATACGACTTCTGACATAAGCTTTATCTTCAGGCCAGGTAACACCAAACCACGGTTGCTCAGTACAATTAACTTCTACCGATATTTCTTTTGCGCCAATTAATTGTTGAATGGCAAACGGAATGAAAAACTCTGCGCTTTCAAGATTATCAGCGTGCAAAAACGCCTCAAAAAGTCGTTTCAAAGGAGTGAAAATAGAAGGACTAAATCCCCAGCAGTTCATCGAAACCATACGTTCGCCTGCTGCTCCTGAAAATTGTTCGGGCATTGATATTATAATGTTACCCGCCGCATCGCGTCCAATTGATTCCGCTTCCAATATTTCGACCAGCAAATTCTTTGCATCCGTTTTGCAAACAGCCCGAGAGACGAATCCATGCTCTGAAAGCGTATTTTTCAGCCGGAAAGCCGTCAGCACATGTCGGTTCACCACTGGCATAGTCACGATTCGACTTGCTGTTTTTTCAAGCGTCTGATGTCCATAGAAATCATCTGCATTAATAAGCACAAAAGGTTCTGTCACATATTTTTCTGCCATAAGGAGGGCGTGTCCGGTGCCCCAGGGTTTTATGCGATTCGTTGGAGTTTTGATTCCGAAATCGAACACTTCCAGGCTTTGTAAGGCTGTATGAAAATCCAATCCAAACGCTTTGACAAATTGATAACGTTCCTGTATCGCATGTTCGATGGTAGGACTTACCACAATAACTATTTTTCCAAAACCCAGATTAATAGCATCATAAATAGCATAATCCATCAAACTTTCACCTGATGGCCCAAAAACATCTATCTGTTTGGTTGCTCCATACCGGCTGCCCATTCCGGCAGCCATAATAACGAGTGTAGGTTTATTCATTGGACAGATAAGAAGTTTTAAACTAAAAAAGAAACGTCTTCTAAAGAACGTTCAATCTGTAGGCATCTTGCCGGATAAATACAAACAGCATCAAAGTGAACGCCCAAAGGCTTGAACCACCATAGCTCACAAAGGGCAGCGGGATACCTATTACGGGAGCCAGCCCAATGGTCATTCCAATATTGATGGCAAAATGAAAGAAGAGCACTGCCACAACAGAGTACCCATAAACTCTTGCAAATACTGATCGTTGCCGTTCAGCCATTTTTATCAAACGAATAAAAAGCATCACATACAAGCCTATAAGAATCGTTGAACCAAGGAAACCCCATTCTTCGCCAACGGTACAAAAAATGAAATCGGTGCTTTGCTCAGGAACAAAATTGAATTTTGTTTGGGTACCGTTAAGAAAACCCTTGCCAAAAAATCCTCCGGAGCCAATTGCAATCTTTGATTGATGAACATTGTATCCGGCTCCACGTAAATCATCATCAAGACCAAGTAAAACATTGATTCGTGTGCGTTGATGAAGTTCTAATACGTTGTCGAAAACATATTCAACGCTTAACACAAAAAGAGAAGCGACAATGAGAATACCGAGAAGTTTTAAAATAGTCGGGACATTTCTTTTTACCATAAACAAAGCGAAAACAAAAAGCAAAACCATTCCCGGAATAACATAAAGTGGATGGAAATATAATGTAAACAAAAACAAAACCATTGCGGCCAATCCCATCAAAAGCGGAATTCCTGACATACCTTCGCGAAAAAGCACCAACACAAAAGCAGTAAATACCAAAGCCGATCCCGTGTCGTACTGCAATAAAATCAAAAGAGCAGGAAAAAAAATAATCAGGGCACTGATAGCTTGTGTTCGCAACTGATCCAGATCGGTATTGAGTCTTCCAAGATATGCAGCCAGAGCCAGTGCAGTACTGAATTTTGCAAATTCGGCCGGCTGAAGGGCAAAGCCCCCAATCTGAAACCATGATTTACTGCCAGAAATGGTAGTTCCAAAGACCAATACTGCAATTAGCATTATGATTGTTACAGTGTATATTACAAAACCAAAAGCATTGAATACCTTAGGTTCGATGAGTAAAACAATGGCTCCAAGAAGGGCTGCAAGACCAATCCAAAGCAACTGCTTTCCATAGCGCTGCGAAATATCGAAAATGCTTTTATGTTCTTCATCATAAACTGCCGAATACACGCTCATCCATCCAATAAAAACCAGAGCGGCATAAATCATTACAACTCCCCAGTCGATATTTGCAAACATGCTCCTGTTATCTCTCATGGGGTGTTGCTTATAGTTTTCGGTATTAAAAATTCCTCAAGCTGCGGTCGTTTCACCTCGCCTGTGATATATAATTCCATCATTAGACTGGCGATAGGAGCAGCCCAAGTAGAACCAAAACCAGCATTTTCTACCACCACTGAAATGGCAATGGTTGGTTTTTCAAAAGGAGCGAAAGCTAAAAACAATGAATGGTCTTCGCCATGCGGATTTTGGACAGTTCCCGTTTTTCCCGCCGCTTTAAAATCAGCAACTTTATAGCGGCGCGCTGTTCCACCTCCGCCTTCAAAAACATCGAGCATTGCTTCTTTAACAAGTTTGAAATATCTGGCATCAACTCCTGTATGAAGCAGCACTTGATGTTTTGCCGGCATACTGTCGTGTTGCTCCCCAATCTGATGTGCCAGGTGAGGAGGATAATAAGTGCCTTCATTTCCAATAATTGCAGCCAGATTAGCCAGCTGCAATGGAGTCAGAAGTATTTCTCCCTGACCAATGCTGAGCGAGCGAACCGTAAGGGCGTTCCAGCTTCCTTTATACACTTTGTCGTAATACTCACGAGATGGGATGTTTCCGGCTACTTCAAAAGGGATATCTGTATCAAACCGATGTCCGAGTCCAAAGGCATGCATTTTCTGATTCCAGTAATCGAAAGCGTTTTTTTGACCTTTCAATTGCGAATTGGTAAGGATACTACGAAAAGTATTCCAGAAAAAGGGATTGCATGAGGTTTCGATTGCGGCTCTAACTGATAAAGGAGTAGTATGATTGTGTGTGCAACGGATAGGAAGGCTTCCCTTACCCTGACAGCTGAATTGTGTGTATTCATCAATTGAATTACTCTGTAAAGCTACCAAAGCATTGACCAGCTTAAACGTTGATCCGGGAGGATATGTCCCGCTGATCGCTCTGTTGATAAGCGGTTTGTTTTCATTGTTCAGTAACAGGTTGTAGTTTTCACCTCTCACCCTACCCACAAGCAGGTTTGGGTCGAAGGCCGGACTACTGACAAGCGCCAGTATTTCGCCTGAGGCAGGATCGATGGCAACGATACTACCTGTTCTATTCTGCATAAGTTTTTCCCCATAAGCCTGCAAAACAGCATCAAGGCCAAGATGAAGATTTTTCCCGGTGACAGGCATGGTATCGTACAAGCCATCGTAGTAGCTACCCTTTTCGCGGTTATGCACATCCACCAACATTATCCTCATTCCCTTTTCTCCACGTAGCTCCTTTTCGTAAAACTTTTCAATCCCCGACTTTCCTATGTAGTCACCCATACGATAGTGCGGATCGCGTTGAAGGTCGTTGTTGTTTACTTCACCAACATCTCCCAAAATATGCGCTGCAATGGGTCGCGGATACTTGCGTAAAGTACGTGCCTGAAAGAAAAATCCCGGATATTGATATAGTTTCTCTACAATGAAACCATAATCCTCTTTTGAAATCTGGTCTAAAAAAACGGATGGGCGGTAACGTGAATAGTTCCGCGCGATATTCATTCTTGCGCGAAACGATTCAATATCGATGCGTAAAAGACGACATAGTGCCAATGTATCCGCTATTTTAGCCTGACGAGGTACAACCAGCAGGTCATAAGCAGCTTCATTATAAACCAGTAACTCACCATTGCGATCAAAAATTGTTCCCCGGGCAGGGTATTGGGTTACAAAACGCAATACGTTGTTTTGTGATGAAAGCTTGTATGTTTTATCAATGACTTGTAGAAAAAACAGGCGAATGATAAATACGCTTCCTATCACCAAAATGATAAGAATAATGATATTTTTACGAAAATGATATTGCCCGCCTGTCATAAAAAGTAGAAGATTCAGCTGCAAAATTAAGCGTTCTTGCAATCAACCGTCCGTTTAAAAATAAAAATAGTGTTTTTGACTGATAATATGAACCTCTACTTTTTAGGAGAGGGGAAAGCAGGATTAAATTCAATTGGGCACAATTACTTATCAGATCTTAATAAATGACTCCAGAAAAATTTGTAATCAAGACTTACCAGCATACTAACTATCTATTCAGAAGATAATATTTCTAAAATATAGTTAGAATGTGTTGATTTTCAGATTCAAAGGTATTATCTTTGTACTGTTAAACGAAAGCATTAAAAAATGTTTCCCCACGAGTTAATCAATAAACCGGAATAACATGAAAAGGAAATTGTTTTTATTTCTGACATCAATCATTCTATTCTTACATTGTTTTTCTTTCGCCAATCCAATTCCAACACCTACTATTTTCATTTCGGAATTGTATTTTAACGAAACAGACAACTGGACTCTGGAACTATATTATTTTGGTGTTGACCCCGGGATAATGGGTTTTGATAGTGTGTTTTTTCTTTCTTCAACTGACACCGTTCAATATACCGGTAATAATTTTCAATATGAAGAAGGATATCTTGCGCTTAACGAAAATAACCTGGATGAATACTTCAACCTCAATAGGTATGGGGATGCCCTGAAGATCAGGTGGTATTCGATGGATATGATGTTTGAGGATGGTTTAATATATGGAAACATGCCAGAAGCTGTTATCAGTTATCCCAGAAATGGCCAATCACTGAGTTACTATAATGCTTACGTTAAAGATAAATCCCCAACATTAGGATTACCAAATGATACAATTGGTTGCATGGGCACTTTAAGTGGCGTTGTGTATGATTTAAATAATATTCCTATTCCTAACAGAACATTTAATTTTGAAATAAACTCATTTACAACCAACACTTTTGGACAATATTCAACCAGGGTACTTTCAAAGCATACAAGTTTAAATTGGTTGCTTTATTATGATGATCAAACACTAAGATATTGCTCTACTGAACCTATAATTTATGCAATGGAACCTGATTCCGCTGTGATTGCAGACTTTTACCTTTTAGACACTTTGTGGGTAGGGCTTAATAAAAAAGAAACAGCAAATAACTCGCTGAGGCTTTATCCTAACCCCGTTTCAAAAACCGGATACTTAAAATATGAAATTGATTTGCCTTATAAGTCGACAGATTTACGTATCGAGCTGTTAACAGTTGACGGAAAATTACTTTGGTCAGAAAAGATAAACAATGCCACAGGTCGCATCAATATTTCTTACGAAGCAGGTGTATATATCTTATATTTCCGGATGGCAAACACTATTTTAGCTTCTGAAATGATCCTTATTACTGAATGAACAGATTATCATGGTTTCTTTTAGGGTTATGGCTTCCGATGCTTGTTTCAAGCCAATCAAAGTTAAGTTTTATTGGCGAAAATATTGATTTTCGTATTGACGAAGCAAGCTTTTCGATCAATGGATTGTACCAATTTGTCAACTACACCAACAGTGATATCACTCAGATTATATATTTCCCGTTTGCTATCAGTGCCGACTCTGTTAATGTAAAAAGAGTATTCAATGTGACTTATGTCCAACCTCTACAATTTCAGCTTAAGAAATCAGGAATTGTTTTTAGGCTTACAGTCTTTGCAGGTGATACAATAAGTCTGCATCTTTCATACGTACAACCAGTATCTAAAGAAAACATTTACATTTTAACTTCCACAAAAATATGGAAGGAGGCACTACAGTATGCTTCCTATTCACTTTCTATAGATTCACTTGTAGCTATTGATGCGTTTTCTTATAAGCCTGACAGGCAAGAAAACAATGTGTTTTATTGGAACAAAACAAATTTTTTACCTGAAAAGGATTTTAAGATCTATATTAAATAGGGCTGATAAACTCCTTCGGAGTTCATTATTAATAACCACCGGTTGCACTGGAAGCTAAGGCTAATCAGTGGATCAACCCCGAAGCAGGTTGAATAGTCTTGAAATATTGATGTTGAACTATTTCAGAAACGATTGTTTACGATCCACCATTATAGTAGGCAATTATTACTTTTAATACCGAAAGGAGAAATGTAATAGTCCAATTATCGCTCACTCAATTGGCCTAACATTTCTATCCATCGGCATTCTACCATAACAGCTTTTGGATTCATCTATAATTCAC
>PHDU01000078.1 GCA_002842755.1 Bacteroidetes bacterium HGW-Bacteroidetes-1 | reverse complement strand
GCTGTTGCTGATAATTCTGAAACATTAGAAAACTATAGAGAAATTCAATTACGGTACGAAAAATTGATTAACCTACAATATTTTTAAACAGAACCTTTTGAATTAATTTTCCCAATTACATCTCAACTTTTATTAGCCTGTTGTGTCGGAAGACGAGTTGAAATCATCAATTGTAATTAAAGGAGATGCCTGTTCATCTGTAAGATCAAAACATTGCACAAGAAGCTCAAGTGAATTACTTATTGAGAGTAGTTGCTTTTCAGGTAAAGAAGATAATTTTTTCGAAAGCTGCTGGTGCATAAGCTGAGGTGATTTTTCAAGTATGTTTAAACCCGTTGTGGTGATACTAATCACCGAAATTCGCTTGTCACCTGATCGTGGGAGTCTTGCAACAAGATTCTTCTTTTCAAGACGACTCACAATTCCTGTTGCAGTACTCAAATTCAGGTTCAGATAAGACGCAATTCCAGTTACAGTTGACTGGTAATCAGGCTTTAAAGCGAGAAAGTGCAGACATAGGAGCTGAGGAATACTAATTCCAAAGTCTTTCTCAATTCTTTTGGATTCAAGATTTACTGACCGAACTATTTTACGGATATTGATTAAAATATCTGTGAAATCCATATAAAGGAAATATTAGTAAGTTTCTTAGGAACAAAGAAAAGGAAATAAGTGCTACATTCGCATGATTTTTTATAGACCTTGTGAAGAAGCAATTATTTTTAATACATGGAAGTGCTTTGCTTGCAATGTTCTTCTGGGGCATGTCATACATCTGGATGAAGCAAGTTTTTGTGCACATCGGACCTGCAACAACAATATTGATTCGTTTACTCATTTCTTCTGTTTTTCTGTTTATTTTACTTAAGCTGATGCGTAAAACGGAACGCATTTACAAGAAGGATGTAGGCATCATTTTTCTTGCAGCACTTTTAAATCCTTTTCTTTATTTTATCGGTGAAAGTTTTGGTCTCCAATTGGTTTCACCTACAATCAGTGCCGCAATTATTGCTACAATACCGGTTTTTACTCCGGTTTTCGCTTATATTTTTTTGAGAGAAAAACTTAGTTGGCTTAGCATTGCTGGTTTAATCATCTCTTTCGCTGGAATTTTAGTCATGCTCGTTTTAAAAGACCTTACATTTTCAGCTTCTCCGGATGGCATCCCATTGCTTTTTGGCGCAGTTGCATCAGCTGTTTTTTATGGATTACTCCTCAAAAAATTAACACTTCGCTACAAACCGCTGACTATTGTTTGGTTGCAAAACAGTATTGGAATTTTGTATTTCTTACCCGTTGTTTTATTGAAAGAAGGTAAGGAAATTTCCGACATTCAACTTACCTTTCCAATCATACAGAACTTAATATTGCTTGGTATTTTTGCCAGCTCACTTGCATTTGTGTTTTTCACCTATACTGTGAGCAAAATTGGGATTTCCAGAACAAATATCTATACCAATATGATTCCTGTTTTTGCAGCATTTTTTAGTTATTACATTTTAAATGAGCTGATAACTTCTGAAAAAATCGTTGGTATTGCACTTGTGATAACTGGTGTCATTCTTTCTCAAAAGAGGAAAAAAAAGATACCTTTGCTCTTCAAAACCCATGAGTCAATATGAAAAAAAAACGAATTCTCGTTCTTGGTGCGGGTCTTATTGGTAAGCCAATTGCTCTCGATCTCATTAAAGATAATACTTTTAGCGTCGATATTGCTGATATTTCTACTTCAGCGCTGAATTCATTCCATGAAACCGGAATAGTCACCCATCTGGCAGACCTGAAAGATAAAAGCAAATTAATTTCACTTATAGATAATTTCGATTATTTCATCAATGCAGTACCCGGTTTTATGGGTTATGAAGTACTTCGTACGCTTATAGAAGCTGGTAAACCAATCGTTGACATTGCTTTTTATCCGGAAGATCCTTTGACTTTGAATGCTCTTGCACTTAAACATAATGTTTGCGTTGTGTGCGACATGGGTGTTGCACCCGGAATGAGTCATTTGTTGTCAGGCTATGCAGCTGCACAATTGGAAAAGGTTGAAAAAGTATTGATTTTTGTGGGAGGTTTACCAAAAAAACGTTCGTATCCATGGGAATATAAAGCTGTTTTTTCGCCATCAGATGTAATTGAAGAATACACAAGACCTGCTCGTCTTGTAGAAAACGGACAAATTGTATTTAAGGAAGCATTATCCGAACAGGAATTTCTTGAATTTGATGACATCGGTACCCTGGAAGCCTTTAACAGCGATGGTTTGCGATCATTAATCTATACAATGAAAGCGGATTATATGGCTGAGAAAACATTGAGGTATCCAGGTCATGTCGATAAGATTAATGTATTAAAAAGCAGTGGTTTTTTCGATGAGAAATTCATAGACGTAGACGGCACAAAAATCAGCCCATTGGCTTTTACAAAGAAAATTTTATTCCCAAAATGGAAATTAGGTGAAGGTGAAGAAGACTTTACCGTCATGCGAATATTGGTTGAAGGTTTAAACTCTGAAGGTAAAAGAAAACTTCACACCTTCGATCTTTATGACTGTTACGACGCATCAACCGAAACCCATTCTATGGCACGAACAACTGGTTATGCTGCAACCTCAGCTCTACGACTTATAGAGTCCGGCTTGTTTAATATACCAGGTATTCATG
Organism: Bacteroidetes bacterium HGW-Bacteroidetes-1; assembly: GCA_002842755.1. GTDB lineage: Bacteria > Bacteroidota > Bacteroidia > Bacteroidales > F082 > JALNZU01. Next base: position 12,754 of record PHDU01000078.1, on the reverse strand, counting down.
TACCAGAAATGATTGGAAAAAACGAAAAAGCAGTACATTTCATGCTTGATTCTCAACTTGAACGAGGAATTCAGTACAAGATGTCGGTTAAAGATATTTAAAACATATTCACTTGAATGATTACCAGTCGGGCAAATCAACAGATTAAGAACATTATCAAACTTCAAAAAAGCTCAGAACGGCGAAGTCAAAATCTTATCGTCATTGAAGGCTTACGTGAAATAGAACGTGCTTTATGTTCTGGTTGGAAAATCAGAACACTCTATGTATGTGAAGCTCTTGCAGAGAAAAAAATGAATCTCTTAGAGAAAAAAATCAATACTGATTGTTCTGTTGAATATGTTTCTAAAGAGGTGTTTGAGTGCATTGCCTATCGCGAAGGTTCTGATGGGTTTCTTGCGCTTTGCAATCCAATCTTACTTCAATTGGAAGAAGTGAAATTAAGAACAAATCCAATACTATTAATCCTTGAAGGAATTGAAAAACCTGGCAATCTGGGTGCAGTTATGCGCACAGCCGATGCTGCTGGTATAGATGCTGTAATCGTTTGTGATCCACAAACCGACTTGTATAACCCAAATATCATCAGAGCGAGCCTGGGTTGTGTTTTTGCACTTCAGGTAATAGCAACAACTTCAGAGAAAGCAATTGGTTGGCTGTATAAAAATCATATTCCAATTTTTTGCACCTCACTTGAGGCTTCAAGAGATTATCTCACAACTGACTTCACTTCATCCTGTGCCATTGTTTTGGGTACAGAATCTACTGGATTATCGGACCTCTGGATTAAAAATGCAAATCAGAATATCTGTATCGAGATGTTAGGAATTGCTGATTCTCTAAATGTTTCGGTAACAGCAGCTATCGTTGTTTTTGAAGCCATCAGGCAAAGAAAAAGAGCGATATTTTTATAGTTTTTCCTGGCAGTTTGAAAAACAAAATTTCCAGCCTCTTCACAATTTTCAGAATACAACTTATAATAAAAAAAGCTATTTCTAGTAGCATTAAAATATTATTTGATCATAATGCTATATCTACTAAAACTACTACATTTGCTCAATGAATTTTTCAGGTCTTATTCGGATATTACCAAGAATTACTATTATAATGGCATCTGGGCTTGCCATCTGTATAATTATTGCAATCATTTATAAAGAGCCATTTCTTCCTTTCCTGATTACAATTCTGATATCTGTCTTTTTAAGTCTTATTTCATTCTTTTTATCAAAGAAAATCGTTCTCAAAGATTTGACAAAAAAAGAAGCCTATTTTTCTGTATCAGCATCATGGCTTCTCATCGCCTTATTGGGTATGATTCCTTATAGCTTATCAGGATTTTTTCCTTCATTCGTTGATGCATTTTTTGAATCTGTTTCCGGATTCACAACTACAGGGTCTTCCATTTTGACGGATATTGAAAAACTTCCAAAATCAATCCTTTTTTGGCGAAGTTTGACACATTGGATTGGGGGTATTGGCATCATTGTACTTGTGATTGTGGTAATGCCAGCAATGAAAATTAACAATTACAGTATCTTTTACCTTGAATCATCTTTAAGGGAGAAAATTCATCCACGCATCAGATCAGTTGGATTCAGATTGTTAGGCGTTTACATCGCATTGACGATCGTTGAAGTTGTTTTTTTACAAATTGGAAATATGAATTTATTCGAGAGTGTATGTCATGCCTTTGGCAGCGTCTCGACTGGTGGTTTTTCACCAAAAAACACAAGCATTGGTGGTTATTCACCTTATATACAATACGTCATTACAGTTTTCATGTTTCTTGGAGGTACCAATTTCATTTTGCATTACTATGCATTTCAGGGTCAGTTCACGAAAATAAAAGATAACGATGAGTTCAGGTTCTATATAAAAGTCATTGTAATCGCTGGTTTAGTGATAGCTGCAATTCTATATTATGGAAGTGAGCGATCGATCGAACTTTCGATCAGAGAAAGTTTCTTTCAGGTTGTTTCGATTGTAACCTGCACTGGTTTTGCTACGACTGATTATTTGCTTTGGCCAGGTATTGCTGGAATGATCATGTTTCTCTTAATGTTTTTTGGTGGTTCAACAGGTTCCACCGCAGGCGGAATAAAGATGGCGAGGCATTTGATTGCTATAAAAGCATTAAAAAACAGATTCAGCTACGAAATACATTCCAACTCTGTGTTTGCAATACATCTGAATCATAAAATTGTTAATCAAAATGATCTCAGTTCCATTTTTGTATTTATTTACTGGTATATGTTGGCTTTTGTCACAGGAAGTATTGTATTGATCTTTTTAGGTTTAGATATAATGACAGCTGCAAGTTCTATTGCAACAGCTATGGGCGGTATAGGACCGGGATTTGGGACTGTAGGGCCTAATTCTAACTTCGCTCATTTACCAGATACTGTAAAAATAGTCATTAGCTTTTTTATGATTTTAGGTCGATTGGAGATTTATCCAGTACTCATTTTATTCAGTCCTGGTTATTGGAAAAAATAAAAAATATTTTATTATTGCATAATACTGGAAACACGCATATTAAATATTAATAAAATACATTTATTAGCATATTATTAGAATATCAACAATTACAAGAAAGACTAAGTTTACATCCTAATAACATGTAACTTATAAACCAGTAAATCTGATTTTTATGTAAGATTTCTATCCTTGAGATTGCAAAACTATTACTATTCTGCTAAATACCTGACTCCAATTCTAAAAGCAATTTCTTTTCCTGAAGAGATAAATTTGAAGAACCAGTACGAATCAGGCGGAAAGAAAATGAGATAACTAGTAGCCCTAAAGAGTTGATTGTTTATTATGCTAATAATCAACCCTATAAAACTATTTGATTATCCTTCTTTCTACTTTGATTTTTAAAATTTTGTCCTATATGATTATTTTTTATTAATTTCTGACTTTTACTAACCGGACAGCTTTTTGGTTCTTTAAAGAATGAAATCACAATATTTTAAAATATTTTGTTATTTATTTAACAATATAAAAACAAGTTCCGTAAAAAAAAGTTATCAACAATGCAACCCTAACCCAAATTATATCGTATTGTATTTCAATTAATTATGAATCACGGTTAAATGTTTCTTACTGATTAGACATTGGAAAGCAGTGACATAATTAAACTTTGGTTATATTTGTCCGGGCTTTATGTGATTATTAACTTAAATAATTTTACATTGGACAGTATTAAAATAACTGAAATTAATGGATTTCAACTTTATAACAGCTTCGTTGCCGGAGCTCAGCGTATTTTTGAAAATCAGCAATTGTTAAATAAAATCAATGTTTTTCCGGTTGCTGATGCAGATACAGGAACAAACTTAGCATCAACAATGAGAAGTATTGTCAATGCTGCACAACCTCAACATAGCCTAAAACTTACGGCTGTTTCGCTTGCCGATGCAGCACTTATTGGGGCACGTGGGAATTCAGGAATAATATTTGCGCAGTTTTTATATGGTTTCAGTAATGAGATTAAGGAAGAGGAAACCTTATCAGTTAGCTCTTTTGCCGAGTACATGAAAAACGCAGTGCGTTATGCATACGAAGCTATCGCGAATCCTGTTGAAGGCACCATGATTTCAGTTATTAAAGATTGGGCTGAGTATATATATTTGCTCAAGGATCACATTGAAGATTTTCTTAAGCTTTTGCTTGATGGATTGGTAAAAGCAATGGAATCATTGAAATCAACCACCAAGCAAATGGCAGTGCTTACAAAAGCAAATGTTGTTGATGCAGGTGCCAAAGGATTTGTTGTTTTTTTGGAAGGCATGTTTGAGTATTTCAAAAATGGTCAAAAACAAATATTTATTGATACGGATGCTATAGAAATTGATGAATCTGTAGATGCTATCAGTCATGAGGAGATTACATATCGCTTTTGTACAGAAGCTATGATAGTTGGCAACAATCTTAAGAGAGAGGAATTGGCTAACTTAATGGCTAACTTTGGTGATTCGATGGTAATTGCAGGATCTCCAAGCAAAATGCGTATTCATATTCACACCGATGAGCCTTGGAAACTTTTTGAGGCAATCTCTCAAAGAGGAACAATAACCTACAAAAAAGTGGACGATATGGTAATGCAAAATGACATTGCCTCGAATCGTAGATTCAATATCGGTCTTGTAACCGACTCAACATGTGATATCCCAATGGAATTGCTCCAAAAATATCAAATTCAGGTCGTTCCTCTGACTGTTCATTTTGGTGAAGAGTTTTTTATCGATAGGATAACAATACAACCTGAGCAATTTTTTAAGAAGCTGGAAACATCCAAAGTACATCCTACTTCAGCCCAACCTACTTTTCCGGAATTTTTAAATAGATATAATTACCTGTCTTCTCATTTTGATTCAATTATAGGTGTGCATATAAGCTCGGGCATGAGTGGCACATGGCAAAATAGTTTGAATGCTTCCAGAAAAGCCATTGAAGAATCTAAAAAGAAAATATCTGTTATCGACAGTAAACGCGTTACAAGTGCATTAGGATTGGTTGTTCTACGCGCTGCCGAAGCTATTGAAGCAGGCCTTTCGCATGAGGAAATAGTAAAAGATTTGGAAAGCTGGACTGAAAAATCAAGAATATTGGTCACCTCAAAAACCATGAAGTTTATGGTTAGAAGTGGAAGGGTTAGCAACGCAAAGGGTTTGATTGGAAAACTCTTTGGTATCAAACCAATTGTTGAAGTGAAAAACCATGGCAAAACCGAAGTATTTGGAAAACCATTGTCTGAAAAATCAAGCATGAAAATGGTGATGGACGAAATGAAACGTTTTATTACTGATAATACAGTATGGGGTTATGCTATCACACATTCTGACAACCTTTCAGGTGCACAATGGTACGCCGAACAAATGGAACAATTGATTGGCGAAAAACCCAGGTTTATCAATCAGGCTTCTCCTGTCCTTGTCGCCAATGTAGGCCCGGGCGTTGTTGCACTCTCTGTTTTATTAAAATAGTACACCTTACTTATATAAGAGACTGTCTCGAAAAGACAGTCTTTTTTTTTGCCCTCTGAATACCATGTGGGAAACTGAAAAATAAAACAGGTATTTCAATAAAGGTCAATTAACAGATTGAGAATTTCATCCCTAAAGTTTGCATTAATCCACTCATACCTATAATTTTACTGATATACACATCAAAGTTTATGTAAAATACAAATTGGTTGTTTGACACTCAAAACGAAATCCTTACATTTGCCAAAATTGACTGTTATTTTCTAAACAATAGAAACGATATGATAACCAGACAACTAACACATCCAAGAAGCATCGTTGTTGTTGGAGGCTCCAATGATCTCAACAAACCTGGAGGAAAAGTGCTTAAAAATATTATTGACGGAGGTTTTGAAGGAGGTCTGTTTGTCATGAACCCTAAGGAAAAGGAAGTTCAGGGAATTGAAAGTTTTCAGAAAGCCGAAAACCTACCTCAGGTTGATCTTGCTGTCATTGCAATTGCAGCCCGATTTATTCCAGAAGTAGTTGAACTACTCGCTTATCATAAACAAACAAAAGCATTTATTATTCTTTCGGCAGGTTTTAGCGAAGAAAGTCATGAAGGAAAAATACTTGAAGAAAAGGTAGTAAAGATTATTAATGATGTGAAAGGATCACTCATTGGACCAAACTGTGTAGGTATTCTTACCCCTCAACACCATAGTATTTTTACTTACCCCATTCCAAAACTGAATCCAAAGGGATGTGATTTTATCTCCGGTTCAGGCGCTACAGCTTGTTTCATCATGGAAGCAGGCATTCCTAAAGGTTTGTCTTTTGCAAATGTATATTCTGTAGGCAATTCAGCACAAATGGGTGTAGAGGAAATCTTACAACATTTAGATGAAACCTTTGATCCTGAGAAAGATTCAATAATAAAACTTCTTTATATCGAAAACATTTCTAAACCGGCGCTTTTACTAAAACATGCGTCATCCCTTATCAGGAAAGGATGCATGATTGCTGCTATTAAAGCCGGATCAAGTGAAGCAGGTAGTCGCGCTGCCTCATCTCACACAGGCGCATTGGCTAGCCCGGATGCAGCAGTCGATGCTTTGTTTCGTAAAGCTGGAATCGTCAGATGTTATGGAAGAGAAGATTTAATTGCAGTAGCTTCTGTTTTTTGTCATCCCAAGATTACAGGCAAACGAATTGCCATTATTACACATGCTGGTGGACCAGCAGTAATGCTGACAGATGCACTTTCGAACGGCAAAATGGAAATCCCTGCAATTACAGGTGAAGCTGCTGAAGCATTAAAGTTAAAGCTCTTTCAGGGATCATCGGTTGCAAATCCAATCGACTTTCTGGCTACAGGAACTGCCGAACAATTGGGTGAAATTATAGATGCGGTTGAAAATGATTTTGATCAGATTGACGCTATGATCGTCATATTCGGAACACCTGGTCTGACAGAAATCTTTGATGTTTATGAGCTTCTTGACAGGAAAATGAGAAAATGTCGCAAACCAATTTTCCCTGTTTTACCATCCATTCTGACCGCTAAAAGGGAGATTGAGTTTTTTCTTTCAAAAGGCAGGGTCAATTTTCCTGACGAGGTCGTGCTCGGAAATACACTGGCAAGAGTCTTCAATAACCCTGAACCCCAACCCGAACACTTTGTTCGCCCTGAAATAGATATTCAAGCAATAAGAGAAGTAATTGAAAATTGTGAAGACGGCTATATTTCACCTAAAAACATTCAGCGACTACTTGATGCCTCAGGTATTGCACGTGCTGGTGAAGCTGTTGTTGCTATTAGTGGCGAGGCAGTTGAATCAGCAGATAGTCTGGGATATCCTCTGGTAATGAAAGTGGTAGGTCCTGTCCACAAATCAGATGTTGGAGGCGTTGTTCTCAATGTCACTTCATCTGATCAGGTAAAATTAGAATTTGACCGGATGATTCAGATCAAGGATACAACTGCTATCCTGATGCAGCCCATGTTAAGTGGTATTGAACTCTTTGCCGGTGCTAAAAAGGAAGGCAACTTTGGTCACTTGATTCTATGTGGGATGGGCGGAATTTTCATTGAGGTTCTAAAAGATGTTACGTCTGCACTTGTTCCTGTTTCTGATTCAGAAGCAAAGCAAATGATTCAATCCTTGAAAAGCTATAAAATTATTCAGGGAATCAGAGGGAAAAAACCGATGAATGAATCTGCTTTCAAGGATATCATCTTTAGGCTTTCTGCTTTAATAGAAGTAGCACCTGAAATTGCAGAGTTAGATCTAAACCCTCTATTAGGTAATGAAAAACAAGTGATTGCTGTTGATGCAAGGATTAGAATTGAAAAATAAAGGTTAAACGCATTGTAAAATAGTTTATGAAAAAAGCTGATTTCGTGTTGATTGCAATTATTTTAGCAATTCTTTTTCTATTTATTTTAAAACCAGAAGTATTGGAAATGTATAGTAAACTCAACAATGAACACGGCATGTGGTTGAGTTTCATTAAATTTGCAATCCTTGCTACCTTTGGCGAATGTCTGGCATTGCGAATCCGGACAGGAAAATACAATTCAAAAGGCTTTGGCATCCTACCAAGAGCAATTGTTTGGGGATTTCTAGGTTTAACCATCAAAATGGCTTTTGTAATTTTCTCAACAGGAACGCCATTATTTCTTGAATATCTGGGGTTAAACAACGCAGTAATAACAATGATATCAGGCTTCAGTTTGATGAAAGTATTCATTGCTTTTTGCATCAGCCTGACGATGAATCTGATCTATGCACCTGTAATGATGACAATACATCGTATAACCGATATGCATATAATTTCAAATGGTGGTACGCTGGTTGGATTTTTCCACCCTATCCAGATGAGAAAAAATTTCAATCAGTTGGATTGGGACTCGCTTTGGAATTTTGTTTTTAAGAAAACGATTCCATTTTTCTGGATTCCAGCACACACAATAACTTTTTTACTACCTGAAGGATTACAAGTACTATTTGCAGCTTTATTGGGCATTGCTCTAGGTGTGATTTTAAGTACAACTCAGGGTAAAAATTAATACAGGAAAGCATCGCCATATTTTTTTTAAATGGATTGTTTGCTTTGGACACATCTTGCATCAAGAACTCATTTTTCTCGTAGTGGGCAGGGATTAAATATAATCATTTTAAATTGCATAAAATATGCAAACGATTGCGCTTAAATAAAGCAATTTCAATATATTTGTGCATAAAATAACAATAAAGATTAATTCTGCAAAAGATTAATATTAAGCATAATAATAACCTCTAACACTATGAAGATTACTCCTATCGATTTCAAAATTGTTCAGTCAAAAATCAAAGAAAGTGGTATCAGCAAGATTGGCAAGGCTTCAATAAGAGAAATTAAAAAATTAATTGACAATATTGAAATGGCCTCAGGCCAAAAGTTTATACGCATGGAAATGGGCATCCCCGGCCTTCCTCCTGCTAAAGTGGGTGTTGAAGGACAAATAGAAGCTCTCCGGAAAGGTGTTGCAGCCATTTATCCTGATATTCATGGTATTGCCCCCTTGAAGTCTGAAATATCCCGTTTTGTTAAACTTTTTATGAATATTGATGTAAAACCCGATAGTTGTATGCCAACTGTTGGCTCCATGCAGGGCAGTTTTGCTTCCTTTTTAATTCTAAGTCGCATTTATAAAGACAGGGACACAACCTTGTTCATCGATCCGGGATTTCCTGTCCACAAGCAACAACATAAAGTGCTGAATCTTAAATTTGAAACATTTGACGTATATGATTTCCGAGGCGACAAATTAAGAGACAAGCTTGAATCCTATTTGTCGAAAGGGCATATCCATTCCATTTTGTATTCCAATCCTAACAATCCTTCATGGATTTGCTTTACTGAGAAAGAACTTCAGATTATTGGCGAAATGTCCAACAAGTACAATGTCGTTATTATGGAAGATCTTGCCTATTTTGGCATGGATTTCCGTCAGGATTTTAGTAAACCGGGACAGCCACCCTATCAACCCTCAGTTGTAAACTACACAAACAACTTTATTTTATTTATTTCCAGTTCAAAAGCATTCAGCTATGCAGGTGAACGTATCGGTATGATGGTGATTTCTGATCATTTATTTGAAAATCATTTCCCTGACCTGAAACGATTCTACGCCAATGATCAATTTGGATATACCATGATATTTGGAACCATCTATCCATTAAGTTCAGGCACTTCTCACTCAGCACAATATGCCCTTACTTCGATACTTAAAGCGGTTAATGAGGGCCAGTTTGATTTTGTTGATGTGGTGAAAGAATACGGTAAGAAGGCACATATCATGAAAAAGATTTTCACAGATAACGGATTTCGAATTGTATATGATATGGATGAAGATAAACCTATTGCGGATGGTTTCTATTTCACCTATTCTTATCCGGGTTTTTCAGGCGTTGATCTGCTGGAGGAGATGCTTTACTACGGCATTAGTGCAATTTCACTTGATATCACTGGCAGCGAGAGACATGAAGGAATCAGAGCCTGTACATCATTGATCCAAAGAAGTCAGTTTACCGATCTAGACATAAGGTTAAAGCAATTTCACAATGATCACCCTATTAAAGATTGATTTTTTAAATGTTTAGGAGTTTATTTTTTTAAAAGAAGTCACATGATCGCAACATTTCGTCTTTTTATTTAAACTCGTTTTAAATTAGAGATTTACATCTAAAAGGAACATGAAACAGACGTAGATAAAGGACGCTTTTTTGTATTTTCGCGTAAACGTTATAAATAATAAAATATTGAAATAATATGGCAAAAGTTAAAGGAGCCATTGTGGTAGATGTTCAAAAGTGTAAAGGTTGTGGTGTTTGCATACCCGCCTGCCCTACATCTGTCATCAATCTGGCAAATGAAGTGAATGGCAAAGGCTATCACTATGCTTTTATGGAAAAACCCGACGAATGCATTGGATGTTCCAATTGCGCTATCGTTTGTCCGGATGGAGTAATTACTGTTTACAAACTAAAGTTATAACAGTTTAGAAAAAATATCATAAAAATAGAATAATATGGGTGAACTGAAATTAATGAAAGGTAACGAAGCGCTAGCTGAAGCCGCTATCAGAGCAGGAGCAGATGCGTATTTCGGGTACCCAATCACACCACAATCGGAGGTGATTGAATACCTCATGGCCGAAAAACCATTTGATCGTACAGGAATGGTTGTTTTGCAGGCAGAAAGCGAAATTGCCGCCATCAATATGGTTTATGGCGCCGCAGGAACAGGAAAGAAAGTAATGACCTCCTCTTCAAGCCCTGGAATTAGTCTGAAGCAAGAAGGACTATCCTATATCGCAGGTGCTGAACTACCCTGTTTATATGCAAATGTTGTTCGCGGCGGCCCAGGTCTTGGCACCATTCAACCCTCACAAGCAGACTATTTTCAAAGCACCAAAGGGGGTGGTCATGGTGATTATCGACAGATCGTTCTTGCACCAGCATCTGTTCAGGAAATGTCAGATTTCGTCAAACTAGGTTTCGAACTGGCGTTTAAATACCGTATTGCTGTCCTGATTCTTTCAGATGGCGTAATAGGACAAATGATGGAAAAAGTTGAACTATTTGATCAAATTCCAAGACTTACAGATCAGGAGGTTATTGAAAAATACCCATGGGCTACAACCGGGAAGAAAAAAGGTACGGAGCGAAGAATAATCACCTCACTGGATTTGGATTCCCTTAAAATGGAAGCTCACAACCATCATCTTCAGGCAAAATATAAAACAATCAGTGAAAACGAAGTTCGTTATGAATTGATTGACTGTGACGATGCCGAATATATTATTGTGGCCTATGGATCAAGCGCCCGTATTTCACAAAAAGCAGTTCAGCTGGCAAGAAAAAAAGGAATAAAAGCGGGTCTTTTCAGATTGATAACTCTGTACCCCTTTCCTGGAAAAGAAATGCAGCAATTGTGTAAAAAAGGAGTAAAAGGCTGGCTGGCAGTTGAAATGAGTGCCGGTCAAATGGTTGAAGACGTCATGCTTTCAGTTAAAGGGTGTGCAAAAGTTGAACATTACGGACGCTTTGGGGGAATTGTCCACTCACCAGAAGAAGTGCTGCATGCGTTAGAAGAAAAAATTATAGGAGACTAAAAAGATGGCAGAAATCACATTAGAAGATATCATTAAGCCAGAAAATCTGGTTTACAAAAAAACAGATTTACTCACCGACAAAGAACTGAGTTATTGTCCGGGCTGCGGTCATGGTACAGCACATCGCATCACAATGGAAGTGTTAGAAGAGCTCGGACTTGAAGAACGAACAATTGGTGTTGCCCCTGTTGGATGTTCTGTTTTGGCTTATGAATTTATGAATATCGATATGACTCAAGCTGCTCACGGCAGAGCACCTGCAGTTGCAACCGGTATAAAACGTTGCTGGCCCGATCGAATCGTATTTACCTATCAGGGTGACGGTGATTTGGCTGCTATTGGAACAGCTGAAACCATTCATGCCTGTAACAGAGGTGAAAAAATTGTCATTATTTTTATAAATAACGGCATTTATGGCATGACGGGCGGACAAATGGCCCCTACTACCCTACCCGGAATGAAATCTTCTACATCACCCTTTGGACGAGATGTGGAAACTATGGGAAATCCATTAAAAATGACCGAGTTGGTTGCTCAATTACCAGGAACCTATTTTGTTTCGCGTCAAGCTGTACATTCACCTGCAGCAGTAAGAAGAGCAAAAAAAGCCATTAAAAAAGCATTTGAAAATCAGAGAGACAATAAACCCGGACTATCTTTTGTTGAAATTGTGTCCAACTGTAACTCTGGCTGGAAAATGACTCCCATAGATGCCAACAAATGGATGGAAGAAAACATGTTTCCTTTCTTTCCACTTGGAGATATCAAGGTTGATGGACAATTGGTCAAATAGTATAAATGCGAAAAATCAAAAGATACAATGACTGAAGAAATGATTATAGCCGGATTTGGCGGTCAAGGGGTTCTCTCTATGGGTAAAATCCTTGCTTACAGTGGTATAATGCAAGATCAGGAAGTGAGCTGGATGCCTTCTTATGGCCCGGAAATGCGCGGTGGCACTGCAAATGTTGTGGTTATCGTAAGTGATGAGCGAATCAGTTCACCTGTTTTAACAATTTTCGATACTGCTATTATTTTGAATCAACAATCAATGGATAAATTTGAAAAGTCAGTTCGCCCGGGTGGTATACTCATTTATGACCCAAATGGGATTACGCGTCACCCGGTACGAAAAGATATTAATATTTATCAGATTGAAGGTGCACGACTTGCAGCTGAAATGGGGAATACCAAGATATTTAATATGGTAATTCTGGGTGCATATCTCAAATTAAAACCAATTGTAAAGCTTGAAAACGTGATTAAAGGACTTAAAAAGTCCTTACCTGAGCGCTATCACAAGTTAATTCCAATGAATGAAGATGCGGTGAATATGGGCATGAAAAATGTTGTTACATTCCATCAATTAAATTGATTTTCAACCTTATACCCCCTTAAAATTTCAGGTTGAGCAAAGAAACTTAATTTGTAATAGTTTTATAGTCTTGATGGGATTTCTATGTATTTCCCGTCAGGACTACTCTATAAATTGCAGTTCTGAATTAATTTCTTGATAGTTAATTAAATAGGTTCTGTTTAAAAATATTGTAGGTTAATCAATTTTTCGTACCGTAATTGAATTTCTCTATAGTTTTCTAATGTTTCAGAATTATCAGCAACAGCT
>PHDU01000077.1 GCA_002842755.1 Bacteroidetes bacterium HGW-Bacteroidetes-1 | reverse complement strand
TCACCTGTTCTTAGCAGGAAGCGTTCAAACCTGCACCATAGTAAAGAATTAATCTTCATCAATATTAAAAAAGGCTGCCACAAATTAGGCAGCCTTTTTTATTTTCTGACCTGCCAGATTTTGTAAATATTAGCTTTTTTAGTTTGGCTCATTCTATCAAAATGAATCTTTCTGATTCCTAAACTCATAAATCATTGAGAATTTGAAGGAATATAACAATGAAATAATTTGTCGCATTTTTGTTAGCTCTTTTCTTAGGAATTTTGCACACATGATAAGATAAAACTTATTGATTAAAAACTTATTTGGGTTTAAGCAAATTTTGTATATTTGCACCCTCATTTTGAAACATAACAAGATGAAATCCACGAGCGGATGTGGCGTAATTGGTAGCCGCGCCAGACTTAGGATCTGGTGCCGAGAGGCGTGGGGGTTCGAGTCCCTTCATCCGCACAACCTATGATTTTTAAAAGCCGGATTCGTCTCCTGATCCGGCTCTATATTTTTTAAAAGAAAAGAAATCAAATTTCAAGTTAAATGCAAGTTTCAAAAGAACAAACAGGCGAAGCAACTGCTACGATCGAAATCAAAATTACTAAGACAGATTACGAACCAGAAGTAAATAAATCCCTCAAAGAGTACCAACGAAAGGCCTCCATTCCTGGTTTCAGACCTGGTAAAGTTCCTTTCGGGCTTGTAAAAAAAATGTATGGTGATGCGCTTCTTGCAGATTCTGTTAATAAGTTTGTTTCAAATTCATTGAATGATTATATCATTGAAAATAAGATCAAAATTATTGGCTATCCACTTCCTGATATAGACAGGACTGGTTCGATTGATTTTGATACTAAAGATGAATTTAGCTTTTTCTTTAATATTGCATTGTCGCCAGAGTTTGATATCAATCTTGAGGATATAAGTCTGACATATCCGAAAGTGAAAGCATCGGCAGAAGAAATCCAGAATACGATTGATAAACTTTTAAAAGACTATCCGAACACAGTCTATCCTGATTCACTGAAGGCCGGTGATGAAATTGAATTGCGGTTCGTTGAAGCAGACCAGGACAAGAATGAAATAGAAAATGGTTTCTCAGGGAAAGCTCGTTTTAATGTGGATGAAATTACGGATCAGAACATAAAAGATACTTTTTTGAGTTCGGTGCTTGGTGCCGAGTTTGTTGTGAACTTAAATGAGGCGTTTGGTGGTGATAATGAAAAAGTAATTACGCTTTTGAATTTGAATAACGAACAGCATGAGCTGGCATCTTCAAATTTTAATGTTGTGATTGACGAAATTGTAAGTACTGAACTTGCTGAATTCAATGAAGAATTCTTTAAAAAGATTTTCCCGTCTGATGAAATCAATTCAGAAGAAGATTTTAGAAATCGAATAGGTGCTGAGATTGAAAAGCAACTTGAACAGCAATCGGATTACTTTGTTTATAGCTTGGCTTTGAAAAAGGTAATCGAAGAAACACCAGTCAATCTTCCTGAAGAATTTATGAAGCGATGGATTGTTGATAATTCCGAAGGAAAATTATCAGCCGAGGAAATAGAATCCAATTATCCTGATTACGAAAAATCATTGCGATTTCAATTGATAGAGGAAAAGCTGATTGGCAAGTACCCGGAATTGAAAGTTGAAGAACAGGAAGTAAGACGATTTGTACTAAATTATTTCTTCGGAACAATGCCTCCTGATATGGAAATCGATGAAGACATGGAAAACCGATTGGCTTCAACGGTTGATTCAATCTTAAAGAACAAAAAAGAAGAACAACGAATTATCAGCGAATTACGTGAACGTAAAATGATAAAATTAATTAAGGAGAAGGTGTCTTTAACAGAACAGGAAATGACTCCTGAGGAATTTAAAAAATTAGTTTCGGAAAATAAGGATCTTGAAATAATAGAACACGACCATGAATAACGAATTCAAAAAATACGCAACGAAGCATCTGGGCATAAATAGTCTGGGTTTAGATCAATATAGCAATGCTGCCAGAGGTTATATTTCTCCAACCATCATCGAAGAACGTCAGTTGAATATTGCCACAATGGATGTTTTTTCACGATTAATGATGGATCGTATCATATTTTTAGGCGTACCTGTTGACGACTATGTAGCCAATATAATACAGGCCCAATTGTTGTTTTTAGAATCAGTTGACTCCAAACGTGATATTCAGATTTACCTCAATACTCCTGGTGGATCTGTGTATGCTGGTCTTGGAATATACGACACCATGCAATACATCAATCCTGATGTTTCAACAATTTGCACCGGCATGGCAGCCTCAATGGGTGCTGTTTTACTGTGTGCTGGTACAAAAGGAAAACGAACAGCATTAAAACACTCAAGAATCCTTATTCACCAACCCATGGGAGGTGCTCAGGGTCAAGCTTCGGATATTGAAATCACTGCACGTGAAATCCAGAAGTTGAAGAAAGAACTTTATGAAATAATTGCCAAACATAGCGGTCAAACCTATAAGCGAATCTGGAAAGATTCAGATCGAGACTATTGGATGACTGCCGAAGAAGCCAAAGATTACGGAATGATTGATGAAGTACTGGTAAGAAGCAAAGCCTAGAAAATATGGCAAAGAAAAAAGATGAATGCTCTTTTTGCGGAAGTCCACGCGCTGATGTACGGCTACTCATAAGTGGTTTTGATGCGCATATTTGTGATCGTTGTGTTGAACAGGCACAAATTATTTTGAATGAGGAAGTTACTTCAAAGCAACAAAAAGTGCGTAAGTCTGATTTTAAGATTTTAAAGCCTGCCGAAATAAAGAATTTTCTCGATCAGTATGTCATAGGGCAAGATGAAGCCAAGCGAATTCTGGCCGTTGCTGTCTATAACCATTACAAACGTATTGATCAGGTTCCTGCAAAAGATGAGGTTGAGATTGAAAAGTCAAATATCATTCTGGTAGGGGAAACAGGTACAGGAAAAACACTGCTGGCCCGAACCATTGCAAAAATGCTTCATGTTCCTTTCGCTATTGCCGATGCAACAGTACTTACAGAGGCTGGTTATGTAGGTGAAGATGTTGAAAGTATTCTCACACGTTTGCTTCAGGCTGCTGATTACGACGTAAAAGCTGCTGAACGGGGAATAGTTTTTATTGATGAGATTGATAAAATAGCACGAAAAAGTGATAATCCCAGTATCACACGTGATGTTTCCGGTGAGGGAGTTCAGCAGGCTTTGTTAAAACTGTTAGAAGGAACCATCGTTAATGTGCCACCTCAGGGTGGACGTAAGCACCCTGAGCAGAAAATGATTCAGGTTGATACAAAAAATGTTCTTTTTTTAGCAGGTGGAGCTTTTGATGGAATTGAAAGAATTATTGCTTCACGCCACCATACCAATGTTGTTGGTTATGGTAAAGACAAAAAGCAACAAATTGATAAAGACAATTTGCTTCAATATATCGCTCCGATTGACTTGAAAAAGTTTGGATTGATTCCTGAAATTGTGGGTCGCTTGCCTATTCTAACTTTTTTGCATCCACTGACTCCTGAAATATTAAAACGCATTATTACAGAACCAAAGAATGCACTTGTAAGACAGTTTACAAGACTTTTTGAACTTGATGGGATCAAACTGGTATTTGAAGAAGGGGTTTATGATTTTATTGTTGAGAAAACAATAGAATTCAAGTTGGGAGCACGTGGCCTTCGTTCCATTTTTGAGGCAATTTTGACCGATGATATGTTTGACTTGCCTTCACAAAAAGATGTGAAAGAATTGGTAATTACATTGGAATACGCCGAAAAGAAATTCAATAAGGCCGGCCTTTCAAAATTAATGGTTGCCTAAGCTGGGAATTTCTATTCTTTTATTCTATTCAATTCCTGAGCGTTATTTTATCCAAATTGCCAACTGAGAGATTGGCATAAATCTTGATATGTTCCTTAACTGCATTGAGCTGGATGACATAATATTTCGTCATACAGCTCTATTATGCAGGATGAGTTATAAATGAATGTTCATGATACGTAAAATTCTGATTTTATTTTTTTTATTGTTATCTTCCTGGATGAATGGACAGGTAATCAGTCAGGATATAAGGAAATCCCAATTTAAAAAAGATACCCTCATTGTTTTTGCAAAAATTGTGAACCATGATACCATCCCGATGGTGCAACTACCCGAAGTTTCAATTTATGCCATGCGATTATTCGACAGCCGTCGTGATATCCGGAGAATTGAACGTCTGATCTATCATGTAAAAAAAGTTTATCCTTATGCCAAGCTTGCCGGCATCAAACTTGCCGAATATGAAAGCATACTTCAGGTGGCCAATAGTGACAGGGAACGCAGAAAGATCATGAAACATGCCGAAGATGAGATCAACGAACAATTTGGTTCGGATCTGCGTGACCTGACTTTTACTCAAGGCAAAATTCTTATCAAACTTATCGATCGTGAAACATCAGAAACATCCTTCGACCTTCTAAAAGGAATGAGGGGTGGTTTTACAGCTTTTTTCTATCAAAGTTTTGCGCGTATTTGGGGATATAACCTTAAAATAAAATATGATCCGAATGGCGAGGATGAACTTATCGAAACGATTATCCTGATGATTGAGAATGGGCAACTATAGTATAGCGCAGATTGAAGTTGGCTGATTAACAAATCTGGAAAAGGAAAAAAATGGAAACAATCCCGTTTAAAGGTATTTCAACAAAAAAAATATTATTTGCCTCGCCCTTGAAGTACAATTAATATAGTATATATCAATATTTTGATATCCATTGCAATGCTCATGTTTTCGATGTATAGGATGTCGTATTTGAGGCGTTCAATCATCTCGTCCACATCAGAGGCATAGCCATATTTTACTTGACCCCAGGAGGTGATTCCGGGCTTAACTTTTAGTAAAAGACGATAATGAGGTGCACGTTTCACAATTTGATCAATGTAATATTGTCTTTCAGGTCTTGGACCAACCAAAGACATATCCCCTTTAATTACTGTATAAAACTGTGGTATTTCATCGAGTCGCATTTTGCGGATAAACCTGCCGAAAGGTGTTATACGAGGGTCATCTTCCGAACTCAGCTGTGGACCGGTTTTTTCAGCGTCAGAAAACATGCTTCTGAACTTATGCATTTTGAATGGTTTTCCGCGTAGTCCAACACGTTCCTGACTATACATGATCGGACCTTTGGATGATAACAATACACCCATAGCTGTAATGATGTAGAGAGGTATAAGCAGGATCATTGCAACTATGGAGACAATTATATCCATGATTCGCTTGAGAGATTGCTGCCATGCAGGCATCAGATCGGGTGATATTTGAATGAGTGGTGCATGCCAGATTCCAGAAAGTTTGACCGAACCAAATAAAATATCCTGCATTATCGGTATGATCTTGATAACAACATTTATATCCTCAAGTTTCGCGATAATTTTGTCGATAGTATCGGTTTCTGATCTTTCAATAGCAATGATTACTTCTTCTACCTGATTTTCCGCAACAACGCGTTTGATGTCCTGATAAGAGCCTAAATGAGGGAGATGCTGTCCTATTTTATAATCATCTTTATCATATACACTTAAAAAACCTACAAAAAGATTCCCAGATGACCTTTCCTGATTTTCAATATCATTATAAATCTTTAGTGCATTACCATTGCTGCCAACAATTACAGTGTTAAAGCCAATCTGTTTTCGATGAATTTTTCTAACAGTAACAGAAGTGAGAGCGAGTCGCCCAGCATAGGTGAGCAAAAAGTGTAAACCAAATAAAATGATAAAAGACTGATAATAAGATTTGTAGGTAACAATTACATCGTCCAGAATTGCTACAAAAAAGATTACAGTAACACCAATTAAAGTGATAACGAGTGTTTGTCCAAGTTCTTTTAGTCGAGCCTTTCTATAAATTTTTCTGTAAGTGCCAACGATCGCATATAGTAGCAACCATCCAACTGGAATAAGTGTGATACCAAACCAAAAGTTTGGATCGTCGAAAACAACTTGAAAATGTTGGTGGAAAGTTGGATCTTCCGATTGCTTTCTGAAAAAATAGAATAGTGACCAGGCCAACAATGCGGTTATCCAGTCGAGGATTATATATTTAGCTACTTGTAAATGCCTATTCATCACGAATTATTTCGGTAAATAAGTTTAATATTATCAAAAAGGAATCTGGCCTGATTATCATCGCCTTTATCAGATTCAAAATAAATCTTGAAATTTAAGGACGTGCTGTATTCAGTGACATTCGGGCTAAGATTTATATAAATTTTATTCCATTCTTCACTTGCATTTACAACGAGAATCGGTAGGCTGAGAATTGTTGAATTAATGGTGGCAAACATACCAACGCCAAATGCCCGATCGCATTTGTAATCCATTTCCAGAAAAACAGGAGTCCCTTTTCCAGGCAATTCATAGGCCATAAAAGTGGCAATCTGGAATTTGTTGTAATTGCCTTCCAAATGAATGAGACCTGAGTAAGAAGAATAATCAGATAAAAAAGCTTCCGGATTATTTGAAGGAAAAGTCTTGACCAGATTTGTGTCGCTTTGGGTTGTCTTTTCGAGCGATATATTGGACCCTTCGAAATCTTCCATCCATGCAAAAGTGATATTACTATAATAGGAGGTTATTGGATAAACCGTTAACACAGAATCTTCAATAAAGTTGAAATCTGATATTAAGAACGGCTTGAAAAATGGATAAGGAACACGCGTAGCGGCAATACCATTCAGCTTGATTCCTGGCCTGATTTCAAGCTTATGAATGCCGCTTGCAAGTACAGGAAATGTAGCAGGTAATTCAAACGCGCCGATCAGCTGATCGTTAACATACACCCAAACATCAGTAATTTTGTGCGTATTACTACCCTCAGATGGATAATCGGTTGAAAAAAGTACTGTATCTATATGTAAATAGGCAGGAATCGTTTGTTCACCTTCAAATTTTTGACATGAAAGTGCAAGCAGTATAACTGAAATAAAAAGAAAAAAAACCGATCGGGAAAGTACAGATCGTTGCATAGATTACGTTTTGATTCCTGGTTATTAACACAACGTTTGCAATCGTCTGCGTATTGTGTAAATAATGGAATTATTCTAATTTACCTAGCGATTGATTTGCTTTTTCAAGAATCTGATAAGCGACTAGCAAAACTTTATATCCGTCATCTATGGAAACCAATGGTGTTTTGTTGTTTACTATGGCCTGATAAAAGCTTTCCAGCTCAGCTTTTATAGCATTGGTTGGCATAATTTCCGGTTTTTCAAAGGTGATTTCGCGCATTCCTTTTCCATTCCCCAGATCGATAACCATTGCCATCGGATCGTCGGGTTCTGCTTGAATAGTACTCATCCTTACAATTTCCGTTTTCTTTTCAAGAAAATCTACAGTGATATAGGCGTCTTTTTGAAAGAAACGGGATTTACGCATATTTTTTAATGAGATGCGGCTGGCAGTAAGGTTAGCGACACTTCCGTTTTCAAATTCAATACGCGCGTTGGTGATGTCAGGAGTTTCACTAACAACCGCCACTCCACTCGCGCTTATTTTGCTAATTTCAGAGTTGACAACACTTAAAATGATATCAATATCATGCACCATCAAGTCCAGAATAACCGGCACATCAGTTCCACGTGGATTAAATTGTGCCAAACGATGTGTTTCGATAAACATCGGATTATTGATGGCGTTTTTAGCAGCTATAAATGCAGGATTAAATCTTTCTACATGGCCTACCTGAACTTTTACCTGGGCTTTGTTTGCAATTGCAATAAGCTCTCTTGCTTCATCCGGAGTCGCAACAATTGGCTTTTCAATGAAAACATGCTTGCGTTTTTTAAGTGCAGCTGACGCACAACTGAAATGCGAAATGGTTGGAGTAACAATATCTACTACCTCAGCAGCTTCAACCAAGGCATCAATGCTGTCAAACTTTTTTATTTGAAATTCTTTTTCAACTTTTAAAGCGTTTTCCAAGTTAGAATCATAAAATCCAATAAGTTCATAATCAGGTATTTGCTGGATACACTTAAGGTGTATTTTACCAAGATGACCAGCTCCCAGAACGCCAATTTTTAACATAAAATTTACTTTTTGCAAAGGTATCATTTTTTGGTACTATTCAAATTGCTAATTTCGCAGGAACAGAATTTAGAATATTTCCATATTGAAGCCCAAAATTCAGATTATCCATATTATGCAAGACTCCTTTAGACACAAGGGTTTAAGAAAGCAACTTGTTGAAAGCATCCAAAAAAAAGGCATAGTTGATACGCGCGTACTAAATGCACTTGAAGTAGTTCCACGTCATTTATTTATGGACTCCTCATTTCTGGAATTTGCCTATCAGGATAAACCTTTCCCGATAGGGTCGGGTCAAACAATTTCGCAACCTTATACAGTGGCTTTTCAAAGCATGCTCCTGGATGTTAAGAAAGGACAAAAGGTTATGGAGATTGGAACAGGTTCAGGATACCAGGCATGTGTTTTGGCTGTGATGGGTGCCAGAGTTTATAGTATCGAAAGACAGCGCAGGCTTTTTATGAAGACAAAAGCTTTTTTGGAAACATTGTCATGGAAGGTCAATCTTTTTTTAGGTGATGGAAATATTGGATTGCCAAAATTTGCTCCTTTTGATAGAATTCTAATTACAGCTGCTGCTCCAACCATACCTGAAACCCTCATTAACCAGTTAAAGCCCGGCGGTATTATGGTAATTCCTTATGGTGAAGGTTCTGAACAAGTTATGTTGAAAATGATCAAGCAGGCTGATGGAAACATGGTCGATGAAAAACATGGTATATTCCGTTTTGTTCCTTTGCTTTGTGATCTTGGAAACGACTGATTGTAAATTATGCTTGATGGACGATCACCAATGAATTTGTGTTTCTGATAATTGATCTATAAGTGACAAAAGAACTTTATTCTTTTCTGCATTTTGTTTTTCGAGTGTGATAACCGATGCTTTTTGGTAACCTCCCATATAATATCTTTGAAACCACGGAAATATTATGATGGCAGAATCGATAAAACGAATGGAGGACGATACACTCAACCCAACTGCAATGAATCCAAAAACCAAAGCAAAAGAGTTAATACCGTTTTTGAGATCACCGGCATATAGTTGCCCGCTGCCGGGAAGAATGATACTCATCACTTTTGCTTTATTTGGGTTGAATCGCTTTTCTACTTTCTTGATATCAGAAAACGCAGATTTGACCATCAAAAGCGAATTGCTGTCAGCACAATTACGAAAGTGTATTTCAGATTGAATATAATCCATTAAATAAAATGAATTAATCCCTGCCAGCAGATTAAACTGCCACCTCTGATTTTCAGTTAGATGACCTTGAAACGACATAAGATCGATCATTGCCTCATGATATTCCTTGAGATAGAGACGGCAGGCTACTTTCATGAAAGTAAACTCAGCTCTAAGAGAGTCTTTGTCTGACCTTATTGCTGCAAGGTCGTAATAATACCATGCATTATTATAGTCATTCAATTGAAAATAACTGCAGGCAAAAAGTTCAAATATTTCTGGATACTCCAGCCCGTTATCAAAAAACATAAGTCTGTTCAGCGATTTGTTGGCAGGCAAATAGTTCCCTTGATTTAACTGTTCTTTAGCGAAAGTTAGTGTTTGTTCAGGATTTTGCGTGAAGCCTGTCGAAAAACAAAAGCTAAAAAGTACTGATAAAAATATTTTCAGCACGATGATGTATGTTTTGCCTGATTTTTTCATTGTATTTCTTAGCTGATTTATAAGAGCCATAGAGATTACTCAGATAAAATGTAGTTGCTAATCCGGTATAAACAATAAAGAAAGCGCTTTTTTCTCCATAAATTGTATAACCACGGTAGGCTTGAATTGCTGATCCTGCAACGAAGAGTAGTGAAACAAGACCGTCTTTCCATTCACCCGTGTTTGCTTTTCCTGAACCAGGTATTAAAGCCGACATCCCTACTGCAACCACAGGGCTTTTGTATCTTACTGATTTGATTTCTAAAAACAAGGCTTCATGTTTTTTTTCTACAGAGTAGCCTGCCTCCATCATGCCTTTGAAAGTAAGTTCGGCATTTTTCCAATCATATTTGAGTAACTGACTGTTAAGCATCAATGTTTTGCGGTCAAAATCAGTTAAGTTTCTATTTACTTCAATAAAAAATTGAAAAAGCGTATAATTCTCTGTAAGAACCAAAGAACGTGAATAAACCAATGCAGCTAATCGTGGGATTGAAGCCTTGTCATTAAACAGGTTATCAGAACGCTGTTGTACTTTTTCATATTGTTTATCAAATAGATAGGATCGTAAAAGCTGATTTTTGATTGTGTCATTGTCTGGTTTCATAAAGAGAATTCTTTCAAATTCTTCCGAAGCAAGCTTATATTGCTTGGTACCCATCAAAAAATTACTATAAATCAAAGAATTTTTATAGTTGTATAAATCCTGAGACTTAATGAGTAAAGGGAAGAAGCCAATAAGCAAAATAATTAGTATTTGCCGTACTGAAAACAGGGATGGAAATAATATTTTAGGAACAATAAAATTAATAAGATCGGAATTTTGACAGCTATTCTGGTTGTATAAAGTTTGCATTTGGTAGGGGCAGGTTGAGCATGATTAGGGATGATCTATCAGGAGATGCTTATCAATATTTATATCGTAATTCTCGGGAGAAAGACCATTGCAACGTGTTAGTCGATCAACAGAATCAAAGAAACCTATAAAAAAACCATTTTCTTTTATTGTTTCAATAGCATAAACAGAGCAACTCGGTTCAAAAGTACAACTTCGACTGTCCTGATTGGAAAACATATTCTTGTATCCGATAAAAAAAGTGGTTAAAATAACATCTGCTTCATTGGAGCAATCTGCCAGATAATGATAAAATTTGTGCTGATGAGGTTTATCAACCTGCAATCTGACAATATCCTTTACCCTATAAATGAATTTCTCATTTGATTGTTGGCCAATAACATTGCTAATGAACAGGAATAGCATAATTGTAAAACAAATCTTCATCCCAATTATTTACTTTAATATTTTTGTAAGTCGTTAATTGTTTGTTTTCTCCTCCATTTTCATGATAAGTATAGCTGATAATATCAGCAGGAAATTCTAAAGCCCCAATTTTAATGTATTCTAAAAAAACCTGCTTTCCAATCAATCTTTGATCCTTATCGTAAATTAAAACACCAAAAAGCCGGTTATCTTTAACAGAAACTTTTACATCTCCAAGTAATCTGGCAAACTCATTTCTAGGCTTCCAAAATGATATAACCATATCTTCATCTTTCACCACATCTTTTAATTCAAAAATCATGTTGTTTTTGAGTCCATAATCTTTTAAGCTGTTATTTAATGCCAGATTAAATACCGAGAAATCAATATAACCTGGCACCAATGGTTTTTTTTCAATGATATCATTTTTAATGATATACATCAAAGAATCTTGAAACAACCATACCTCTTTTTCTGGAAATAGCACATTATAAACAATCTTCTTTTTTGATTTGTCATAATAGACTTGTCCCATTGTAATACTATTTGTGCCGTCTGTATGGATTTCTTTTACAGTAAAATCAGCTTTAATACGATAGTAAGTGTCTTGCTGTCCTATTGTAAGTTGAGCATAAGAAAATATAAAAAAACACAAAAGAAATAGGTTTTTCATACAGTAAAAAAAAGGTTTCAAAAAATGATTTGATATAAATGCTTAAGAAAAGCTTCAATTTTGAATTGAATATTGCGAGGTATTGATAACAATTTTTGGTACATGAATACGGTAAAACTGCATTAGAATTTTTATTATAACAAAAACCTCAATAGATTAAGGCGTTCATAACAATAACCTATTGAAGTTTGTTGGATATTTTTAAGGAAATGCTCCTCATAAAAGCTATGATTCCTTACTAAATTGTTGCTGCAGTAAGAGTTAGTGCATATATCAAATAAAAGCCTACACTTACAACAGTTCCTATAATGCAGCCTGTTAGCGCACTCTTGACCTGACTCTGGTCATTGTCAGTAACAACATAAACAACAAGAAGTCCAACAGGCCCAAAGATACAACCCCACCAGAAGCCCGGGATGCCAAGTGCGGCTTCCCCTGATGCAGGACTATTCATTGGCACTAAGGCGGAAAATTCGGCTGAAACAAATTCATTTTGTTGCATTTCTGAAAGAGAAAGATAGCCGTAATCAACAATTGTTTGTTCCAAACGGGTTAACTCTGCAAATTCATTCTCAACTTGCTTGCTGTCAATTCTGAAATCATCAGCATGTCCGGCTATTAATAATGAAGAAGATAAAAGCACGACCACAAGTGTGGAAATAAAAATTCTGGTTTTCATAATTTGAATTTTGGTTTTTAATTCGTTTTATAAAATAAATTAGGAACTTCAAAAGTATGCTACATTACCTTAAGATGCAATAAAAATGGAAAAAACTTTTTATTGTTATTAACAAATTGGAGCTAACAGTTAAAGGATTTTCAAATTTATCAGTCAAATTATGTATTTTTGGATTGTTTATAATCATTCCAAATAACATCAGTGATGCAAAACAACGAAGTACTTAATCACCTACCCCGACATTTATTGAAACTGATTATTGACCGGCCTTATAACAGCTACACTTGGCAGGATCATGCAATATGGCGCTTTGTGATGCGTCAAAACATTCATTTTTTGAAAGATATGGCACATTCATCCTATCTTAACGGGCTCAAGAAGACAGGTATCAGTATTGATCGTATTCCTGAAATCAAATCTATGAATGATATACTTTCAAAAATTGGCTGGGCTGCTGTTACTGTGGATGGATTTATTCCTCCTGCTGCATTTATGGAATTTCAGGCTCATAAGGTGCTTGTGATAGCTGCTGATATTCGTCCTATTGATCAGGTTGAATATACACCTGCTCCAGATATTATTCATGAAGCTGCTGGGCATGCGCCCATAATAGCAGATCCGGAATATGCAGAATATTTACGAAATTTTGGTGAAATTGGGTCCAAAGCCTTTTCTTCATCATCTGATTATGATCTTTATGAAGCCATTCGGTATTTATCTATTCTCAAAGCTGATCCTCAGTCATCTAAAGCCCAAATTGCTAACGCTGAACTTGAATTGGATTTGAAAGAGAAGAATTTAGGTATTCCTTCGGAAATGGCTCTCATACGAAACCTTCATTGGTGGACAGTAGAGTATGGTTTGATTGGTGAGTTAAGTAATCCGAAAATTTATGGTGCGGGTTTACTTTCTTCCATTGGTGAAAGTGCTGGAGCAATGAGTGAAAGAGTTACAAAATTGCCTTATACCATTGATGCTGTGTATTATAATTTTGATATCACCAAGCCTCAGCCTCAACTTTTTGTTACTCCTGATTTTGCACATCTTAACAAAGTTTTAGATGAGTTTGCAAGTCGTATGGCCTTAAGAAAAGGAGGCGTTGAGGGAATCCTGAAGGCAATCGAATCAGCTTCACCTGCTACTTGTGAGTACAGCTCCGGTTTACAGGTCTCAGGTGTTTTTAAGGAATACTTACTGCATCAAAATCAACCAGCTTATATAAAAACAATCGGACCAACCACATTGAATTTTAATAATAAAATGCTTACTAATCATGGAAAGAGCCGTCATTCGGATGGTTTTGGCTCACCAATAGGTAGGATAAAAAACACTTTCAAACCGCCACGTTTGCTTGAAGATGCAGATCTAGTGGAAGTCGGAATTGAAATTCAGAAAAGGTGTGAATTTGAGTTTGAGTCGGGGGTGCATATTAATGGCGTTCTTAATTCAATTACCCGCATTGAGGGTAATTTGGTGCTCTTAAGTTTTTCAGATTGTAAAGTAAGCTATGATGGTAAAGTGCTTTTTAATCCATCATGGGGAATATATGATATGGCGATTGGTGAGTCTATTGTTTCAGCCTATACTGGTCCGGCCGATCCTGATGGTTTTGGCTTAGAATATCCGCTTCCAAAGGAAAGTACGCATAAAATTATTTATGATGAAAATCAAAAATATTTGCATAATGTCTATAATACAATTCGTACCATAAGGGAGCAGAAAAAAGGTTTTGAGAAGTTATCTGCCGTTTGGGCAACACTACAAAAAGCCTGGCCTGATGAATGGCTTTTGCGTCTTGAAATAGTAGAGATTTGTGTGGAAAACAATGTGAATGCTCCATTAGCCTCAGAAGCAATTTCGGTTTTGAAAAGGATGAAGGTAAGCCATCCCGAACTGAGGTCAATTATTTCAAGAAATTATCGCTCACTCAATTGGCCTAACATTTCTAACCTTCGGCATTATACCATGACAGCTTTTGAATTCATTTATAATTCACTTTGGTATAACATTTCTATCCATCGGCATTATACCATTAATGCTTTTGGATTCATCTATAATTCACTTTGGTATAAAATCCATCAGAATTAGATAAAAAAAAGCAGGTTTCGAAATGGGAAACCTGCTTTTTTCATTATTGGATTAAATTATTTTCGGATAGTAATTCGTTGAACACCAATTGATTTTCCGTCTTCAACAGCAATCATATATACTCCATCAGGAAGATGGCTTAATTGTAATACATAAACAAGTGTACTGCTGTTTACTTCAATTGTTTTCGTATAAACAAGTTTACCAACCATATTGGTAACCTTAAGTGAAATCCGTTGTGCGTCTGTGTTATTAAGAATTACGTTGAACTGGCCACTTGAAGGGTTTGGATAAACTTGCAATGATTGCTGCTTAAGTTCATTGATGCCAACCGTATTTTTAACAACCACCAATGCAGTTTCTGACCAATCACTTTGGCCGCAATCATTGATTGCAGCAGCCATTATCTGAGCAGTTCCAGTGAAAGAAGCATTCCATTCAATTGTTGCTTCAATTCCGGTTCCACTGATAGAACCTGCCGATGTGGGTTCTATCTGCCATACATAGCTATCGGTATTAGGTACGCTTTCAATAGTTACATTGCTTGTCTGAATAAATGCATAGTCAATTGTATCAGCAGCGGCAGGGGTCAAAGGTGCAATCGGAGCAAGATACAAAGTAATAACTGCCTGACCTTGTCCTTCATTAACACAATTATTAGCATCATTAACGATAGTCAAAGTGTATGTAATGGATTGATCAGGAGTCATTTGCATCAACCATGGGGATGAAGGGATTGTGTATGTTCCCATTCCATCGGCCATTTCAATAGTCCATGGAGCAGCTCCCGTCAGTTCAATACTTATTTCAGCGGAAGAGCCATGGCAAATCATTTGATCGCCTGAAAGCATGGCTGTTGGTAAAGCATGAAAACTTAAAGTAGTTTGATTACTAATTGAACCACAAGTCCCTAATCCTTGAGCTTCTAGGGTAAGTATTACATGTCCGGCTGCATAGTCATTAGCATCTGGTGTATAAATTGGGTGCAAAGCACTTGCATCACTAAAACTCCCTGTCCCATCACTTGTCCAAAGCAAAGTGCTGTAGTTGGATGCTGAAGATTGTGTTAGTTCGAATTCAGAACCCGCGCAAGCAAAGCCATTTTCGCCGGCAAATACCTCAGGTGCCTGATGGATAGTGAGAATCATACTGCTTTCAATGGTCGTGGTATTTCCAACAACGGTGAGTTTAAGCTCGACGTTTCCAGCGATATTGTCCGCTTCACTGGGTGTATAAACTGGATTCAATATGCTGTTGTTGCTGAAAGTGCCTGTCCCGGAAGTGCTCCAGCTAATGGAATTGTAATAAGTTGCTGTGCCTTCAAGTTGAATGGTTTCTCCTGCACATATAGCAGTATTATTTCCTGCCCATCCGCTTGTAGATAATGCAGGCGGGAAGGTGATATAATCTACCCATGCACAGTCATCTCCACTCGAAACGGTGTAGTCTTTCATGTATTCCCATTTAAAGGTTCGCATGCCTGCGGAAACAGGAAAAGAAACCTTGCTCCAGCCTATTGTGCCGGCCCATTCTCCTACTTTAACATTGTCGATATAGAAGCGCATATAGTCATAGCCTGATTCTGAAGATACCTTTCTGTAAAACGAGATAGAATCACTGGCGCTAACTTCATACTGAAGTATCATTTGTGAAGATTGACTGTCATTAATTTCTCCTGATTTCACAGCATAAGTTCCTTCATAAGGACTGGTTGTGTTAATCACCCATGGTTGATTTCCATCAAATGCCCAGTCAAAGGCATCAAAAGTTCCTGTTTCAAAATCTTCCAGAATAATACCAATCTTTGCGGTAAACGACTTTTGTGCCTGATAAGAACCTGCTGCAACGTTAAAATTAAAATCAACAGCCTGTCCGATTTGTGCGCCACTACTTACAGCAATATTAAATGTTGCATTCACTGTTTGGCCTGCATCAACTGAAGCGACTTCATAGGTTGAACTGTTGACTGTGATGTATGAAGAGTTGAAAGCTAAGTTTCCTAATGCATTCAATGCCTGACTTAATCCAGTGTTTGAAAAGAAAACGATGATATCAGCATTCTCACCGGGATCAAGACGGCCATTTCCGTTGCCCAAAGGATCAGAAACGGTATAGTTACCAATTGTAAATTCAGGTGCAAGCGCTGTAAGATTGAATGATGTTTCCCATGTGGCTTCATCACCTGCTATTAGTAGATTAAAAGTGATTGGTGTGTTATTGGGAACATCATTGCTGACAGTAAAGGCAAAAGCATTATTGATCATAGTAATTTGATCTGGAATCATTGTCCCATATGATTCATTATTGTCGGTAATACTTACATAAGGAGAACCAGATGAAAGCGTAACATTTAAGTTTGAAGCAGGTTCTACACCCAAATTCTTTAACTCAATACCAAGAGAAACTTCTTGATTATAATGAACCTGACCAACAGCTTCTCCATTAACGGCACATGATACAAAAGCAACGAAAGGACCTGATGCAGGAATGATTTCAACTTCCTGAAGATAAGTGATTCGATTGTACCCAAAAACAGCAACTTTCATCATTCCAACATTGCTCAATGCAGGAAAGGTAACATTGGCAATTCCATTTTCAACAATTGCTGATCCAAGTATTTCTCCATCGATTGTGAGTGCAACAGTAGCTCCTTCGGCGTTTACATTGACAGCGAATTCTGACATTCCCAGAAATATAGCAGGCATATGTGAAACTGTCATCGTAGCAGGTGTATCAGTTCGAAGCGTTAAAGATGGGTCGCCAAAAAGAATCCATGTATCATGGGTGCTTTTTCCGGATGAACCATGAAGGTCGATCATTTTCATGCTTCCGTTGATCGAGTTTCCTCCAAATGTACGTTTGATATTGTTTTGGTAACCTTCAACAAGGATAGTGTTCATTTCGTCCTGGCCAGTCATCGGCGGTTGCCATGGCTGTGAAATCCACGACATCATTGTGCCTATAGCACCTGTTGGTTGTCCATTGTGAGTAGCGCGCATCCATGTTTCGGCAAAGCAGCTACCATTGGTAAAACGTCCGTTATCACAAGCAACAGCCCACACAATAGGCCAGCGGTCCGTATTTGTAAGTGCATCTACGTGAGAGGTAGAGTACCCGGCAACGCTCCAGCTGTTTTGTGATCCATGGTTACAGTAGCTAATTATACTTGTTCCTGCATTGATTCGAGAAGATATCTGAGCTGCAGTTGTGTTTGGCAAACCAGGAACGCCACCATCGTACTCACGATGAACCGTTGAGTATGTATAATTCAAAAGACTGTCGCGAATATAATCCATATGAACATAATCTGCTTCGCCTCCATTATGACCGTTACCGGCACCTTCATTTCTTGCAATACCTGTTCCAATGTTTAACCACGTAGCATCTGCGTTTAGATCTCTTTCGTAAGTTATTATTTTTTGAACCTGTGTTTCAACATGGGTTACTGTTTCAGCCGAAAAACGTCCGACAAATAATTCATTATAGGAATCATTGCCTTCCAGATAAGCAAAATAATTGTCAGAATAACCTCCTGATGCAGTATTGTTATAGCTAGGAACGTGTTGGTGATCACCAACCAGAAGCAAAAAAGTCAAACCATTTGTATTATAGTAATTGGTAACATAATCTTTTATTGCCTGTGGTGTGTTTCCAATGGTTGCTACATCAACAATCTGTGTTGGACGGCCAATGGTTTTTTTCCATTCCACAAATGGCTGCATGGCTTCCATGTAAGGGCCATGTGAGATAATCAATAAATTACCCTGTTCTTCAACAATTGGATAACGGTTTTGTGTAGCTTCGTAATTGATAAACTGATGTTCATATACATGACGGAATTCAAAATCCTGTTTAACCAAATTATTTGTCCTGTTTATCTGGTTTTCGCCACCTGTTCCTTTTTTAAATATTTCGATAGTGAGATCATAATACACTCTCAGCGTTTTTGTCTGAGGATTGTAAACAAAAGGCATTATAGAAAATGCTTGTCCACGGAAATTACGCAAGATATAGGGTTCTTGCGGTTGAACACTAATGTTTGGATAAAATGTATTCTGATCGTACATGCTCCCATAGGTATATGGTACAGTAGCCGGATCAATACTTCTTGAAAAATCACCTTTCGAAGGAGCAATTTCAATATTATTAAACTCAACGAAGTTCGATGCAATAATACGAACATCCATCAGATCATTATCTCCAATAATGGTAGATACAGCAAATTTTGGAACATCTGGTGCGCCAACCTCACTCAGGGAAACCATTTTGGGGACACTAATAATGGCAGCTTTACCACGGGGTGTTTCGACGAAACTTGTGTTAAAACCATCCACCGTAAACTGTATAATGATCTGATTCTCATTTGAAATTAACAGTTTTTGACTGATAGGTTTTGGACTTTCGCTTCTTATGTTTGTCCAATTGCTACTATAAGAAAAAAGTGATAATAATACCACAGAAAACAGGAGAATAAACTTTTTCATAATGATGTGTATATATGATATCTGCACCAAAGGTAAAAAATATTTTACTTTTGGTACAGATTACCGATTAAAAGGCTTGATTATTGAATAACAACTTTTCTGACTATTGTACTTTCGCCAGTATTTAAACGTATGTAGTAGATGCCTTTTGCAAATCCCGAAAGATCAATCTGGTTTATATATGATCCGTTGATATCAAGATCGGTACTTGTATATAGAATCTGTCCCTGATAGTTCATAAGATAGTATGAAACACGATATGCGTTTCCATTTAGCTGAATATTCAACATGTTTGATGCAGGATTCGGGTGAATCATCAAACGTAAAGCCCTGTCATTCTCATTAATGCTTGAGCAAATATCAAAGGTAACATTGATTTCGTCTTCAACTTCACATCCGTTGGCATCTGTAACCAATACAGAAACAGAGTGTGTTCCTAAACCCATCTCACTTCCAAGACAAGTAATGGAGGAGGTTGTTTGTCCACCAGGCATCCAAAGGTAGGAAACGGCATTTGGCATAGAAGCATCAAGAGTAATAGATTCCCAAATACAAAGGGTTGAATCCTGTCCAAGATCAACAGGAGTAACATTATGCACAATAATTGTTACTTCGCCATTCATCTGAATAGTGCCGTCACTCACAGCCACAGTATAGGTGGTAGTTTCAGACGGTGAAGCTAATGGATTTGCAATTGCAGGATCGCTAAGGCTTTCTGCCGGACTCCATGAATAGGTATAACTGCCGCTACCACCAGTTGCATTTGCATTTAACATTGCAGAATTACCTTCGCATAATTCACCTGGGTAAGCAGCGGGTGCAATAGCCATCTCGCCCAACATCATAAATGATGCAGACCAGCCTGTTTTAACTACTGAAACATCAGAAGTAAAATTAAATGTAATTGCACCAGATGGATGAGTAGAGGTGATAGTGCCAGGGTTAATAGTCCCCATAAACGGACTCCCGGGGAAGGCAGGTGAACTAGCATCAGGACCATTGAATATAAATAACTTATCATAATTATTCTCGGTTTCAAATGCAGTGAAAACGAACTGCATTGGAGCGCCTTCAACGGGAGGCAAAAATGTCATTGTAAGATTCTCTGAATTATCGTAGTTTCCATTCTCGCCGCCAGTATCGTAAAACATACCATTGTTGGCTGTAATTGTTGTATTGGCCATCAGATATTCAGGACCTCCAGTAGTAAAAGACCAAACTTCGCATCCCGTCGCAGGTCCAAATTGATTTTTGGGAACAATCTTCCAGAAATAGGTGGTATTTGGAGTCATAACTGGAGCATATTGATTCACTTCAACAGTTCCAACCATTGGTGGATTAGGAGTCGAACCAAAATAAACATCATAGGAAGTTGCATCATCTGCCATCCAAGTCAATATTGTTGCCATGCCAACATTGGTTGCATTGTTTGCTGGTGCTGGGTTTGATGCACATGTAGGAGGTGCTGAAGGAGCATAGCAGGTGATATTTGCTACCCAACCAGCCTTTGTTACTGATCCATCTGATGTAAACTTAAAGGTTAAAGCACCTGAAGCATTCAGAGCTGTAACCTGACCTGGTCCAACAAGACCGGTGAAGGGACTTCCGGGCAATTGAGGTGCATTTGCATCAGATCCATTATATACATAAAGTTTTTCATAAGAGTTTTCAACATCAAAAGAGGTAAAATTGGCTCTTATCATTGCGCCTGTGGTAGTAGGAAGGAAAGTAAAGGTAAAGTTCTCATTGTTACCGTATTCATTGTTAGGACCTCCTGAATCGTAGAAAGTTCCAACACATGTTGTCGCAGTTCCGTTTGACATTAGATAATCCGGAATCAAACCAATAACAACCATTGCTGTTTGTTCTGCTGTATAAACACCTGACGGGCCAGCAACAGCACTAAGGCTAAGATTGACCGGATAACCAATTGGTGAAGAAGCCCCTGCTGTAACGTTGAAGAGTAATTCTACAACCGATTGACCATTTAATAAAGCATGATTTAAAGTTGTGGTATTCACGATAAGTAATGGATCGGAAGAAGCTATGCTGAGGATAATATTGCTCACTGCACTGTTTCCAGTATTGGCAAGTGTAACACGAATATCAGCCGTTTCACCAGGATCGAGTATGCCATCACCGTTGCCGGTCTGGTTGTCAACAACAACAACTTCCTCACTAATTTCAAGGACTGGTGCCTGAATAGTAAGGCGAAGATTTGACACCCATGTATCGCTGCCATCGGTAATTGACAAAGTAAAACTGGCTAAATGCTGGTTAGGAACCAGATCAGCGATGCTAAAAGTAAAGGCGTTATTAACAGTTGTTGTTCCACCATTGGCAATTGCGTCAAAACTTTGAACAGGGGCACTTGTGAGCGTAACGTAGCTGTCAGCTCCTGCAAGGGTTGCTGTTAAAGCAGCTGATGGGTCAGCTCCGACATTCTTCAATGTCACATTCAACATAACTGTTTCACTGTAATCAGCAAGTCCGTTATTATTCCCGCTTTGATCATTGATTGTGTATGAATCAAGGACAACATAAGGTCCAACGAGGGCTGCTGCCGGAACCTGCATCATGTAAGGTCTGAATTGTGGTTTAGTAACTATAATATCCACATTTCCTGAAGAAAGTACAGGATCAATAGCGACCTCGACCACTCCTTCTGCACCAACAAGGGCAGCACCATGTAAAACACCATCTTTAGAGATTGAAACATAAGAACCAGGAAGTGCAGTAACTTCATAAGTGTTAAGACCGATAGGTAAAATTGGCATGTGAGAAACTGTATTGATTTCTCCTTCAGTCATATAAGGTACAATTGAAGGATCACCTAAAACATTATAAGCCTGCCAGTAATAAAGAGGGCTTGAATGACTTGGATATCCCTGAATATCAACTTCAGTAACTGCAAGATTGCCGATCATCACGGTGCCACCTGCGGAAACATATTCACTTACAAATGGTCCGTCATAAGCACCCCAGCTTGTTTCTTCGTATGTTGGGACATAACCGCTATTATTTCCTTGAATTGGAAATGCTCCAACAGCCCAGTAGAAATCCTCAAACCAATAAGAACTTGGTGAAGATCCAATATATGCAACGGAGCCTTTATTGGGTGCACGCATCCAAGTCTCGCCTATACACTCAGCATAACCAAAATCGGCAGCAAGACAGCAGTTTCCAACAGCAAATGGATATTTATCCTGATTGACAAAAGCATTAACAGCTGATTGTGACAAACTAGGGTCTCCCCATGAAGTCTCTGAACAGTGCGCCGTATAGTTTATGAATCCAACAGCAATTTTTTCAGGGCTATAGCAACCTGTATATGGGCTGGTCAGGTATGTGTTCACGGTAGCAAAGCCATTTGCAGAATTGAAATAATTTTGGGTTCCATAATGGACTGTGGGCTGACCCACTGCAGGATTCCATGTGCCGTCAGCACCTGCAATCAGGGTTGTGTTGTTTAGATAAGTAGGATCAGAGAACTGATATTTTTCGTAATAGAGCGTTTTTTCAATCTGAGGAATCAATTGGCCTGAATTTCGTGCAGAAAAGCGTCCGTAGTACATTTCTGGAAAGTAGTCACCATCAATACTACCATAATACAAGTCGGTCATTTTTGCTGAAGATGAGCCTTGAGTGGCCGGAATCTGAGGGGTGTCACCAACAAATAATACAAAACTTGGTGCGGGATCTTCAGGAGTGCCTGCATTGTATTGAGCATGAACATAACTTTGAATTTGTGTGTAACTTGTTCCAATAACATCCGTGTAAGCAACAATAACGTTAAAACCTTTTTGGGTTTTCCATTCAATAAAAGGAGCTAGATCATTTTCAAACATTCTGTCTGAAACGATTAAATATTTGATAGGATATTTAGTGAGGTCTGGATGTTGTGGATAGTCGCGGTTTGGATTGTTAAGCAGCTTATTCTTAATTGCCTCAAAATATGGCGAATACGTTGAAGCTTTAATGTAATCTGTGAGGCTCTTATCTGCGTTGTTATAGGTAACTTCTACTTCGATGTCGTTGTATACACGAATGATGCCCTGCACAGGATTGTAGCTTACCGGAGCCACAGTAATACGTGCAATTCGGTAACTGCGCATTACTCCCAGCACTTCAATTGAAGCAATTTCAGGAGAAACAAATGCATCCTTCTGATAGAGTTTTTCCTGATACTCAAATATAATATCTTCAAGAGATTGATCTTTCCGAACAGAAGGTTGAACAGGCATAATTGGGTTATCGATACCAAAATCACTCAGTTTATATTCACTCATATTGAAGTTTAATACTTTTATTGACACATCTGCGCCAAAGGGAATCTCAATTAAGTGCTTTGAAGCCGGTAGTTTTGGCGTTCCAAGATCACCAGTCCAGTAACTTCCTGGAATACTGACTTCATTAAACATCCCACGATCCGACTCAACGCCGAAAGAATTAAGCGCCGAATACGTGTAAATCACTTTTGTTTTTTGGAAGTTGTCTTCGGTAACTTGTACCTGACTTGCCGATCTTCCTAAATCAATGGTTTGGGCCATTGACGAAAGTCCAAAGAGCATGATTGAAAGAATTACCATACTAAGCATGACAATTCTTTTGCCTTTTGCAAAAAGTGCATAATTTTTCTTCATAATTAAAAATTTTGGAAAATTCATTTGGTTTTACTGTAAAAAAGAGTTAACGTTTCGAATGTCAAATTTAGAATTATTTAACATAGGAATGGATGAAAACAGTTTTTTTTGCTAGTATTGGTGTGTTTTTTTCACTATTTGAACTAGTTGCGGATATAAGTAAATCATTACAGTTCAAATGAATGATATCTATAAAACAACAATAGTCAAATTGTAAACAATTCTTAATCTTATCTTTTGGATTATTTTTAGTCGATTAAATTGACTGTAAAATATAAGTTTGAAAGTGTATTTTTTTAGGATAACTGTGAAAGAAGCAATGATAGCGCATCAAAAGGATAACCCTCTTCCAGTTTTCTCTTTGCATCAATGTATAATAATTCAGAATTTTCCTTGTATCTTTTTTTGAGAGACGGGTCCTTTTTGAAGATCAATATATCTGCTTCCAGAGGAAACTTTTCGAGGTTACCCAACTGGCCAAGATCGTTTCCTGATAAAGCATGATTGTGCTTGATTTTGTCAGGCAATGCATCGATTCCAATACCTGTTTTTGCAACAGGTTTTGGAACTAAAAATCTTGCAGCCTGATTGGTACGAACATAAAAGTCGCCACCAAGTCGGCCAACCAGGTCAATTTTATCCTGATCAATTTCACCTTGATCTGTCAAAATTTCTTCTGCAAGGTGAACCATTAATATGTCGCAAATCACAAGATTGCCTGCCCCCGGGCCATCACCTGTTTCAATAATTTGTCTCACCTTACATTCAAACTGAACGGGAGATTCCTTTACCCTGAAAGGCTTTACTATTTCAGAAGGGATAGGGGTAAATCCTGCTTTAATAAATTCATTTACGCCTTTTGGATACTCACAACTGGCAAGGCTCATTTGTTGTACCATTTCGTAATTAACCACATTGATTACTACTTCGGGCAACTCTTTTAGGTTTTGAAAGGTGTGCTTGGTAGTGTTGTCACGACCCCGGCGTGATGGTGAAAAGATCAATGTTCCCGGATTAACTCCGAAAGCATTAAAAAAACTAAATGGTGACAGATTGGGATTGCCGTTCAAATCAATCGTACTTGCAAAAGCAATTGGGCGTGGAGCAACGCTTCCCAGCATGATGCGATGAAGATATTGCTGTGAAATTTCATGACCATCAAGATGTAACATAAATAAAAAGATCAAGTTGCAGATAATATTTTTGTTAAGCAATCTCCAAATCCAATTCTAAGATTGTCTTTTTTGGCAAAAGCTTTCATAACAATTGTGTCATTATCCTGAATGAAAGTACGTGAGCTTCCGTCAGAAAGAATAAGTGGTTTAGTACCTTTCCATGATAATTCGAGCATTGAACCGTACGAATCTGACGTTGGGCCGCTGATAGTGCCTGATCCATACATATCACCTGTGTTGATATTGCAACCAGCAACAGTTTGATGCGCCAGTTGTTGCGCCATATTCCAATACATATACTTAAAGTTGGATCGGCAAACAAGATTTGATTCTGATTTTTCAGGTTTTATAAATACTTCAAGCTGAATATCTAAATTTTTTTCACCTTCATTTTGGAGATAAGGAAGAGGTTGAGGTTCTTGAAGTGGCCCTTTAACCCTGAAAGGTTCAAGCGCTTCAAGAGTAACGATCCAGGGAGAAACTACTGATCCAAAACTTTTTGACAAAAATGGACCTAAAGGAACGTATTCCCATTTTTGCAGGTCTCTGGCTGATAAATCATTGAAGATAATGAGTCCGAAAATAAAATCTTCAGCTTTATTCACATCAATAGATGCTCCTAATTTAGTTTTACCATTGGTAATAAATGCCATTTCAAGCTCAAAATCAACTTGTTTGCTTGGTCCGAATATTGGTGGCTGGTTTTCATCAGGCCGCGTTTGCCCTTTTGGGCGATAAACAGAGGTTCCCGAGACAACAATAGATGAGCTTCGGCCATGATATCCGACAGGTAAATGACGCCAGTTGGGTAATAATGCATTGCCTGGATCACGAAACATTGTTCCAACATTGGTTGCGTGCTCTATACTTGAATAAAAATCAGTATAATCTCCAACCGCAACAGGCATCATCATTAAAACTGAATCAACATCTTTGAGCGCAAGACTGCAAACCTCAGCATTGTCTTTTAAATCATCACAATTTAAGGAAAACAAATTTTGAAGATAAGTTCTTATGGCATTTGTTTTATT
Source organism: Bacteroidetes bacterium HGW-Bacteroidetes-1 (assembly GCA_002842755.1). Taxonomy (GTDB): domain Bacteria; phylum Bacteroidota; class Bacteroidia; order Bacteroidales; family F082; genus JALNZU01. The sequence continues at coordinate 4,000 of PHDU01000077.1, read as the reverse complement.
CTTCCCCAGAGATATGAAATCATTGAGTACAGGCTGATAAAAGACGCTCAGGTCTTCCAGATCAAGTGCATCAAAATAGCCAAAATCAGCAAGTATTGATAAATCAATCACGGTATTGCCAATGCGTGTAGCCGGTGAGATAAATTGGTCGTAGGCAATGATTCCAAAAGGTATATTTTGAATCGGAAAATCATTATTTTCAGGTACCTGAATCCAAGTTTTCATATAGTTTGTTTTAATAAGATTAGGAAAGCAAATTTTATCTTGTTGTTGGTATAAATCTGCTTTTATAGTGTTCCGCGGTTTGATTGCTCAAGCTCGATGGCTTCAAAAAGTGCTTTGAAGTTGCCTTTACCAAATGACTTTGCTCCTTTACGTTGAATGATTTCAAAGAAAACTGTTGGCCTGTCTTCTACTGGTTTTGTAAACAATTGAAGCAGATATCCATCTTCATCCCTATCGATGAGAATTCTAAGTTTCTTTAGTATCTCAATGTCTTCGTCAATTTCTTTCACCCTATCAATTACACTTTCATAATAAGTGTCGGGAACGTGCAAAAACTCTACACCCCTCTTCTTTAGTTCACCTATTGTTTTAATGATATTATCAGTTGCCATGGCTACATGTTGTGCTCCGGAACCGCGGTAAAATTCAATATACTCTTCAATCTGAGATTTTTTCTTTCCTTCTGCAGGCTCGTTAATTGGAAACTTGATGCGCATATTATTATTTACCATTACCTTGCTCATAAGGGCCGTGTAATCAGTAGAAATGTCTTTGTCATCAAACGAAATCAACTGTTCGAAACCAAGAACTTTTCCATAAAATGCAACCCATTTATTCATCTCTCCCCAACCAACATTACCAACAATATGATCAACGAATTGAAGCCCGACATCCGATGGCTTATATTCAGGATCCCATTTTCGGAAACCTGGCATAAAAGGACCAAAATAGTTTTTTCTGTCAACAAAAACATGAACAGTATCGCCGTAAGTGTGAATACCACTGAGTATCACTTCGCCATATTCATCAATGATTGGTTTAGGTTCCATATACGATCGTGCCCCGCGATCAGTAGTTTCCTTCCAGGCTTTACGGGCATCATCAACCCAAAGAGCAATGGTTTTAATTCCATCACCATGAATTTTATGGTGTTCGGCAATTGGAGATTCTGGTATTAAGGCAGTTGTTATAACGAAAGTGATTTTTCCCTGACGCAAAACATACGATGCCCTATCTTTCATTCCAGTTTCGAGCCCTGCATATGCAACAGGTTGAAATCCAAAAGCTGATTGATAATAGTGTGCCGCCTGCTTTGCGTTTCCAACGTAAAATTCAACATAATCAGTCCCTTTCAATGGGAGGAAATTTTTTTGTTCCATTTTTTGAAATTTTTAATACAACCAACTTTTATAATAATCTTGATCTTCAATGCTGAGAGCGTCTTTTGTAAGCATCAAAGGACTAAAAGTGTCAACCATTACTGCGAGTTCTTCTGTTTTACTCTGACCTATGCTTCTTTCGGTTGCACCTGGATGTGGTCCGTGAGGTATTCCAATTGGATGCAATGTAATCATGCCATGTTCTATATGGTTGCGGCTCATGAAATCGCCATCAACATAATACAGCACTTCATCAGAATCAACATTGCTATGATTATAAGGCGCTGGAATCGACTGTGGATGATAATCATAAAGTCGCGGAACAAACGCACAGGTTACAAAAGCAGGCGTTTCAAAGGTTTGATGTACAGGGGGTGGTTGATGCAGTCGCCCTGTAATGGGTTCAAAATCATGGATTGAAATTGCAAACGGATAATGGCAGCCATCCCAGCCAATAGCATCAAAAGGATGCGTTGCATAGGTATAACGAAAGATCATGTCGCTTCGCTTAATTTTCACAAGAAACTCTCCTTTTAAGTCGAAAGTAACAAGATTCTGTGGGCATTTGATGTCCCGTTCATAAAAGGGAGAATGTTCAAGCAGCTGTCCAGAGCGATTCATATAGCGTTTTGGAAAACGCAAAGGATGAAATGATTCAAGGATAAAGAGCCTGTTGTCATCATTTTCAAATTCGATCTGATAGATGGTCCCACGTGGAATTATAATATGATCGCCGTATTCAAAAGCAATACTACCATAAATTGTGTGCAAATGACCTTTGCCGCGGTGTACAAAAATCATTTCATCAGCTTGAGAGTTTTTAAAAAAGTAATTGGTCATCGACTGACGGGGAGCAGCAAGACTTATATAAATATCTTTATTTACCAGAATATATTTTCTGCTTTCAAGAAAATCGTCTTTTGGTTGGATCGAAAATCCTTTGAAGCTGCGATGCTGCATATTTTTGTCAACCGAAATCTGAGGTGCAACATTAAATGCTTCATCAATCTGCTTCACCATTGTAGGAGGAAAAGCATGGTAAATAAGTGAATAAACATCAGAAAACCCTTCCGTCGAAACCAATTCTTCAGCATAAAGTTCACCATTGGGTTTTCTAAATATAGTATGACGTTTTCGCGGAACAAGTCCTCTTGATTGGAAGTGAGGCATTTTATTTAGATTAAATACAAATAATACACGATGAAACAAAAATAGGAAGTTTTTTGTTTAAGAAGGTGTTATAATAACATTACTTTCATAAAAAAACGAAAAACCGAAACCATGTCAGAGAAAATATTAGGAGTGCCCTATAAAACAAAACATTTTGATTTACCGAACAGATTTGTGATGGCACCACTTACACGACAACGTGCAGCAGCAGGCCATGTTCCGCATTCGCTCAATGCACTTTATTATGCACAACGTGCATCTGCAGGATTAATTATCACCGAAGCCAGTCAGATTTCACCTCGAGGTTTAGGCTATCAGAATACTCCCGGAATTTACAGCAAGGAACAAATTGAAGGCTGGAAACTTGTAACAGAAGCTGTACATGACAGGAAGGGTAAAATTTTTTGTCAGTTGTGGCATGTTGGCAGGCACTCGCATCCGCTTCTTCAGGAAGATGGGGGCTTGCCTTTTGGTCCTTCTGAGATTGTTGAAACAGTTCCAATTACAACTCCGAATGGCAAAATGGCGCCAGTCGTACCGCATGCCATGACTATAAATGAAATTAACGAAACAATAGAAGATTATGTAAGAGCTGCTCAAAATGCCATCGAAGCTGGCTTTGATGGTGTTGAGATTCATGGAGCCAACGGATATCTTATTGACCAGTTTTTAAATGATACTTCAAACGTACGTGATGATGAATATGGAGGATCGATTCCTAACAAATGCCGTTTTGCAATTAAAGTTACGAGTGCAGTTGTTGAAGCCATCGGTTCGGCAAGGGTAGGAATAAGATTGTCTCCATCCGGCACTAACTTTGGTGTTTTGAATAATGATCCGGTAGGTACTTTTAAATTTCTTATTGAAAAGTTAGATGCCTTTGATCTGGCATATATTCATCTTATTGAGCCTGTTTTAAAAAGCATTACTGATTTGCCTCAGTACTTGAGAAAAGTAACCCCTTATTTCAGGCCAATGATTAAAACAACGCTTATAACGAGTGCCGGCTATGATTTTAATAGTGCAGAACAAGCCATAAAAACCGACGAAGCTGACCTTGTTGCTTTTGGTAAGATGTTCATTTCCAATCCTGATCTAGTGGAAAGATATTTAACAGATGCTGAACTTACACCTTTTGATGTGGAGACATTTTATGGAGGAGGGGCTTCAGGATATACGGATTATCCTTTTTTGAAATAGGAAATTGCAAAAATGGCTCATGATCCTGACACATTAACTTTAATATTCAGGTTAGCTGAAAGCTGGTTTAACCAGCGCCTGACCGACGGAGGCCCTCTCTACGCTGAATATAATCCTGAGCAGATTATTGTTGAACCCTGGAATGCGCTAAGGAGTTGTCAATAAATAACATTTACAATTTAGGTGATATTTTGTAGTTCCATTCGCCATGGAAATCATTTCGTTCAATATTTAGGTTTTGTTTT
>PHDU01000076.1 GCA_002842755.1 Bacteroidetes bacterium HGW-Bacteroidetes-1 | reverse complement strand
ATAAATTACCTTATAAATAACAATTATTCTTCAATACTTATCAATTTTTTATTATTGTATATTGATGCTTGTGGAATGGGTTTTTAGACAGTCTGACGGTTACGTATATGAAACGTTGGGGATTGCGGGCTTCGTGCCTATCCACCGACACTAAAGCTAATGCGGGGCAGAAAGTTTAATTTAACAGCTTAAACCCCAATGTTTTATACACGATGTTGGCAGCTGGTGTTCTTGTTATCTCTATATATATCAACGAATTAATTCTGTCCAAATTTTTCATCAACGATTGATTGTAATTTTCCAACGTCAAGTTGTTTTGAGTATCCTTTGTCTTTGAGAAGTGGATGCCCAAGCGTTTGATAAAATCCTATTACATCAGGAAGTATGTCAAGGTATAAACTTGACAAGTGTCTTACTTTTCTCAGTTTTGTGAACTCTAAATCGTTAATTGTTAATTCAATGATTGAATTGTCAGCATCTTCAATGAGTTTTTGCACAGAATAAATATCAGCAAGAGATTTCTGTGTCTCAAAATTCAATTTGCTTACTAAATCTGAATTTGTTATTGTTTTATAGGCAGTTGAGCGAAGCATTGGCAATTGAACACCTTGCCACCCTTTTAGTTGAAAACCGTGAAGTTCTTGGAAGGTAACAGGATTATGATTTTCAATACTATCAATCTGCTTTGATATTTTGTAATGATAATTGAAAGTATATGTAATTCTATCGTGATTGTAACTTAATTCAAGGGCAATGCTGTTAAGGGCGATTTCAACTTCTTTTTCAGACTTACTGTTCTCCCGAACTTCTGTTAACCAAAAAGCTAAAAATACGCTTGCAAAAACAATTACGCCTTGAATCAAATGATTTAAGATACTTTCTCGAATTTTAATTGAAGGCATTTTTATTTTTTTCATAACTCTTCGGTTAATCTGAGTTTGTGAGGGCTTGTTTTAGGAACTCTCTCAATCAGTTTCCGAGCTTCAAGGTCAAGTTTTACCGTAACCATATACCAAACAACTTTACCGTCAAAACTTTCAGAAAGCTCTTTTACTGCAAGGTCGGTTAATTCATCAAAACTTATTTCTGAATGTTCATTTAGCTTTGAAAGAATGAAATCTTTAATTACTTCATATCTTCTTAAAAGAATGTTGACCCCTTGTTTACCATTTGGGTGCAAGGTCATTATTTTTGTTTCGTTCATATGATTTTCACTTTAAATGAGTATTCTTTATTAGAACTACTTTTTTTTCTTAGCTGCAATCCCAATAGGCAAACCAACTGCTATACCAATGGGAATTGACCAAATCCAAATAGAGCTGTCTTTTGTAGTAAGTTGAACTACTATTGACATCAATGCTGCAACGATAGCACCCATTGCCATTCCAGTTGCGGGGTTTAATTGAAACTTATTTTTCATTGTCATCCGTTTTAATTTGACATTACTTTGCGGTTGCAAGTTGATATACTATTTTTTAATACACTTTATGGGTTTATTCCCTTTCGTTTCATTCCAAAGAAAAATCTCATCATATTATTTCTTCTTATGATTTGGTACAGACCAACGGTAACAAAAAAAGATGAAGTAAAAATAATAAGAAATTTTTCCATCATTGATAAATCCCATTTAACGACAAAAAATCCAAAAATAATAATAACGGTTTGATGTAGGATATAAAAAGGTAAAATCCCCTGATTTAAGTCGTTCAAATAGCGATGATTAAAATCCAGAAATTTCTTTCCAAGTCCTATAAATGCAAGTACCCAACTGATGCTGTTCAGGTTTTTTAAAATGATTGATAAAAAGTAATTTAAAGTATATTCAGGTATTGAAATATTGTCGAGAGCAGTTTTATTGATTAAATAAACACTCCAACAGCTGATGGCTATCAATAGAAATTTATAAGCATTTTTTTCAATGAATAAAATGATTTTCTGATTTATTTGCAGAATAAACCCCAAAAGGAAATAGAGTGAAAATGTTGCGAAGTCAGCCCAGTTCAGATATTGAGGAAATAGAGGCCGCAAAAGAAACTCAAGTAAAACAAAAGGTATGATGATATACCAAAAAGTATAAAATGAACGGAACAATTTATCGGATTGTTCACACACCTTATTTTGGTTTTTAAGAAAAAGTTTGAACAGCGGGAGAAACAAAATTGTTTGAACGAATAAATAAACTAAATACCATATGTGGTATCCTAAATATCCAGTCCATATCAGGTTCCACCCAAAATTTTCATTTATTAAACCCTGTGGCAATTGTATCAGAAAATTAAGATAGTTGTCTTCAAATCCATATTGCTGAATAGCTTCAAGAAATTTTTGCGGTGGAATTAATATAAAAACACCAAAAATATATGGGATAATTAGCCGTTTTATTCTTCCATTTAAAAAATTTTCCCTTTTGGATTTCATTGCGAAATAAGTTCCTGCACCTGAAACCAGAAAAATAATATACATTCGCCAACTATGCATAAACTCTATGATATAGTTAATCGAAATGCTTGTTTCAGCGTTTTTCAAATGCCACGAATAAGTATCGAACAGGCGAAATGAGTGGAAAACAAACAACAGACCGAAGGCTATAACTCTTAGCCAGTCAATATAATACATACGTTGGTTAGAGTTCATATCTAATTGCTGGTTTGAGTTTCAAAATACTTTGAGATAGACGGAAGCATATGTTCTTTCAACCTGATGTGAAGCTTGTCTGTATGCCCACCATCAAACCAGAGAGTCTTCACCTTGATTTGGTTTTGCTCTAATAATTTAGAAACATACTTTGTCCCATCAGTTATCCAGCCATCATTTATCCCACAGTCCAGAATGATGTTTATTTTCTTTAGATTGGAATGGTGTTCCTTTATTTTTTCTTCCCATCCACCAAAGCCATTTATCCAGCAATTAAATTGTTTGTCATTTATGTTGGTAACTGTAACCGATGTATCAGGTAAATAAAAAAACGGTGGGGTCTCTAATGAAGCATCTGGACAAAAAGCACTACCATATGCGAGCAGAAACCCTTTAAGATAACCATCATATGGTCCGTATCTCAAATTAGCAGTAAGATATTTGTACCGTTCAATCTCATTTTTATTGGGCTCATTAAAGAATTCACTTATTACCTTCTGAATCTCTGAAATGTTCTGATATGAAGTTAAAAATCTGCTATTGAGAATTCCATTAACATCAAATAGTCCAGGACTTAATGAATACACCATACCAAAAATATCAGGATGTTTCATTGCTATGTGTAAAGCGCCAAAGCCCCCATTGAATTACCTGCAATAGCACGCGAATTGGGTGAAGGCTTTGTTTTGTATTTCCTGTCTATGTAATGAACTACATCATTTACAATATAGTCTTCCCAATTCCCATTGATTGGTGAATTAACATAAAAGCTCCCGCCTAAAAAGGTATTGCCGTCAACTAATACTATAATCATTTCATTTATCAGTTCCCGTTCAATTAAAGAATCTGCTACTTTTTGAAGTTCAAATCCGCTGTACTCACCAAATAGAAACTCCTTAATTGGGCTTGTAAAGCCGGGTAAATAATACAGAACAGGGTAATTCTTATTTGAGTTATCATAATTTTTGGGCAAATAAACGACAACTTTTTGAAGGGTGTCAATTCGCAACTTACTGTTATTTAGTGAAGATGCGTTAACTGTTTCAAAGTTCAAGTAGCTTTGACCAAAGCTTTTTTCCGATGTTAATGCCATCAAAAAAAATGACACAAGAATTATAAGTTTTGTCTTCATCCGATTTTTTTAAAGTTTGGGACAAAACTACATTTTGGTGTTGGGACAAATGCCCGAAAGTGTAAGTTCGGACTACAAGTATTGTTTTATGAAAAACATTGGAATGTCCGATTAGGTAAGTTTGGACTTAGCTGGGTAAGTCAAAATCCGATTTCTTGAATTCGGTTGGCGTTTTACCTGTGAATTGTTTGAATACGCTGTTAAAAGTTGATTTTGAATTAAATCCGCACTCGTAGGCTATTCCAAGCATAGAATAATGAGAGTTCTTCGGGTCAGCCAACATACTCTTCACTTTATTAATCCTGTATTCATTAATAAACTCGTAAAAGTTTTTATTAAACTTTTCATTAATTATTTGAGAAAGATTATTGGGTGAAGTTTCAAGTTTGTCTGCCAGGTCTTTTAAAGTAAGATTTTCATTTAAATAGGGCTTTTCGTTCTCCATAGATTTGGTCAACCGCTGTGTAAGTTTTTCTTTTTCAACATCTTTTAATGATGAAGTTGCGTATTTGGATTTTTGAGTTGGAGTAGTTTCATTTTGTAGAATTGGATTGTCAATTGACAATATAGGTTTTTGTTTAATGCCATAATATCCTAAAAAATAAATTATTACGGTAAGAGTGATGTACATTAAATTGTCTCCGTCTTCAAAAGAGATAAAATTAAAATAATCACTTAACAAGCCCATTAATACAGACACGAAGGAAACAAATACCATACAAATCAAAACAATTTTTAACCAATGTAAGTCTATGTTTTTTGTGTTTGAATAGCTTTGTTTGATTTGTTTAAGGTGTTTCTTCAATAAAAGAAGGGAAACTATTGAATAGAAAGGAATTGAAAAATTAATAAAAAATTCCGCAATGTAAATGAAACTGGAAGTATCCCCCTGTGTTTCTTTTTCGTAATAAATTAACTTCTCTTGGGGACTTAAAAAATAAAAGTCATAAATTAAAAAAGTGGTTATGAATAAAAACGGTATTGCGTGAAGTAAAAAATCTCTAAATGAAATTGCATTATTTTCATTTACCAAAGATTTTGTATAGAAGAACAAAATGGGACCTAAAATAATTGGGAAAGTATAAGTAAGACCCATTAAATGAGGGTATTCAAATATGACCTGTCTTTGAAATAAATAGTGTTCAAACAATACAAAACCAATTATGCTGAAGAAAAGTAAAAGTAATTTTGGAGGAAGTCTGTTATTTCCTTTATCCAGAAGTAAAACCCCGAAAAAGAAAGCCTGAACAGCACCAAGTAAAAATATTATATCCATAATTTTGTTATACTATTTTATTGCCGTTAGTCATCTGAGGTTGTCATTTTTTACGTCCGTTACACTTGCTGCCAACTCATTGCTAAACGCACCCCAATACATCTATTTCCACTTCACCAACTGGTTAGCTAATTCATAAAACATAGCTAACCAACTCTGTCCAAAACGAAATCTGAAGTTCTATTTCATAGTAATGCATTTAGCTCTCCAAATTTAATCGCTTTTATTAAGCACTCAACTTTAGAACTCTAATTTTTATCAAATCACCATGAATTGTAATCTTTGAGAGGTTCAAGGTGTTCCCATGATTGTAAATATCTGGTGTGGATACGCCGCATCGCGCTTGTCGAGATATAGTTCAACATTTATGCTGAACGAAGACAAAGTCTGGACTCCTAGCCTGGTTCCCAATCTTCGGGACAGTCAGTACCAAGCGCTCATAGTGCTGTTTATTATAGTCAATGTTTCTATTTTTCAAGTAGCCAATTAAAAACGTTCAGGTGTCTAACTACGTTGCGGTTTTGGGTAAACGAATCAGTCTTAGGTAAATACTTCGGGTAGTTATCGTTGATTCCTTCTAATGCCCCAAACTCAAGTACCATGGCACTTTCATTAGCCATTTGTTATGCAACCTGAAAAATCGCAAGCAAACTTATGTAACAAATCGCAAGCAAATTAATGCTTAATTTTGGTCAAGATTGCATGTACGTTTGCAAGGGCGCAACAACTTCCGCATCGGGCCCGAAGGTTCAATGCCAAAGGAAATTGTGTGCTCTTTTGCCTACCTAAAAAAAGCCGCCGCCATCACCAACATTGAACTGGGTGTGTTTTCAAAAGAAAAATGTGATCTTATTGCCAAAGCCGCAGATGAAATTCCGGAAGCTAAGCTGGACGATAATTTTCCATTGGTCATCTGGCAAACCGGTTCAGGCACGCAAAGCAATATGAACGTGAACGAAGTCATTGCAAACCGCGCACATGTGATTGGCGGCGGAAGTCTCGAAGATACCAAAAAGACCATCCACCCAAATGATGATGTGAATAAATCGCAGTCCTCAAACGACACTTTTCCAACAGCAATGCATATCGCAGCCTACAAAATGGTTGTTGAGGTCACCATCCCGGGCGTTGAAAAATTACGTGATGCACTCCATGAAAAAGCAGTTGCCTTTAAAGATATTGTAAAAATCGGACGCACCCACTTGATGGATGCTACACCACTTACTTTAGGACAAGAGTTTTCCGGTTATGTTTCGCAGCTTGACCATGGAATCAAGGTGCTGAAAAATACCCTCGATCATTTGGGTGAGTTTGCGCCGGGCGGAACTGCTGTCGGAACGGGCATCAATACGCCAAAAGGTTATTCGGAAAAAGTTGCCGAAAACATTTCAAAACTTAGCGGTCTGCCATTTGTCACTGCTCCCAATAAGTTTGAAGCCCTTTCAGCACACGATGCCATTGTCGAAACTTCGGGCGCACTCAAACAATTGGCAGTAAGCCTGATGCATATTGCCAACAACACACGTCTTATGGCTTCAGGGCCACGCTTTGGTATAGGCGAAATAATTTTGCCGGCCAATGAGCCCGGTTCATCAATCATGCCAGGCAAGGTGAATCCGACACAAAACGAATCCCTTTTGATGGTTTGTGCGCAGGTTATCGGCAACGATGCAGCATCACTGCCGGTGGAATGCAGGGTCATTTTCAACGCAATGTTTTCAAACCGGTGATGATTTACAATCTGCTTCAGGCAGACCGCCTGCTTGGAGATGCTTGTGTAAGCTTTACCGACCATGCTGTAGTGGATATTGAAGCTGATGAGGAACGCATAAAAATGAATCTCGAAAATTCATTGATGCTTGTCACGGCACTGAATCCCCGTATTGGCTACGACAATGCTGCCAAAATTGCCAAAAAAGCACATGCTGAAAAAAGCACATTGCGTCAGGCTGCACTTGAAATTGGATTGCTCACCGATGAACAATTTACCGGATGGGTTGACCCAAAAGAGATGATTTGATCCGGGAGTTATTGAGAAGCTTAAAGAAGCAATAATTGAATTTATTTAGTTCTTCAGGCCTCATTCCTGAGAACAAAATGCTGCGAATCGCCCCATTCGTCATAAGCGATATTGTTGCTTGTTAAGGCAATGCGCATTTCGAGGCATGTTTTGCAATCTTCTCGCTCCTCGTCAGTGCAAGGTTTGTTTTCGTATAATTTATAATTATCTCTGTAAGTTCCGGGAGTTATATTCGGCATAATTACATTGGCACCGACTTTAATAGCCTTTTCACGGCCAAGTTTATCAATTGCTTGCATGGCTGTAGCAGCGGCAATATTGATGTTTTTCATCATGATTCTTAGTACTGCTATCATTTTCAAAGAAAGATCAAATCTTGTCTGAAGCGACAGCAATTGATCCCGATAAACAAACAAAGGCGTTTGCTCATGCTCCAGATAGGGCCCCATACCAACCATATCCACCTCAAGATTTTGCATCCAAATGAGATCATCTGCAAGATTTTCAATCGTTTGAAAAGGCAATCCAATCATCACGCCGGTGCCAACCTGATAACCGATTTTTTTAAGTGATTCAAGACATCCGATTCTTTTTTCGAATGAATGGGCTGCGTTTTCAGGGTGCAGCTTGTAATAAAGATTCTTGTCGGAAGTTTCGATTCTCAGCAGATATCTTGTCGCGCCATGGTTAAACCATTTTTCATAAGTTTCATAAGTTTGCTCACCACAGGACAAAGTTACCCTGAGATTATTGTTTGATAACTTCATAATTTGATCGAGCAATCTGTTGATGCGCTCAGTGAAATTGGGACTTGTGATTTCGCCCGACTGCAATACTACCGATCCGTAACGGTTTTCGTAAGCAAAACGTGCTGCTTCGATTATGTCTTCGTCCGTTAAATCATACCGAAGCACTTTCTTATTTGAATTGCGAATGCCGCAATAAAGGCAATCTTTTATGCAAATATTCGAAAACTCAATCAAGCCTCTGAAATAAACATTATTTTCGACAAAACGCTGCTTTGTTTCATGCGATTTTTCGAACAAAAGCTGTTTTTCTTTTCCTTCGCTTTTCAGCAAAGCTACGATATCATTGCGTGAAAAATTATCCTGCTGAAGTATCTCTGAAATTTTTTTCATCAAAATTTACAATTATGCCATTAATATTTCAAGGCTAAAATGGAAAAGTAATTTGCCCGAAAAATATCTTCAGGGTTTATTGTTCCTAATTATCAAATCTTCTGCAAAATTATCTAATAAATTCAGATCTTTTGTTTTGTTGAAAGAGCCCACCAAAAAATCACAGAAATCAACTGAAAAGATTGAAAGCAAAACCTTAAGAAGCCATGAACGAAATATCAAGGACAGCGTTGTGTTTTAGAAATAAATTACACTTGAAAAAGTTATTTCCGATGTAAGTGCCATTTATCATGAGAAGGTGATAACTTTGTCACAATAATTCAATCCATGACGATTAAAGTTGCATTAATTATTTCTATCATTCTGCAATTTGCTGCAGCGATTATTGGTCTTTCTTTAACAAAAAGAACCAAAAACAATATTGCGTGGTGGCTTATTTCTATCGGTTTTTTGCTGATGGCAATAAGAAGAGTCATCGAATTTTTCCAACTTACCGATTCAGAGAGCAGGCTGGTGACAGGTTTGTTAAGCACCTGGACTGGAGTGATTATTTCAGTTTTAATGCTTGTAAGCTTGATTTTTATAAAGCGCATCTTTAACATTCAGAAACGCATGGATGAGCTGCGGAAGGAAAACGAATCCCGGGTGCTGTCAGCAATTGTGAGAACAGAGGAAAACGAACGTCTGAACTTTTCTAAAGAATTGCATGATGGTTTAGGGCCGCTCTTATCTTCTGTAAAAATGGCGATTTCTGCAAGTCTTACTATGAAAAGTGATGTCAAAGAAAACAAAGTGCTCGCCAATGCTGAAAAATTAATTGATGAATCAATCACTTCACTCAAAGAAATCTCAAACAAGCTTAGTCCACACATACTGAACAATTTTGGACTGAATAAAGCCATAAAATCTTTCATTTCCCGATTGCCTGACACAGGTTCTCTTTCAATAAATTTTGAAACCAACACCGAAAACAAGAGATATCTCTATAACGTAGAAGTCGTAATTTACAGAGTTGCATGTGAGCTTATTTCAAACTCTCTTCAGCATTCGCAGGCAAGGAACATATACATCAACCTGATCGAAGAAAATAGTTTTCTTAAACTCGACTACCTGGATGATGGCATAGGATTTAATAAAGATCTGCTTAAAATAGAAGGAAAAGGCCTTGGGTTTGAAAATATCAGATCAAGAGTGATATCTTTGAATGGCACAATCGATACTTATACCGTGCCGGGAGAAGGTGTCAGGGTGAACATTACCATAGAGATAGTTAAAAATAAAGAAGTTTGAGCTGACAGAAAATGTAGAAATTGACTTTTGTTATGATTAACAAAATGCAGCTTTTCAAGAATAGTATAATCATTTCATTTTAAGGTGAATAAAAATAAAACACATGAAGAATCCATTTTCTGTTTGCATTGTCGATGACCACAAGCTATTCAGGGAAGGTTTGAGGATACTTTTAGAATCGCTTCCTTACATCAAAAACGTTCAGGAGGCTTCGGATGGCTACATGTTTTTGGAATTATTAAATGCCTTCAAGCCGGATTTGATTTTTATGGACATTGGCATGCCCGGCATGGATGGCATTGAAACGACAATTCAAGCACTCGAAAAATATTCTGATTTGAAAATTATTGCACTTTCCATGTATGCGGATGAAGATTACTATACGCGGATGATCAATGCTGGCGCGCGTGGGTTTATCCTTAAAAACTCGGGCATGAAGCAAGTAGAAGAATGTATTGAAAATGTTATCTCGGGCTTTAATTACTTTTCACCTGAGATTCTGTCAGGAATTACCAGAAATCTCACTAAAAAAAAGCGTCCGTTAAAATCAGCTTTACTTTCCGAACGGGAGGAAGAGGTGCTGTATCATATCTGTCAGGGATTATCAAATCATGAGATTGCAGAAAATATTGGAATCAGCAAACGTACTGTTGACAAGCACCGTGAAAACATATTGCTAAAAACTGAAAGCAAAAACACCGCAGGCCTGGTCATGTTTGCCATCAGAAATGGCATTGTGGATGTGTAGGTCTACGACTAAAGTCTTATCGATCCGCTTTTAAACGTATAGAACTAATTACGTCTTAAGACTGTTGTTTGGCCTAACTGGTAAAGGTAATTTTGAGCTGGCATAATTACCATATCAATGATACGATTTCAAGTCATATTTTTTACATTGCTGATCTGCATGCTTTCGGCATTCAATCAGGTAAACGGACAGTTTTTTATCAATACCCAACTAAGAAACCGTCTCGAGCTGCGTGATGGCTATCAAAAACTGGCCACTGAAGGCCAGCAACCGACGCTGTTGATTTCTCAACGAACCCGAATGACACTAGGTTTTGATTCTGATTTGCTAAAAATCAGGTTCACACCGCAGGATGTAAGAATCTGGGGCGATCAGGCCAGAATGAGTGCCACCGGACCGGGAGATAATCCATCACTGGATATTTTAGAGGCTTTTGCAGAGCTGAAGCTTGGAAAAAACATTTGGGTTTCTACAGGACGACAACAATTAATCTACGACAACAAACGGCTGTTTGGCGACAGAAACTGGAATCAGAACAGCATCAGCTATGATGCCGTTGTTTTTAAACTAAAGCCAAAAGGATGGAATTTAAATGCCGGTGGCAGTTGGAATACACTTGTTAATGCGCTTTCAGAAAATCCATATCCTAAATCCAGAATAAAATCATTGAACTTTCTTTGGGTAAACAGAGAAATAAACAACCATTTAAAACTTTCCTTGCTGCACATTTCTTCGGGTGTAACAAAAACTGACACCACAAATACGCTGAATTTCAGACATACAACTGGAATCTATGGAATTTATAAAAAAAAGGGTATAACAGTCTGGGGAAGTGGTTATTATCAATACGGGAAAAACCAGAATGGAAACAATTTAAGCGCACTGCTTTTCGATGCTGACATTAGTTATTCCAAAGGGAAACTCACGGCAGGAGCAGGAATTGGCTATTTAAGCGGCAATAACAGCATTCCGGACAATGATAATACGGACAATCTTTTCGATCCGCTGTATGGCACCAGACACGCTTTTTTTGGTTATATGGACTATTTCAGCAATTTCCCTGCGCACACAAAACAAGGCGGATTGATTGATTACTATTTGTATCTCGATTACAAAATCTCAAAGTCGATAGGTATAAAAAATATGTGTCATTATTTCACCCTTTCACAAGCAAATCAGCTTACACCATCTGATAAAGCACTGGGATTTGAAAATGATCTTCTGCTCAGATATCGATTCAGTACATGGGGCAACCTTGAGGGCGGCTATAGTTTTATGCTGCCAACTGAAACCTTAAAAGCAGTGCAAAATGTCCCTGACAACAAATTTTCGCAATTCTTTTACCTTCAGTTAACCTTAAGCACTGAAATATTCAGACAAACAGCATCACCTTTATAATCAACAGGATATGAAAAAGACAGGATTTCTATTATGCATTATTGCTTTAGTTTTGCTCAATTCTTGTGCATCGCAAAAAAGGAAAGATCAAACTATAAGTCTTTCCGGAGCTTTTGCGCTTTATCCTTTAGCCGTGAAATGGGCAGAGGAGTACAAAAAAAACTATCCTGAAGTAAGATTCAACATTTCAGGTGGAGGTGCTGGAAAAGGCATGACTGATGCGCTTTCTGGAGCTGTTGATCTGGGAATGTTCTCCAGAGAAATAGCACAGGAAGAAATTGAACAGGGCGTGTGGTGGGTAGGATTGACAATTGATGCCGTTGTGCCAACAATTAACAGCCAAAACCCCCACCTTTCGGTTATTAAACAAAATGGACTCAGCAGGGAGGCATTTAAATCGATTTTCATTGAAGGAATTACAGCTGACTGGTGTTCGATACTTAACATTCAGGGTAACTCAAAAATATTTATTTACACACGTTCCGATGCCTGTGGAGCTGCTGAAACCTGGGCCAAATATCTGGATGGGAAACAGGAAAACCTTCTTGGAGTCGGCGTTTATGGCGATCCAGGGCTGGCTGATGCTGTCGCAAAAGACAAGCTGAGCATCGGGTTTAACAATACTATCTATGCATATGATATCCATACCGGTCTAAAGCGACCTGGTGTTGAAGTAATCCCTATTGACATCAACAACAATGGTTTAATCGATCCTGAAGAAGATTTCTATGAGACTTTTGATGGTGTTCTAAATGCAATTGCAGCAGGCTTTTATCCTTCTCCACCTGCAAGGGAACTCTATTTCGTTTCTAAGGGAAAACCCGAAAAGCAAGCTGTACTTGACTTTTTGAGATGGTGTCTGACCGATGGCCAACAATATGTGAAGGAAGCCGGTTATGTGCCCATTGATCAGAATAAAATTGATGACTATCTGTCAGAAATAGAATAGTGTAAATGCAGATCAGGAGAATTTTTCTTGATAAAGTAAACGGATTCTGGATGGTTTTTTCTATGATAACCATCCTGATTATTCCTTTTATTATCGGTGTTGGCCTTTATCTAAAAGCAGCACCACTTTTCGAAAATCAATCTTTACTCAAATTAATATTTTCTTCCAGCTGGGCTCCATCAACAGGCGAATTCGGATTCTGGCCATTTATTACAGGATCATTATATGTCACTTTACTTTCGTTTTTGTTTACTGCCCCCGTTTGTCTGTTTGCAGCAATTTATCTGACACAGTTTTCCTCGCCCGGTCTTATCCGTGTTATGCATCCGGTGATTGATGTTTTGGCAGGCTTACCCTCCGTGATCTATGGTGTGTGGGGAATTCTTGTCATCGTTCCATTTGTTTCAGATTATGCAGCTCCATTCTTTGGCACTAGCTCGTCAGGCTATTCGGTACTTTCCGGAGGAATTGTATTAGCCGTAATGTGCATTCCTTATACACTCAATATGTTGATTGAAGTTTTCAACACGGTGCCAAACGGGCTTAAAGAAGCATCGCTTTCTCTGGGCGCTACAATGTGGGAATCAGTCAAGCATGTGGTGATCAGAGGCAATTATCCCGGAATTATTTCAGCCTATGGGTTAGGAATCGCAAAAGCTTTTGGAGAAACGATTGCCGTGATGATGGTTGTGGGCAATATGGTAAATACCTCAGGGAATCCTTTTGAAGCGGCCTATCCATTGCCAGCGCTTATCGCTAACAATTACGGCGAAATGCTTTCAATACCAATGTACAATGCCGCACTGATGTTTGCCGCCTTCCTGTTGTTTATAATTATTTTGATGATAAACCTTTTCTTCAGGTATCTTATCCACAAAACCAAACGACAATGAGACGCGTAAAAATCATCGAAGAAAAGTTTTTTATCTGGATTTCTGCTTTTATGACTTATTCATTAATTGCTGTTTTAATCTTTATAATACTGGTTATTTTCATCAAAGGCTTTGGGGCATTAAACTGGGATATGGTTTTGAAAACACCACGCGGAGGTTATTACTACGGAGGCGAAGGTGGGGTTCTGAATGCCATCATCGGATCATTGTATATCGCTGTCGGAGCCACCCTTATTGCCATCATCATTGGAGTACCTGCAGCATTGTACCTGAATGTTCAACTTATCAGATACCGGCGTACTCAAAACACAATAAGATATTTTCTTGATGCACTTTGGGGAATTCCTTCTATCGTTTATGGCGCTTTTGGATTCTCACTGATGATCTTTTTTGGAATGAACGCCTCTTTACTGGCGGGAATCATCACTGTTGCATTACTTATTGTACCCATCATGGTGCGCACTTTTGATGAAGTTTTGAGTACCATTCCAAAAGGACTCCATGAAGCATCGCTGGCGCTTGGTTCAACACGCACCGAAACAGCTTTTAAGGTGCTGTTCAAACAGGGATTTCCGGGTTTTATTACTGCCGTTTTGCTTTCTTTCGGACGCGGGATTGGCGATGCTGCTTCTGTTCTTTTTACTGCAGGCTACACGGATAATATCCCAGTAAACCTTGATGAACCGGCTGCAACCTTGCCTTTGGCAATATTTTTTCAATTGGGATCGCCCATTCCAGAAGTGCGTGACAGGGCTTTTGCCTCTGCCATAATTCTTACGGGTATCATTCTAACAATCAGCATTGGCGCCAGAATTCTTTCAAAGCGCTATTCTAGAACCAACTTAACCTGATTTCAGATGGAATTAATCGAAACGAAGACAAATAATAAGGTGCTGGCAAGCAAACAAATTGTTTCTGAAGCATCTTCAATTCTGCGTGTAAAAGATCTGAATGTTTTTGCAGGCCATCATCACATATTGAAAAATGTTGAACTGGAAATTCCGCGCAACAAGATCACAGTTTTAATTGGCCCTTCAGGTTGTGGCAAAACTACATTGCTTAAATGCATTAACAAGCTTACCGATCTTTACAAAGAGCTTAAAGTCAGCGGAAGTATTTTTATCGATAAAGACGATATTTTGAATACCGACACAAATATTCCTGCTTTGCGTCAAAAAATGGGCTTGCTATCTCAAAGACCATATCCATTGCCTGTCTCTATTTATAAAAATGTTGCTTACGGGCTCAAACTAAAGGGTGTGCGCGATAAAAAGCTTATCGATTTCAGTGTTGAAAAGCACCTGCGTGAAGTCGGTTTATGGGAAGAAGTAAAAAACAGACTCAACAGCCCAGCAACAAGACTTTCTATTGGTCAGCAACAACGCTTGTGCCTGGCGCGTGGGCTTGCCGTTAAACCAAGCATTATTTTGGCAGACGAACCCACTTCCTCGCTTGACCCTATATCCAGCAAAATCATCGAGAATCTATTTAAAGACCTGACGAAACATTATACCATTATTTTGGTTACACATGTGCTCAGACAAGCGATACGGCTTGCCGACCATGTAATCTTTATGAACGATGGAGAAATTATTGAGCAAGGCTCTCCGGAAATCTTATTCAAATCGCCGAAAACAGAACAGTTAAGGGCATATTTGGTGGATGGGAATTGATATTAGGGAATGGAGAATTGATAATTGATAATACTCATTAAAACCACGTAAAATTTTCTAGAATGCATAAATTTACTAAAGCCAATAATATGAAAACATTTGTTATTTCAATCCTCACGATTATAATGTTTCTACAAGTTCAGAAAGTTGAAGCACAGTCAGTAGCGGGCAACGACCCTCATTGGGAGTTGGTGTGGCAGGATGAGTTTAATTCTGGTTATTTTCAACCTGACGCATATAAATGGACAGTTAAGGATAATTGGGATCAATGGGCTTACCAAAGCAGATTTAACCCATTTTGCAGCTATCCGGACATAAGATTATAATTTTCTGTTACTTCATTTTTTTTGTTAGCGTTTTGGGCACTACAGATTTTTTTCGGATAAA
>PHDU01000008.1 GCA_002842755.1 Bacteroidetes bacterium HGW-Bacteroidetes-1 | reverse complement strand
AGCTGTTGCTGATAATTCTGAAACATTAGAAAACTATAGAGAAATTCAATTACGGTACGAAAAATTGATTAACCTACAATATTTTTAAACAGAACCTTTGAAAATTATTTGTTTTGAAGTTAATCTAAAATATTTATTATGAACCGATGTAGTTGGCCGGCAAACAATAACCTGATGATTACTTATCATGATAAAGAATGGGGCGTGCCGTTGCATGATGACCATCGTCTTTTTGAATTCCTTGTCCTGGATGCTTTTCAGGCAGGTTTGAATTGGCAAACCATTATTAACAAACGTGAATTTTTTAGGGAGGCCTTTGATGGCTTTGATGTTGAAAAAATTGCCAGGTATGATGCTGCAAAAGTGACTGAACTTCTTCAGAATGCTGGCATCATTCGTAATAAGTTGAAAATTTCAGCTGCTATTACCAATGCCCAGGCTTTTATAAGGATTCAGCAGGCACATGGTAGTTTTGATAATTTTATATGGCAGTTTACTGGTGGGAAAACGATTATGAATCGTTGGGAACAGCTCAAAGATATTCCTGTCCGGTCAGCGGAATCCGATGCAATGAGTAAAGCCCTTATCCAGGCAGGTTTTAAATTTGTTGGTAGTACGATATGCTATGCTTTTATGCAAGCTGCTGGTATGGTAAACGATCACCTTATCGATTGTTTCCGGTATCATGAATGCGCTGGAAATCAATCATCTTGATAATGTTTTATAGGTCCTGATTTTAGATGAATTCATTGCGTTTGGTTTTGTAAGTTCATCAACATTTTTATGCTTTCTTAAGTAATCTTTCTCCTATAAAGCCAAGTCCAATAACAGCCATGAGCAATCCAGGATAAAAAAAAGCATTGCTAACTTGTCCGTTGGCTATAAGCGGGTGAACCATTAAGGGAGAGATGAACTGACCTAAAAATACAGCCATTGTTAAGTTTCCTACCATTCGGCCCCGACTGAATTCTGGAACAATACTCAGCATCCAAAGATTGGCATTGGGCATCAATAGCCCTGTACCTGCCCCTGCAACAACCAATGCAAAAATCATTAAAGAGAATGAATCAACATTGGCTATCAGAAGATATCCGATTGCAAAAAGTATAAAGGCAAAGGCATAAATCCATTGAAAACTAAACCTATGATGAATTTTCCCATAACCTAATGACACCAGTGCGCCAGAAAATGTTGATGCACTGATAGCATAACCTATCATACTATTACTAACTCCGTGGGTTTTTTTTAAAAGGAAGGGCAATTGTGCGGGAATAATGTAAAAGAGGGCCATGCCAGTAAATCCTATGAGATAAATAAAAAGAATCGTTTTCCCTTCCTGTTTAATAACGCTAACCGGAGAAGAGTTCTTTTTTTGTGTAATCACTCTTGGCTCAGGAATTTTCTTCCAGATCAGGTAACATACAGGAATAGAAAGAATGTAAAGCCAAAAAGGCATTTCCCACGAAATATCAGCAAGCCATCCGGCAAAAAGAATGAAAATAACTCCGCCAAAGGCCATGAATGAACCTTGAAAACCAATAAACTGATTGCGTTCATAACCAACAAATAAATCACCAATAAGTGTAGTTATAGTAACCATGTTGCCAGCCACCGCAATGCCAAGCAATGCTCTTCCGGCAAGAATGCCGTAAATATTGTCAAAATAGGCGCCAGTTGTTCCTGCAACTGCATACAACAATAATGAACCAATAATCATGTTTCGGCGCCCAAAGCGGTCGATAGTCCAGCCTGCCAGGCTTGAAAATAAGGCAATGAATAAAGCTGGTAAAGTAATGATGAGTCTGCTTAGTAGTGCAATATGTGGTTCGCTGGCAAAATGTTCACTGATGCGAGGCAATGAAGGTGCAATAATGGCTCCAGCCATTATGGTCATGGTGCTTGCTAATAAAAGACTGGCTTTTATCCATTTTTTTTCGCTCATCTGTGTTCCAATATTGACTTCTTTTCAACACGCTGTTAAGTAAAGCAAATATATTAATAACAATCACATGTAATTTGTTAAATGTATTTGACTTGCCTCCATTCAAGGTATAGCTAAAGTTTTCAAGCTTTTGAGTCAGGTTTAATCTGTTTTGAGTCAATGTCTTAAATAAGTTTGGGTTGGTGTTTTATTGGAATAATTGTGTTTGTAGAAGTAAGCAGATTTTGTTCTAATCGGTAGAAATATTTACTTTATTGCTATAAATCAGCACATTTGGAATAATTTTGCGCTTTGTTTTGTCTGTTATTTAAAGGCGAAGTTTTAAATAAAAATTAAGGGTAATAAGGAATACTTTGGATCAACTTCAATACATTGATGAATCGGAGCTCGTTCTGCTGGTAAAGAATGGAAATGAGGAGGCTTTAGCAGAGTTGATCAGGCGACACCAACGACTTGTAGCAAGGGTTGTAGTTGGGATGTTAGGCAATACCCCTGAGGCTGATGATGTAGGACAGGAAACCTTCATTCGTTTTTGGAGTGCAGTTCAAAATTACAGGCATGAGGCAAAAGTCTCAACATTTCTTACACGTATTGCGATCAATTTATCAATCAATGAATTGCGCAAACGAAATAAACGTTTTGAATGGGAATCATCTTTGGAGGATGCTGAATCTAGAAAAATGAGTATTGCTTACCCCAATGAAAGCCAGCGCATAGATGAAAATGAGCATATCTCAAAAGCTTTGGCAGCAATTGAACCCGATCATCGCGCTGTTGTAATTCTGCGTTTGGTACAGGGATATTCAACCAATGAAACAGCGCAGATGCTTGGCATACCTATAGGTACTGTCTTATCGCGTTTGTCAAGGGCGTTGGAAAAATTGAGGATTGTAATTAAAAAACTGGAGGAAGTATGAATAGAGAAATAGATTTATTGATAATCAAGTCTTTTGAAAACGATTTGCTTTTGAATGAGCAAGAGTTGCTTCAGAAGATGCTTGCTGAGGATCATCTCATGGCTGAACGCTATGAAACCTTACTGCAAATTTACTCGACCTTAAAGAATTATCAGCCTGATTTTAAAGCGCTTTTTTCCGAAAGAGTAAGATCGAGACTTTCACTTCAGCGAAGGCTAAAAATAAGCCAACAGCAGTTATATATGCTTATGCTACGAATCAGCATGTCAGTTGCAGCAGCAGTTTTTGTGCTTCTGATTTATGTTTTATGGCAAGAGAATTCCATCACCGTGGATGGCTTACTCGGGCTTGCCGGATTAAAAAGTGACGATTTCACCAATCTTCTGGCAAATTATTAAGAACCTAATATTTTACTAAAATGAAAACAAAATACATTCTGCTTTTAATCCTGACGCTTTTGATGGGTATCCTGATCGGTTCACTAGTCACAGGCCGATTCACACGCCAAAGAGTTGATCGCATAAAATCGTGGAATACACGTGAAGGATTTAGAAATCACATTTTTAAAATATTGCAACCTACTGAAAGTCAGGTGCTGCAACTAATTCCTATTATTGATGAATTTAGTGATCGCCATTGGTTGTTGATGAAAAAAAACTGGGAGACACAAAATATATTGTTTAATGAGATGGACAGCATCATCATACCCTATTTAAATGACGAACAATTTCAATTATTACTCGATCACAAAGAGAAAGTACATAAAGACAGAGAGGAAAAGCAAGCGCAGCGAAATAGCGAGCCCTGATCTGATTTAAAACTTTTTCGAGTTGTGTTTTAATAACTTCTGTCTTGCAGCAAATGATTTTCTTCCTAAATTTAACCCAAAGCTTTGCTACGAAAGCGCCATAAAACAAAAGAACGCTCATTTGAGCGTTCTTTTGTTTGAAATTATTTCTTAAAAATGCTTTACTGTAAAGTAAATCGAACGGGCAGATTGAATGAAACCCTCACCGCTTTTCCGCGCTGACGGCCAGGTGTCCATTTGGGCATTGTTTCAACAACACGAATGGCTTCTTCATCGCATCCACCACCAATACCACGAAGCACCTTAACGTTTGATACAGAACCATTGGGCTCAACAACAAAGTTGATAAATACACGGCCTTGAATTCCACTTTCGCGGGCCATTGGTGGATATTTAATATTTTTAGCAATAAATTCCATCATTTTAGCTGGCCCACCCGGAAACTCAGGCATTGATTCTACAACCGTAAAAATTTCCTGCTCAACAATTTCGTCATCTTCACGTGCTGGTGGAACATACACTTCAATGGCTACCTTTTGGTCTACTTCAACATTGATTTCTACGTCTTCCACTTCAACATCATCCTCCACAATTTCCAAAACAGTCACCTGCTGTGGTGGAGGTGGTGGTGGTGGTTTTACATTTTGTTCCGTGATAGGGATAATTTCCTCTGGGATATCCTCAACCACTCTTTGCATAAGATCCAGTGTTCTTCTATCGTAATTCTTGTATTCAAAGGCAAGAAAAACAACAGCTAACGCTACGATTAACCCGATCTGGCGAAACAATGTTTTTTTAGTTTCAAGATCTGCTTTAGGTGATTTTTTTACTTCCATAATATTATGTGGCTAAAGGTTATTTCTCATCGAATAGCGGCGCTAAATTAGTAATTATTCCGAAAAAATTTCTTTTCTGTTTAGTTTTTTTCTATTTAACAGGATAAATACTCCAACACCAAGTAAGGTCCCCACAACATTGGCCAAAAAGTCAAAAATATTGCCATCTCTTCTAATGAAAACATAATGTTGAAATAACTCTGTTAATCCACCATAAATGATGCCAGAAATAATGGCTACTCCAACAACAGAACGCGTTTTTCCTGAAAAATATTGTCTTTTGTTTCCATTCATTAATAAAAAAGACCAAACACCAAAAATAAAAAGGTGCACTATTTTGTCAGGAGAAGCCCATTGCAGGAAAGTAACAACTTGCGGGAAATAATTACCGGGAATACCTGTGAGCACTAAAATAAACAATGCCCAGATTGTTCCCTGCCAATGATTTCGAAAAAAAACTTTCAAATGTATACGATGATTTAGCCTTCAATATGCGCTTTATAAGCATCAGTATTCATTAAATCTGCAATTTGACCAAGGTCGGTAATGTCAATTTTAACGATCCAGCCTTTTCCAAAAGGATCTTTATTAATTACTTCCGGATTGTCAGTTAAATCTTCATTGTATTCTGTAATGGTTCCTGATATGGGCATAAAAAGATCAGACACTGTTTTGACGGCTTCAATTGTTCCAAAGGTTTCGCCTTCTTCGAGCGTTTCATCAACGGTTTCAACTTCAACGAAAACAATATCACCCAATTCTTTTTGCGCAAAGTCAGTAATGCCAATCACACCTTTTTTGCCTTCTATACGAATCCATTCGTGGTCTTTGGTGTACTTGAGTTCAGCAGGGATGTTCATAATTTTTTATTTTTAAGTTCAGGCTTCAAAATTACTATATTTATAGTTTGGGAATGCTAACCGGTGACAAATTATAAACAATCCAAATAAGGCTTACTGAGCAAGATTGAAACGCATGGTTACCCCTGCAAAAGTGTTGGAGTTTCTGAATTGAGATGAAATAAACGGGTCAGAAACATCACGTTTGAAGAAGGCCTGTATATTGAACCGGTTGTTAATCATGTAATCTGCTGTGAAATAGATATTTGTTTTATACTGCCCAGCAGATATCTGACTATTACGTTCGTCAAGTCGTCGAAGTGTCGTTTTATCGGTTCTGAATCCAAGATCAAGTTTGAGAATCAGGTCGTTGGCTGATCTTGTTCCTGCCCCACCAGTTATCGAAGAGATGATGAGTGCCAGGTTTCGGATGCGATAACCTGTTCCTACAATGATTTCATTACCTGCAACTTCTGTGAGCTGGTTGTTTGTAAAACTCATTGTAAGATTACGTTGCTTCTTATATTCAATTCGGGCAGTCATGCTGTTGTGTAATCCTACATCCACTCCCAGAAGTGGAGAAAACTGCTCTGATATAACAATCTGTCCCATATCGTAACGACCAACAAAAATATTACTGTTTTTGTACGTCTTTGTTAGGTTTTCGGGGTCGAAATCATTATTGGTACGCCAGGTATTAATTGAATAGGATGATCTGTAAGCATGCGTGATGTTGACTGTTTTAAATAGTTTTTGTACTGCCGGAATAACAGTAAGACCATTATATGTCAAAGTCCAGTTTGGGATAGGAACTCTCGGGAAAGGATTTAGCTGAACAGTTTTTGCATCGTTTCCTCTGTAGGAGGATACAAAAGCGTATAAAACAACTTCCTGACTAATTGAACCATAACCAAATGGATAGAAGTCATTTCCAATGGAGTCGAAAACATACCTTTCGCCTTCTGCAACCCATTGAGGATTGTTATAGGCAAGGCGTTCGGCAATACTTTTTCTGTTATTTAGTAAATTATCAAATAACTCGGAGCTTTCATCTTTTCCGGTTTTAATAAAGGCTGTATTCCATAATCCATATGACATACTGAAGTTTCCGGCTTCAACAGGAGAGAATGACTGGAAAATTCCATTGGAGTCAGCCCTGAAATATTCAGAAAAGTTTTGTGCCATTGTTCTGTCACCGCTGATGTCAATACGTAAACCTTTCACAGGCTCCAGGTTGATCCTATAACTCAAGTTCTCGGTTCTTTTTCTGGCAAATGCCTGATTAAGAAGGCTGTCACGCGAAATCCAGTCGTTTGCAATAGCGTTCGGGCGGATGTCAGCTTCGCTTCCCAACACAAATCCTAATCCTGGTGCGGAATTGGCAAAATTAATTCCAAAGAGATCAGGTTCAGGCATAAATCCTGGCAGAAAAGTTCCGTTATTTTGGGTGTAAGTGATGTTGCCTCTCTTTACACTCATGGCGAGTTTTAGAATCTGATCGCCAACAATTTTAAAGTAGTTTACAGACGGTTTCTGATCTGTTGTATCAGCTCCAGCTATGGCATCTTTGTTAGGATTATCCCGTCCGGGACGAGTCACACCACTTCCGGGACGGGGCATTGCCCCTGCTCCTCTGCCTGGAGCACGGGCAGGAGTATTGAG
The DNA here is from genome assembly GCA_002842755.1 of Bacteroidetes bacterium HGW-Bacteroidetes-1. Lineage (GTDB taxonomy): Bacteria > Bacteroidota > Bacteroidia > Bacteroidales > F082 > JALNZU01. The sequence goes on along the minus strand of PHDU01000008.1, from coordinate 80,714 downwards.
TTTTTGAAGATACCCAATCCTGTTGTATAATCGAAGGAAATCAACATTCCCATTGAGCTGTTTTGTGTTTTGATTTTCAATCGTGTTTCCGATCCGCGGTTGGACTGAAAGGGGCGAGGCACTCCAGGTGAAAAGTCCCTGATAACCTGCAGTTGCACTCAACCAGTTGAAAATGGGAATCTTATTGATGGGAATGTTATAGTTGAATTTTACAATCTGGTTAAATCGTGTCTTTGTGCCCAGTTGAAGAATTTCGTTCCAGATGGTATCGCGGTTCATAGCATAAAATTCTGATCCTTTGTCGGGATTTCCGGCAGGCTCGTAAATATATGCATTTGCACCTGCAGAATAGTCCATGGTGAGAGAGCGTGTAAGATCAAACTTGAAGTCATAATTACGATTCCAGTTCCATTGTTTTGCAAAAATCGGGTATGTAATGATATCGCCTTCACTTTTATTCCGAAATTTCTTCTCGTTATTTTGCCGGTTCATTTCAGTTCTGAAAGAAAGATTCCGGGGCAAATAGAAGAAATTAAAATCCTTTACAAGTTGCATGAATGGTTTTGATGCCCATCGGGCACCAGAGAATGGCTGAATATTTTTTGGGTTAGCATTATAGTTGAACCCTATTCCTCCGCGGTACAATTGCCTTAAGTCGTACTCGACATCAATGTTCCGTTGGTAAATTTCACTGTAGGAATAAGAGAAATTCCAGTTTTCAATATCGTAAATATTGGCTTTTGTCTGGGTGCCTGTTCTTTCTTTACGAACATTGATAAAGTTGATGTTTTTACGCATCGTGAAATCATTTGTGAGGCCTTTTATTGAATCCTGTTCTGCTTTGGTATCAAAAGAGTTGAGAAGATTTTTCTGTTTGATATCCGGATCAAGGGGATTGTATTCAGGCTTTATATGTGATTCTCCATAATCAAAATGCAAAGGCAGGCGTAAGCCAATATTTTCGGAAAAGAACTTGCCCAGATCAATATCAGACGCAATATCGAAGTTGGTTACAGCCTCGCGTGCTGTTTCGTTTACTTTCATTTCAAGGCTCCCAAATCCTGGTGTGGTATGTGATCCTGAAACAACCACTCTACCAAGATCAGCAAGGATGGTTTCAACACGGGCTGTTGCTGCCCAGCCTCCTTTGCTGTTAAAGTCGGTAACACGTAATTCATTGACCCAAAGGATTGCGCTTTTTGGATTTCCGTCATCGTCAATACCCAGATTCATTTGTTTGGGATTCCGAACACCAATCATTATGCCTTTAACATCGCTGATGCTTGGATTACCTATCACTTTTACTTTGTGATCGCCAAGAAACTCCATGTAAGGATAGTTGATCCTGATATCAGAATTGGGGTTACGCATGGCAATATTTCTGTTTTCTTTTACTTTTACCAATTCTTCGAGATTAATATCGAGGTTGTTTGCCTCAGGCCAAATGGTTTCTGCATCAGTAAATGATGTACCCCAGGGAGTAAAAGTGAGGGGTATTTCATATTCATAATAATTTTGCGTAAAATCTGCACCCAGGCGCACAAATATTGTCAGGTCTCCATAATTTAAAACATCAGATTCGAACAACTTTTCAGCATGAACATACATTTTAAGTTTTTTGTATTGGCGGAAATCAAACTCTGTTGTCTTGAAAGCTGCTTTAGCATCACCGTCTAAAAGATCGTCCACAGTAAACTGCATGGCTTGCTCATTAAGACGAACCAGACTTGTTGTGCCATAATTGATTTCACGTTCGATGCCAGGAGGAATCACATAAGGAACAGGTGCTCGTCTTCCGTTTTCCTCAATATTTACTGCAGAAATCTCAAATTTGGTTTGATTGGGATCATCATTGGCAAAATATTCGCCCGCAGCCTGAAGGTTCTGACGATATTTACGCCATTCTCCTCTCACCAATTCAAGGGTAGCAAATCTTGCTACCACCGGTTTTTCAAATCCACGCATAAACATACGTAGAAAACGGATGGATCTAAAATCCTGAATGTTACCAATGACACGCTCGGGCTGACTGACGGGGATTCTAAACTGATACCATTTTACTTCACCAACACCACCATTGGCTAGTGGGATACCGATAGCTTCATGAATATCAGAGATAAAGTTTTCTCCAACATTCATGTTGTCTGGATCCAATTGAATACGGTACTGGAAATATCTCTCGGCTTCACTAAGGGTGTTGTCACGATTAATGTCTTCAACATTTGGCAGAGAACTACCACTTGTTGGATAATTCTCTGTGTTCTGATCATCTGTTGGAGAGTTGCCATCAGGGCCGTTAAAATGTTTGTAACGCTCAAGAACACTGCTGTATCTTGAATCACTGTCAAGCCTTGAGCCTCTGAAATATTGAAAGTTATCAGACGATGGATCACTTGATACAAGTTGATAAGCTGCCGATTCTTCACCAAATTCTTGTTTTATGTATTCAAGAAATGCGGCATGAAAACTTCTTTCATCTTCATCACGTAAACCATCGTAACCCACATCCTGGAATTGTCTTGATCCAGCAGTATTGCTAAACGACTCAACCAAAGCCTGCAATGTAGGCACACGACCCCAGATGGTAGTATCAACATTTTCTATAATATCAGAGGTAGGAAGCCCATTTTCATAAAATCTTCTTCCATCACGAAGGATATCTTCTGAAATATCACCCAGATTGATAAAAAGCTCGCCACTGTTTTCCGGATCATCAGCAAAAGGATCCATCATCCAGAATTCGATATACTCAATATTGGTAGCTTCAAAATCTGTCGATTCAATACGGCGCATGATGCCACCCCACCTTGAGGCGGGGTCATTTAAAGTTCCATCGGCGCTGATCCCGCTGCTGTATGGCGTTGGAACAACGTCATAGTTGTAAGGACCTCTCTCGTTTGGATAATAAGCAAGATTTAAAACTGCTATGTTTGTGGGTGTTCCGGAAGGAATTTCTTTATTTGGAAATACTTCAGTTTCGAGTACCTGACGTACACTGTGTTTGCTAAGTTCTTCCTTATCAACATTTGACGGACGCAGCGTTCCAAAACGATCGTAAAATAGTGGATCGATAATATACCAGGCCAGTTTGGCTCTGTTTTTCCCATAATGAAGGTCGGTGCCAGGCGCGCCCTCCGGGAAGAGATCAAATTGATTTTGAGGTGTACTCGCCAGAAACCATGTACTCACCTGACGTAAATCGATGGTTGATTTGGCACCTTCAAAGTCATCAATGTAGGAAGTTCCTGTTTGGCCCACTGCTCTTGAATGACCCGGAAGGAAATGAGCAAACTCACCGTCAACATTAATACGTGAAACCTGATTGGTGCTGTAAAAAGGCAACTTGTCGATCATTCTTGTGAGCCATCGCGACTCACGACGATAACTAAGATCAACACCATAAATGGTATTTGAAATGGGGTCATCGCCATAATTTACTTTTTGAGTTAAAGGGCGTTCATGAAGGTTAAGTAATGTAGCTCCGAGACGAAAATCACGATTTACCTCATGATCTACTCTTAAACCCATCATTCGTTTTTGTTGAAGATTAAATAGTGAATTACTCTCGAGAGAGATGTTAATTGGTGTTCCCGAGCTTAAAATGCCTTCATTAATAATTCTCACACGCCCTAGGGTGTAATCAACCGTGTAATCCACATTTTCCGTTAGAGGAACGCCCCCGGCTGTTACATTTACTGATCCTTGAGGTACATTTAAAGCATTAAGGCTTATTTCACTTCCCGACTGTGATTTGTAAAACCCTTCAAGTATAAATTTATTTTTTTCAGGGTATTGCTCGGCTCCCGACTTGGTGAGAGTATAAAGTGAATCGTAGGCGTAGCGGTCAGCTAAATCAGGGTCATCGGGAAATATTACGTTTCGGATGTGCTTACTAAAAGGCTCAAGAACAGTAAAAAAGATACGGCCGTTACTCGCATTGATGGTGCCCCCTGATGTGGCAGCATTATCAAGGTAGTCGAAAACCCCATCGCCACCAGCAACAGGATTGCCCTGTTGGTTTAAATTATCTAATCCCATCAGATGAATCAGAGGAATTCCCTTTACACTTTCAGATCCTTCTGTAAAATATCCTGTCGGCACACCATTCTGATTACCGGAATATAAAATATTAAACGTAAAATCTTCACGATTTACCTGAAAGGCCTTGATGGAATATACATTCTTCATCATCAGATTCCACATTGGCATCCGTGTATTGAGTGAAGTTCCTTTAAGCAGCTTGACTGTTAGACAATTTGGCGCATTTATGCCCTCATTGGCAAATTCACCTACCTGAAAAGTGCTGTCGTAGCCGATAACAGTATATTGGTATGCAACAGCAAGCGTTTGATCAGGACCAAGATTGGTATTGAGTGAGATAAAGCCAAGCTTGCTATTGAAAGAGTATTCTGTAGCACTCAGTTTTCTGGCATTTTCTACCTTTTCAAAGTCTTGCCCGGCAATGAAATAGCCTGTTCTTCCAATAGCAAAAGGATCGCCTGAAAGATAAGAACTTGCAGTATTGATGCTTCTGATGCTTGCAGTATCAAGACGGCTGATAAGATTGTTTGAGTTGCCTGAAGGAAGGGGTGTGCCAAATGTGGGCTGAATCTCAGCATTGTTGAGCCACTCGCGCCTACCTTCACCTAAATCAGTAAAAGCAATAATGTTTCTGTTGTTTTGTAATGCAGGGCCGATGTTGGTAACCCAAACCTCAACCCTTGTTATGTTTATATCAGAAGTTAAAATAGGAAGTGTCTGCAATGCTTTCTCATAATTCTCCCTAAAATATTGTGCTAAAAAGTAATGCCGGTTTTCCTCATAATCGAGAGAGCTTAGTTTGAATTTGTTCGATTGAGCACCTCCCTGAACAGTAATATTCTTGGTTTCACTTTCTTGCTGGGAAAAAACTGCCGTAACTGAGGTTTTGCCAAACTGAAGTTTTGTTTTGATGCCAAAAAGTGCCTGACTTCCCCTGATAAGGGTTGTGTTGAGTGGCATACTTACATTTCCTGCTTCAATCAATTTAACGATTTCGTCTTCTTTTCCCTCGTATTTGAGCGCCAGTCTGTTTTCAAACTGAAAGGTTGCTTCAGTATTGTAATTTGTTTTAAATTCTATCTTGTCACCAATTTTGGCAATGACATTCATTTGAATCCTTTGGTCAAAATCAAAATTGGTAGTTCTTCTTTGCCGCACGTCTAACTGAGGGTCTTCCCTGCGCATGCTTCGAACACCGAAGGTAACTTCTGCAGAACCCTGTGGCCTGATATCGATGGTGTTGCTGCCAAAAATCTGATCAAATACTTTCCCGCCAACATATAAAGCCGGAATGATTGAAGAGCTGCTGGCTGGCGCGCTGTTTTTTGAGCGTTCAGTCCAATAAGTATCGATCCCTTTCCGGTTTTGATAGTCCATGTACTCTTTCTCGTTCATGGGGGTAGGAGTTCGGTAAGAAAACTCGCCAACTTTGCTTACAAAAACATACTGACGTAAAACGGGATCATAAACAACCTCGCGCTTGATATTGGGTGGTTCATTCAGGTAAAGTGGTGATTGTGTATTGGTAGGATAATCAGGGTCGCCATCATCAGGAGGAACAGGATACAATGGTTTTGCAGTTGTATCAGGTTCAACGATTTGAGGAGAAAATACGGGTCGCTCAAATAGTGCAGGAGGTCCTGCGAAAATGGATGAAACCAATATGAGTAAACCCAATATTCCAACAACAATAAACTGTACTCTGTTTCGATTAAATTTGCTCAAAAGACAATCTCTTTTTTTGTTCCTAACACTTACTCATTTACCAATCTGTCAATTACAAAACTCTCAAAGCTTCCTTAATCAGTTTTTCAACTTTCAGCGAAGGGTCTGTTTGTAGAAGTTTTATTAGCACCTTTTCGGCAGCTACCTTGTTAAATCCAAGAATCAGCAATGCTGATAACGCTTCGTCTTTATTAGTATTGTATGATAAATCTGTTTTTTCACCACCTGATCCGGTCTTACTTACTTTATCGCGTAAATCAACTACAATCCGTTGTGCTGTTTTTGTACCTATACCTTTTACGCGCTGCAAAAGACTGACATTACCTGATGAGATAGCCTCAACGGCTTCCTGGGCACTCAAAGATGACAGTATAACACGGGCTGTATTTGAACCTACACCAGAAACAGAAATAAGATGTAGAAAAAGTGCCCTCTCTTCCTGATTATGAAAACCATACAACAGATGTGCGTCTTCTCTTATGGACAGATGTGTGTAAAGTTTAACATATTCTTCATTTCCTATGGAAGCAAATGTGTTTAGTGAAATGTGAATATGATACCCAACACCTTGAACATCAATAACTACAAATGCCGGATTTTTTTCAATAAGCTTCCCTGAGATATACGCATACATAGAATTTAATATTTATGATTATCATAATGCAAGTTGCGGCAACAAATGTACAAAAAACAGCTTTGCACTGTAATTGACCTTAGCGCCAAAGATGTTTTAATAGGATTCGTTTTTTTGTTATAACAAAAGATATTCTGCATAAATAAAATGTAATAATTGTTACCTTTGAAGTATTAAAAAAATTCAATGTAATGGATAAATTATTTTACAAAGATGCCCTGAATTACCACTCTCAGGGCCGGCCTGGAAAACTTGAAGTGGTTCCAACAAAACCTTATAGCACACAGCGCGACCTGTCACTTGCATATAGTCCGGGAGTAGCTGATCCTTGTCTTGCGATTAATAGAAATCCAGATGATGTGTATAAATACACTATGAAGGGTAATCTTGTTGGTGTGATATCCAATGGAACAGCTGTTTTGGGTCTTGGAGATATCGGACCTGAAGCAGGGAAACCGGTAATGGAAGGTAAAGGATTGTTATTTAAGGTTTTTGCTGATATCGATGTTTTCGACATTGAAATCAATGAAAAAGATCCCTTAAAATTTATCGAAGCCGTAAAAGCCATTGCGCCTACTTTTGGGGGTATCAATCTTGAAGATATTAAAGCGCCAGAGTGTTTTTTTATTGAAGAAGAGTTAAAAAAACTTCTTCCTATTCCTCTCATGCATGATGATCAGCATGGTACAGCCATCATCACTTCAGCCGGGCTATTAAATGCGCTGGAAATAAACGGGAAAAAAATAGATTCGATAAAAATTGTAGTCAATGGCGCTGGCGCTGCGGCCATTTCATGTACGAAACTTTACATCAAGCTGGGAGCAAATCCGAATAATATTTTCATGTTTGACAGCAAAGGGATAATCAATAAAAACCGTATAGATCTTAACGAGTCAAAAAAGCAATTTGCACATGATATACCTGATCTTAGTCTTGGTGAGGCGCTGAAAGGTGCTGATTTATTTCTGGGATTATCAGTAGGTGGTGTACTTAAAAAAGACATGCTGCTTGCTATGGCTGATTCGCCAATCGTATTTGCTCTTGCCAATCCCAATCCTGAAATTTCATATGTTGATGCTATGTCAACGCGCGATGATATCATTATGGCAACGGGGCGTTCGGATTTCCCCAATCAAATCAATAATGTTCTTGGTTTTCCTTACATATTTAGAGGTGCACTCGATGTTCGTGCTAGTGAAATAAATGATGAAATGAAGCTGGCCGCTTCCCGGGCACTTGCACAACTGGCAAAAGAACCAGTTCCCGAAGAAGTAAATATTGCTTTCAATGTAAATAATCTTCGTTTTGGCCGGGATTATATCATTCCAAAACCAACTGATCCAAGGTTGATTGAACTTGTTGCTCCCGCAGTTGCACGGGCGGCAATGGAATCTGGCGTAGCAAGAAACCCTATAAAAAACTTTGATAGTTATGTTGATGAGCTTCGAAAAAGACTCAAAACAAGCAACCCTCTGATAAGACAAATTAAAACACGTGCAAAGCATAACCCTAAAAGAGTAGCCTTAGCTGATGCAGAAAACTATAAGATGCTTAAAGCAGCAGAAATTATTCTTAATGAAGGACTTGCCGAGCCAATTCTAATGGGAAATGCTGCAAAAATTAAAGCAATTATTCAGGAGAATGAACTTGAACTTCAAGGTGTTGAAATCATTGATCCTCGTTCAAATGCACAAAACGGACGCAGGAAACAATTTGCAGAGTTATTGTTTCAACGGCGTCAACGAAAGGGAATGACTTTTACAGCCGCAAAAAGTCTTTTAATGCACCGCAATTATTTTGCTCCAATGATGCTTGCAACTGGATTTGCCGATGCCATGGTCTCGGGGCTCACTCGCAACTACCCTGACTCCATACGCCCGGTTCTTCAATTAATTGATAAGGCAAAAGAAAATAATATTGTTTCGGGAATGTACATTATCAACACCAAAAATGGGCCTGTTTTCTTTGCTGATTGTACTCTTAACATCAATCCAAACTGGGAACAACTTGTTGAAATTACTTTACAGACTTGTCAGTCTGTTCGTAGTTTTAAAATTGTTCCAAGGGTAGCACTGGTTTCTTATTCAAGTTTCGGATCTGCCTCTGGCATTGTGCCTGAAAAGCAACGCAAAGCAGTTGAATATCTGCATCAAAATTATCCTGACCTCATTGTAGATGGAGAAATTCAGGCCAATGCAGCTTTAAATCCTGACTTGCTTAGCGAATCATTTTCGTTTTCGAAATTGAATGGTGGACCTGCCAATGTGCTGATCTTTCCTAACCTCGAGTCGGGTAATATTGCCTATAAACTGATGCAGGAACTTGGCAAGTTTGATGTGATTGGGCCGGTTCTCAATGGGTTGAGCGAATCTGTTCAGATTCTTCAAATGGGAAGCTCGGTAAATGAAATTGTCAATATGATCACGCTGGCGGTGATTGATTCTCAAACCAAAACATAAAGAAAAAACGATATCTGATTAGATTTTGCTAATACTGTGTAATAATTATACATCTGAAAGATTTGTCGCACAAATCTTTCAGATGTATTTTCATTTTTGGCCAGTTTTGATGGGCAAATAGAAAAATTGTTTTAACTCGTTAAAAGTGTTTCTTTTTTGCAGATTAATGACTTTGCTCAGTAAACTTGATTTTGTAAGGCTTATCTAAACAATTTGTTTATGAACTTGTTTAGTAGATAAAATAGTATTTATGAAACATTTCTGGAACGAGCGTTTTTCATCTGAAATTTATATTTATGGCGAACTGCCCAATAAGTTTTTTAGAAGTCAATTGTCTTTATTGCCAAAAGGAAACATTCTTCTGCCAGGGGAAGGTGAAGGACGAAATGCAGTTTGGGCGGCAGCCAATGGATGGCAAGTTGATGCGGTAGATTATAGTGAATCAGGTAGGGAAAAAGCATTGGCGCTCTCTGCAAAAAATAATGTGAAATTGAATGATTACCTCATTGAAGACTTGACCTTTTTTGAACCAAAGAAATTATATTATGATGTTATTGCTTTAGTATTTGTGCATTTAAATCCTGTTGACCGTCCTGTTCTTCATCAAAAGTTGGTTGAAGCTCTTAAGCCCGGAGGTAGAATAATTATTGAAGCTTTCACTCCTGATCAACTTCGTTTTAATTCCGGAGGACCTCGTAATCCTGATTTGCTTTATAGCGCTGAAATGCTTGCTGGTGATTTTGCACAACTCAAAATCAATTTACTCGAAGAAAGTATTGGTTTTCTGGATGAAGGAGATAATCATGCCGGCAAAGCTGCATTGGTGAGACTTGTAGCAGAAAAACTTTAAAAAAGGTTCTAAACATTAAAATGGAGAGCAAACAATTGAGTTTATTCTGAGCCTTTAATTTCGATCTCAATCCAACGTTGTTTTATTCCTGCGTTTTTATTCATTTCCCGTAATAACAAAACATAACATCCAGAGGTTTCGGGTGCGCTCATATATATTTCTGTTTCACCTTTTTCATCAAGCGTAATTTCAGGATTCCAGTATATTGTATTACGGGCATCAGGTCGATGGCTTCCAAACGACTCCTGAATTGGTTCTTGATCGCACTCTTCCAGAAATCGATAACGTATAAATGTGCCGGAGGTGGGAAGATCAATGCCGGCGAAGTCATATTTTTTAGAAATAAAACTGACAATGCCTCCGTATACTATATTGCCTTTAACATAGGGAGCGTTTATGAGTTCGATGCGCTTAATCTCACGTGGTGGCATCGCCAAAATGCGATCCGCATCATTAACAGCAACCCAGTCGATCAATACAAGAGGGTCGAAAATGGCCATTTCGCCTTGTGTTGTGTAAAACCTGAAATGTTTTTTTCCTTTGGTTTTCCTGACTTTTACCATCAAGGGAAGTTCATTAAAATAATCTTCCAAAGTTGGAAGATCAATGTAGTTTTCAAGCATCAGAACTTCTGAGGGTACACCATAAAAAGAGTTGCTGTCACTATTTATTTCAGGTTCGTTTTCAATGCTGATATTTTGGAATTTTTTTTGAATTGTGTGGTTAATAACCAAATTCAAAGCAGTTACTTTTTCTGCTTCGCTAAGAATAAAAAGCGGGGAGGGAAGATTTACAGGTCTGATGCAGAAATCATTGTCGATAAATATCTCAGAACTTATGTCATTTTGATTTTCAGCACTAAGAAAAAGGTCGCGATTACCATAATAATCTGGTAATGAAAAAAAGAACCTGCCAGCTGAGTCAGTACCGGTAACCATAATATCTTTATCTCCAAGAACAGAGAGGTTGATTTTAGTTCCAGCAAGTGCCTGTTTATTATTTTTATCAAGTAGCTTCCCAGAAAGAGAAACTCCTTTGAATTCGGGATAATATTGCAAATTGGAGGTGCTTATGATGGATGATGGATTAGTTTTTTTTACAAATCCTTTATCAAGATCTATTGATGCTTCCGGTGCCAAGGTTAACGAAATTTTTGAGGTAGAATCACACTTTCCAGAAGAGGAAATGCTTATCTGAATCTTATCACCCGAAGAATATGATGATTGATCAGTAACGATTTTAATATCGTTTGTCTTTTCAAAATTACGACGATCAAAACTTATGGAATCGAAATTATCCTTTCCGTTGAGAATTTCAGATTTGGAAGGATGAATTATTTTCAGGAGAACATAATTATAGTTTTCAGTACTTCCGTTTCTCATCCATCTTGTATACGATTTCAGGTAATAATTACCAGTGGAGGTTTCTTCAGGGATCTGCAGACAACCCATGCTGTTTTGATTTTCTACAAGAAATTTTCCACCAGTGACCCGACTACCTTCGGGTGTAATTAACTCAACGATGATAATTCGGTTCATCTCAACTTCGTCATATTTGTTTAGAGAAATTACAACTGATGAGAACATTATTTTTTCTCCTGAGACATACATATTCCGATCTGTTGTCAATAGTACTCCCTCAAGCGCAGCATTGAATGAGATTTCCTGAGATTTCAGTCTGATTTGAATTGAAATCATGGAGCATATCAATAAACAGAAAAAAAGATTTTTCTTTTTCATAATATTACGGCCAAAATACAGGTTTTGTGGTTGTTCCACCTATAAGGCGACAATCAACACATTCAGTATTGAGAATTTTTAGTTGTCTTTGCTGGTTGATATAATAGTAAACTGGATATTCGCTGGGTTTATACTCAAGCCATCCTTTTCTTCCCAAAAATTCTTCATTACAGAAATCCGTAAAGGTAAGCGTTATCCCATATATATCGCTGTAAAACAATCGTTTTGAAGATTCAGAAGCGACATAAAAGAAGCCTAACACTTCTTTTTCCGGATTGGTTTTGTTTTTTAGGTTTCCTTTAATAGCTACTGGTTGTTTTTCATAAAGTCCACCTTGCTCAGTGCTGTTTATACGGACCTTTTCCCAGTAATTGTAAGCTTCTTCACCCAGCGTTTGTTGCTTAACAAGAATGCTGTAATAGATACCAAGTCTGGATGTGTGACCATCAACAAAATGTAGAGGGTATTGTTGGTAAGCGTTTTGTGAAAGATTGTTTGTTGAGATTGTGTAAACATTTTTTACCAGACTAGTCATCCAGCATATTTTATTCGAATAATCAGGAGGTATTATTTGGTGAAAACTCCCGTCGTAATAGTTTTCAGCTGGCTGAGCTGCGTGATACTCCCATGTTTCAATAATTTCCCATTTATAATATTTGCTATCAAAGCCTGTTGCATTTAAATCTACATAAAACTGCATTCCTTGCATGAATACTGTTGGTATAGTTGTGGCAACTTCTTCTATATGATAATAAACTGAATCAAGTGCTGGCCCCTGAACCAAGGTGTCATAGGTTGATTCTATTACCATTCCATCTGGGGTATACACTTCAACCTTAAATGAAGTTCCGGGAGACAAGTTTTCTTCTCCAATCCATATTCGGTAATTTCCAGCATCACCTTCTTCCAATAAAAAGCTATTTCCATTATTATCAAGAATCCGAATCTGACAACCAAAAACCGGAATAAATTCAGGTTCATCAATTGGAGAAGACATTGATACAGACACTTCCTGCCAACCGCCTATGCTGGATATTTTGCCGGAAACTACATATTTGTTTTCCTTGTCACTTTCGATGTTTGGCGAAAATGGCTTGACACATGATATGGCAAGTATTACGAGAAATGGGATAGTAAAAATGTTAATCAGCCGCATAATTTCCAAGTTTAAAGAGCCATGTTGCAGTGAAAACAGGAACTCCAATGACTGAATATTGATAACTATTGATTTTGCCGTATTCTGATTTAAAATAAACAGAATAAGGATTTTCCCGTCCGGTGACGTTATATAAACTGAAAACCCAGGAGCTGTGAAGTAATTTATTTCTTCTTAGATTGCCCTCAATGGTCAATGAAAGGTCAAGCCTGAAATAATCAGGAATTCGATATGCATTTCGATCAGAATAGTCAACATAAGGAATGCCACTAATGTAATAAATTGAAATAGGATAAGTTACAGGTTTTCCTGATTGATACGAAACAACGCTTGAAACAGTAAATCTTCTACTGAAATGATAATTTACAACGGTATTAACGGCATGAGGTATATCGAAATTTGCCGGATATGAATATCCATTGTTGATGCGTTCCCAGGAGTTTTCTCCATTCACTTTTACGATTGATCTCGAAAAAGTATAGGCGATCCAACCTTCAAGTCGTTTTCCGCTTCGCCGAAGAAGAAACTCAATACCATAAGCATCTTGTTTTCCTGGCAGAATGGAGGTTTCCAGAAGTGGATTACTGAGAAAATCTGCTCCATCCACAAATTCAGGATAATCAGAAGTTTTTTTGTAATAGAGTTCAATAGAAGTTTCCCATCCACTTTTTGGAAATGTACGGAAGACTCCTGCAGAAAACTGGTTACTTTTTGCGGGCTTTAGATGATAATCAGCAAGTTTCCATTGTGAATTTGGGGCAAGTGCAATTGTGTTGTTGAGTACAAACAGATTTTGATGCATTTGATTGAAGGCGAGTTTAACAGTACCATTCTCATCCGTTCTTATGTTCACCGCAGCACGAATGTCAGGCTCAAAATACCATTTCATCGCTTCTCCATTTCCAAAATGAAGCGTATCGCTTATGTATCGAGGGTCTTTTGGAGCGCCATCAAGATAGGTGAAAACGGTTCTCGGTCCCAGTGGATTGAAAACTGTAAAACGAAGACCGGCAGTAATATTTAACCAAGGCAGGACATCGTAGGCGTCAGAAATATATAAGGCGTTTTCTAAACCTTTTTCTTCACCCAGTAATACTGGTAATCGCATTGATCTTTCTCCGAATGGACTTACTGTACCACGATTCAGAACAAAAAGATTAATTCCTGCACCATACTCCAGCGTGTTTTTTGCGTTGAGTTCGTGAATAAAATTGGCGTTTAAACGGAAATCATTAATATCATAAGCGTGTTCATAGGCCGTCGTAGGCTCTTGCTGATCGATGGTACTAAAAGCATATTGCATGCCTGTTAACGTAAACTCTCCGCGCAGAGAAGTACTGAAATTATGACTGAAGTTTACGGATGCGCCATTGTTGGCATAATCATAAGAACTAAGATCTGACAGTTTAAAATGATCTTTGCTGTGATAAGCAAAAACGGATAGTTGACTCTTTTTGAAATCATAGTTCCATGACAAAGAAGCATCTCTGAATCCCGCCCTGCTTGAGTTGATAACCGGATCTTTTATTTCTCTTAATATCCAGTCAGAATAAAGGTATCGACCACTTAAGAGAAAAGAACTTTTGTCTTTTTTAATAGGACCTTCAATGGAAAGGTTAGCTGCCATTGGGCTAATTCCCCCTCTTGCAGTGAAGCGTTTTCGATTTCCCTGACGGGAAATAATATTGAAAACCGAGCTTAATCGCCCTCCATATTGTGAAGGAATATGACCTTTGTAGATAGAAAAATCTTTGATGATGTCAGCATTAAATGCGGGAAAAAACCCGAAAAGATGGGAGGTGTTATAGATTGGTATCTTGTTCAGATAGAACGCATTCTGATCAAAATTTCCTCCACGGACATTTAATCCTGAAGAGCCTTCACCTACTGTTACAATTCCAGGAAGCATTTCTGACACTTTCAAGATATCCCGTTCGCCCATCATCATTGGAATTTCTTTGATGGTTTTGGCAGATATTTTTTCAAGTCCAGGATCTTTGAAACGAATGTTCATTTGCCGGTCTCCATAAATAACTACTTCATCCATCTGAATAACGGATTTGTTCATTTCAATTCTGAATTCTCCGTTTGAAAGTACCTCGAGTAGATACTTTTTCGTTTCAAGGCCCATATATGCGAATGAGGCGGTATAGTTTCCGGGTTTTATAACGATAGACAGAAATCCATTTTGATCTGTAGCAACACCACTTTTTAGCTCTTCAAGGTACATTGTTGCGCCAATCACGGGTTCCCCGGTCTGCTGCTCCAGAACCCGGCCGCGTATGGTAACTTTTGAGTTACTTCCGGCAAGTCCTTTTCTGCCGATACGGATTGTTTGAGTCACATCAGCTTTTCGTCCCGTAAGATAACGCTGTTCGCTCTGAGTAAGGGCATTGTCAATATTTTCTATTGTGTCGGTCTTAATATGGATTAGATATTCAGGAAGTGATTCAGGAAGTTTCTCTCCGGGAAGAATCAAGAGCTGTTTGTTCCAAACGGAAACCTCAAGGCCGCTGCAATAAAGGGCCAATTCCACGGCATCTTTAACAGTAATTTGATCTGATTGAATTGTAACTTCTAAACCTTGAACCCAGGATTCTTCAAAATAAATTTTAACCTGAGATATCTTGTAAATTTCGTTGGAGAATTCTATGAAATCTATACCATCAAAATGACAGGAGATTAAAGTATCCGGCCCAATTGCTTTAGCTGGAAAAGCGTAGATTATTAAGATCAGAAATATTAGCAGCTTTTTCATTGACTATAGATTGCTAATGTAATTTATCAGGTTTGTAATAGATTTATCGTCAGCGTTCTTCAATTTCAGTCGCGCATTGCGCATATAAGCTTTTATTGCAGATTTTTTATCTGGTTCGAAAATGCCAAAAAATCCGCGTTTGTTCCTATAAGGCGTTAATGTTCCGTTGATAAAAACATATGAAATTTTTTTAGCTGAACCAAAACTGAAATTTTCGCTACCGAATCCGTTATCAAGCTCAAAATTCTTTCTCCAGAAATAGAAAACTTTTAATGGCCCGCTTCCAAGTACCTGATAAAAACGAGGCCCATTTTTAATATCATGGTTTTCAAAAACCATTTCTCCGAGACTAAAACTCTCCAGCCATGCTTTGGAAATCTGGATAAGACTGCTTGATCCTTCCTTGTCTGTATAACTTAGCAAAAGCTCCTGATTATAAATATCATAGTTTAGTTTGATATGCTCAAACCTTATCCCTTTGATAGAAACTCCGCCATTGATTGCGTTGGTTGAAACAAGAAACTGATGTCCGCCGGTACCGGGTGGAAGAAAAAAGTCGTACTTTTTTCCATTGAATAGAAGTGGGTCAGGTCCATATACTTTATCCAACTCTGGAGAAGCTTTTTGAGGGAAAATATTTCCTGAAAAACAGAAAATAAGAATAATCAATAACAAGTGTTTAATGCTTTTCATCTTTAATTTAACCCGCGCTGGTAATGACCTCAAAGGTAAACGATTATATTTTCAGGAAAGGCATTTGTGCTTTTTATTTTATTAAATAAATTGTTTGATATAAGGATAACTAACTGCGCCAAATTGATGAAGATCAATTCAAACCGTTGTAAAATAATTTAGAATCGTTCTTAATTAAGAAGGTAGCCAACTGTTTTTTTTAGGTATTTTGGTTTCAAAAAGAACGATTTGTTTTATTTCAAAATTGTAAGGAGCTATCAATCAATTATTTTGAATTTAATTTAACTGGATTACCATGTGAATGCTAAAATGGTTAGACGCTGTATCGTCTTTTGGCATTTGATAATTAAATTATAATTTTCATACATTGCACTAAATTCGACCAAATTTCAGTTTTAGTTTTAAACAAAAATGTCAAAAACAACCCATCGGATTTATCTTGCAGTCATGGTCGTGATTGTTTTTTTTTCATTGGTTTACTTGACCAATGAGGGGTATGGTTATTATAAAACCGGCATTGAAGACAGATACTTTCATGAAGATCATCTGAACCTTAAACCAAGCGGATTGATAGGTCATGGTCTTGGAATTATAGGAACACTTATTATAGTAATAGGTGTATTTGGCTATATGGCCCGTAAAAGATACCGTTCATTAAGGAAAATAGGTTTACTAAAACACTGGCTTGAGTTTCATATTTTTTTATGCACGCTTGGACCGATCATGGTTCTATTTCACACTTCATTTAAATTTGGTGGTGTTGTAGCTATTAGCTTTTGGAGCATGGTGGCGGTTTTTTTGAGTGGCATCATCGGAAGGTTTATTTACATTCAAATTCCCAGAACAATTGAAGGAAGGGAGTTGAGTCTGAATGAGGTAAGGGAGATGAAAGCTGTTGTTGGTGATTCTTTGCCGGAAACATTAACCCTTGATACTGAAAGCTATAATCGTATTGTTGAATTGACCAGACTGAATACTGATTCCGGCAAAAAAAGCGGGTTTTTCATTTCATACTTTGAGGATCAAAAAGCGCTTAGAAAAGTACACGAGATTTTAAAACAACACCATCTGCCTAAACCGCAACGACGTACTATAGTTCGACTTGTAAAAGGCGAGCTTGCCCTCAATCACCGTATTGAACGATTGCAAACCATGCAAAATTTATTTAAGTACTGGCATGTTGCGCATTTACCTTTTGCGCTTGTGATGCTTGTGATTATGGTGATTCATGTTGGTGTTACAGTGATTTTTGGATTTAAATGGATATTTTGATATGGACGAACTGTTGTTAGAAAAAATAATTACTTATTCAATTGTATTGTTTTTTTGCTTTGCGGTTGTTTACATCTATTTGAGAAAACAAAGGCGTGAAAATAAAATTGTAGAAGAGAAAATAAAGCAGGCAAAAATGGATGGATTGTATGAGCCAGTTTCATTACATCCAGTTGTGGACGTAAATAGCTGTATTAAAACTGGAGCTTGTATTCTTGCTTGTCCGGAAAAGGATATTCTTGGAATAAGAAATGGAAAGGCAACAACCATCAATGCGTCTCATTGTATTGGGCATGGAGCTTGTTTTCATGCTTGTCCGACAGAAGCAATAACTTTGTGCATTGGCACCGAAAAAAGAGGTGTGGAATTGCCACATGTGAGCCAGAATTTTGAAACCAATGTTCAGAGGATTTATATTGCCGGAGAACTTGGGGGAATGGGCTTGATAAAAAATGCTGTAGAACAGGGAAGGCAAGCTGTTGAAAACATTGCTGATGCAATAAAAAAAGATACAAACACGCCATATGACTTGATCATAGTTGGGGCAGGCCCGGCAGGAATTTCAGCTTCTCTCACTGCTCGAAAGCATAATCTGCGTTTTATAACCCTTGAGCAGGACACGCTTGGCGGAACTGTTTTTACGTTTCCACGATCAAAAATTGTGATGACTTCAGCCATGGATTTGCCGCTTTTCGGAAAAGTCAAGCTGGAAGAAACATCCAAAACCGAACTTCTCGATTTATGGAATCGTGCCTTGAGTAAAAACGAGATTGCCATACATGAAAACAGCAAAGTAGAATCTATTGTAAACGAAAAACAACATTATTTGGTGAGTACATTAAATGGAGATCAATTTCAGGCGACAGCAGTTTTATTGGCAATTGGAAGAAGAGGAACTCCACGGAAACTAAATGTTCCAGGTGAGCAAAATGAAAAAGTTGCTTATCGTTTGTTAGAGCCGGAAGATATCATAAAAAAACATATTTTGGTCGTAGGTGGGGGTGATTCGGCCATTGAATCTGCACTTTTACTAGCGGATCAAAACAAAGTAACTATTAGTTATCGAAGTGAAAATTTTAGCCGCCTTAAACCAAAAAACAGAGAGAAGATTCAGGATGCAATAAAAAACGGATTGGTTGATGTTAGATTTAATACAAATGTTAAGCTCATTGAAAAGGAATTTGTAACCCTTGAGGATGCACTTTCTTTGGAAGTTATCCAATTGAAAAATGACCTTGTTTATATCTTTGCAGGTGGTGAACTGCCTACACAGTTTTTGCAGAAAGCAGGTATAACAATTACTAAAAAATTTGGTGAGGCAATCTTAAAACACAACTAAATGTTGGCTTTACAAAAAAAATGTAATCATAAAAAGACAAGCCTATTAGCTTTGTTTTTGACTTTTTTGATGGCGATATTTTCCAGTCAAACAACAGGACAGATATCACCCGGTGACCTTGCCGAACCTCACGCGCATCTTGAAGGAATATCTAATTGTACACTTTGTCATACATTGGGCGATAAAGTTTCTGATGAAAAGTGTCTCGATTGTCACAAAGAGTTAAAGTCTCGAATAGATCTCAAAAAAGGCTACCATGTTTCTTCCGAAGTAATAGGAAAATCATGTGTTTCATGCCATAATGACCATCATGGAAGAAAATTTCAAATTGTGCGGTTTGACCAGCAAACATTCGATCATCTTTTAACAGGATATAAACTTGAAGGTGCACATAATGAACTGGAGTGTCAGGATTGTCATCAAAAAAAATTCATAACCGACAAGCTGATTCTTGAAAAAAAATATACATTTCTTGGTCTAAAAACAGATTGCTTATCGTGTCATGAAGATTATCACCAGAAGTCACTTTCTAATAATTGCCTGGATTGCCATGACAATAACGAGTTTAAACCCGCCAATAAATTTAATCACGATCGTGCTGAATTCAAATTGCTTGGTAAGCACAAACAAGTGGATTGTATGGAGTGCCATAAAATGGAAGTCAGGAATGGTAAAGATTTTCAGGTTTTCAATAACCTGAAATTTTCCAACTGCAGCAGTTGTCATACCGATGTGCATCAGAATAAATTTGGACCCGATTGTCGAAGCTGCCATTCAGAGGAATCATTTAAAACGATTAAGGGCATTAGTAACTTCGATCATAGTAAAACAGGATATTTGCTTCAGGGAAGACATGTTTCGGTTTCGTGTAAAGACTGCCATAAAAATAATTATACTGAGCCACTGAGGCACCAAAGATGTACAGATTGCCATGAGGATTATCATAAAGGTCAGTTTGTTAAACCTGGTATTGTCACAGATTGTAGCGATTGCCACAATCTAAACGGTTTTTTAGGTTCAAGCTTTACTTTTGAGAAACACGAAGCCGTTTTTCCGCTTAAGGGCGCACATCAGGCCACTCCATGTTTTGAATGTCATAAAAAAACGGAAAAATGGAATTTTAGAAATATTGGAACCTTATGTAAAGATTGTCATGAAGACATTCATTTCTCCTATATTTCGGAAAAATATTATCCTGAAGCCAATTGTTTGAGTTGTCACGATGAGAGTACCTGGGCTGAAGTTATTTTTGATCATCAGCTGACTAATTTTCGTCTTGAAGGTAAACACGATGGACCTTCATGCAGGGCATGTCATTTTAAAGAAGATAATAATGGTGTAGTTCGGCAGCAATTTACAGGATTGACGGAAAGATGTACCAATTGTCATATGGATAACCATCAGCAACAATTTGATGAAGGAGGGTTGACAGATTGTAGAAAATGTCACGACTTCAACGACTGGAAAGCAAAAGAATTCGACCACAATAAAACACGTTTCCCCCTTGACGGCAAACATGCTCAGGTCGCTTGTAGTGATTGCCACAAAGCAATTACTCAAAACAATACACAATTTGTTTTATATAAATTAAATAATATCCGATGCGAATCCTGTCATTAGCGCTATTCATTCTTGTACTGAGTTTAGAAATAGCTGCACAGTCATCCCAAACCCCTCACGGGTCTGAGTTAAAGATAAGTTGTGGAGACTGTCACACATCAGAAGGCTGGAAACTGGTGGAAGGTACTTATGCGTTCAATCACCAATCCACAAATTTTCCATTGGAAGGGCAACATCAATCAGTGAACTGCCGATCCTGCCACCAGACACTAATTTTCGAACAGGCCTCAACAGATTGTATCAGTTGTCATACGGATGTTCACGAGCAGACTGTGGGATTTGATTGTGCCAGATGCCACACCCCCTTTTCATGGCTAGTTGAAAACATTACGCAGATACACAGACAAAGCCGTTTTCCTTTGACAGGCGCTCATGTTGTGGCCGATTGTTTTGATTGTCATGAATCAGCATCAAAACTTGTATTTGAACCTTTAAGCGTGGATTGTTTTGATTGCCATGAAGCTGAATTTCTTACAACTACTGATCCAAATCACGTTGAAAATGAATATTCGACAAATTGTATAGAATGTCATAACATCAATGCTTATTCGTGGAGTGGAGCAGGCATCAATCATAGCTTCTTTCCATTAACACAGGGACACGATCTGAATGATTGTAGCCAATGTCACAATTCAGGAGAACCCTATAACAGTATTTCACCGGAATGCATTACATGCCACGAACAAGAATACCAGCAGGCCACCAATCCAAATCATGTCGCAGTTGATTTTTCAACAGAATGTAATGAATGCCATACATTAGACCGGGACTGGAGGCCGGCAGAATTCAAAAATCATGACAATCAATTTTTCCCTATCTATAGCGGTAAACATAAAGGGGAATGGGATAAATGTACTGAATGTCATACGGATCAGAATAACTTCACATTGTTCAGTTGTATTGATTGTCATGAGCACAATCAAAATGATATGAATGAGGAGCATGACGATGTAGATGGATATGTATATAACAATCAGGCATGTTTTGAATGTCATCCAACAGGCGACTCAGACAATATATTTAACCATAGTTTATCAAACTTTCCTTTAACAGGGTCGCATATTACAGTGAGCTGCGCAGATTGTCATACCAATAGCTACAGTGGAACCTCAACTGAATGCAGTAATTGTCATCTGATAGATTTCAATGAAGCGATAAATCCTAATCATCAGACATTAAATCTGAGTCTTGGGTGTGCAGACTGTCATACAACAGAAGCAGACTGGAAACCTGCTACATTTGCGATACATAATGAATACTACTTATTAAACGGAGCCCACCAGACCATATCAAATAACTGCTTTGATTGTCACGAGGGCAATTATATTGAGACCTCAAATTTGTGTTTTGGATGTCATGCGGACGAATTTAACCAAACCACTAACCCTCCCCATCAGGCTGCTGATTTCTCAACAAGTTGTGAAACCTGCCATACAGAAACAGCGTGGACACCAGCTACATTTGATCACGACAACCAGTATTTTCCCATCTACAGTGGCAACCACAACGGAGAATGGGAAAGTTGTACAGAATGCCACACAACGCCAGCAAATTACACGTTATTCAGCTGCATCGATTGCCACGAACACAACCAACCGGATACCGACAGCGAGCATAATGGAGTTGGAGGGTATGATTACAGCAGCGAAGCTTGTTTTGCATGCCACCCAACAGGAGATGGTGATGATGGATTCAATCATAATCTGACCAATTTTCCACTTACCGGAGCACATTTAACAACAGAATGCGTAGGCTGTCACGCAAACGGATATACCGGCACAACGACCATATGTTCAGAATGCCATCAAACAGACTATAACCAATCAGCAAATCCAAGCCATCAAAGCTTAAGCCTTCCGTCCACATGTGAGACCTGTCATACCACCAATGCAGGCTGGTCACCGGCCACATTCCCGATACACAATGAATATTACGTATTAAACGGAGCGCATCAGACCATATCAAACAATTGTTTTGAATGTCATGAGGGCAATTATATTGAGACCCCAAATTTATGTTTTGGCTGTCATGCAGAAGACTACAATCAAACCACCGATCCACCTCATCAGCCAGCAGGTTTTTCAACCCTTTGTGAAACCTGTCATATAGAATCAGCGTGGACACCAGCTACATTTGATCACGACAACCAGTATTTTCCCATCTATAGTGGCAACCACAACGGAGAATGGGAAAGTTGTACTGAGTGCCATACAACGCCATCAAATTACACATTATTCAGTTGCATTGACTGCCACGAACACAACCAACCGGATACCGACAGCCAGCACAATGGCGTAGGTGGATACAGTTATAACAGTGAAGCATGTTATGCATGCCACCCAACAGGAGATGGTGATGATGGATTCAATCATAATCTGACCAATTTTCCACTTACCGGAGCACATTTAACAACAGAATGCGTGGGCTGTCACGCAAACGGATATGCCGGCACAACGACCATATGTTCAGAATGCCATCAAACAGACTATAACCAATCAGCAAATCCGAGCCATCAAAGCTTAAGCCTTCCGGAAACATGTGAGACTTGTCATACCACCAATGCAGGCTGGTCACCAGCCACCTTCCCGATACATGACAACTATTATGTACTTGACGGAGCACACCAGACCATATCCAACAATTGTTTTGAATGTCATGAGGGCAATTACAACAACACTACAGATGCATGTATGTCCTGCCACACGAGTGACTTCAACCAAACAACAAACCCCAATCACACAGCCTTGGGACTTCCGGTTGAATGTGAAAGCTGTCATACAACCAATCCTGACTGGAATCCGGCTACTTTTCCAATTCACAACAATTACTTTGTGCTGCAGGGAGCACACCAGACAATTGCAAATCAGTGTATAGCATGTCACGAAGGCAATTACAACAACACACCAAACACCTGCTATGGTTGTCATACAAGCGATTATAACCAAACCACCGATCCCCCACATGCATCTGCGCAGTTTCCAACAGAATGCGAAGCCTGTCACACCCAAACGGCATGGGAGCCTTCGACATTTAATCACGATTCCCAGTATTTTCCAATATTTTCGGGAGAGCACCAGGGTGAATGGGATCAATGCTCCGATTGTCATACCAATCCAACCAATTATTCGATATTCAGTTGTATCGATTGCCACGAACACAACCAGTCGGATATGGCAAGTGAGCACAGGGGTGTCCCAGGTTATTCCTGGAATTCAGCGGCATGTTTTGAATGTCATCCCAATGGAGAAGAAGACAAGATATTACCCCATAATATTCGCAAAATTAATTAGGAAGCGATGAAGTATATACTCATAGCACTATTACTTTGTCATGCAACAGTTATCATGTCGCAGACGGATCAACAGGTAGAAGAAGGATTTGTTTCGTACGTAACCCCACAGCAGGTGTATGTTAAATTTGCCAGTACTTCAAATATCAACATTGGTGATACGCTATACATTCAGGAGCAGGATTTTTTTACAGCAGTACTTTTGGTAAAGAATAAGTCTTCGATTTCCTGCGTATGCGAAATAATTCCGGGCAAAGAGGTAAAGATATCCCAAAGGATACTTGCCAAAACAAAGGAATCCACACAAGATGAAGGGATAAAAGCAGATAAGCCGATATCAGTACCGGAATCTGCAAGTGAAGTTATTGAACCTATAAACCTACAAAGCCAGTTACAGCCAAAAAAGCTATCGCAAACGTTTAGTGGGAGGTTATCCTTAGCCTCCTATACCAACATATCAAGTTCTTCTTCAGATATTTCGCAGCGGATGCGCTATACTTTTTCAATGAAAGCAGGCAATATTAGAGGGAAACGTCTATCAGCAGAAACCTATCTTTCATTTTCACATAAAGATCACCGATGGGATGAAATAAAGGAAGATATTTTCAATGGGCTGAAGATATACAAGCTGGCCCTTCAATATCAAATCAATGAAAGGCACTCTGTCTGGTTTGGAAGAAGGATCAATCCCAGGATTTCTCAATTGGGAGCATCAGATGGGGTTCAATATGAAGCGAGGATGAATCAATTTACCACAGGTTTGGTGGCAGGATCAAGGCCTGATAATGTTAACTACAGCATCAACACGAAGTTATTTCAGTATGGAGCTTATATAAGTCATGAAATGCCTTTAAAAAAAGGAAATATCCAAAGTTCAATGGCCTTTATTGAGCAAAAAAACAATGGTCAAACGGACCGAAGGTTCGCCTATTTACAGCACTCCAATACAATTTTGCCGAATGTTTTCTTGTTCGGATCTGTAGAGTTTGAACTGTATCAGAAAGTTAATGAGATAAAAAGTAACAAGGTTACGCTGTCGAACACATTTTTTTCAATCCGATATAAAGCATTCAAGCAATTATCTTTGTCACTATCCTATAGTGCGAGACAAAACATCATTTATTACGAGACATACAAAACACTCATTGAACGTCTTTTGGAAACCGAATCGACACAGGGATATCAATTTCAAGCCAACTACCGGCCAGTGAATAAAATAACAATGGGTATAAGGGCAGGTTACCGCAACCGTAAATCAGATCTAAAGCCATCAAAAAACTTATATTCGTATATAAGTGTAAGTCAATTACCATGGATTCATTCAGGAGGGCTAATATCAGCTACATTTTTAGAGACTTCCTATATGAAAGGAACAGTTTACAGTGCAGGACTTACCAAAGACCTGATGCAAGGAAAGATAAATGGCACATTGACCTACAGGAATGTTTTATACAATTATTATAGTGGAGAGTTTACCCAGAGGCAAAACATAGCTGAGTTAAGTCTGGGTTGGCGCTTGGCGAAAAAGCTGATGCTTTCAGCCAATTTTGAGCACACCTTCGAAAAGAAATCGTCAAATCACCGGATTTATTTAAGTATTACTCAAAGGTTTTAGAGATTTTTGGTGTTGAGGTTAAACGAATAGTAATCAAAAAAAAGGGGCACTGTTTTTCAACATTTGCCCCTTTTTTAAGTGTTTTCCAATTCTGGCATTAATATTTTTTGCCGCTGCTTGGCTTTCTTCGCCTCTCAGAGCTGGTTGGCTTGGAACTGCGTTTGTCTCCTTTGTAGCCGCCTTCATAAGGTTTTGAAGATCCTTCTCCATACCTTTTTCTTTTGGTTTTGGAAGCATCTTCATCTGCTCTATCCCCGGCAATGTCAACACGAATACCACGGCTGTTTTGGTCTTTGTTGCTAAAAGAGTCCATTACTAAATTGACTGAACCAGCATCAATATCTATAAAGGAAAAATTATCAAGAATATCAATACGTCCGATCGTAACATCGCGCGAACGGGTCACTTCATTTATAAGCCCAATAATGTTTTGTGGAGCCATATTATCTTTGCGGCCAATGCTGAAAAACATTCTGGTGAAATTTGAGTTAGAGCTCCGGCCTTCGCGTTTGCCGCCACCTCGGCTATCTCTTGTTTCCCATCGTGCTTCTTTTCCATATCTGCTGCGTTCCCCTCCATCTCTTTCTTTAAAGCTAACCTTGCTCTCATCAATGTTAAGATCTTTGGCATCGCGATAATATTCGAGAAAGCGGTTAAACTCAAGGGCTACGAAGCGTTTGATTATTTCTTCGCGATCCATAAATTCGAGCTTGCGGTAAATAACAGGAAGGAAAGAGTCAATTTCTTCATGATTCAACTCAACCTTTTCCATGCGGTCGATATGATGAAAAAGTTGTTTTTCACACACCTGAACACCTGTAGGTATTTTTGCCTTGGCAAATTCACGGCCTACAATGCGTTCGATATGTCGGATTTTACCTTTTTCTTTCATATTGATAATGCTGAAACAGATACCTGTTTTATCAGCTCTGCCAGTGCGGCCACTACGATGAACATATATTTCAGGCTCATCAGGTAGGTTATAATTAATTACATGGGTAAGATTGTTCACGTCAAGGCCACGTGCAGCAACATCTGTTGCAACAAGCATCTGCAAAGTTCCACTTCTGAAACGACTCATCACATGATCACGCTGTGCTTGAGAAAGATCACCATGTAAAGAGTCGGCGTTATACCCATCACGAATTAATGAATCAGCAATTTCCTGTGTTTCAATACGGGTACGGCAAAAAACGATAGCATAGATGTTGGGATTAAAGTCAGCAAGGCGCTTCAGCGCAGGATAACGATCCCGTGCCTGAACCATATAATACATATGTTTTACATTGGCTGTACCAGTATTGCGCTGCCCAACAGTTTTGACAATAGGATTGTTCATATACTTGCTCAGAATACGTTCAACCTGATCAGGCATGGTAGCAGAAAAAAGCAAGGTGTTTTTTTCTTTTGGCATTTCCTGAAGAATAGTATCAACGTCATCCTGAAAGCCCATATCGAGCATTTCATCTGCTTCGTCGAGAACAGCCCATTTTACATGGGTTAGATCCGCTTTTCCCCGTCGGATCATGTCATTCATGCGGCCAGGTGTGGCCACAATAATCTGAGGTTGATCATATAATTGCTTCATCTGAACTTCAATAGAAGCACCCCCATAGATAGGAACAATTTTAATTTTGGGCATGAACTGCGCAAAACTTGTCAGGTCGCGTGTAATCTGCATGCACAGCTCGCGTGTAGGGCAAAGTACAACTGCCTGCGTACGACGCAAAGATGGGTCAATATATTGCAGTACAGGAAGCCCGAATGCGGCTGTTTTTCCTGTTCCGGTCTGGGCGAGGCCTACCATATCAACCGGTTTTTCTAATAAAGTTGGGATTACAGCAGCCTGAATAGGCATAGGATCTTTAAAACCGAGTGCCTCAACTGCTTTTTGGAGGTCGGAATTAAGACCAAGTTCTTGAAAATTAGACATAAAGTGTATAAAATATTTGGTCGGCAAAGGTACATTTATTCTGCTAACAAAATCATTATCAGTTAAAAAAAAGTTTTAAGATTAGTTATTGTCAGAATGAATATTCTTTTTTACTATAAAAATTCAAATTTTGAAGAAAAGGTATGTATTTTTATAGGGATGTTGCGTACAAGAACTCAAATCTTAATTTAATCTTAAGTTTTAGCAGCGTTTTTCTTAAGAATGCTCATCTAATTTTGCAGAATGAAAATCCTGATCATTGAAGACGAACCCGGTATTGCTAAATTCCTGAAACAAGGACTCGAAGAGGAATCGTATGCTGTGCAATTGTCAGAGGACGGAACACACGGGCTTGAAACTGCGCTTGAAAATCATTTTGATTTAATTTTGCTTGACTGGATGCTGCCAGGGTTAAGTGGCCTCGATGTTTGCATTAGGTTTCGCAAGCAGAACCAGCAGACGCCTATCATTTTTATAACTGCAAAAGATACGGTGTCTGATACCATATCAGGCTTAAAATCAGGCGCAAATGATTATATCAAAAAACCGTTTCATTTTGAAGAACTGCTTGAGCGCATCAGGGTACAATTGCGGCCCCTTTCCGGCGAGCATGATGTTTTTAAGCTTGGAGATATTATCTTAAATGTTTCAACCCATCAGGTATATAGAGGATATCAGGAAATTCAGCTCACACAAAAGGAATTTGCCTTGCTTGAATATTTACTACGGCACAAAGGGGAGGTTTGCCGTCGAAGCCGGATAATTGAGAGTGTTTGGGAGATTCATTTCGATTACAGTACTTCAGTCATTGATGTTTTTATGAATTCCCTCAGGAAAAAGTTGGGTTTATCAAAAAGTGAAGATTACATCCAAACCATCCGTGGTATCGGATATATTGCCAAAGAGCCATGAGAGAATTGTCATACCGAAACCGGATTGCCAGAAACTATATTGCCGCCACTGCAACACTACTTGCCTTGGTGTTTATTTTGATTTATATTGTTGTTCATGCTGCTGTTTATTCCCATCTCGACAATCTTCTTAAACAAGTTGCGGAAAAACATGCCAATGAGGTACTTGTTGAAGGTAGTAAAATCACCTTTATTAATCGGGATGAATGGGAAGAACGTGAACATCGTGAAGTTGAAGTGAATCCGGTTTTTATTGAAGTACATGGTTTGGGTGGTGAGCTTATGGATCGGTCTCCTAATCTGAAAGCAGATGAACTTGGCTTTGATGCAAATTTTAAAGACAATGTTCCGTTCAACACCATCCTTAATAAAAAGCCAATTCGCCAGATAAAGGTTGTCATTAAACGCAATGGTGATGCTTTTGGATATATTGCTGCTGCTGTTCCAGTGGAAGGATACTTTATTGTACTCAATACTTTAAGAAATATTTTGCTGATAAGCTTCCCTTGCTCATTGCTGTTTTTGTTTCTTGTTGCGAGATACCTGGCAGGAAAGAGTATTCAACCTGTAAGGAGTATTATTGACTCAACGCAGTTAATTCAGCATGACAACCTAAATGAACGTATTCCTGTTCCCGTTAATCGTGATGAGTTGTTTCATCTGGCTTCTTCTATCAACGATTTATTAACAAGAATTGAAAGTAGTTTGATGAGAGAAAAGCAATTTACATCGGATGCTGCCCATCAGCTCAAAACACCTCTTGCTGTAATGAAGGGAACTTTTGAAGTTCTTGTGCGAAAACCACGCGAAAATGATGAATACATAACCAATATAAAAGCAGGTATAATTGAAATTGATCGCATGTCGAAGATGGTGGATCAGCTGTTATTGCTTGCAAGGGTTGATAGCAAACAGCACCCGGCACAATCAATTGAATTATCTCTGGTTGAGTTAATCGATAATGTCATTCAGCGAATTGCCAAAGCAATCACCTCAAAGGGAATCTCAATTGTGTTTGAGCCACAATATGATTTTCAGGTGTTTTCTGACCCTTTTCTTTTGGATATAATTCTTGAAAACCTGCTCTCCAACGCTTTGAAATATTCTCAAAATGGTCAACAAATAGAGATTGTATTACAGCAAAATGAGCTGGAAACTTTCATAAGCATAAAAGATAGAGGAATTGGTATACGAAGTGAGGAGCTACAAAAGATATTCAACCCGTTTTATAGGGCTGACACCATAGAACACCCCAGTATAAAAGGGCATGGACTGGGCTTATCTATTGTTCAAAGAGCCTGTAAACTAGCTTTAATTGGTGTGGATATAGAAAGCAAGGTCGGGATTGGCACTAAAATAACCTTATCAATTAAACAAAGACTATTGTAATGAAGACAAAAACACTTATTTGGGCATGGCCTACAAGGGCATTTCACTGGTTGTTGGCTGTTGGTTTTACCTCAGCATACATTTTAGGAGACTTTGATGATTACCGTCAGTTTCATTTCGCGTTTGGTTCAATGGTTGGTGTTTTGGTCGCCATGAGAATCATTTATGGCTTGATTGGACCCCGATTCTCACGATTTAGTCAATTTCCGATTGGTTTAAGTAATCAGGTTGAATTTGTAAAATCTATACGCATAGGAAAAACAATATTTCATGGACATAACCCTCTGGCCTCACTGGTTATGCTGGGTATTTTATTTATTGGCATTCTGACATCTTTGTCAGGATATTTAATGTATTTATCAGAATCACAGTCATATACATTTGTTTTTGGAGGCGAATTTCTGGAAGAAGTCCATGAAGTATTTGCAAACCTTTTCTTGGGACTTGTCATTTTTCATCTTGTCGGAGTGCTGGTTGATTTAATACTTCATGGTAAAAAAGGAGCTTTCGGCTCTATTTTCAGTGGATTTAAAAATATTGAAACTAAACCGGCAACCGCAAATATCTTTCATCAATTGTTTGGTATAATATGGATTATTGCTGCATTTGTGATTTTTTATCTTGCATTCAATCTTCAACCACTCCTAAAAGATAACAACAAAACGGATAATCAATCAAAATATGAGCGTCTAAAAGTTGATGATGATTGAAAGTTAAATTGATTAGAGGGGAGCTCAGATATTTCGAAAAAATTTCTACCAGGAAATCATGAAAGTAAAAGAAGAAACGTAAGCATTTAAGCGAAAATATTGAATAAGATAACTCATAGTATCATTGAATTTGCACCATTAAAAATTAACTTGCCATGCAAAGCAGAAATAAAGCATCCAAGGAGATTTGAAATGATCCATAATAGCATAAGGAGTTTTTAAATAAACATATAATCTGTTCAAGATAAATATAATACAGTTTTAAAATGATTAACAAACTTATTGAATCGAGCTTGCAGAACAAACTAATTGTATTGTTGGCAACAGCAACCATGGCTGGATTCGGTCTATTTGCCTTATTGAATATACCTATTGGGGCAGTGCCTGATGTTACAAACAATCAGGTTCAAGTGATTACAACCTCACGAAACTTGTCCACATTGGATATAGAGCGCTTTATCACTTATCCGGTAGAACTCGAAATGGCCAATCTGCCAGGCCTGATTGAAATAAGGTCTGTTTCCAAGTTTGGGCTTTCGGTGGTGACTATCGTTTTTGAAGATAAGATTGGCACTTATTTGCCACGTCAGCTCATTGCAGAACGTATTCAATCAGCTATCGAAAGTATTCCGCAGGGTTTTGGAACTCCGTTTATGGGTCCAATTTCAACCGGGTTGGGAGAGATATACCAATACATACTGGAGGTTGATCCTGAATACAAAGATCAATATTCAAATACTGATCTTAGGACAATTCAGGATTGGTTGGTGAAACGGCAGTTATCGGGTATTCCTGGAGTGGTTGAAGTGAACACATGGGGTGGTTATTTGAAACAGTATGAAGTGGCAATCAATCCAAGTCAACTTAAAGCGATGAACATAACCATCGAAGAGATATATTCGGCCCTTGAAAAGAACAATAGTATTGTTGGTGGAGGGTATATCGAAAAAACGAATCAGAGTTATTTTATTAGAAGCGAAGGTTTGGTAGGTTCGGTTGAAGAGTTGGGCAATATCGTGGTGGTCAACAGGGGTGGTGCTGTAGTCCGCGTTAGCGATATAGCTACTGTGCAAATTGGTAGTTCTACACGTTTTGGTGCTATCACGGCAAACGGAGAAGGAGAAAAAGTCCTTGGGCAAGTCATGATGCTTAAAGGTGCCAACTCAAATCAGGTAATCAATGAAGTAAAAAAAAGGGTCGAAGAGATTTCTGGTAGTTTACCTGCCGGAGTGAGTATAAATGGTTTTCTTGAACGAAGTACATTGATTGGAAAAACTACTTTTACTATTGCTGAAAATCTTATTCTGGGTTGTCTGATTGTAATTTTTGTAGTAGTATTACTGCTGGGCAATATTCGTTCAGGGTTGGTAATCGCTTCTGTTATTCCTTTAAGTCTCTTATTTGCCCTTTCATTAATGTATGTTTTTGGTGTGGATGCAAATCTGATGAGTCTTGGAGCTATCGACTTCGGAATTATCATTGACGGTGCTGTTATAATTGTTGAATTCATTGCATTTCAGATAACACGAAACAGCACCGATATCATGAAATTGCAGGGAGAAGACCGGCAAGGGATGATTGATAAAATCACCCTTAAAGGAACAAAAAAACTCACCCGTTCAGCAATTTTCGGGCAGCTTATTATCATCATTGTTTTTATTCCAATTCTTTCGCTTACTGGCATTGAAGGAAAAATGTTCAGGCCTATGGCACAGGTTTTTACCTTCGCACTACTTGGAACCATGATTTTGGGATTTACTTATGTGCCTGTGGTTTCATCCATGTTTCTACGCCCATCAATACATAAAAATAACATCTCTACAAGATTGCTTGCTTTGTTAAATAAGGCTTATGAACCTTCTATAACATGGGCGTTGAACAATAAAAGAATTGTTCTTTCTCTGGCTGTTTTGCTATTGACTGTAAGTTTTTTCATTTTTACCCGCATGGGTGGTGAATTTGTACCCACATTGGATGAAGGCGACTTTGTAATACAGCCCGTTTTCAAAACAGGGACTTCACTCAGTAAAACAATTGAATATACTACCCGTATCGAACAAATTCTAAAAACATTTCCTGAAGTGGATCAGATTGTCAGCCGCATCGGGGCAGCTGAAGTGCCAACCGACCCAATGTCGATGGAGGAGAGTGATATTATCATCACATTGAAGCCTAAAAAAGAGTGGGTTACTGCCAAAAGTAAAGATGAACTGGCCGACAAATTCAAAGAAGCTTTGCTAGTGATTCCAGGAATAGATTATGAATTTACCCAACCAATAGAGATGCGGTTTAACGAGTTAATAACCGGAACAAGAGCTGATTTGGCCATTAAAATATTTGGCGATAATCTTGATTTTCTGAACAAAACGGCTCTAAGAATAAAATCTCTTATTGAATCAATTGATGGTGCTTCAGATGTCATTGTTGAAAAAACTGCAGGATTGCCCGAAATGAATATCAGTTATAACAGAACAAAACTTGCGCTGTACGGGCTTAACATTGATGATGTAAACAAAGCTGTTTCTATGGCATTCGCAGGTCTCAAGGCAGGAGAAATATTTGAAGGGGAAAAACGCTTTGATCTGGTGCTGAGGTATGAAAAAGAGTATCGAAATAAAATAGAGCACCTCCGTAATATGTATGTTCCCTCACCGATGGGAGGTCAGGTTCCTTTAAGCGAACTTGCAGATGTGACCTATTCAAAAGGACCAGCTAAAATTTCCAGAGATAACACACATCGGCGTGTCGTTGTGGGCGTTAATGTACGTGGCCGAGATCTTGAATCTGTGGTAAAAGATGTGCAAAAGTTGATTCGCGATAACATTGAGTTGCCTGCAGGATACACAATTGAATTTGGAGGACAGTTTGAGAATCTTCGCAGCGCCCGTACACGACTTATGATTGCTGTGCCAATTGCCTTATTACTTATATTTACTTTGTTGCATCTTGCGTTTGGATCGTTGCGTGAAGCATTTATGGTTTATACAGCTATTCCGTTATCAGCTGTGGGCGGCATCTGGCTGCTATGGTTACGTGATTTGCCTTTTAGTATTTCAGCAGGAGTAGGTTTTATTGCGTTGTTTGGTATTGCTGTACTCAATGGTATCGTTTTAATAGAGCATTTCAAAGAGCTCAGAAAACAAGGTGTCGAGGATATCCGTCAACTGATTATCCGGGGGACGAGCGAACGACTTAGACCTGTTCTGCTCACTGCCTCTGCCGCAGCAATGGGGTTTTTACCAATGGCTGTATCCACTTCAGCAGGTGTTGAAGTACAAAGGCCACTTGCAACAGTAGTTGTTGGCGGTCTAATTACGGCTACCTTGCTGACAATGATTGTGCTGCCTGTTTTGTTTTGTCTTTTTGAGACCAAAAGACCACGACCTAAAAACCGCCGTCTTCCAAAACCTGCTCCCATGATCATTGCTGTTTTACTTCTGATATCTACATTTCCTGCCCAATCACAAAACCTTAGTTTAGATGAAACTATTGAAAAAGCCATTCAAAACAATGCAGGGTTGAAAGCTGCAGCATTTGAACTAAAAAGTTCACAACAAGAGGTAAAAGCCGCTTTTAACCCTGATAAAACATTGATTTACTATAACTTTGATCAGAATAATATTGCAGAAAACAATATGCCCCTTAAAGTGTGGGGGGTGCAGCAATCGTTGAGCTTCCCAGGTGTTTACAATGCCTTGTCAAAAGAAGCACGACAAAATCTTATGAAACAGGAATACTTGTTTAACAGAGAAAAAAACGCTTTGGTGAAAGAGGTGAAAAAAGCTTATTTCGACTTGGTTTATTTGTATTTATTACGGATTCAATTTCTCTCACTTGACAGTAATTTTAATGTTATTGCAGAAGCATCTAGAAAAAACTTTGAACTGGGTGGTAGCGGTAAACTTGAGTACCTGACAGCATTGGCAAAAAAACAGGAAGCTTCAATGCGTTTAAAACAAACAGAAAACGATTTTTTAGCGGCCAAATCTCGCCTCAAAGCCTTAATGCAAGCAGACAGTGATTTCGAATTTGAGGTGAATGAATACGATCCACTTGAATACAAAATGAACGACTCTGCTATTGAAACTGCAAGAAGATATTACGAATTTGACAACAAAGCGGCATTCATTCGTGCAAGGGCAGAGCGATACAAAGGGTATCCTGATCTTCATCTGGAATATTTTCTGGGTGCGAACAAAGGTCCTGATCAGAAGCTTTATAATGGCTTTCAGGTTGGACTCGGCATACCAATTTGGATTGTGAGCAGGCGTTCTGCAGCAAAATCAATGAACATGAAAGCTGAGGCAGTGCAGCAGCAAAATAACAATTACCTTGTTCAGTTGTCCAGCAAAAAAGAACAATTGATTCTTGAACTATCCAATAACAAAGCCCAACTCGAATACTACAGCAAACAAGGAAAACAACTGGCAGATGAAATAAGGTTTGCCGCTGAACAATCATTCAAATCAGGTGAAATAAATGCTTTTCAGTATTTGCTTGCACAAGAAAATGCTGTTAGACTAGAGGCTGAATATCTTCATTTTCTACACTTATATAATCTTTCTGTAATCGAAATAAATCACTTAAGTTTTTAATGACAACAAATATTTTCATCATGAATACAATCTATAATTATCGTAAACTCCTGAATGAATACATTGTCCTGCTTATTAAATTTCCTTCATCAAACAGGATATTGGCAGCTACAGTGCTTGGTGTTTTTTTTATGTTGGTCTCCTGCACTTCTGAAGAAAAGAGCCCTGAGGATATAAAAACTAAAACTGATGAAACACTCCTGACTCTTACCAAAAATCAGTTTGAGAGCTCAAAAATGGAAATGGGGCCTATTTTAGATACTGTTTTTCATTCGTTCGTTAAAACCAGCGGTTTTGTTGATGTTCCAGAGCAGAACAAAATGGTAATTGGAAGCTACTACGGAGGAAAAGTGTCTGATATTTATGTTGTTACTGGTCAAAATGTGCTCAAAGGACAGCTTTTATTAAGTATGGACAATCCTGAATTTATCGACATGCAAAGGGATTTTATTGAGACAGATGTTCTTGTCAGTAATCTCCAGGCTGTTCTCGAAAGACAGCAAAAGCTTGCATCGGGAAATGTATCATCGCAGAAGGATTTGCAACAGGCTGAAACAGAATTTATGATTGCTACTGCAAAACATAAGTCTCTTAAAGAAAAGCTTAAACTGATGCATATTGACATTGAAAATCTTAATGTAAATAACATCAGCTCGCATGTGGTGGTCAAAGCTCCTTTTTCGGGCTCTATTTCGCATATTCTTGTTACTAAAGGTCAATGGCTTAATCCAGATGAGCAGGCCGTTGAAATTGTTAATACCAACACTCTGCTGGCCAGGATGGAGGTGTTCGAAAAGGATTTGTCTTATCTGAGAAAAGGACAGCTGGTTTACCTGCAATTGCCCGATAGAACTAATCTAAACTTCCAGGGTGATGTCAGTTATATTGCGCAGCAGGTGGATAAGGATAAGCGATCGGCAGGGGTAATCATAAGCATTAATGCAGAGAATAGAGACATCCTGGTGCCAGGAATGTTCCTCACCGGCAATATTGCGGTTGATGATTTCAAGGTAAGTGTTCTTCCTGAAGATGCAGTGATTGATATTGATGGGAGATATTTCGTGTTGATGTTTCTCAATGAAACGGAAACGGATTACCTATTTAAACGTATTGAGGTATTGCCGGGTCGCTCCATGTTTGGTTTAGTAGAAATAACAAACACTACTGGTTTTAAATCAGGAGCTTTGTTTCTTACGAAAGGCACGTTCCAATTGATTCAGGCAGAAGAATAAAACCATAAAAATTTCGGCTTTTCATAAAAAAGGAATGTCATAGGCATTGTTCGAGAATAAATTGATAACATGCCAATATGCTTATCTGGTTTTGAAGATTCTATTTGCAAAATGTCTAAGGTGTGTTTATTAATAATCTCACCTGTTCCTCTATGAAGGATGTATAGTCCTCAAAGTAAGAAACCTTTCATATTCTCAGGTTTACAAATGAATTTTTTATAAGAAATTCTTCTTCTCACATTTATTTGTACTGATATGCTGTTCATTCCTGAACAAGATTCTGTCTGAAAACGTACACCTTCATACGTTAAATCAACAAAAAATATTGTTGATTGACGGCAATGTGTTTACGGTCAATTATTTATATAAAGTGGCATAAAATTCGTTAAAACAGTTCAAAATTGAATAGAATGATACACATACAACAGCTTTCAAAAGTATTTAGGACAGATGAAGTTGAAACTACTGCCTTAAGTAAGATCAACATTCAAATAGAACAAGGTCAATTTGTTGCGATCATGGGACCTTCGGGTTGTGGAAAATCGACTTT
Source organism: Bacteroidetes bacterium HGW-Bacteroidetes-1 (assembly GCA_002842755.1). Lineage (GTDB taxonomy): Bacteria > Bacteroidota > Bacteroidia > Bacteroidales > F082 > JALNZU01. Next base: position 44,204 of record PHDU01000008.1, on the reverse strand, counting down.
GCTTAACATCATCGGATTGCTTGATAACCCCACAAAAGGCAGCTATAGTTTTGTTGGGCATGAGGTTTCGGCCTTCTCTGAACGACAACGTGCCAGTTTTCGAAAGGAGAATATTGGATTTGTATTCCAGAATTTTAATCTCATTGATGAGTTGTCTGTTTTTGCAAATGTTGAACTACCACTTTTTTATCAGGGTGTGGCGCCTGCTGACAGAAGAAGGCGGGTTGAGGAAGTGCTTAAGCAAATGCAGATGGAGCATAGGAGCAAACATTTTCCTTTGCAGCTTTCGGGCGGACAGCAGCAGCGTGTAGCGGTGGCAAGGGCAATAGTTTCGCGCCCCGCATTGATACTTGCTGATGAGCCTACAGGAAATCTCGACTCAGTTCATGGTACAGAAGTAATGGAGTTGTTGAAAAAACTTAATGCACAAGGAACTACCATTATCATGGTCACACACTCGCAGCGTGATGCATCCTATGCCAACAGGATTATTAGATTATTCGACGGGCAAATGGTAGCTGAGAACCTTACGCATCATGCAGAATCATTGATTGCTTGATATTTTGATTACCTTAAAAACCACCTGCACCATGTTTCGCAATTATATTTTCAGTGCCTATAGAAATCTGTTAAAAACCCGTTTCTATTCTTTGCTCAATATTCTTGGTCTTAGCCTGGGGTTTTCGGCCGTTATCTTTATTTTACTTTTTGTTAACGATGAGTTGAATTATGATAAGCATAATCTGAAGCATGAAAGAATTTACAGAGTGCATTCTGCATTTAAAATTGGCGAAATGGACGACAATTTTGCTATCACTGCTCTGCCTTTAGGTCCGGCATTTAAGCTTGAATTCCCAGAGGTACAGGAGATGGTTAGGATTGCCCGCATCAATGACTTGCTTATAAAGGTTGAAAATAAAGAGTATTATGAAACACAGTTTTTTCTGGTGGATTCAACGATTTTCGACATATTTACCAATGAATTTATTTATGGACAGCCGGAAAATGCACTTACGGAAATCAATTCATTGGTGATTACCGAGTCATTATCGCGAAAATATTTTGGTGATCAGAATCCCATTGGGGAAGTAGTTGAATCCGGATTGAATGTTCCTCTCAAGATAACAGGTGTTATCAAAGACTTGCCCATGAACAGCCATATTCTTTATGAAGGATTGATTTCTATCATAACAGGAGTGCAAGGTCCGGTGGAAGACTTTAACAGCTTTGAAGCTGAACGTTTTTGGAGCGTAAACCTTTTTACCTTTGTTCTCCTTAATGAGAATACTGATATTGATGCTCTGAGTCAAAAATTCCCTGCCTTTTACGAAAAATACATGAAATCGGTTGGTGATCAAATCAACGCCACCTTTACTCCGGTTTTGACCCCCCTTGCTGATATGCATCTTTACAATAGACTCAAGGCTGATTTACCAACCGGAAATATAGCTTACGTATATATTTTTGTGGCTGTTGGAATTTTTATTTTGCTACTGGCTGCTATCAACTATATGAATATGGCAACAGCACGTTCAGCAAGAAGGGCACGTGAAGTTGGGATTCGAAAAGTAGTCGGTGCACATAGGGGTCAACTAATAGCACAGTTTCTCACAGAATCTTTTATGATGGTTTTCGTGGCAGTAATAATTGCTCTTGCCCTTGTTGGCATCTGTATTGACGATTTCAACGAACTTGCCGGGAAAAAAATTACCATGGAGTTACTGACTGAGCCTTTCATAATTTTTATTTTAAGTAGCATTGCCTTTGTACTGGCTCTTCTTTCAGGTAGCTATCCTGCTTTTTATCTTTCTTCATTTTTGCCTGTGAAAGTACTCAGAGGCAGTTTAAGTAGTGGTGGACGAAATAGCGGCTGGTTACGCAGAATACTTGTTGTTTTACAGTTTACTATCGCTATTTCACTCATTATTGGCACAATGGTAGTGAATGATCAATTGCGGTATCTTAAAAACAAAGATCTTGGTTTTGATAAGGAGAACCTTGTGGTTCTTCAATTACAAGACACCTCTTTCCGAAATAAAGTAATTCCATTCAGAGAAGCTTTGTTGCAACATCCTGCCATTCTCTCTGTGACCAATGCCAATGGCGTTCCGGGTAGGTCGAACCAAAAGACGGTTATGCGCATAGAGTCCGAAGAAGGCTGGAAAGATCATGCTATTATGCTCACTCAAGCTGATTATAATTATTTGGATGTGCTAAATATTAAGCTGACTGATGGAAGAAATTTCGACCGAAATATGGGTTCTGATGCGACTGAGGCAGCAATTATCAATCAGGCATTTGCTCGCCAGTATGGCTGGGATGAACCACTTGGAAAGAAAATTCATTATGACTTTGAAATTGATGGCAGTGGAGGACGCATTTTGAAAGTGATTGGTGTAGTTGCTGATTATCATATCCAGTCGTTACACAATCCTATTGAACCCTATGTTATTATGCTCAATACGCGTCCGGCTTTTATGCTTTTATTGAAGGTGCGAGGTCAGAATTTTAGCGAAACACTTGCGTTCACCCAAACTGAATGGGATCACTTTGCCTCAGGAAAACCTTTTGATTATAAATTACTTGAAAACATGTTATCAGAGGATTACCGCAATGAATCACGTATTGGAATGATTTTTGAACTTGCAGCATTGCTCACGGTTTTTATTGCTTTGCTTGGACTTCTCGGGCTTTCCTCTTATGTTGCAGAACAAAAAACAAAAGAGATTGGTATTCGTAAAATCTTGGGTGCTTCGGTAGGTAATCTCATGAAAATGCTTTATAGTGAACTTGGTTTATTGATATTGATCGCTTTTGTATTAGCAGTTCCATTGGCTTGGTGGCGTTTGGAAATATGGCTCGAGAGCAGTTTCGTGTATCATACTGATATTAACCCATTGAGTTTTTTGGTTGCCGGAATAGCAGCATTTTTGGTAGGATTACTTACAATTAGTTTTCACTTACTGAAGGTTGTGAGAAGTAATCCTGTGGAGGCGATAAAATTTGAATAGGATTGAAAAGATCTCTTTTTGTTCATTGCCTTTTTTCTATAAATGTAGAACTATCAACTATTTAAGAATGTTCTATTGCCACAAATGTCCATTACACCAAAAACTCAACATCTGTATTTTCTAAGAGTTTAATCGAAATACTCAGATAAGATTATTAAAAGCATTATTCATCATTTTCTTCAGATTCAAAAATGGGATGACTAACTTCTCCAAGACAGAACTCTTTTTTTTTTATTTTTGTACCCTCTAAATTTCCCAATGAAAAGATATTTTTTTTGATTTTTGATGGTTTGGAGCTAATGAGTTCGGCTATTATTAAAAATCTATTCGTAAATATAAATACATAATTAAGATGGAATATTTTATCAGCAAAAATGTAAACGGAGAATTTGAAGCAGTAGTTGAACGTGTAAAGGAATCCCTCAAAAATATTGGTTTTGGAGTTATCACTACCATTGATATGCAATCTGCTTTGAAAGAAAAAATTAATGAGGACATTAAGCCCTATACCATTTTGGGTGCCTGTAGCCCCCATTTTGCAAGCAAAGCAATGCGCCTTGAAGATAAAATCGGGGTTTTGCTTCCTTGCAATGTCGTTATTATTGATCAGGGGAATAACAACATTGAAGTGGCTGCAATGGAACCTCATGGCATTATTGAATTAATTGGCAACGAGCAGCTTAGTGTTTTAGCTTCCGATATAAGCAAGCGTTTGATCTCTATGATGGAAGCGTTTTAGTTCTTTTGTTAACAAGTTTTAAAGCTTTATGCAAGGTTACTCCATTTCAAAAAAGTAGTTTTGCCAATTCGAAGAGTAAAGCATGGGTAACTGGTATAAGTATTTGATAATCATTTTATTGCTGTTCCAGGTCAAAGGTTGTAGGTTTGATTCAGAGGATAAAACTTCATCTGAAAGTATCGAAAAACTTCATATTTTGCCTGCCTCAAAAATTTATAAGAATCTGGAAACAAAACGTATTCAGAACAAATCACGTAAAATAGATAGTGTTTTTAAAAGATTGGAGAAACTTACCGGATTTAATGGGGTAGTACTTTACGCGGAAAATGGAAGACTTATTTATGAGAAAGCTTTTGGCTTCGCAGACCCAGTCAAAAGAAGAGATTCACTGACCATAAACAGTCAGTTTGAACTTGCTTCTGTTTCAAAAATGTTTACTGCTACCGCCATTATGATTCTTAAGGAGGCTGGCAAAATCGAGTATGATACCGATATAAAAAAGTATATTCCTGAGTTGCCTTATGATGGCATTACAGTCCGTCAACTGCTTACACACCGTTCTGGATTACCCCGATATGAATCACTTGCAGATGAACACTGGCCTGATAAACATATTCCTCTTACGAATAGGGGGATGATTCAACTTTTTGAATTGTATAAACCGAAAGTATATTTTAAACCCAACGGCGGATTCCATTATTGTAATACCAACTATGCCATGCTTTGCTCCATTGTTGAGCGGGTAAGTAAGATGGACTTTGATGAATTTGTGAAAAAGAGAATTTTCACGCCTGCACACATGAATCACTCGTTCATTTATCGCTCACCAAACGACTCTGTTGTAAAAGGGTATATGGAAGTTGGTGTTCAGGGCTACGATCAAAGAGGCAGACGATTGATTAAAGTGCCAAAAGATTACCTCAATGGTGTAATGGGTGACAAAATCATGTATTCTACCGTAGGTGATCTTTATCGTTTTGAGGTAGCATTAAACAATGGCATTTTAGTAAGTAACGAAACATTACAGGAAGCATATTCTCCCGGAAGCCCTAACCATCGCAGACGACGTGATAACTATGGATTTGGATGGAGGATCAGGATGGAATCGGATAGTGCCGTTTATCATTATGGCTGGTGGAAAGGATTCAGAAGTTTTTTTCTGCGTGATCTGAAAGAACAAAAAACACTGATCGTGCTAACCAATAAATCGAAAGGATCAGGATCAGAACATTTCTGGGAAATAATCAACGACAACAGTATCAGGTTTTCACCTGCATCGGTCAATCCAAGAGTAGAATTGAACAGAAAAGAATAGCATTACTTTTTCTTTCTCAATACCCAAAGCTCAATCACCTCTTTGGAACGAATTGCAGAAAGCCAATCCTTGCCTCCTGAAGTAGTTTGAAGAACCGGGCGCTCCACTTTTTCTATCAACTCAAATCTTCCCCTTCCTATTTCCTTCTCAATTGGATGCTCAGGTGTGATACCAGCCGCATTTGCAAAAGTTGAAAACAATATCAAAAGAAAGGCATCCTTGTGCATCCCATCAAATGCACAACTGAAAAATTTTTCAAATAAATGAAGATCATAATACATCGCCTGATCGAGTATTCCTGAAGCTTTCTCAGGTATCCATGGCGGATTGAAAACAATAAGATCAAAAGATGAGATGTCCAATCCTTCAAAAAGTGAAGTTTCGATTAACTTTACATACCTGTCACCTCCATACTTTTCCATATCTAGTTTCAGGCTGATCAGGCTATTTCTATTTATGTCTGTTGCAGTAATCTGAGGGATATTATTTTGTAGCATAAACCGGCTAAGAACACCACAACCCGTTCCTATATCAAGTGCATGTTGAAAAACAGGTTGTTTTAACAGCCAGGAATTAAAAAGGCTAATATGTTCGTTTCTTGTTGGAAAATAGACACCATAAAAGGGGTGCACCGGCTTATCAAGATCAGGAAAATGTATTCCGTTTTTAAACCACTGCCACGCACCATTCATGCCAAGAAAATCGGTGAACCGCAAATAATAATCTTTTTCTTCAGGATACAAAATCTTTAACCATCCATTTTGTGGTGCTCCGGTAAGTGCTGCCTGATGATTGCTTATGCGCAACAGTAAATTATCTGCAAGCTTAAACAATGCATGTTTATTTTGTCTTGAACTGAAATAATCATGAACAGGGTGTTTTGAGTTAGTCTGTTTCTTCAGCCAACTATAGAAACTCAATGCAGTACCAAAGGTTCCTTCAAAGCAAAACTTTTTCCCCTTTTTAAGTTCGTTTAAAACAGTTTTATATACAAACCCTGCCGATAATTTTTCTGGTTCTGTGGCTGGTAATACAACATCTGGACGCAACGGTGGAATGTCAAAATGCAGTTCTGCTGACTTGTCTTTGTCCATGAATAATAGAGCAAGAATGAGAATTAGTTGTTTACAAGCAACTTAAATCCAACACCATGCACATTCATCAGTTCAATCTCCGGATCATCTTTAAAATATTTCCTGAGTTTGGTGATATAAACATCCATTGAACGTGCGTTAAAGTAGCTATCGTCATACCAAATTTTATTCAAAGCAACCGAACGGTCAAGTACACTGTTCATATTTTCGCAAAGAAGCCGAAGTAGTTCCGATTCTTTTGAAGTGAGTTTGTTTTCAATATTATTACGCACCAATAACTGACGGTTGTAGTCAAAACTATAGCTTCCGATTTTGAAAGTTGTCGTTCTAACAGTATCTTCAGCCGAACGTCGCAGAATGGCTTTCATGCGCAAAAGCAACTCTTCCATACTGAATGGCTTGGAAAGATAATCATCTGCGCCCAGTTCAAAGCCTTTTAGTTTATCCTCATGCATGGCTTTGGCAGTAAGAAAAAGCATGGGTACTTTTTTGTCAAGCTTTCTGATTTCTGCTGCTAAAGTGAAGCCATCCATTACCGGCATCATTACATCGAGTACGCAGAAATTAAATTCTTCACGTTTAAATTTTTCGAGGGCTTCCTGTCCGTCTCCACACAAGGTTGTTGGAAATCCTTTTGCCTCAAGATAAGCCTTCAGAATTGTGCCGAGGTTCTTGTCATCCTCCGCTAAAAGTACTTTTGTCAGATTTTCCATATAGGTTTTTAAGCTTTAGGTTAATGGTAAACGGATATAAAATGTTGATCCTTTTTTTATTTCACTGCTAACACCAATCATACCCCCTTGTTTTTCGACAACGGCTTTTACGTAACTGAGTCCAAGGCCAAAACCTTTCACGTTGTGCACATTACCGGTAGGTACGCGGTATAATTTTTCAAATATACGTTTTTGATTCGATTTACCAATACCAATACCATTGTCTTGAACACTAAACTCAATTGCATTGGGAATATTACGGCTTCTTACAATAATTTGCGGAACATCCTCAGTATATTTGAGTGCGTTGTCGATCAGGTTTAGAACAACATTGGTAAGGTGGACCGGATCGCCCAAAACATGATGATCTTCAGCCTTTAGTTCAGAAAAGATGTGTCCGTTTCTGCTTTTGGCCTGAAGCATTTTACTTGCCATAGCTTCACGAATGATTTCGTGAATATCCACTTTTTCTTTTTTGAGAATCAGTTCTCCTTTGTCGAGTACAGCAGATTGAAGCACCTGTTCTGCCATTGAGCCAAGCCGCTTGTTTTCTTCATCAATCATACTGATGTACGTTGAATAGAGCACTTCAGATTTTTGAATGTCATTATCACGCAAAGCTTCACAGGCCAGTCCAATAGTCGAAATAGGGGTTTTGAATTCATGGGTCATATTATTCACAAAGTCGTTTTTCATCTCAGAAAGTTTCTTTTGACGGAAAATAACAAAAATTGTAGCCGTAAAACCCATTATAATAATTAGGATGAGTGCTCCGGAAATAAACAGCAATTCTGAAAGCTGACGAACGAGAAAGCGTTTTTCATTGGGAAAATAAACCAAAATTTTGTCAGCAAAACGCACAGGTGCAATAGTAGGGTACATATCGAAGGCAAAGCTTTCATCAAGCAGTTGTTGTGGATATTTTCCAGATTTTTGAAAAAGCATAGCGTTTCTTGTCGGACTGTATATCCCGAGTTCAAAATAGGTGTTGATGCCATATCGCTTCAACTCTGATTTCACCATTGAATCTATTCTGATAGGTTCGGTTTGTTTACTTACTGACGATTCTTCCTTATAACCAAAAATCATTTCCTGCAACATCTCTTGTGCAAGTGTGGTGCGGCGCATAAAAGCAGCATATTCTTCCTGATTCATCGGTTGTTGCAATTCTTTCTGCATACTTAGGTTTAGCGAATCATACACTGATATCAAATTGGCTCTGCGATTGATAAGATTCATATGATGCTCAAACTGTCTCTGCATTTCTTCCTTTTCTATCACCATCACAACATGGTTCATCGCTTGATTAACATCGCGAACAAATGTGGCCTCTTTAACCTTAACCGCATCCCCAATCAGGTAAATCTGAATGGTCATCATGCCTATCAATGCAATGGCCATAACGAGTACGATTCCGATTATAAGTTTTTTATTCACAGAGCAAAGGTATGTGATTGATTTACGTGGCTTACAGCACATTAACAATTCTTAACAAGCGTTATATTTCCTTAACAGCGCAAGCCTGCTAATCGTTGTAATTTTGTACAGGTTCTTATCAATCTATAAATATTTGTTGACCGCAAATTTATGTACTATTTAACGTGCGTTTAAGGTTTTCATAAATTTTGGTTTTTGGTTCGAAGGGGCTGGCACATTTGTCAGTCCCTTTTTTATTAAGTTTGTGCCCGAAAATATTTTATTTTGCAGCATGATTGAATGATTTTTGTTTTCATCATCCATTAGTATTGATACCAATTTCACTTTATGATACAAGTAAAACTTGCCTTGGATCAGCTTTACAGTTTCATTTCAAAGGAGCAGATTATTGCATATGACAAGCAGATTGTAAGTGCCTACCGTAAAATTCATAACAAAACAGGAGTAGGTAGTGATTTTTTAGGATGGGTTGATTTGCCTTCCGGCACCAACACGGATTTGCTAATACGGATCGAGGAACATGCGGCAGTTTTACGCAGTAAGTCGGAAGTAGTTGTGGTGGTTGGAGCCGGCGGCTCTTATCATGGATCACGTGCCGTTATTGAAGCTATGACACATCATTTTTCTCATTTGTTGAATGATGACTCTTTACCTGCTGTACTCTTTGCAGGACAAAACATCAGTGAAGATTATCTTGCTGATATGTGTGATGTTTTGGATAAAAAAGAATATTCAATTATTGTGATATCTAAATCAGGTACAACTTTAGAGCCTGCTTTAGCATTCCGTGTATTAAATGCGCACATTGAGAAAAAATATGGACATTTTGAAGCGCAAAAACGCATTGTTGTCATTACTGGTCAAAGGGAAAACGCTTTAAAGCAAGTAGCCAATAACGAAAGTTATGAATCGTATGTTATTCCTGATGATGTTGGAGGACGCTATTCTGTTCTCACTCCTGCAGGACTATTTCCGATCGCAGTTGCCGGAATTGATATCAAAGCTTTTGTTGCAGGCGCCCGAAAAATGGAAGTATTTAGTCGTGCCGTTGGAAAGATACATGGCAATCCGATGGCATTATATGCTGCTGCACGTCAGGCTCTGCTTGCTTCTGGTAAAAGTATAGAGGTGATGGTGAGCTACGATCCACGTTTATTTTATTTTACGGAGTGGTACAAACAACTTTTTAGTGAAAGTGAAGGCAAGGAACTTAAGGGTATTTTTCCAGTTTCAGCTAACTTTACTACCGATCTTCATTCAATGGGTCAATACATTCAGGAGGGCGAACGTAAGCTATTTGAAACTGTAATTTCGGTTATAAAACCCGAACGGACGCTGCAAGTACCTTTTACTGAAAACGATTATGATCAGCTTAATTTTTTGGCTGGAAAAAGACTTTCTGATGTAAACCACCAAATTGAATTTGGAACCAAAACTGCACACATAGGTAGTGATGTGCCTATTATCAGTATAGAAATACCTGAAATAAATCCTGATACGATGGGTCAGCTGATGTATTTTTTTGAAATGAGTTGCGCACTCAGCAGCTATGTTCTTGGCGTCAATCCTTTTAATCAGCCCAGTGTGGATGCGTATAAACGAAATGTGTTTTCATTGCTTGGTAAAGAAGCGTGTAATCAAGAGCCACCGCTTTTGGAATAGTGTTATAAACAAATAGAATTATGAAAGGAGTCCTTAAGGCCATTGGATTTAAGAAAGAAAAATATGGTACAATCTTCACATGTGAGGAAGCATATGTAGGTCTCAACAGTGGTGTACAGAATGATATCAGAGGTAATCCCGGTAAAAGACAAGTGACAGTTCTTTCAGAAGAAACGTTTAATTTGGTCTGCAGGGAGTTGGATGCAAAGCTGCCATGGACGATCAGAAGAGCCAACCTTTTAATTTCAGGGATAGAACTTAAAGACACAAAAGGAAGAAAAATACGTATTGGCGAGGTGCTTCTTGAAATTACCGGCGAAACAGATCCCTGTTATCGTATGGATGAACAATTCGACGGATTAAAAAATGCTCTTTTCCCTGATTGGCGGGGAGGAGTTACCTGTCGGGTGCTCGCTGAAGGAAATATTAAATCAGGTGATTTGGTTGAGCTGGTTTGAATCATCTGAGTAAAAATTATAATCAGTTAAGAAATGATAGATAAGTTGAAAAATTAAAGCAAAACAGATGAAAGATTCTTTTACATTAATAATTGTCCACCTTCTTCTCGTTATCTTTTTGTTTTCATGCACTTCTGATAATAAGAAACAGTCTTTAAGACTTAATCAGTTTGAAGGACTTTGGCAAACTGATGGCAATATTCTGCTTTACGAACAATGGATACTTAAAGCAGATTCTTCGCTCGAAGGTAAAAGTTTCAGCATAAATGGTAGAGATACTGTACTAAGTGAAAAAATGCGTTTGGTATTTTATCGAGATACTTTAAATTATTACGCCAACATATCCGATCAAAACTACGGAAGAGAGATTGCATTCAAACTCGTTTCCGCCTCCAATAGAAAATGGGTATTTGAGAATCCTGTCCATGATTATCCAAACAGAATTATTTATCATTTTGAAAATGATAGCAGCATGACAGCAAGAATTGAAAACATAAGAGGAAATAAGGCAAAAGAATTTCATTTTATAAAGATCAGACCATGAATTTCGAAGCGCTTATTCAGCAGCGTCAAAGTGTCAGAAAATATTCGGCAAAACCTGTTGAAAAGGAAAAGTTAATGAAATGTATCGAAGCTGCGCGCCTGGCCCCATCGGCAAGTAATGCACAACCATGGACCTTCATTGTTGTAGATGACACTCAATTGTTGTCCTTGATTGCAAAGGAGACACGCGGACCTCTGGGGACATTCAATAATTTTGTTGCTTCGGTGCCGGTGCTGCTTGTAATGGTGCTTGAAAAACCAACATTGCTCTCCGAAATGGGAGGTAGATTAAAGAAAAAAGAATACCCTTTAATCGATATTGGGATTGCGGCAGAGCATTTCTGTCTTCAGGCTGCTGAGCTTGGCCTTGGAACATGCATGATTGGATGGTTCAATGAAAAGGACATTCTTTCACTATTGAAAATTCCTGATGACAAAACCATCGGTTTGATTGTATCCCTTGGTTATGCTCCTGATGGCTACCCCTTGCGAAAAAAGGCAAGAAAGTCTTTGGTAAGTATTCTTCGCTGGAATGCTTATTGAAAGTTAAAAAAACTTCATTCCTTTTGTTTTCTGCTTGAAAATTTATCTGCAATAAATTCCTTACTAATTTTACCGCATGAAAAAAATTGAAATCATGGCACCGGTTGGCTCCTTTGAAGCATTGTCGGCGGCTATTCAGGCAGGTGCAGGGTCTGTTTATTTCGGAGTGGGAAAGTTAAACATGCGTTCCAAATCGTCACAAAATTTCACTTTGGACGATTTAGCCGATATTGCCACTTTTTGTCACCAGAACAATGTAAAAAGCTATGTAACGATCAACACAGTCATTTTTGATTCGGAGCTTGATGAAATGCGTCAATTGGTTGATGCAGTAAAATGCAATGGCATAACTGCTGTAATTGCTTCTGATCAGGCCGTGATTCAATATGCTGCAAAAGCCGGAGTTGAGGTTCATATGTCAACGCAGGCCAATATCACCAACATTGAAGCTATAAAGTATTATGCTAAATATGCAGATGTAATGGTTACTGCCCGCGAGTTGACAATCCATCAGGTGGCGGCTTTAACACAAGCGATTCAAGAACAAAATATTATAGGACCTTTGGGCAGTCTGATCCGGATAGAGATATTTGTGCATGGAGCTTTATGCATGGCTGTTTCTGGTAAATGTTACCTGAGTCTGGATATGCTTAATTCCTCAGCCAACAGAGGCGCCTGTCTGCAACCCTGTCGAAGAGCCTATACTGTGAAAGACCGCGATCAACAGTTAGAGATGGATATTGAAAATGAATACATCATGTCGCCAAAAGATTTAAATACCATATATTTTCTTGATCGAATTCTGGATGCAGGCGTTGAGGTGCTTAAGATTGAAGGACGCGGTCGTTCAGCAGAATATGTGAAAGTGGTTACTTCTGTTTATCATGAAGCAGTTGAAGCTGTCCAGCAAGGGCTTTTTACTGCCCAAAAGGCAGATCAATGGAATGAAAGACTGAAATCCGTTTACAACAGGGGATTTTGGGATGGGTATTATCTTGGAAGTAAAATCGGTGAATGGACTGAACAATACGGCTCTCAGGCAACACAAAAAAAAGTTTATGTTGGAAAGGTTAACAATTATTTTAATAAACTGCAGGTTGCTGAAATCAAAATGGAGACACAGTCATTAGGTTTGGGTGAAACAATTTTGATTATCGGGCCGACAACCGGCGTTTATGAAGATACTCTTTCAGAGATAAGAGTGGAGTTGAATCCGGTTCAAAAAACCATTAAAGGTGAGAATTGTTCCATTTTCGTTAAAGAAGCTGTGAGACGCGGAGATAAAGTGTACAAATTGGTTGAAAGCGCCTCAATATTAGCGCAATAGGTGAGCTGTTTTTTATCCTGAAACATTAGTTTTAGCTGAAAAGTAAATATAAATTTCAAATGCCAATTTAGGACTGAACAAAACCAGATTACTGTGGTTTAATCAATGTAGCTTTAACTACAAATCGTAGAAAATTGCTATCTTTGCAGACTTATTTATAAAAATTCTAAATAAGCTTTTGAACATGGAAGTTAACGACAACGATACAATTCTCGAGCAAGTTACCCAAAACGAATATAAATACGGTTTCTATACTGATATCGAAAGCGATATGGCGCCTCGTGGTCTGAGTGAAGAAACTGTTCGATTCATTTCAGCAAAAAAAGATGAACCTGAGTGGATGCTTGAATTTCGGCTTAAAGCATTTCGTCATTGGATAACGATGAAAGAACCGGAATGGGCGCATATTCAATATCCTAAAATTGATTATCAGGACATCATTTACTATTCCGCGCCAAAAAGGAAAAAAGAACTATCTAGTTTGGATGAAGTTGATCCTGAGTTGATAGATACTTTTAATAAGCTTGGTATTTCTCTTGAAGAGCAAAAACACCTTTCAGGAGTTGCTGTTGATGCAGTAATCGACAGTGTTTCAGTAAAAACAACCTTTCAGGATACGCTTTCAAAGCATGGCGTTATTTTCTGCTCTTTTAGCGAGGCAGTGCGTGAATATCCTGAGCTGGTTAAAAAGTACATGGGAAGTGTTGTTCCCTACACGGATAATTACTTTGCTGCACTTAATTCAGCAGTTTTCAGCGATGGTTCGTTCTGTTTTATTCCCAACGGTGTGCGTTGCCCCCTCGAACTCTCAACATATTTTAGAATCAATGCAGCAAATACAGGCCAATTTGAACGTACACTAATTGTTGCTGAGGCTGGTAGCTATGTGAGCTATATGGAAGGTTGCACAGCACCAATGCGCGATGAAAACCAACTTCATGCTGCCATTGTTGAAATTATAGCCATGGACGATGCAGAAGTAAAATATTCTACAGTTCAGAACTGGTATCCTGGTAACAAAGAAGGCAAAGGGGGCGTCTATAATTTTGTTACAAAAAGAGGACTTTGCAAAGGGAAACGTTCCAAAATTTCCTGGACACAGGTTGAAACAGGTTCAGCAATAACATGGAAATACCCAAGCTGTGTACTCATGGGAGATAATTCCGTTGGCGAGTTTTATTCAGTAGCTGTTACCAACAACCACCAGCAAGCTGATACTGGCTCAAAAATGATCCATATCGGAAAAAATACACGCAGCACAATCATCTCTAAAGGTATCTCAGCAGGGCAAAGCAATAACAGTTATCGCGGACTTGTGAAAATCCTTTCTGGCGCCGTCAACTCACGTAATTTTTCTCAGTGCGATTCATTACTTCTCGGAAGCAAATGTGGTGCTCATACATTTCCATACATTGAAACAAAAAATGAATCAAGCATCGTTGAGCATGAAGCAACTACTTCAAAAATTTCTGAAGACCAGTTGTTTTATTGTAATCAGCGTGGTATCGATACCGAAAAGGCGATTGGTCTTATCGTTAACGGTTATGCCAAAGAGGTGCTCAATAAACTACCTATGGAGTTTGCAGTTGAAGCACAAAAACTTTTGTCAATCACACTGGAAGGAAGTGTTGGCTAGTGAGTGGATAATGTTGGGTAGGCCTTGAATTCAATAGAAATCACAGCATTTTGACCCGAACAGAACAGAAATAAATGATTAAACAAAAATACAACTTTAGGCTATGTTACTCAATATAAAAAATTTGCACGTTTCCATTGATGGGAAAGAGATTATCAGAGGACTAAACCTCGGAGTTAATAAAGGTGAAGTTCATGCTATTATGGGGCCCAATGGTACCGGTAAAAGCACACTGGCTGCTGCCATCACCGGACGTGATGGATATGATGTCACAGAAGGTGAGATTTGGTTTAAAGGAAAAAACATAATTGAACTTTCAGCAGAAGAACGTGCCAATGAAGGTATTTTTCTTAGTTTTCAATACCCTGTTGAAATACCAGGTGTAAGTATGACCAACTTTTTGCGCACTGCACTTAATGCACAACGGGAATACCATGGAAAGCCCCCTGTTCCGGCCGGAGAGTTTCTAAAAATGATGGAAGAAAAGAAAAATCTGGTCGAAATCCATTCCAAACTCGCAAACAGATCCGTCAACGAAGGCTTTTCTGGCGGGGAGAAAAAGAAAAACGAAATCTTTCAGATGGCCATGCTTCAGCCAACACTTGCTATACTTGACGAAACAGACTCTGGATTGGATATTGACGCCCTTAAAGTAGTGGCCAAAGGAGTGAATCAGTTACGTTCCGATGAAAACGCTTTTGTCATCATTACCCATTATCAAAGGCTTCTTGATTATATTGTTCCTGACTTTGTACATGTTCTTTTCGATGGAAAAATTGTAAAAACTGGAGGTAAGAACCTTGCCCTCGAACTTGAGGAAAGAGGCTATGAGTGGATCAAAGAGCAGCACCTTGCTTAAGCTGGTTTAACCCATCTAAATAAATTGAAAAATGAGTGATCACCTAACACAACAGATTCTTGATCTAGACGAACTGCTTATTCATCAGTTCAAGGAAAACAAAGAACTTATTTCTGCTTTCGATATACCAAAAGTGAGTGCATTGCGTGAAAAGCATATTAAGGATTTTGTTGAAAAAGGTTTCCCTGATAGCTCTCAGGAGAATTGGAGGTTCACCGAAGTAGAATCAATACTCGATCAAAGTTTTATCCATGATCTTCAGCCATTGCTATCGAACAATAATATTGAAGAACTTTTTCGATGCGAAGTGCATAATTTTGATACTGAAATCATTTCTTTGCTCAATGGCTGGTATCAAGGCGACGATGGCAGTATGCATACCTCTCCCGAGGGAGTGGTTTATGGCAGCTTGCGAACAGCTATGAAAACCTATCCCGAACTGGTCGATAAATACTATGGTGAAATTGCTCACTGCATGAATAATAGTTTTGTGAGTCTTAATACTGCGATGGTTCAGGATGGAGTGTTTATCTATGTACCAGACGGCGTTACGTTTTCAAAAACATTACAAATCATTAAAATTATCGACAGGAATGAGAATGTCTTCATTCAAAACCGCAATCTGATAATTCTGGGACGCAACAGCCAGCTTAATCTGATGCACTGTGATGATTCGATCAATCATTCAACCAGTCTTGTGAATACTGTGACGGAGATTTTTGTTGGCGAAAACGCTCATTTTGAACTTTATAAGCTTCAGAATCTGAATGATATGTCAGGTTTGATAAACTCAACTTTTATCAAACAGGAAGCCAACAGCACTATTAAAACAAATACGCTGACCTTTAACTGTGGCATGATTCGAAACAATATTGAGGTTGCCCTGGATGGAAATGGAGCACACGCTGATGTATTTGGTTTATATCTGATGGATAAAAAACAACATGTTGATAACCAGATAAGGATATTGCATAACCAACCGCATTGTACAAGCAATGAGCTTTTTAAAGGCATACTCGATGATGAGGCTTCTGCTGTTTTCAATGGGTATATTTATGTTGCACGGGATGCACAAAAAACCAACGCTTATCAAAACAACAATAACATCCAGCTTAAGCCACATGCTACCATACACACCATGCCTTTCCTTGAGATATATGCTGATGATGTAAAATGTAGTCATGGTGCTACCATCGGACAACTCGATCAGGAAGCAATGTTTTATCTTCGATCAAGAGGAATCAGTAAAGCAAACGCGCGCTTGCTTTTGCTCTATGCATTTTCGGCTGATATTATCAAACATATTTCCATCGAAGCATTGAAGACACGTATTGATGATATGGTAAAGAAACGCTTGCGTGGTGAACTGTCAATATGTGAGAAATGTGTTTTACATTGCGGATCACCTGAAAAAGAGTACCATTTTGAAATTGACATGAGTAAAATCTGATTTCCAAAGTGTGCCAATTACTACATATAGCTGAAATTAGAACTGCGTTTCCGGCACTTCATCAAAATGTTTTTAACAAACCATTGGTGTATCTCGATAATGCTGCTACAACGCAAAAACCTTGGCCGGTTATAAACAGAATAAAGCAATACTATGAATTTGAGAATTGTAATATTCACAGAGGAGTGCATTACTTGAGTCAACAAGCTACAGAAGCTTTCGAACATTCAAGACGAACCATTGCAGCGCAACTTAATGCTACTGCTTCACATGAAATTATTTTTACAAAAGGCACAACTGATTCAATAAACCTGGTAGCATCGTCCTTAGGGCGTTTATTGCTAAATGGAGGGGATAGCATGCTCATTACTGGTATGGAGCATCATAGCAATCTGGTTCCATGGCAGCAAATATGTGAACAAAAGGAAGCAAAGTTAATGGTGGTACCTATCACCGATAAAGGCGAAATCGATCTTGAGCAGTATCAGAAATTACTGGAGAAGAATCCGAAAATTGTTGCTATTACACACATCTCTAATGCCTTGGGAACTGTTAACCCTATAAAGGAAATGGTTCGCATGGCACATGTTTATGATATTCCTGTATTAGTGGATGGCGCTCAATCAGTTGCTCATACGCGCATTGATTTGCTTGATCTTGATTGCGACTTTTTTGTTTTTTCCGGACATAAAGTGTATGGCCCAATGGGAGTGGGAGTGCTTTATGGAAAGGAAAAATGGCTCGAAAGAATGCCTCCTTACCAGTTTGGAGGTGAGATGGTTGATCAGGTAGGTTTTGATAAAACTACTTTCAATAAGCTACCTTTTAAATTTGAAGCAGGCACTCCCAATGTAGGTGCAGTTCTGGGCCTTGAAACTGCCTTACAATTTCTTGAAGAAACCGGGTATGATGCTGTTTCAGTCCACGAAAACATCCTTCTGAATGAAGCAACTGCAAAACTTTCAGAAATTGATGGAATGCGTTTCATAGGAGAGGCTTCTGATAAAGCAGCTGTTATCTCTTTTTTGGTAGGAGCGATTCATCCTTATGATATGGGAACTCTGCTTGATAAAATGGGTTTTGCTGTTCGTACCGGTCACCATTGTGCTCAACCTGTGATGGACCGATATGACATTCCGGGTACAGTAAGGGTGTCTTTTGCGATGTACAATACTTTAGAAGAAGTAAACCGTCTTGTAGAGGCTGTGCGAAAAGCTACGTTGATGCTTACCTAACGTGAATATTTACCAACAGGACATAAGTAGACTTTCTCCTGAACAGAATATTTTTAATCAATTTAATGCTGAAATATATGACTATCTCAGAAACACAGCAACAGATTATTGATGAATTTTCAATCTTTGATGATTGGTTGGATAAATACAATCTACTCATTGAGATGGGTAGAGATGTGCCGTTGATTGATGCGCAGTACAAATCAAATAACCACTTGATAACAGGATGTCAGTCGAGGGTATGGCTTCATGCCGGATTTCAGGATGGAAACGTCATTTTTACAGCGGATAGCGACGCCGTCATTACAAAGGGTATTGTCCATCTTTTGATTAGGGTGATGTCGAATCATACACCTGACGAAATACTATCGGCTGATCTTTCATTCCTCGATGCAATCGGTCTTAAGGAGCATCTTTCTCCTACACGCTCAAATGGTCTTGTTTCGATGGTTAAGCAGATGAAGCTTTATGCTCAGGTGTATAAATTGAAATCAAATAGTTGAGTAAGCTTTGCTTGCCTGAACTTGAATTGATTGCGATGACAAAAGTAAGTACAAAAAAATCATAGAATAATATATAGTTGTATTATGAATACAGAACAAAGACATGCAATTGAAGCAAATGTAATCACTGTTTTAAGGACGATATTTGATCCTGAAATTCCAGTTGACATATATGAATTAGGCCTTATTTATGAAATTGCCATCAGTGATGATGCAGATGTAAAAATCGTGATGACACTAACTTCACCAAATTGTCCTGTGGCAGAAAGCCTTCCTGCTGAAGTGAAAGAAAAAGTTGGTCTCGTTAAAAACATCCGATCTGCTGATGTTGAGCTTACTTTTGAACCTCCGTGGGATCAAAGCATGCTGTCGGAAGAAGCCAAACTTGAGTTAGGCTTTTTATAAAACGATTTTTTTGTCACGGTTTTGAAATTAATTGTAAGCTCTAAATTGCTAACAATTAATCATTTTCGATTATTTCATAAGGTCTGTCAAATCGTTTCTTCCGGGCATGATTCTTTTTCAGATTACTGTCCCAGTAAAAATTGATGAAACGAGAAGGGAGAATCTGAAACATAAACTGTTTTATTTTTGACATTTTAAAAGGCTTTGCAAAATTCTCCATGATTTTTGGTGAAAAAGCACCTGTTTCTGCATAGTACTTTCCTAATGCTCTGAAATTTCTAAACAAATTCCTTGTCATACTTCGTGGCATTATCTGAATACCTTCAACACCACCTTTTATGACAGTTCCAATATATTCACAACCTATTCGGTGTGTGAATTTCCGCAGATATCGTTCGAGGCAAACCGAATGCACTGATTCAGGAAAGCCTGATTGAAGGATAAAGCCCAACTGTTGAGGACGTGGGTCAGAGCTCAAATAAATCGATTCAAAAAACGCTTTAACAATTCCTGGCATTGAGTCTGTGTAAAGCGGAAAAATCATCAGACAAGTTTCTGCTTCAGAAAAAGCTTTCAAATATTGTTCGCGATCACGGGTACTGGCCAGATAATAAACTGGAACAGAAATGTTTGTGTGCTCCTGATATCCTAATAGAAATTGTTCAATTATGATTTTGGAGTTGCTCTTTTTATTGCGAGGTGAGCCATTAAAAATGACAAGATTCATATGCGATTTCTTTAGGGTTGTCCTTATCGGTAAGCTTCATATAACGTAATTGTGCATGAAAATTAATAGCAAGTCGGTCATACATGTCTTTTACAATCAGAAGATCTTCGTCATCAGTTTCGTTCTCTTTCTGTAAAACAAGACCAAAATCAGGATAGCGTGCATAGCGTTTTCGGTGGTGACTTTCAGATTGTTTAACAATAATATAAGGATGGAAAAGTACAATCAATCTGTCGGTAATTTTTTTAAGCATAGCACTTGGAAAGCCCGCAATCAACGGGGAAGCGAAAATTAAAAAGTCGGCATTAACAACCGAACGGAAAATATCCGGAGCATCATCATGATGGGTACAAACTCCTGGTGTTTCCCACCAACATGTCCAACACCCAATACAATATTGTAGTTTCATGGTGCTAAGTCGAAAAGCCTCTACCTGATGAATCTTTTCAAAGTTTTGAGCAAGTTCTTCAACAAATAATGAAAAGGAGGTTTCTTTGGTTTCAGGGTCGCCGTTGAGGATGGTTATTTTCACAATAGTCAGATTATGTGTGCTTAGCAAAAAAGTAAATTTAAATATGGTTTTTAGAATCTATCAATAGAATGAACTCATCAATTGATGATGGTGGTATAAACAATTATTGAAGTGGAAATTTTACTTTTTATCGATTCAAAAAAAAAGCTGCTTTTAATTTTCATGAAAAGCAGCTTCAATAATAAATCACCCAAAGGTTTTCGAATTAGGGTAAGTACATTCCTTTAAAAAATGAACATGTTTATTGTACAGTTAAACGTTTGACCTTGTCCAATTTGGAATTCGGTAAGCGTTGGAGCGCCTAACCCACCTGAGCCATACCAACCAACGAAATCGCCTGCTGACCAATCACCGCTGGCATCGTTATCCGACCATACATCAAGATAATAGTTGCCCGGACTTACGCCTGTCATCGTAAAGGAAACACTGGCACCTGAACCTGTTACTCCAACAAACTTTATCGGCGAATAATTATTCCAGTTATCAAAGGATGTATAAATGCTCACTTTTGAAGCGACAAGGTTTGCTGGTATTCCTACAGGGAAGCTTGCAGTTCCTGTAATTTGTGTAACGGCAGGCATAACGGTTAAAGCTCCATTGCCTGTTACCTGTCCTCCTTTTCCGTCTGAGACAACAACAGTAACAGAATGAGCTCCTTCAATCGAGGGAGCCGTCCATGAAGCAGATGCTCCATTCCCTGTGATAGCGCCGCCGGTAACGGTATAATTATAGGTTAAAGGATCATTGTCAGGATCAACCGCAGTTACATTTACAGATACAATCCCATTTGCATTCACACTTGCTGGTGATACTGCCAAAGATGAAATAGTAGGAATGCCGTTTTTTGCTTCCTTTTTACAAGATGTTGCTGTCATCGCTAAAATTAGAGTAATGACAGCAAAGAAGGGTAAGAGTCTTTTTTTCATAAGAATTGTTTTTTGGGTTTGAAATATAAAAAAAGGTTTAAATTATATTTTTTCTTCATTTAATTCTATAAAAAACTGCTTGTCTGTCAATCAATTCTCCCGAAATTTATTTCTTTATTAAAACTTTGAGTAAAAGTACATTGGTTAAAAATCAAATGCAAGTATTTCGTTTAAAAAAATTAAGCTTTTTTAAGAAAAAATTTACACTTTTGTTGTTTTCACAACTACAAATTGCAATTTGATTTTTGCAACACTTAACTCACAACCCTATTTTAAGAAAGCATGACTAATGTTGCTACCTTTGTTGAAAATTTTTTGAAATGACTTCAAGCATTAGCCCATTGCTTTTATCGATTCATTCTCCGGAAGATTTGCGACTTTTGCAACGTGGCGAACTTTACCGGGTTGCAGATGAATTAAGGTCATTTATCCTGGATGTGGTTTCGGCCAATCCGGGGCACTTAGGGGCTTCTTTGGGGGTGATAGAGTTAACCGTTGCATTGCATTATCTTTTCAATACACCGGTTGATAAGCTTGTGTGGGATGTTGGTCATCAGGCTTACGCACATAAAATTCTCACAGGAAGACGAAAACATTTTGATAGTCTGCGAAAATGGGGAGGAATCAGTGGGTTCCCAGTGATGACCGAAAGTGATTATGACGCTTTTGGAACAGGTCATGCCTCAACGGCTCTATCATCAGTGTTGGGAATGGCGATTGCAGCTGGTCTTCAAGGCATGAAAAAACTGCAACATATTGCCGTTGTTGGTGATGGTGCCATTTCGGGAGGTATGTTTTTTGAAGCACTTAACCACACCGGGCATTCAAATGTTAATCTTTTGATCATTTTGAATGACAACGGTATTTCCATTGATAAAAGTTCAGGGGCGCTCAAAGATTATTTAATCAGGTTGAGAGAGCAGGATGAAATTCCTTCTACTTCGAATCCTCTTTTTGAGTCTTTTGGAGTAAAGTGTTTTGGGCCGGTTGACGGGAATAATCTTACTGAACTTTTACCCGCTTTAGAAAAAGTGAAAGCAGTCGATGGTGTTCGCTTATTGCATGTGTTAACAACAAAAGGAAAGGGGTTCGAAAGAGCTGAAAAGGAACAGGTTTTGTTTCACGCTCCTGGCACTTTTGATAGGTTGACAGGTGATCGGCCTAAATTAAAATCCCGTTTTATTGAACCTCCTCTTTATCAGCATGTTTTTGGCGCAACTTTGGTTGAACTGGCCGAATTGAATTCCAAAATTGTTGCTATTACGCCTGCAATGCCATCTGGTAGTTCAGTAAATCTGATAATGGAACGTTTTCCTGACAGGGCATTTGATGTAGACATTGCAGAACAGCACGCAGTAACATTCGCTGCTGGGTTGGCCACACAAGGTTTTCTGCCTTATTGCGTGATTTATTCCACTTTCTTGCAAAGAGCTTATGATCAGATCATTCACGATGTGGCTTTACAAAATATACCAATTGTTCTTTGCATTGACAGAGCCGGATTAGTTGGAGAAGATGGAGCAACACATCATGGCGTTTTTGATTTGGCTTATCTGAGATGTATTCCAAATCTTACCATTTCAGCACCTATGAACGAAGAAGAGCTTCGTAACCTTATGTTTTCAGCACAACAGAATCCTGAAGGTCCATTTGTTATCCGGTATCCGCGTGGCAGAGGGATTTTACCTGATTGGAAAAGGCCTTTTCAGTCGATCGAAAAAGCTACCGGAAGATGTTTGCGGAAAGGAAATAAAATAGCTGTTATTAGCCTGGGTCATCCGGGTAACTTTGTTATCAATGCACTAGATAAACTTGATAGTGAGGGAATACATTTGGGTCATTTTGATTTACGTTTTCTGAAACCTCTGGATGAACATCTATTGGAAGAAGTTTTCAACCACTACCCAATAATCATTACTGTTGAGGATGGTGTAATCAATGGTGGAATGGGAAGCGCACTTATGGAATGGGCGCAGGACAATGACTTTTTCAATAAAATAGTAAGATTAGGGGTTCCTGATCGGTTTATATTTCATGGCGAACCAGCTAGGTTGCAGCAGGAATGCGGATTTGATGCATCAGATATTGAAAAAACAATACGAACCTTACTTTAATTTTTTGCTTTTTTTGTAATTTATCCTTTTGGCCAATGATAAGGGGGTTACCTATTTTATGTTGAAAAATGTCATTTTTCCTTTAAATGCAGCAAAAACACCTACGCCCCCTTCAATATTGGTGTAGACTGGGGTTGGTTCTGAAAAGGGGTTATCGTCCTGGAAACTATTCACTGATTTATGAAAACTGAAATAGTTTTCATCTGTTATACTGATAAAAAACACAAGGTTTATTAAATTTCCATCATAAATATTATCCGTTTTAAACACGAAAAACTCACCATCCTTATTGATGTCTGATACAAACTCTTCACCATTCACTAAATACATGGGAGTGAAATATACATCTGAAGGGTTAGGGCCTGTCTGATAGGATATTCCAACCATAACTCTGTAATAATTGCCTTGTCCCGGAAAATCCTGAAAACGAAAGCTAATATTTTTATAGCCGTATGAAGAGGGTGTCGATTCAATATTTGTTATTTCAATCGATGGAGGTTCCAGTGCAGGGACAGTGCAACTAGCAGTAACATTTTCATTACGTGGAGTACTTACAACTAAAGAATAGGTCTTGCCGGGTTCAATTGTTAAATCAGTTGTAATATACATTAACTCAAAAGCATTATAAATGAGGTTT
Source organism: Bacteroidetes bacterium HGW-Bacteroidetes-1 (assembly GCA_002842755.1). Lineage (GTDB taxonomy): Bacteria > Bacteroidota > Bacteroidia > Bacteroidales > F082 > JALNZU01. Next base: position 20,338 of record PHDU01000008.1, on the reverse strand, counting down.
ATAGTGGAATTTCCATCAGTTATTGAAACCTGAGCATCTGTAACGGGAGGGTATTCATAACTGTTGTAATAGGATGTGATTGAGTAGAGCGGTCTGCTATATTGAACTCTCACCCGGATGGTATCATCATCGGGTGAAATGTAGCTGTTAACAACAAGTTTTGGTGAAGTAGTCGGGGCATCAACATCACTGATCATACTGTCGCAGGATGCAAGAATGATGGTCATGAGAACGAATCCAATCAGGCTTATATTTTTCAATTTCATTGCTTTAGAATTTAATATTGTAAGTAACAGAAGGTATTACCGGAAAGATGGATACCTGTTTTAGTTTACTGATTTGGGTATCATTTGAATAATATTCATCTTCAATATAGTAGAAGAATGGGTTTTTTCTGTTATAGGCATTATATAAACCTAATTCCCAGGTGCGCTCGTATTTATCAAATTTTTTATGAAATTGAATAGCCAGATCAAGACGATGGTATGGCTTCATCCTAAAGTCGTTAACAGCTCCATAATCTGAAACACTGTAGTTGTAATAGTAGCCAAAAACGCTGTTAAATTGCTCAAATGGGTTATGCGTATTGGCAGGAAATGACCCAAGAGGCAATGTAATAGCGCTACCAGTACCATAAACCCAGGTGCCGGAGAGGGTAATCTTTTCGCTAAGCTCATGAATGAGAACCAATGAAATGTCGTGCCTTCGATCATGTCGCGCCCAGAATTTTTTTCCGAAGTTGATTTCATCAAATTGAAGTTGTGTCCACGAAAGCGTGTACCCAATCCATCCGCTTGTTTTTCCTAATTTTTTATGGAGCAGGAGTTCTGCACCATACGAATCTCCTTTTCCGGAAGTAACATTATCCTGCCAGGTAAAATTTTGAGCATCAGAAGGATCATCAAGCAACAGGAAACTTGCACCTGGTTTGTAGCCTAAGATATTCGTGCTTTTTTTATAGTAACCCTCCAGAGTAACAACTGAATTATATTTTGGTAATTCTTTGGCTAAACCACCAGAAACCTGACGCGATTTTTGAGGAGAAACCCTGTCGGTTGAAGGCACCCATAAATCTGTAGGCAGACCGACGCCCGTATTACTGAGCAAATGGATATATTGATTCATTTCAGCATAAGCCACTTTAGCTGACAATCCTTCGCTTATCAGATAATTAACTGAAAGACGCGGTTCGGGTGAGAAATAGTGCTTTTCCTCTGCTATAAAATGACTCAAGCGCAACCCGGCATTCAACTGTAATCTTCCACTAAAATTAAAATGATTTTCAATATAAAGGCCTGATTCTAAAGAGTTATAAACAGTTTTGCTATTGAAATCATAGGATGTTTGATTATCAATTTCGACAATGGCACTGGGTAAAAAGTGGTGATGAGTCGATTGAAATCCTGTTCTGAAAGTGTAAATGGGTGATGGATGAAACTCCAGATCATATTTGATAGCAAAATCTCTGATTCCCGATTTGTAGGTGAGAGAATAATTATCGTAGCTACTTTTGTATTTTGAATAAATATTAAGGTCGTATTCACTGAAGATGAATGACGTATTACTGAAAACTCTGTTGTTAAAGAGATGATTCCAACGAACGGTGGCGGTTTTGTTTTGCCAGTAAAGTCCTCCTTTATCATAGCCGTCATCATAGTTTTTACTTGAAAAATGAAATTTATCTCTTCCAAAGTATCCACTCACATACAACTTATTTTTAGGACTAAAATCATAGTTTAGTTTGGCATTTAAATCGTAAAAATAATAACCTGCTACATCATCGCCTTGCAAAAAAGGCCTTATAAGGGCATCGATATAAGTTCTTCGGGCTGAAACAAGAAAAGAGGCTTTGTTCTTGATGATAGGCCCTTCAAATACAAAACGGGATGCTATGAGCCCGATACCTGCTTCTCCGGAAAATTTTTCCTTATTACCGTCTTTCATCGTCATTTCCACTACGGAGGATAATCGCCCTCCATAGCGAGCAGGGAAACCTCCTTTGGTAAGCTCAATACTTTTGAGTGCGTCTCCATTAAAGATGGAGAAAAAACCAAATAAGTGATAAGCGTTGTAAACTGGTGCATCATCCAAAATGATTAAATTTTGGTCAGGACCGCCGCCTCGTACATACAATCCACTGCTGCCTTCAGACCCTTTCTGAACACCAGGCATCAGTTGGAGGGCTTTAAAAACATCCTTTTCTCCCAAAAGAGCAGGAATGCTTTTTACTTGCGATACAGGTAGAGAAATCATACTCATTTGATTGCTTTCTGTAATTCGCTCCTGTTTCTCAGCAGAAACAACCACTTCTGTTAGGGTAATGCTTGAATTTAATTCAATATCAATAACCACACTTTCATTCAGATTAATCTGCTTTATATCAATTTGATAACCAACATATGAATATTGAATCTCATATTTGCCTTCGGGAAGTGTTAGAGAGTAAAAGCCATAGTTATTAGTGGCAGCACCCAATCTTTGTGCGGCAAGATAAACATTCACGCCTGGCAATAACTCCCGACTGCCCTTTTCACGAACATAACCACTGATCGTATATTTCTGTTGCGCTAAAATGCTACTGCCTGAAAGCAGAAATGCAAACAAGAGTACGAGATGGTGTTGTTTCATTGATTGTCTTTAAAGTAATAAATTCATTTTTTGAAAACACACAAAGTTATGCCGATATTGCCATTCAAATGAAAAATATATTTGATTTGTTTTTTTCATTGTTAAATTCTTGCCCAAAACCCGGTTTGCTCTTTACATGAATCAGCTAACATCTTTGCTAATAAGTGGATCTAAACATATTGGAATGATGTATTTTTATGGAGAAATTTGAGTTGATTTGCTTGAAGACGGGTTTTGAAGGTACTTTTTCACAATTTTATTTCCTTTGGTAAATTTCTTGAAGTTCGCTTCTAAAATGAATGTTAAATTGGAATCTAATATTCATTATATCAATTCAATACATATTGTCTAAATGCGATATCTGAAAGGCGGATTTTATTTTTTATTTCTTGTCATATAGCAGAACTTTTATACTATTATTGCATCCTTTTTTTTAACTATAAAAAAGGATGTTAATACACATAAAATCAGTTATTTAAAGTAAAGTATTGATTATAATTATGACCCTGCTGCATCAAAATTTGCATTTACCAGACAATCCTGAATTGAGTCAGGATGTTGAACCTCCTGCTTCTGTCGTCGAAAGAGTTGGAAATGGGAGTATGCTCTCATCGAATATTTCGGTTTCATCGCAGTTATTTCCAGTATCAAAAGAATCATTCAATTTTTTACAAACCCATTTTCCTGATGCTACCATTAACGAATGGTCCAGTTGGCGCTGGCAGCTACGCAATAGCTATACCAGTCTTCAGTCGTTGAGTAAAGTAATTCAACCATCAGATGATGAGCTAAAGCCCATCGATGGTGTAAATGATATGCTTCCCATCAGAATAACGCCATATTATGCTGGTTTGCTCGCATCCTCAAAAGCTGGACATCCTATCAGGAAAACAGTTGTGCCAACCATTCAGGAACTAAGTTTGCAGCCTGGAGAAGCTTCGGATCCTTTAAGTGAGGAGGAATATAGTCCGGTTCCAAATTTGGTTCATCGTTACCCGGATAGAGCTTTGTTTCTTTCAACAGGCTTTTGTCCAACTTATTGCAGATATTGCACGCGTTCGCATATGGTGGCTAAAGATAAATGCCATATAGGTAAAAAAGCATGGGAACCAGCTTTAGCTTATTTGAGAAGTCATACTGAAATTCGCGATGTAATTGTTTCAGGAGGTGATCCACTTAGTATGCCGGATAGTCATATTGACTATCTTCTTGCACATTTGCGTGCTATAAAACATATTGAAATTATTCGCATTGGAACAAAAGTGCCTGTCGTTATGCCAATGCGTATAACGCCTGCCCTTATTTCAATATTGAAGAAATATCATCCACTTTATATTAGTATCCACTTTACACACCCTCTTGAGCTTACTCAAGAAACATCAGCTGCCTGCGAAAGACTTGCCAATGCAGGTATGCCGCTTGGGAGCCAGACCGTATTGCTTAAAGATATCAATGATGACCCTGCCGTCATGAAAAAGCTTTTTCAGGGCTTGCTGAAAATTCGCGTGAGGCCGTATTATCTTTATCAGTGTGACCCAATACCCGGTTCTGCCCACTTTCGTACCCCAGTTTCAAAAGGCATAGAAATTATACAGAGTTTAAGAGGCTTTACTTCTGGATATGCTGTTCCGCAATTCGTGATAGATGCCCCTGGAGGTGGAGGAAAGATACCGCTCTTACCAGAATATGTACAAGGTTATGAGGACAATAACCTTTTGTTGAAGAATTACAAAGGTAAAATCTTTAAATATCCTGATGTTATTTAACCCAGATGAATCTAAAAATCTAAAAATGAAGATAGGTCTTACTTTTGATTTGCGTGAAACATATCTCAACCTTGGCTACTCTGAGGATGAAACAGCAGAATTGGACAAAGAAGAAACCATTGTTGGTATAGAACAAGCAATTGAAACGTTGGGACATAAAACAATCAGAATTGGAAATCTTTTTGACTTGCAGAAAAGGCTACTTAGTGGCGAACGTTGGGATCTTGTTTTTAATATCTGCGAAGGTATGCATGGTATTGGCCGTGAAGGGCAGGTGCCTTCGATACTAGATGCTTATCAAATTCCATATACTTTTTCTGATCCCTTGGTTTTGTCATTAACACTTCATAAAGGCCTTACGAAAAGGGTGCTGCGAGATGCAGGTATTGCAACTGCTGATTTTTATATTGTTCAAAACGTAAATGATGTTTATGCCATGCACTTACCTTTTCCGGTTTTTGTGAAACCGATTGCTGAGGGGTCAGGAAAAGGGATAGATGGCAGGTCAATAGTAAATGATAAATCACGGCTACTAGAGGTTTGTGGCCGTTTATTGAAAGATTACAATCAGGAAGTTCTCGTCGAATCGTTTCTCAATGGAAGAGAGTTTACAGTAGGAATTGCCGGAACAGGAGAAGATGCAATCTGCGTGGGGGTGATGGAAGTAAAGATCGATTCAGAAGTTGAAGAACAAGCTTATTCGCGTTTCATCAAAGAAAATTATGATGGCAGGGTTCATTATTCCTCAATTTCAGGATCGCTTTTTGATGCTTGTGCCAAAATATGTCTGGATGCCTGGCGGGTTTTGGGTTGCCGTGATGCCGGAAGAGTGGATATTCGTTTTGACGATAAGGGAAACCCCTTTGTTATTGAAGTGAATCCATTACCCGGGCTCAATTATATTCATTCTGACCTTCCAATACTAATGTATAAAAAGGGGTTTGCCTATATTGACCTGATAGGAATGATTCTTCATTCAGCAAGTAAAAGAATTGTTACATGAAAAAGCTGAAGATTGTTATCTTACACAACCAGCTGAGTAAAGAGGCCAAGACCGATGAAGCTGATGTAATGCAACAAGTTCAACTTGTATATAATTGCCTTAATGAACTCGGTCACAGCGTGAGCATCTTTCCCCTTTCTTTGAATCTGGAAGTCGGGAGAGATAATCTAATTGCAATGCAACCTGATCTTGTTTTCAATCTGGTGGAATCATTCGACAATAAAGGCGAACTCGTTTATCTTGCTCCTGCTTTACTCGATGCATTGGCAATGCCTTACACCGGAACTCACACTGTGCCAATGTTTCAGTCAGCAAGTAAAACCCTTACAAAAGAAAATCTAATAAAAGCTGCGCTGCTAACTCCATTAAGTTTTGAGCTTCATGAAACTGAATTATTTGAAGCCGGTAAGACTTATATTCTTAAACCCCGATGGGAAGAGGGTTCATTAGATTTGGACGAAGATGCAGTGTTCTCAGGTGATAATCTTGAGTTTATTGCAGGATTGAAAAAGCTTCCAAAGCAAGCATGGTTTGTTGAAGAATTTATTGATGGTCGTGAGTTTAATTGTGCAATAATAGCTAAGTCGTCAGGCCCTGAAGTGTTGGCAGTTGCGGAAATAGAGTTTATTGATTTTCCCAAAGGAAAACCACGCATGTTAGGTTACAAAGCGAAGTGGGATGAAGATTCTTTTGAATATAATAATACGGTTCGTAAACTGGATTTTGCTGAAGCAGATGCAGTGCTTATTGAGAAGCTGAGGATTTTGGGTCTTCAATGCTGGGATGCCTGCTCATTAGGAGGTTATGCCAGAGTAGATTTCAGGGTTGACAGGCATGGTAATCCATTTATCCTGGAAGTAAATTCAAACCCATGTATATCTCCTGACAGTGGTTATTATGCTGCAGCTATTCATGCCGGATATGATTTCACTGATATCGTGGAATGGATTGTTGCAGATGCCATTAATCAATTCAAAATAATAAATTAGAACTTAATAAATACATTATGGCTTCTATTAACTATCGTTCTGAAGTGCTTTCATCTGATCCTGATACAATCGAAAGGCTTATCCGGTCAAGTGGATTTTTTTATGAAAATGAAATTCCGGTAGCACGGAGTCTTGCCGAGGAAACCTTGCAGCAGGGCGAAAAAAGCGGCTATAAATTTATTTTTGCTGAGCAGGATGGCAAAACGGTTGGCTATGCAGCCTATGGATTTGTGGATGGAACTGATGCCACTTACGACTTGTACTGGATTGCAGTAGATGATTCTCTCAGAGGAAAAGGAATTGGAAAAGGAATTCTTCTTAAATTGATACAATCTTTGAAAGAAGAAAATGCCAGACACCTTATCGCTGAAACCTCTTCTTTAAAAAAATATGACCCCACCCGAAATTTTTACCTTAAAACGGGTTTCGTTCAGCAAGCAGTCTTGCCGGATTTTTACAGGCTTGGTGACGATAAAATTTTCTTTGTTTTAAAGTTAAATAGTTTAACGCCAGCAAACAGTTGAAGTAATAATTAATCATCTCAAGTAAAATTATTGCAAAAAAAGAGGTTATTTCGAAAAAGAAATAACCTCTTTTGGTTGCCCGATCAGGTCTCGAACCTGAACTCTTCTGATCCAGAGTCAGACGTGTTGCCAATTACACCATCGGGCAATTGCGGCGGCAAAGTTACAAAATGCATTAAAAAAGCAGCGCTTTTTTTGTTTTTTATTTCTGGTGTTTTTTTGGCGTTACAAAACACATTGAGGTTTCAAACCTTCTTGTAATTTTTTACTGTCCTTTTGTTTTTGTCCAGTTGTCTTTGAGTGAAACCGTTCTGTTGAAAACAGGATTGTTTTTTAAACTGTCTTTGTCAACACTGAAATAACCCAGACGTTGAAACTGAAACTGTTGCCCGATTTCTGCTTTAGCAAGCATAGGCTCAAGTTTACATCCATTCAAAACTTTCAGTGATTCTGGATTGAGAAACGCTATTACGTCTTGATCCTTATGCCCGGATGGATCTTCATCCATAAACAAACGATCATAAAGTCGTACTTCAGCATCTATTGCATTGGAAGCTTCAACCCAGTGCAAAGTTCCTTTAATCTTGGGTTGTTTTGATCCGGTTCCGCTTTTTGTTTCAACGTCATACGTGCAGTAAATCGTTTTAACTAAATTGTTAGAATCGAGTTCAAAGCTTTCACATTTAATTACATAGGCGCCTTTAAGCCTAACCTCACGGCCTGGTGCTAAACGGAAGTACTTGTTTGGTGGATCAACCATAAAATCATCCCGTTCAATATATAATTCCTTGCCAAAAGGCACCATTCTAATTCCGCTATCCAGATCTTCCGGGTTGTTCACCAACTCAAGGTCTTCTATTTGTCCTTCAGGGTAATTTGAGATAATCAACTTAACAGGGTCAAGCACGGCCATTACCCGCGGTGATGTTTTGTTAAGGTCTTCTCGTACACTGAATTCGAGCAGTCCTACATCGATCACATTGTCTCGTTTGGCAACACCAATCCGGTCAGCAAAAGCACGTATTGAGGCAGGCGTATAGCCCCGTCGCCGAAGTCCTGCAATTGTGGGCATGCGGGGATCATCCCACCCATTTACAATATTTGTTTTTACCAGTTCCAGAAGCTTACGCTTACTCATTACGGTATAACTCAGGTTGAGTCGTGCAAATTCAATTTGTCGTGGACGGTAGGTCGTATCAATAAGCTGATCGAGAAACCAGTCATAAAGTGGACGATGAACTTCAAATTCAAGCGTGCAAAGAGAATGGGTGATGCCTTCGAGATAGTCGCTTTGTCCATGAGCAAAATCATACATAGGATAGATTTTCCATGTATTGCCGGTGCGATGATGTTCAGCATGAAGAATCCGGTAAAGTACAGGATCGCGCATGTGCATATTTGGCGACGTCATATCAATTTTAGCCCTTAAAACTCTTGCTCCATTGGGAAACTCACCATTTTTCATCCGTTCAAACAGATCCATGTTCTCTTCAATGCTTCGCAACCGAAACGGACTAGGAATACCTGGGCGGGTTGGTGTTCCTTTTTGCTGACTTATAAGTTCCTGTGATTGATCATCAACATAAGCAAGCCCTTTTCTGATTAAAAGCTTAGCCCATTCATACAACTGATCAAAGTAATCAGATGCGTAGTAAGGTTCTTTATCCCACTGGAATCCAAGCCACTGAACATCCTCCATGATCGAATCAACGTATTCTGTTTCTTCTTTTTCAGGATTTGTATCGTCAAAACGAAGATTGCATTTACCATTGTATTTTTCGGCCATCCCGAAATTCAGACAAATAGATTTAGCATGTCCAATATGCAGATAGCCGTTGGGTTCTGGTGGAAAGCGTGTATGCACACGACTTTCATTTTTGTTGTTTTGAAGATCCTCTTCGATAATGGCTTCAATAAAATTAAGTGACCTTTTTTCTTCTGAAAGGCTCTCTTCAGGTTTATTATTCATATAGATCAGCAGTTTAGGGAATTGCTTTGGATTTACAGCCTGCAAAAGTAAGTAGTTTTTAGAGATGAATTATAATGGATTTCGATATGCGTTGAAAATGATCGAAAACTACAAGTCTTCACCTGATTCATTAAAAGTGCCAAAAAAGTCTTATCCAACAAAATATTTTAGGATGGTTTTTACCTGACTATGATAACTCCCCCCAAATAAATTTACATGAACCATTAAAGGGAAAAGATTACATAGATCCGTTCTTTGCAGCCATCCTTTTTCAAGCGGAAACGACTGATTGTATGCTTCATAAAACAATGCGTCAAAGCCTCCGAATAACTTTGTCATTGCTATATCCATTTCACGGTTTCCGAAATAAACAGCAGGATCAAATATTACAGCCTGTCTGTTTGTATCACACAAAAAATTTCCGCTCCAGAGATCACCATGAAGTAAGGAAGGAACTTCCTTTGGAAACAGGCCTTCCAACTTATTAAAAAGCCTGTCGAAGGCAATGCGGGTGCTGTTTTCAATCAGGCCTTTCTGCGTTGCCAACCGAATCATTGGTTCCAGACGCATCTCGATGAAAAAGTCGGTCCAGTTTAATCGAAAATCATTTTGTTGGTTAATAGAACCTATGTAATTATTGTGGTTCAGTCCAAATAAGGGGCTTGTGGTTTGATGAAGACAGGCAAGCTGTTTGCCAAAGTTTCGCCAAAAATCTGGACTGTAAATTCCTGCTTCAAAAAATTCGAGTAGCAAAAATGAATAGGAATTATCTTCAGATAAACCAATGATTTCAGGGGTTTTGATACAATCGGTTTCTGACAGAAGGGCTAATCCGGTTGCTTCGGCTTTGAACATGCCTGGAAAACGCTCACTACTATTCCATTTCATGAAGAATTTCTTGCCTTGATATTTTAGCATGCAACAGTCGTTGATAGAGCCTCCACCAAGCATTTTGGTTTCTTCAATTCGACCAGTAACAGCAGTTCTTTTTTCAAGAAAGGTTTCGGCTGTTGCAACTATTGAAAGAGGAATCATGGCTGATTACAAAACTAAATTGATTTTGTGAAACCTTTTTGAAATAGCTCTTTCTGTAATTAGTAACAATGCAATGGTAGCTACGATCATTAAAGAAAAAGCAGGCAGGTTTCCAGCAGTAGATGCAATTCTGTTAAAGAAATCCTGATCGTTGTTTAAAAAAGTTTTCATCCAGCTGGTTGAAATCAACATCCATTCGGAGATAAATTGAAAGTCAATAAAAAAAACGATTGTAATCATTCCAGCCAGTATACTCAAACCCAGCAGGAGCTGTTCGCTTATGACAGAGGTCGATGAAACAGGAAGTGCGTCAGTCTGGCTGATTTGCTGCATGACTTTTTGTGAAAGCCCGGAAGGTGCTTTTGACGGTTTGAGTTGTTTTAAGAGATCGTCTAATTCATTATCGTTTATCGTATTCATAGTGCAGTTGTATAAGCGTTGGTTTCTTTAAACATCCATTCGTGTAATTTTTTTCGAATTCTGAAAAGTCGTATTTTAACGTTAGATGGGGATAGATTCGTTATTTCACTGATTTGATCAATGTGTAAATTTTGTATGTAATAAAAAGAGATTAGAGCATTATCCTCAGGTTCAAGTTTTTGTAAATTCTTTTCAAGCAATTGAAGTTGTGCCTCTTTTTCATCGGAGTGGTTCTCATCAGCGACTGAAACAGAAAGATTCTGTATTTGTTGTTCATCGAGCAAATATATTTTATTTTTAATCATTCTGTATTCGCTGATAGCAGTATTGTAAGCAATACGATTTAGCCATGTTGAAAAAAGTGACTTTTTATTGAAGTTTCCAAGTGCTTGATATGCTTTGATAAAAACCATCTGTGTTATATCCTCTGATTCTTCATTTTGTTTTAAAATGCGTCTGACAAGGGTGTAAACCATATCCTCGTGTTTTTCGATAAGCCGTGCATAAGCGTTCTTGTCGCCACTCAGCACTTTGTCCACCCAAAAAACATCCTCATCTTTTATCATTGCTTTTTCAGACGTGTAATTGCTTAAATGGTTACAAAATAAGTGTAAATTTACACATCATTTAAAAACTATCAATTATGGTAAAGCTTTTATTATCAACATTATTATTGTTTCTCTTTCATCCAATTTTTGCACAATTTGATAATTTTTTTCTTAACAAAAGCCTTCGGATGGATTATATACATTCAGGAACTGCCAGTCAGGAATTCTTCGCACTTGATTATTTGATGGAAGAGTCTTATTGGGGAGGGTCGAAGATAAATCTTGTTGATACGTTTAATTATGGAAATCATCGTATAGAACTATGCGATTCTGAAAGTGGATTATTACTTTATTCAAGAGGCTACAGTTCGTTGTTTGCAGAATGGCAAACCACGTCTGAGGCAAAGTTAGTAACCCGAAGTTTTTATGAAACGGTAGTAATGCCTTTCCCCCAAAAACCTGTTAAGGCTACTCTTTCGTCTCGCAACAGAGAAGGCCGTTTTGAACAATTATTCAGCATAGAAATTAATCCTGATGATTATTTCATTCGCCCTGTAAGAAAAAGAAAGTATGAAATTTATGAGGTAATGATTAACAGTAATCCTGAACATGCAGTCGATATTGTCATTTTGCCCGATGGATATACAGATTTTGAAATGGATAAATTCAAGCAAGATTGCGATCAGTTTAAAGAGGAGCTTTTTCGGTTCGAACCCTATTCAAGTTATTTGGATAAGTTCAATATCAGGGCTGTTCTTGCACCTTCATTAGAAAGCGGGATTGCCATTCCTGCAAAAGATATCTGGCCCGAAACGATTCTTTCTTCAAGCTTTTACACCTTTGATAGTGAGCGATATTGCATGACTTATGATCACAAGGCCATGCGTGATCTTGCTGGAATGGCACCTTATGATCAAATCTATGTTTTGGCCAACACCAAAAAGTACGGTGGTGGTGGAATATTTAATTTTTATTGCCTTAGCAGCAGCAGCAACAGACTTTCGGGTGAAATTTTCGTACATGAATTCGGGCATGGTTTCGCTGGTCTGGGAGATGAATATTACGATTCATCAACAGCCTATGATGATTTTTATAATCTCGAAATTGAACCTTGGGAACCAAATCTTACTACACTTGTGAATTTCGATGCCAAATGGAAAAATCTTCTTGCTGAAAACACTCCCATTCCAACCCCAGATACATCTCAATGGAATAATACAACAGGTGTTTTTGAAGGTGGAGGCTATGTTTCCCGTGGGATGTACCGCCCATCGCGTGATTGCCTGATGCATACCTTTAAGGGAAATACTTTTTGTGCCGCTTGCGAAAAGGCAATTGTTAAAATGATCAGGTTTTATTCTGAGTGATACTCATCGTTTTTTAAGACATTGGCTCATATTTAGGTGCATAATTCAAACATTGATTGTTTGTTAATCTGGAACGAAATTGCTAATTTTGCCGAAGTTTTGTTAATTAATTCACAAATAAGATATTAAATCTGAAAATACAAACAATTATGATGATTACTAAACTTGATCAAATGTTTGAGGCGCTAAAAAACAGCAAAAAGAAAAGGCTGGTTGCTGCATTTGCCAATGATGAGCATACTATTTCTGCTGTTAATATGGCTATTGATATGGGATTGGTCGAAGGCACTTTGGTGGGCGATAAAGTTGAAATTGAAAAAGTTTGCGATGAGCATAATATCAATATTAATAAGTTTAAGGTTGTTCATGAGCCAAATGAAATGAATGCAGCATACAAAGCTGTCGAACTCATCAATAATGGAGAAGGGAACCTCCTTATGAAAGGGCTGGTAAGTACAGATAAATATATGAGGGCTATCCTTGATAAGGAAAAAGGTCTCATGACCAAGGGTGCGGTATTAAGTCACGTTACGGTAATGGAAAATCCTAATTACCATAAATTGCTCATAGTTGGTGATGTTGCTATCCTTCCTGCACCTGAATTGTCTGAAAAAATTGCAATTACCAATTATCTAATTAATACTGCCCATGCTCTGGGAATTGAAAAACCCAAGGTTGCTCTTATTGCAGCTTCGGAGCAAGTTTCTATAAAAATGCCCGCTTGCGTGGATGCAGCAATTATTTCAAAAATGGCCGATCGTGGTCAGATTAAAGGCGCTTGGGTTGATGGTCCACTTGCGTTGGATGTAGCCATTGATCAAGAGAGTGCAGATATTAAAAAAGTAGGAGGTAATGTTGCCGGCGACGCTGATTGCCTTGTTTTCCCAAATATAGAATCGGGGAATGTGTTTTATAAAGCCAACACCAAACTTGCTTTAGGCGAGCAAGGTGCGATTGTTGTGGGGGCAAAAGTTCCTGCTGTTCTTTCGTCTCGTGGTGACAGCGCTAAAACCAAACTTTATTCAATTGCATTGGCGGCACTAACAGCGCCCTGAACAAGTACCTGAATTTGTATATTTAAAGTAATTGTAATAATGTAATATCTGAAGGAAACGAAAGAATGAGTGAGCTTGATAATGTTCATATTTTAACCATCAATCCAGGGTCAACATCAACCAAATTTGGTGTTTTTGTTGGTACTGATCCTGTATTCATTAAATCGATCAGGCACTCCAGCGAAGAACTTGAACCTTTCGAAAAAATCACGGATCAGTTTAATTTCCGTAAAGATATTATCCTTAAACAGTTGGCTGAAACCGATATACGTTTAGATCAAATTAGGGCTGTAGTTGGGCGAGGTGGACTTTTAAAACCAATCGAATCAGGTGTTTATTCTGTTAATGAAGCTATGATTCGCGATCTTAAAAACAGTCCTCTGGGTGAACATGCCAGTAATCTTGGCGGACTTATTGCCTATGATATTGCTCAATCATTGCCTGATGCCAGAGCTTTTATCGCTAATCCTGTTGTAGTAGATGAACTTGATGAGATAGCTCGTATTTCTGGTCATCCATTGTTACCGCGTGTATCTATTTTTCATGCATTAAATCAAAAAGCTGTAGCCCGTCAACATGCCAAATCTATTATGCGAAAGTATGAGGATATGAACCTCATTGTTGTTCATCTTGGTGGAGGTATAACAGTTGGGGCGCATAAACATGGCCGGGTTATCGATGTTAACCAGGGTCTTGATGGAGATGGCCCTTTTTCACCTGAGCGTACTGGTAGTTTACCTGTGGGTTCACTTGTAAGACTTTGTTTCAGTGGAAAATTTTCTCAAAAAGAAGTGCTTAAAATGATCAAAGGTGAAGGTGGTCTTGTGGCTTATCTTGGAACCAACAGTGCTTACGAAGTTGAGCAACGTGTTGAGAAAGGAGACAAGGAAGCGGAATTAATTTACAATGCAATGGCTTATCAGGTAGCAAAGGAGATTGGAGCGATGGCTACTGTACTTCATTTACAGGTAGATGGAATACTCATCACTGGTGGAGTTGCCCATGATAAATATTTTGTTAATAAGGTAATTGAAAGGGTTCATAAAATTGCTCCTGTGCATGTTTATCCAGGAGAAGACGAGCTAAAAGCCTTAGCAATGAATGGATTTAGAGTTCTAAGTGGCGAAGCCGTTCCAAAGATTTATAATTGATCTAAGACTTTCGCAACTTGAAGTAATAATTATACATATCGGAGTTTTTTTCTCAAAAAATCAATTAATTGATTTTGGCCAACGGTAATTTCTATACTTTTGGCTATTATTTTAACCAAAAACATTTATCGAATGAAAAAAACCTTTACGATTACCTTTCTGGTATTGTTGATTACTCTTGGAGCAAGTTTGCAATGGCTCATTAGTTCTGACAGCAAAACTGAACGTGAAAGAAGAAACATGGTTGATACCCGTGTTGATAATAACGGATATTATAAACGATTGGCCAGTCAGGGTCTTTATACATTGAATCCTGATATCAGAACCGCACCTGCAGTGTTTACAGGATCAAAAATAAAAGCTTTTTCTGTGTTGACAGATGATTCTCCTGATGTTCCTGTTACAACCATTAATTCAACGCAAAGCGAAAACTCTGTGTTTGTTAATCCTCTTGATCCGAATAACGTTTTAAATTCAAACAACTCAACTCAAAATCCTGTTGGTTCTCTCTATGGAGCAAATGATTTGTATTCATTTGATTCTGGTGAAACATGGCAAGGTAAGGTTCAGGGAGTTGCTGGTAGCAATTCAGGAGACCCTGCAGTTGCAATGGGATGGAACGGAAGATGGTATGTCAATTATATTTCCAATCCAGGTGGACAGGGAATTGGATACTCTGATGATAATGGTGTAAGTTGGACGGCCCGTACGATAGCTCCAAATCCTGGAAGTTTGGCTGATAAAAATCACCTTTGGATTGATAATAGTCTTGACAGTCCTTATGAGGGTTATCTTTATAATGTCTGGACAGACTTTGGTGGTCCTCATGATGCTGAAATTGTTGTTTCCCGTTCAATTGATGATGGAGATACCTGGAGCACCCGCGTTCCAATAAGTACCGCTGTTAATGCCGGAAGCCACAATCAGGGCGTTAATGCCCATACTGGCCCTAATGGTGAAGTTTATTCTGTTTGGGCTATTTATAATGGATGGCCTCAGGATGAAGGTGCTTTAGGATTTGCAAAATCGTTGGATGGAGGCGCTACCTGGACTCCTGCAACTCGTATAATTCAAAACATCAGAGGTATAAGAAACACAGAAACGAAGAAAAACCATCGTGTTAGTTCATTTCCTTCGATGGCGGTGGACATTTCAAATGGTCCTGATCGTGGAACAATCTATGTAACCTGGGCTAACATTGGCACACCTGGAAATAATCAGAATGTAAGTATTGACGTTTATATTATCAAATCAACGGATCAGGGTGCAACATGGTCAACTCCAGTGAGAGTAAACCAGAATCCATACGGCGAAGGAAAAGAGCATTATTTTCCATGGATGACATGCGATCCTGAAAACGGTATATTGAGTATAGTGTATTATGGTGATCGCAATGTAAGTCAGAACCAGGTGGAAGTTTTTTGCGCCAATAGCTTTGATGGTGGTGAAACATGGGAAGATTTTAAAGTTTCTGATGTTGCTTTTACACCTGCACCTATTCCTGGATTGGCAGGAGGCTACATGGGTGATTATTTAGGAATTGCCGCGCGTGGCGGGAAAGTTTATCCTGTTTGGACTGATAATCGTTCGGGTATAACTATGAGCTATTCATCTCCTTACGAAACTAATCCGTTGAGTCGTCCTTATAATTTGGTTGGAAGTGTTGATTTTGCAAGCGGCAACGCCAGCTTATCCTGGGATTATGAAGTTGCTCCCGATTTTATCGGCTTCAATATTTATCGCGACAATGAACTTATTGGATCAACTACAGAAAGTGAATATGTTGATCTTTTGCCTGATTATGGAATCTATACTTATGGCATTACAGCGGCTTATACCAATGAAGGTGAAAGCGGTGCTAGCAGGGTAACCCTGCAATGGGGAGATGCCCGTATTGCGGTGGCCCCTGACAATATTTATCAAATGCTTCGTCCTGACTCATTGGCTACTCAATCCATCATTATTGTAAATATTGGTCAATTGCCAATGGAATATGGCATCAGTTCTGAAATAATTGATCCCGATCGTGAAGTGAATGCTTATTGTTCCGCTTCGGGTGGTGGTGATGAATATATTTCAGGTGTTCAACTTGGTAATATTAACAATACCTCTGGTGAAAATGGATACATGGATTACACAAACCTTTCAACAGAGGTAAAAGCTGGTGAACCAATGACGCTTACTATCACCAACGGTAATCCATATAGTTCTGATCAGTGTGGTGTCTGGATCGACTGGAATCAGAATGATGAATTTGATGACGAACCTATCACTGTCAGTGGCTCTCCTGGAAATGGACCCTATACGGCTATCATTAATCCTCCGGTTGGTGCAAAATCTGGTCCAACGAGAATGCGTATACGTATCACATGGACAGGCGCATTGGCCCCTTGTGGAACTACTACTTATGGCGAAGTTGAAGATTATACGGTAAATGTAATCAGTTGGCTGAGTTATCAACCAAGTTTTGGAACTATCGCTCCGGGAGAATCTGCTGAAATTACTGTCACCTTGAAAGCAGTTGATCTTGAATTGGGTGATTATTATGCTAATCTTAAAATCGCCAATAATGATCCCGATAATGATCTTATTCTTGTGCCGGTTCATTTGCTTGTTTCAAGCTTTGTTATTGAAGCTACTGCCGAGGCCAATCAAATGTGTAAGGGTGATACAGTTCAACTTTATGCCGCAGTTAGTGGTGCAACGAGTGACGTAACCTATTTCTGGAAAACAGAAGAAGGTGAAATGGTTTCAATGGAACAGAATCCGCTTGTAAGCCCTGAAATATCAACAGTTTATCGCGCTTATGCAGTACATGAAAATGATACAATCATGAGTAGTCCTTTGAGTATCGTTGTATATCAGCTTCCTGAAATTTTATTGGGTGAAGATATGAGTTTCTGTGGTGAACAGCCTTATCTTTTGGATGCTGCAAACGAAGGATCTGTTTATCTTTGGTCATCAGGTGATACATCCCAAACTTTGGAAGTTTCTGCTACAACCCTGGGTTTTGGATCGCATCAAATTTGGGTTGATGTAGTCAATAGCAATGGCTGTATGAGTTCAGATACAATTCAAATAACCTATTTCGAATTGCCTGTTGTTGAATTAGGGGAAGATCGTACAGCTTGCGGGGAAGAGTCCATTGCAATTGATGCTCTCAACGAAGGTGCGTCTTTCCTTTGGTCCAACGGATCAACCAATCAGGTTATCAATGCATCAGCAGCAGATTTTGGTTTTGGTGTGCATCAAATTTATGTTGATGTAACAGATCAAAACGGATGTGTTGTTACTGATAGTATCAATGTTACTTTCTTTGAAGCTCCTCCTGTCGTTGAGCTTGGCGCTGATACTGTAATGTGTGCCGGCGAATCAAAAGTGCTTGAATTAAGCGTTTCAGGGTACGAAGTGCTCTGGTCAAATGGGTCAACCGAATTCTCTGTTACAGCTGATACTGCTGGATACAGCTTCGGAGTTCAAACGTTTTGGGTTGAGCTTAAAAATGAAAATGGTTGCGTAACCCGTAGCAATGAAATCAATATTGAATTCAAAAACTGTTCAGGCATTTCTGAAAATGATAACATGCAATTAAGCATTTATCCAAACCCCGGAGCTGGAATATTTAAGCTTGAGATGCAATCGAAAATCAGAGAGAATATCAGTATTAAAGTATATGATGTATCCGGAAACCTGATTTATCAGAAAAAGGACGTAATCACATCGGTTACGAATATTCACGAGATCAATTTA
This sequence comes from Bacteroidetes bacterium HGW-Bacteroidetes-1, assembly GCA_002842755.1. Lineage (GTDB taxonomy): Bacteria > Bacteroidota > Bacteroidia > Bacteroidales > F082 > JALNZU01. Next base: position 2,133 of record PHDU01000008.1, on the reverse strand, counting down.
ATGAATCAGCCAGCAGGTGTTTATAACCTTGTCGTTAAAGGTAAACAAATGATTACCAAACGATTGATTGTCAATCGATAATTTGCTGATTTTTATGAAATATAACAGGGAGGTCACTTTGGTCTCCCTGTTTTTTTTAATTCATATCATTTGCTGGGTTTGGGCTAATGGAATGTTATGAAACAACTTTCTGTATCTTTGCCGGAAAATTTATTGTATGAGTTTTAACTTAAGCGAACAAGAAATTGTAAGACGTAATTCATTGGCTGAGATGTACGCGTTAGGGATCAATCCTTATCCTCCCGAAGCATTCGAGGTAAACACCAGCGCCTCCGAAATACAACAGGAATTTCCTTCAAATCCAAATAGATTTCAAGATGTCAGTTTAGCTGGGCGCATCATGAGCCGTCGTATTATGGGTGCAGCATCATTTTGTGAGTTGCAGGATGCAACAAGCAGAATTCAGCTTTATTTTAAGCGGGATGATCTTTGTCCTGAAGAAGACAAGACTCTATATAATACTGTTTTTAAACGTTTACTTGATATTGGTGATATCATTGGTGTTAGTGGCTATGTGTTCAAAACACAAATGGGTGAAATTACAATCCATGTTACCAAGCTGAAAGTATTGAGCAAATCATTACGTCCTTTACCCATTGTAAAAGAAAAAGATGGGCAGATTTATGATGCCTTTACTGATGCTGAGCAGCGTTATCGTATGCGTTATGTGGATTTGATTGTGAATGAAGGGGTGAAAGAGACTTTTATTCGCCGAACAAAAGTCATCAATAGTATGCGCAACTTTTTTAATGAAAGAGGGTATCTCGAGGTTGAAACACCTATTTTGCAACCTATTCCCGGTGGAGCTGCCGCAAGGCCATTTATCACGCACCACAATGCGCTTGATATACCCTTGTACTTAAGGGTTGCCAATGAGTTGTACCTTAAGCGTTTAATTGTTGGAGGATTTGATGGCGTTTATGAGTTTTCAAAGGATTTCCGCAACGAAGGAATGGATCGTACCCATAATCCTGAATTTACAGTCATGGAAATTTATGTGGCTTATAAGGATTATCTCTGGATGATGGATTTCACCGAAGAAATGCTGGAACGTCTTGTTGTGGAGGTAACCGGTGGAACCAAAGTTATTGTAAACAACAATGAAATCGATTTTAAACGTCCCTTCAAGCGCATAACCATGTTGGATGCGATTCTTGAACACACTGGTTTCGACGTGTCTGAGACGGATGAAAACAGGTTAAGGGATATTTGTAAAAAACTGGGTGTGGAAACTGAACCGTCGATGGGTAAAGGCAAATTGATTGATGAAATTTTTGGAGAGAAATGTGAACATCATTATATACAGCCAACTTTTATTACAGATTACCCGGTTGAAATGTCGCCTTTATGCAAGCGTCATCGCGGCAATCCTGCACTTACCGAACGCTTTGAACTAATGATCAATGGTAAAGAAATTGCCAATGCATATACCGAACTCAATGATCCTATTGACCAACGCAGCAGGTTTGAAGAACAATTGAATCTTTCAGAAAGAGGTGATGATGAAGCAATGTTTATCGATCAGGATTTCCTTCGTTCTCTCGAATTCGGTATGCCTCCAACCTCTGGTATGGGTATTGGAATTGATCGTTTGGTGATGTTACTTACTGGTCAGACCTCCATTCAGGAAGTGCTTTTCTTTCCTCAGATGCGCCCCGAGCGGGTTCAAAAGGGAATTAACCCACAGGATTTCGTTGAAATTGGTGTATCGGAAGCCTGGGCTTCACATTTAATCAAAGCAGGATTTTCATCTGTTGAGGTGCTTCGTAATGAAAAGCCATCTGTTATTCAGCAAAAATTGAATGGATACCGTAAAAAGAACAAGCTGGATATTCCTGCAGTGCAATTGGACGATGTTGAAAAATGGTTGATTTCCAACGGGAGTTCATCATAATAAAATACCTTTTTTTATTTTTTTCACCCTTTTGGTTATTAATTGGCTTACTAAGAGGGTGTTTTTGTTTTTCTTCATGCTATATTGGTTCTGTTTAAAAATATTGTAGGTTAATCAATTTTTCGTACCGTAATTGAATTTCTCTATAGTTTTCTAATGTTTCAGAATTATCAGCAACA
>PHDU01000075.1 GCA_002842755.1 Bacteroidetes bacterium HGW-Bacteroidetes-1 | reverse complement strand
TACAATTGTTTATAACTTTTCATCTGATGTTAACAAACACATATTTTTAACACGCAATTAAATGTTGTGTTTAAAGACTGACTTTTCGGAGTGGGCTCATATTTAATATTTTTAAAGTTATACCAAAGTGAATTATAAATTAATACAAAAGTTTTCCTGGTAGAATGCCGATGTATAGAAATGTTAGGTCAATTGAGTGAGCGATAATTGGACTATTACATTTCTCCGATCGGTATTATGTTCATTAAATGATTCAAAACACATAAAGTTTAGTCTTCAAATAAAAAAGACCGATTTTTTTTATTCCGGCCTTTATTATGAATTAATATGTGTTGACTGTGTTTTATCTGCGTAAACTTACAGCTTCTCCTGCCTCTAGTTTACGACCCGTAATTTCTTCATACCTGTTTAGAAATTTCCGATGTATTTTTTTATCCATCACTTGTTCATCCACAATCAACTGCTTCTTACTAATAATGACATTGGAGCGCTTTGAAGCAACACCATCACGGATCATTTCTTGTCGAAAAAGCTGTTGCTGTTGATTTTCAATTGAAGTAGATTCAGACTCCCATTTCAAATGCCTGATTGCTGGATTTATCCTTTTCACATCTCTGTCCATTTTCATGATTTCCGGCACAGGTGGAACAGGAATGAGGGCTTCTTCCCTTAATCTACTGGCTTCATTTACCAGATTCTCTGCCTCCATTTTCAGCCTCATTGCGGCTTCTTTGTTGTTTTGTTCAATGCGCTCTGCCTCACGATTAAGCTGCTCAGCCTGTCTTGCCATTTCATCTGCCTGTTTGTGCATCCTACTTTTTCGTTCTTCCCTTTCCCTCATCATTTGCTCCTTTTGAACAAATAAATACTTTTTTTGGGCTTCAAATTCTTCCCCATCTCCGAATTGCATTTCTTCAGCATCAAAAAAGAATTCCATCTCAGGGTCATCAAAAACAGCAAATTCTTCCTGTGGCATTCGATGCATCTGCATTTTTCTCCCTGAGGATGTTTTTAATGAATCGCCATCAAACAATATGTATTCTGCGCTTACCTCAATCGAATCATTGCTATTTCCTTCTGTAGCTGTAATCCTCATCATTTTGTTAGGCATTCCTTCCCTTACTATGATTTTTTTTGTTGATGCCTTGTCATTCTTTTGATGCCATTCCACTTCATCTGTTTCAACGATGACAGTTTTATGCTTTTTGTCAGGACGTCTGACAATTACCTTTTTCAATACAGTCGTATCTTTATCTGTCCAAACAAAATCTTCCTTTTGAAGCTCTTCAGCAGGCACCTCAACCCCATCCACAATCATTTTAACAGCTTTACCATTCACCACCTCAACTTCAATTTCTTTCTGCTCTTTCTTTGCCTTTCCATTTAATAAAGTGTCAGCATGAAAATCAGAAGGCATTACGCCCATTGGAACAAATGCAGGCGCAGTTTCAAAGTCGTCCGACATACTGTTTGATCCGGTCAGGATTCCGGTTGTAGAAATAAAAAGGACAAAGATGAGCGAAAGGACAATGACACTCATTTTTTCAGCTGGTGAAGGCTTTAATCTTGGATTGTTAAATAATCTTTCAATTCGTTTCATGGTATTAAATTTATTGAAGTAAACAACTGAATTTAAGGATATATTCTGGGTTTGATCTGTTGATAAATTAACAAGAGCTTTGGCAAGCGACAAATGTTTTCCTGTAGTCTGAAGTGCGATGTCATCGCATAAATTTTCACGTTCAGCACGTATGACTGAAGAAATCCACCAAACAAACGGATTAAAAAACAAAATTACTTCAACCACTGCCTGCAACATATTAACAAGAAAATCGGCACGCCGTATGTGTGCCAGTTCATGCGCCAAAATCATTTCTATCTGATCAAAAGGCAAGCGCGACAATGTTCCCAAAGGCACAATAATGGCAGGTTTTAAAAACCCGATTACCAATGGAACATCCACCCTTGTTGATTCAAGAAAACGGATTTTTCTCTTTATTTGCAACTGTGCTGCAAGTTGCTCCAAACGCAATTGCCATTCCTTATCCACCGGAAAAATGGCAAAATGCTTTAATCTGTAGGCAACAAAGTATCCTCCACTCATTCGAATTGCCATGAGCAGCATACCTATAACCCAGAACCAAAAAACCTGAGGCGCCATTAAAGCAATAAATGCCTCTGCCTTATGCATTAATGCGTCTATTCCAAACTGCGATTCTGCAAGTACATACATCACTGAGGCCAACGAGCCATTATCAACTTCTTCTATTGCTGAACTTGAAGTAATTACAGGCTGGTAGATTCTAAAAAAAGTTATTATCGGAAGGATTGTCATCGTTGCCATTCCAATAAATGCCAGCAAATAGCGGCTGCCTGCAGCAGCATTTTGTAAAAACCGCATTAAAACGAATAGCACCAACGCAACAAGCGCTGCCTGCCATAATGAATGTAACAATGCAAACCCAACCGCAGATAGCAATTCCTCCGGAAAATTTAACCAATTAAATTTCATTGTGTTCCTCCTTCCAGTCTGCGTATCAATGATTTTATTTCGTCAAGCTCAGTAAGGCTGGGTTTGCGATTACCCAATGCCTGCATGACCAGTTTTTTTGCTGATCCTCCAAATGCAGCCACCAGGAGTTGATCAATGAGCTGTCTTTGCGTTTCTTCTTCCTTTAACAACGATGTATAAACATGACTTCGTTCCGTTTTATCGGCTCTTACAATTCCTTTCTGCGCCATGATCTGAAGCAGTTTTAAAGTTGTAGTATAACCCACAACCTTGTTTTCGTTCATAATATCGTTGATATGCCTGACCGTGGAAGGTCCATATTTCCATATTATCTGAAGAATCTCCAGCTCGGCATCAGTAGGTTTAATTTTATGGCTCATTGTTATACGAATTATTTCGTAGCAAAAGTAAGGGTCGAAATACGATTTGTCAAGATGTTTGTACGAAATATTTCGTAATAAAAGTTAAAAAAAAACGGATTCGAAATCCATAATAGATTCGAATCCGCAGGGTGTGAATATCCCCCCTCGGAAATACTCACATTTGCGTGCGCGGCATAACCAGCACTTCGCTTACGTTCACGCTATCAGGTTGCGTGATTGCATATTTTATTGCCCGGGCGATATCGTCGGGATTTAGTGGGACCATTCCGGTACGTTTTGCAAAACTTTCAAGTATGTCTGTATCAGTAATTGTTTGCGTCAATTCAGTTGCAACAGCGCCAGGCTCAACAACAGTGACTTTAATATTCATTGTGGGTGTTAGTTCCATGCGCATTGCTTCTGATAACGCAGTAACACCAAATTTTGTTGCATTGTAAACAGCAAAACCCGGCCAAACCCTTCTTCCGGCAACAGAGGAGATGTTGACAATGTGACCACCGCCCTGTGCTTTCATTCCTGGCAGAACACCGGCAATGCAGTACAAAAGTCCTTTCAGGTTAACGTCAATCATTCGATCCCATTCATCAATCTTCAGTTTATCAAGATAAGAAACCGGCATCAAACCTGCATTATTGATAAGGACATCTACCCTGCCCCATTGATCAAAAACACTTCTAAAGGCAGCAGCAACTTCATCACGTTTAACAAGATCGACTTTTACCACCATAGCTTCTGAGCCCATTTCTAGGATCTTCTCAGCAAGCACTTTCATTCGATCATCGCGGCGGGCCATGAGTACCAGTTTTGTTTTTTGTTCTGCAAGCAACAACGCTGTCGCTTCACCAATTCCACTTGATGCACCCGTTATTACGATTACTTTTTCCTGTAACATTTTTCTCTTTTTATGAATTGACTACTAGAATATGTAAAATTTCGCTTCAAACGACAATTATACTAATTTCGTGTATAAGCTTAACAAATGATTATGGAAATTTTATTAACAGTCCTGAGTATTTTTTTGGCAATCGTTGGTATTGCCGGTGGTATTATTCCGGGTTTGCCGGGGCCTCCTATCAGTTTCTTTGCACTTGTGCTGATTGGAATAACCGAAAAATATAGTTTTTCTGAAACCTTTTATATTGTTTCTGCGCTTCTGGCTTTCGTCATCACCTTGCTTGATTATTATGTCCCTGTTTATGGCACAAAAAAATTCGGAGGCACCAAAGCAGGAGTTCGCGGAAGTACTATCGGACTGATCGTAAGTGTATTATTGCTCCCTTTGTTAGGAATCGTAATTGGTCCTTTTGGTCTTGTAGGTATTCTGCTTGGCCCCTTTGTAGGCGCATATCTTGGCGAGACGATGGCAGGGACTTCCGGCGATCGTGCGCTTAGGGCAGCCTTTGGTTCTTTCATTGGATTTTTAGCAGGAACATTAATGAAACTTACTTATAGCATTGCAATACTGATTATTATCTTCACCTCATTGCTTCGCCCCTTGTTTAGTTAGGTATCCTACGAAAGCTGAACCTGGCTTACATTGTTTATCTACTGATTGGCAATAACCTCCTGTTGCAACATTGCTTATAGATTAATCTTGTTTGGCATTTTCTGCAGGACTTGCGCTAAACTGGATTCATAAAACCTGAATTGAAATTCCAAATATTGGAATAAAGTCCAAATACAAGATATATTATCCAAGCTGTATGTTTTCTATATAACTGGCAATGAATAACTTGATATATTTTTTTCATTTGGCACGCTTTTAGACCTATAAAAGAAAACTAAAGTCATGAAAAAAATAACACTTATTGCAATCATCCTATTTACGGTCGTTTTCACATCATGCAAAAAAGATCGTTTTATTGGACCGGATACAACTCCAGAAAATATGGAACAGCTTACAGTTCCAACCAGCTTTGACTGGAAAACAACAAAAGATGTTCAGTTAACCCTTACAGCCAATTCTTCTGGTATTGTGGAAGTAACAAACAGCCAGGGTGTTGTGTATCAAAAAGCATTCTTAACACAAAGCCAGCCCTATACCATGAAGCTGACAGTTCCAGTTTATGAAAAAAATGTAAAGGCAAAATTTATGGGGCAAGAACAAGACATCGAATTGTCAGCCAATAATTTGATTATTAACTTCTAAGAAATAACGTTCTCATTTCTTTGATAAAAAATGAACTCGTTTATTCTTACTTTTACTGAACTTATATTCTTTAAAATGTCAAAATTAGTTATTTACATTTCAATTGTTTTACTGGGCATGAACTTTTCAGCCTTTGGTCAGCATAATGATCAGAATCGTATTGATGCTGAAAAAAGAGCAGCCAGCATTGAGCAAATGATTCTCGATTTGAAAAAAATATCACCGGATGAAACTACTGAATCTTTGATTTTTAAGGAAATTAAACTTGAAAATGGAAGTAAATATTCTATTCGATTGATTGAAAAAGGCTTTCTAAGACTAAGCAATACTGACTGGATCTATTTTCTCAGTTCTTCCTCTCATAAAAATCCTGAAGTCGGGGATATTACATTGGCCATTGATAGCAAAGGAATCATTTTTCAAAACAATGGACATGTTTGTGGCGGAATTATTCATTTTGAAACCTACAAAACTGGAATCCCTGAAAGTAGTGACGCGTTTTTTGAATACTATGAAAGTGATACGGATGGAATTAGATGGGAAAAACATTGAACATAAAACAAATTCATAGTTCTACTTGATTTACAGTCATCAGAAAAGTATCTTTACAAGAAAAAAAATCCCAAAATGGGAAAATATATAAATTTTACATATCCAAAATATGAATTAAATTTTTTGTAAATATTTGATATTTAATAATTTAAATTTACTCGCACGATTTTTGTTGCAATGTACATACATATATGTAGCTACTATGAAAAAAATATTATTTTCCCTTATCCTTTTCCTTTCTCTTGTTTCATGCAGAAAAGATATACCTTTAGATATTGATAATTCACCTGAGACAATGGAGGAATTGCAAGTTCCTTCCAGTTTTGACTGGAAAACAACAAAAGATGTGCAACTGACGCTTACTGGAAATGCCAATGGCATCGTTCAGGTCACTTCGCTGAATGGGGTTTCTTACCAAAAAGCATTTCTTTCTTCAAATCAGGCTTATATCATGAAACTCACTGTGCCGTCCTATGAAAAAACAGTCCGACTTCTCTTTTTGGGACAACAAGTTACATTGGAATTAACAGCAAATAATCTTACGTATCAATTCTAAATTATATATTGAAAATTAAATTTTTGACCGCATCAAATACCACTTTACAATGAAAAACTTCATGCCATTGTTCTTAAAATCTGGTCTTATCCTATTGATGTTTATAGCTTTCTCAGCAAAGGCTCAGACAACAAACGAGACATTCATAAACGGCGCTTATATCATTGATATGGGACAGTCATCCCAGACTGTTGCTAAAGGTCTTAAGCCATACGGCTTGGTTTACACTTTGATCAAAGATCATAATGTGCCAGTACGTTGGGCAATCAATCCATCAAAACTAAAAGATGGAACTGATTTCACCGTCAATTCAAAGAATTATAAAGGAGGGACCTTTATCATTCCGGCCCAATATATCAATACTGCAGTATTAACAAAAATCAATACCTGGAAAAGCGCCGGTGTTGTTGTGGATGGTCCAATAAACACCACTTTTACAGCACCCATCTACAAAGAACTTACAAGCTGGCCCCGTGCAGTTCTTGATGAGGATAATGGTAAAATCGTAAAAGATTACTATTCAAATGCAGGCATTCCCACTTCATCTTATACCTTAGGGGGTAATCCAACAGAGCTTACTGGCTGTGATGATATTTATGTACTTCCCCATGCCGATCCTCAAAATTGGTCAACGACATGGAAAACAGCACTTGATAACTATATTAAAAGCGGAGGATATCTTTGGGCTGCCTGTCATGCTGTGAGCGCTCTCGAGGCAAATACTCCTACTTACCTTGGTTTTAAATACTTATCAACCAATGGATTAACGCCATGGGGCAATCATAATGATGGCAATGGAAATTACACCTACAATCCGGCTTATGCATCTGATCCAATCATGCAGTTTATGGGTACGCTTGATGCAGCTACCACAAATGGCTCTGAACAAATTTATATTCCATATAAAGGAGCAAGTAATTGGCGTCCAACCACAAGCGTGGCCGTTTATCAGCCTTCTCACAGTCAAGCAGACGCAAATGAAGCAGCAGTAGTAGTTTATGGTCCTGCTTATGGAAATAGCAATTATGGTATGGTAATGTACGAAGCCGGCCACGATCATGCAAAAAAAAGTGATCCTGAAAATATTGCTGCCCAACGCGCATATTTCAACTTTATACTCATGTCAGGTATTCAGAAGCAGCCTGAGGTAACAACCAATATTCCTTCAACCGTTTATTCAGGAGAGGTTCTCAATCTTTCAGCAACAGTTGTTGGAGGAACTGGACCTTATTCTTACGCATGGTCAAGCTCATGCACAGGTGGTTCCTTTACGAATCCCAATTCCGCCAATGCCACATATACAGCCCCGGTCGTAAACGCGATTACCGATTGCATTATTACAGTCATTGTTACAGATAATTGCGGTAGATTCAGTATTGCTTCAGAAACAGTTGTTGTGTTGCCACCTCAGGCTGATCTTATGGTAGTAAAAACAGTAAACAATCCAGCGCCTGCTGTAGGTAGTAATGTTTCTTTTACAATAACAGCAACTAACAATGGCCAGAATAATGCAACCGGTGTAAAGATCATTGACGTTTTGCCTTCAGGCTACACTTTTGTAAGTGCATCAGCATCAACAGGTGTCTGGAGTGCTCCTAACTGGACAATCGGCAATTTTGCCAACGGTGCAAGTGCTACCTTAACCATTGTTGCAACAGTGAAATCAACTGGTAATTATGCCAACACCGCAACCATTTCAGGAAATCAAACGGATCCCACACCAGGAAATAACAGCAGCACATCTACACCAGTGCCGGTAGCCACTGCTGATCTTGCCATAACAAAAACCGTGAACAATCAAACTCCCAATGTGGGCAGTAACGTTACATTTTTAATTACTGCTACCAATAATGGTCCAAGCAATGCAACAGGAGTAACCGTTAATGACGTTTTGCCTGCAGGCTATACCCTTGTGAGTGCCACTCCTTCAATCGGATCATGGTCTGCACCCAACTGGACAATAGGTAACCTTGCAAGCTCAGGCAATGCAACCTTAAGTATTGTTGCAACGGTTAAGGCTTCAGGTTCCTACGCAAACACTGCAACTATAAGCGGAAACCAAACTGACCCAACACCAGGAAACAATTCAGCCACATCAACACCCGTGCCCGTTTCAATTGCGGATCTTGCTGTGACAAAAACAGTAAATAACCAGACTCCAAATATGGGGTCCAATGTCACCTTTACGATTGCAGCAACCAATAACGGCCCAAGTGCTGCAACAGGTGTAACTGTAAATGATGTTCTTCCAGCCGGCTATACTTTTGTAAGTGCTTCTGCTTCAACCGGAACATGGACTGCTCCAAACTGGGCTATTGGAAACCTCGCCATTGGAGCATCTGCTAACTTAACAATAGTAGCTACTGTCAATGCAACTGGTTCCTATGCCAATACAGCTACCATTTCAGGCAATCAGTCTGATCCGGTTCCTGCTAACAATTCAAGCACTGTAACCCCTGTTCCAACTGCGGTTGCTGATTTAGCAGTGCTAAAGACAGTAAGCAATCAAACTCCTACGGTAGGGTCTAACGTTAGTTTTACGATTACTGCTACTAACAATGGCCCAAGCACAGCAACCGGCATCAATGTAAATGATGTTTTACCGGCAGGTTACACTTTCGTAAGCGCTTCTGCTTCCGTTGGCTCATGGTCTGCCCCAAATTGGTCCATAGCAAGTTTGTCCAACGGCGCTAACGCAACACTAACAATTGTTGCAACTGTAAATACAACAGGGTCTTATGCCAATACTGCAACAATTACAGGTACTCAACCTGATCCAAATTCCGGAAACAATACCAGTACTGTAACACCGATTCCTTCAGCGGTTGCTGATCTTGCCGTCACAAAAACAGTAAACAACCAAACCCCTTCTATTGGCACCGATGTCACTTTTACCATTTCGGCTACAAACAACGGCCCAAGTGCCGCCACAGGCGTAATAGTAAATGATGTTTTACCAGCAGGTTATACTTTTGTTAGTGCTTCTGCTTCAAATGGCAGCTGGTCAGCTCCAAACTGGAACATTGGCAATTTTGCCAACAATGCCAATGCAACATTGACCATTGTAGCAACCGTTAATGCTTCAGGGCTTTATGCCAATACAGCTACCATTTCAGGCAATCAGTCTGATCCGGTACCTGCCAACAATTCAAGTACTGTAACCCCTGTTCCATCTGCTGTTGCTGACTTAGCGGTTTTAAAGACAGTAAGCAATCAAACTCCTACTGTAGGTTCTAACGTTAACTTTACGATTACTGCTACTAACAATGGCCCAAGCACAGCAACTGGTATCATTGTAAATGATGTTTTACCGGCAGGTTACACTTTTGTAAGTGCTTCTGCTTCTGTCGGTTCATGGTCGGCCCCAAATTGGAATATTGCAAGTTTGTCCAACGGCGCTAGCGCAACTTTAACAATTGTTGCAACTGTAAAAGCAGCCGGACCTTATGCCAATACTGCAACAATCACAGGTACTCAACCTGATCCAAACTCCGGGAATAATACCAGTACTGTTACTCCTGTTCCTGCTGCATCAGCTGATCTTGCAGTGAACAAAACGGTGAGCGATCCAACGCCAAATGTTGGAACCAATGTAACATTCACAATTACTGCAACCAACAATGGGCCAAGCAATGCAACCGGTGTTTCAGTAAATGATGTTTTGCCTGCAGGTTACACTTTTGTTAGCGCAACTCCTTCATCAGGAACATGGTCGGCTCCAAACTGGACAATTGGAAACCTTGCCAACGGAGCAAGTACAACCATGAACATCGTGGCTACTGTAAAAGCATCAGGCCCCTACCAGAATACTGCTATAATCTCAGGGAATGAACCTGATCCAACTCAGGCAAATAATACTTCAAGCGTATCACCACAGGTGGGTTCATTGGCTGATCTGGCTGTTACCAAAACAATCAGCAATCAAACGCCTAATGTTGGAACGAATGTGACTTTTACGATCACCGCAACCAACAACGGACCAAGCCCGGCAACGGGAGCTATTGTAACTGACATTTTACCTGCCGGGTACACTTTCGTTAGCGCAACTCCTTCATCAGGAACATGGTCTGCTCCAAACTGGACAATTGGAAATCTTGCCAACGGAGCAAGTGCAACCATGAACATCGTTGCTACTGTCAATGCAACTGGCCCATATCCAAACACAGCATCGATTACGGGCAATGAGTCCGATCCAAATCTGAATAATAATTCAGCCACTGTAACACCTCAAATTGGAGCAGTTACCGACCTTGCTGTATTGAAAACTGTAAATGTTCAAAATCCAATGGTTGGAAACAATATCACATTTACTATTACTGCAAGCAACAATGGCCCAAGTGCCGCTTCAGGTGTTTCTGTTAACGATGTTTTACCTGCGGGATATGCATTCGTAAGTGCCAATACTGCGAACGGATCGTGGACAGCTCCAAACTGGACTATAGGAAGTCTTGCCGCTGGTGGAAGCGCCATCTTAACGATGATTGTAACAGTGAATACCGGAGGCCCTTATGCAAACACAGCAATCATTAGTGGCAATGAAAGCGATTCAAATCAAAACAATAACACCAGCACTTCAACGCCTGTTCCAGGCCCGGATGCTATCAATGATAACGCTACCACAAACTTAAATACTTCGGTTGATATTACGGTTCTTGGCAATGACGTTACAGGGGCTGCTGCTTTGAATCCCGGAAGTGTAACTTTTGTTGCCGGAACGATACCACCTGCAACCGAGGGCGTGTTTACCGTTAACCCAACAACAGGGGTCGTTACTTTTACTCCTACCACCGGCTTTACCGGAACCTCAACTGTAAATTATCAGGTTTGTGATTTAAATGCTCTGTGCGATGCAGCAACCATTACAGTAATTATAAATGCTGTTGCTGGACCAACTGCAAATGACGATAATGCGACGACCAATCTAAATACTCCGGTCGATATCAACGTACTTACCAATGACGTTGCAGGCGCAACACCGCTCAACCCAACAAGTGTTACATTTGTTGCAGGAACAGCTCCCAATCCAACTACTCAGGGGACTTTCACAGTAAATGGAACTACAGGTCTTGTCACTTTCACTCCAGTAAATGGTTTCACAGGAACTGTTACCATTGACTATAAGGTTTGTGATCAGAATGCCTTGTGTGATGAGGCTAAGATAACAGTTGTAATAAATAGTGTTGCCGGCCCAACTGCCAATGATGACAATGCTACTACCAATTTGAACACTCCGGTTGATATCAATGTTCTGGCAAATGATGTTGCAGGTGCAACAACAATTGATCCGACAACAGTCGCTTTGATTGCCGGGACAACCCCAAATCCTGCTACTGAAGGTACATTTACTGTAAATCCGGTTACCGGACTGGTGACCTTTACCCCTGTAAACGGCTTCACAGGAACAGTTACTGCTGATTATAAAGTTTGTGATCAGAATGCCTTGTGTGATGAGGCTACTATAACGGTGGTAATAAATAGCGTTGCCGGACCCGATGCTGTCAATGATAATGCAACTACGCTTATCAATACCCCTGTCAACATTGAGGTGCTTTTAAATGATCTCCCTGGCGCTGCAGCTATTAATACTGCCTCAGTTACATTTACTGTTGGTTCTGAACCCAACCCGACTACGGTTGGCACATTCACTGTAAACGCAACTACAGGTATTGTTACATTTACCCCGGTAAATGGATTTATTGGCACCGCAACCATCGAATATCAGGTTTGCGACTTAAATTCCCTTTGTGATGTGGCAACCATAACTGTAATTATTATTCAGGGAACTTCTAATCTCTATCCTGCTTTAGGGTATGGAACGCTTGCTTATGAAGACTTATGGCCTGGTAAAGGTGATTACGACTTCAATGACCTTGTTCTGGACTATCAGTTTGAGATCATTTCAAATGAATCCAATATGATAGAAAGTGTTAAAGGAACTTTTGTAATCAAAGCATTTGGAGCTTCGTTTGAAAATGGTTTTGGATTCCAATTATCCAGTGTAATTGATCCTGCAGACCTTACGGTAACCGGTTATGAACTTTCCGAAAACATCATTACCCTTGAAGCCAACGGCGTTGAAGCCGGTCAGACAAAACCAACAATCATAGTATATGATAACGCCTTTGCACAAATGCCTCATCCCGGAATAGGAATTGGAGTGAATACAGAGCCTTCTGCACCTTATGTAACCCCTGTTACACTGACAATAAATATCGTTTTCAAACCAAACACTTATAGTTTCAACGATCTTGATATCAGTAACTTTAATCCATTCTTAATCATTAATAAAAACAGGACAATGGAAGTACATCTTCCCAATTATCCGCCAACAGCTCTCGCTGACATGAGTGTCTTTGGTACTTTTGAAGACAACAGTGTACCATCTACGGGAAGGTATTATGTAACTGATACAAATCTACCCTGGGCCATCAACATTTACGAGAAATTTGATTATCCGATTGAAAAGCAGGAAATCCTCTGGGCACATCTGAAATTTGCTGAATGGGCAATGAGCGGTGGTGTTCAATTTCCTGACTGGTATAAAAACCTGACAGGATACAGAAATGCCAGCTTGATTTATCAGGTTCCTGCAAAAAAATAATAAAACAAATGCTTTTAAAAAGCCGCCTCTTTTCAGGGGCGGCTTTTTATTTGACAATTCCCAAAATAGGAAAAAAATCTCAATAAAGCGACGAAATGCATATTGAATGATATTTTAAATATTTGATATTAAATTAATTAAAACTAGTAAACGATTTTGGCATGCTTTTAGACATAAAAGAAATATAAAATTTGAACCATGAAAAAAATAGCATTCATTTTCGTCATAGCACTCACAATGATTTTCACATCATGTAAAAAAGATCGTTTTGATGGACCCGACACAACACCGGAAAATATGGAACAACTTACAGTTCCTACCAGCTTCGACTGGAAAACCACAAAAGATATACAATTAACCCTTACGGCCAATGCTTCTGGTATTGTAGAAGTAACAAACAGCCAGGGCGTTGTCTATCAAAAAGCATTCTTAACACCAGGTCAGCCCTATGCAATGAAGCTTACAGTTCCAACGTATGAAAAATCAGTAAAACTGAAATTCATGGGACAAGAAGCAAGTCTGGAATTGGGAACAGCATCATTGAACTACGCATTCAACTAAATCAACTACTCTATGAAGTTAAATAATACAAATTATAGCTTTCTAATTTTAATGCTTTTGACTTTTAGTATTCAAAGCGCTTTTGCCCAATCAGGGATAACAAATATTTATACTGAAACAACAAGTTCTGCGTCCGGAACCAGTTATACTACAATCGGAGCTGCTGGGTCTCTTTTGGTTGGCAAAACCTATGATTATCGTTATGGAGCGAATTCAGATAAGATTGACAATCAGTTGAGTCTGCTTGCAAACAGGAAATGTAGGGTATCGATACGAAGGCATTCCGGTTCAAGTTTATCTCCGTAGAGTGAACAATACCACATTCAGTGGTGTTCGTGATCTTATGTTTTATTTTGGGACAT
This sequence comes from Bacteroidetes bacterium HGW-Bacteroidetes-1, assembly GCA_002842755.1. Taxonomy (GTDB): domain Bacteria; phylum Bacteroidota; class Bacteroidia; order Bacteroidales; family F082; genus JALNZU01. The sequence goes on along the minus strand of PHDU01000075.1, from coordinate 7,519 downwards.
TAACAGACATAGGCGATCAACCAATCAAAATACTCAATCTAAATGCACCTTATGTTGATGAAATGGTAACGGCTTTCACGGGGAACGCCAATCTGTTAAGGGGTTCTGATAACCTTTTTGCCAATTCAGGAGACGGAAACGGAAACAATAACAATATCGAAAGACTCGACGTAGTTGTTTCGGCTGGCATTCAATTGGTTTCAGCTTCAGGACAAGGTTTTGCGGTGTTGGAAAGAGGCGCATTAAACCAACATGATGCTTTTGTGGCTGCAGTGATAACTGGCATCGATGGCAGTGGAAATCCAACAGCCTATTCCAATCTTATCAGGATAAATTCTTACAATTACGGAAATGTGAATGTTGTTCCCAATCAAAGCTCAGCTGTTTTGCGACGTGATAACAATACAGGCGAACTAAAAGTCAGCACAACATTAACAGGACAGGGAATTGGAGGCGTATTCTTCAAATTCTCCGACTTTGGACTTACAGACGAGCAAACCGTTTATAGCTATTCTTTAACAGTCGGCGATTTTCCGGTTTCAGATACTGCAGCTGATTTTGTTGATTATACCAACGGAACATTTTTCAAGACCAATACCAACAGTACAAGTGCAGGTGGTCTTGACATGATTGCTCTCACAGGTTTGGTAAAGGTTATTAATATCAGTGGTAATGTTTTTAACGATATCAACGGCCTGACTGATAATCTAGTCAATGGTATCGCTGTTGATGAAGCAGCAGGAACACCTTTATTTGTCAATCTCGTAAACACGTCAGGAAACATTGTTAAATCGGTCGGTATAAATCCGGATGGATCATACACATTTGAAGGTGTACCTTTGGGCACATTAAATGTAGAATTAAGTTCTATTCAAGGCTCTATTGGCAACCCTGCTCCTGCTCGCATTTTACCTTCAAACTGGGTACACGCAGGTGAGTTGTCTGGTGATGGGGCAACTGCTGCAAACAATCAGGGACAAGCCACCATCATCGTATCGGCAAACAATATAGAAAATATAAATTTTGGTATTCAACAAAGGCCATTAGCTGGAACATCATCACTTCCTGAACAAACCAACCCGGGAGGAAACAACTTTGTGAGTGTTCCATCAACTTCTTTCAGTGGTTCTGATTTCGATGGAGGCAATGTTGCTTCGATAAAGATTGTTAGCTTTCCTGCAGGAATAAATACTTTAGACATTAATGGAACATCATATACTTCTGCTACTTTTCCTGTGAATGGTGTTACTATTCCGGCCAATGCCAATGGAGAACCTACACAGGCTATCCTGATTGATCCTGTTGATGGAGATATTAGCGTAACGCTTAATTATGTAACCATTGATAATGCCGGGTTTGAAAGTGAATTACCCGGACAGATTACAATGCCTTTTACAGCTACAATAATAATCATTGAAAATTATTATCCGGCTTTGGGTTTTGGAACACTGGCTTTTGAGGACCTATGGCCTGGCAAAGGGGATTATGATTTTAACGATCTCGTTATCGACTATCAGTTTGAAATTACAACAGACGCACTAAATTACGTTGATCAGGTAAAAGGTACTTTTATCGTCAAAGCTTTTGGGGCATCTTTTGAAAATGGATTTGGATTCCAGTTTTCAAGTGCAATCGATCCTGCAGACCTTGAAGTCGTCGGTTATGAACTCACCGAAAATATCATTACGCTTGAAACCAATGGCGTTGAAGCTGGCCAAGCCAAACCAACAATCATTGTATATGATAATGTAGTTGCACAAATGCCTCATCCCGGAATTGGAATTGGAGTAAATACAGACCCAATTGCACCCTATGTTCAACCCGACACTATAACCATCACAATTAATTTCAAGCCTAATACTTACAGTTATAACGATCTTGATATCAGTAACTTTAATCCATTCCTGATTGTGAATAAAATCCGCAGTCATGAAGTTCATCTACCGAACTATCTGCCAACTGATTTGGTTGATATGAGTTTATTTGGACAATGGGAAGATGCAAGTGATCTAGGAAACGGAAAATATTATGTGACTATAAATAATCTGCCATGGGCTATAAACATCTATGAAAGTTTTGATTATCCCATCGAAAAACAAGAAATTCTTTGGGTTCATCTGAAATTTTCAGAATGGGCAATAAGTAGTGGCGCTATGTTCCCAGACTGGTATAAAAACCTAACTGTATACAGAAACAACAGTCTGATTTATCAGATACCTATAGAATAGAGATTCAAACATAATAATTTTCAAAACCTCACAGACTTTATAATTTTTGAGGTTTTTCGATTTTTAGAAAATTATTCCCAAAATAAAACCCAGGGTTTCAAATAGGGAGAAGTACAGTAAGGAATAATAATATATATAATTGATTTATATTTACTTACCGGTAATCTTTGTAGAATTTTGTCCGGTGGTGTGTTTAAAGGTGAAGCGCACCGAAATATCTGATGCAAGGTTTTTTAACCAATATCTCCCAAATCCCGCACAAGAAATAAGATATTATTGAATTAACTTCTAAGAATCCAATAGATTAGGACTTTTTCAGCAAGCCCTACTTAGAGATATATAATATGAATTGGCACAGAATTTGACAATTAACTCCAAATTTGATTTACTTATGAAAAAAATAACCATAATAATTGCAATAGCACTTACAATCGTATTTACTTCCTGTAAGAAAGATCGATTTGACAATATTGACCCAAAACCAGTAAATATGGAAGAATTAACAGTTCCTTCAAATTTCGACTGGAAAACTACCAAAGACATTCAACTTACAATGTCAGCTCCATCAAATGGCATTGTTGAAGTGTCCAATTCGCAAAACATTGCTTATCAAAAGGCATTTTTAACGCCAGGAACAACTTACACCATGAAACTGACTTTGCCAACTTATGAAAAACCATGAAGCTCAAGTTTCTTGGTCAGGAAGTAAATCTTGAAATTAGCGGCACTAATCTAAATCATACATTTGAATAAAAAAGGCCTGGAACTGTTTAATAACCGACAATTTTAATTATAAAACTTATGAAAAAAACAATCCCTTTTCTGATACTTATAATATTGCCTTTCTTTTCCTATACTCAAGAGTACCTTCGTGTTTATACGAGTGCCCCTGGTATGATGACAAGCAATGCTACAGGTGGAACAATATCAACAGAGACTTTCACTTCCTTTTCAGGTGTACCAAATTACAACTGGGCACCACAACCCAACGGTTACACATCAAGCATTGGGACTTACATTCAGACTACAGGTCAGTCCTACGTAAAAAACGACGATATTTATGGAGCCGGCACAGGGAAGTACATGGCAATCAGAAATAGCGGGAAAGTAACGCTTGAATTTGATACTCCTCAGCGATATTTCGGATTCGCATGGCCCGCCGGAGATGGGCAGAATACCATTAAAATTATCCGTAATGGTCAGGTAATTGGAACATTTACAACCAACGATGTTGTTGCGCTTTTACCAAAAAACACCAATAATTTCATTATCTCCATTAATGGAACGAGTTATTCAACCTATAACTATTATGGAAAGCCCGGATCAGGAGGCAATGCCAATGAGCCATACGCTTATCTTCATTTTTATGCGTCAGCAGGTTTGGCATTTACTGGCGTAGAATTCTCTATGGGTGCCGGAGGGGAGTTTGAAAATGACAATCATAGCATTATTGATGGAGTTCCAGAACTTCAAGGTGATTGGGTTGAATTGATATCCATTTTTAATCCGGTTGCGGTCGATGACAACGGAGCAGGAATGCCCGGAGAAGCAGTCACCGTAGATGTTTTGAATAATGATACTCCAGGCAGTTCGCCAATACTTCCTAGTTCTGTACAAATCGATGGCACTCTCAGTGCAGGTGCAAGCCTCGTAGTACCAGGCGAGGGCACATGGTCTGTAAATACCACAACAGGAGCAATTACTTTTACTCCAGTTCCAGCGTTGGTAGGTAGCCCGACACCCATTCAGTATTTTGTTAAAGATCAAGATGGATTTGGATCAAACCTCGCTACAGTAACCATCATTTACCCAATAGGGCCTACTGCAAACAATGACAATGCTTCTACCAATATGAATGTTCCGGTAACACTCAATATTTATGACAATGATACTAAAGGAACCAATAACCTTGTTATTTCTACAATAGCATTTGTTGCAGGCACTGAACCAGATCCTTCAACGATTGGGGTATTTACCAACAATGCAGATGGAACAGTCACCTTTACTCCCGCTACCGGATTTACCGGAACAGCTAACATCGATTACCAAATTTGTGATGAGATTGCTCTATGCGATATTGCTACTATTACTATTGTTGTAAACGCTGTTGATGGTCCAACAGCCAATGATGACCAGGCCACTACACTCATAAATACACCTGTTGTGATTGAAGTATTGGACAATGATACACCTGGAAGTACAGCCATTGATCCAACCACTGTAAGTTTTGTTGCAGGAACCGAACCTGATCCAGACTCAGAAGGCGTGTTCACTATTGATCCCCTTTCAGGAAATATCACATTCACTCCTGTCAATGGTTTTCTTGGCACTGTTACAATAGATTATCAGGTTTGCGATCTTAATGCACTCTGTGATATAGCAACTATAACCATAAATGTATTAGTTGGGGCTTCCAACCTGTACCCCGCCCTTGGTCCGGGAACCCTTGCCTTTGAAGACCTTTGGCCAGGAAAAGGTGATTATGACTTTAATGATATGGTTATCGATTATCAGTTTGAGATAATTTCGAATACATCAAACTTCGTTGAGCAAGTAACAGCAACTTTTGTATTGAAAGCATTTGGTGCGTCCTTAGAAAATGGATTTGGTTTTCAATTATCTGAAAATATTCTTCCTTCTGATCTGACAGTTACAGGACATGGTTTAACTGACAACATTATTACAAATGAATCAAATGGAACTGAAGCAGGTCAATCAAAACCAACTATTGTTGTTTTTGACAATGCCTTTGAACATATGTCTCATCCCGGAATTGGAATTGGCGTAAATACCACTCCAGAAGCTCCTTATGTTCAACCTGTTACATTTATTGTCAATATTTTGTTCAAAGCTGATACCTATACTTACAATGATCTGGATATTTCCAATTTCAATCCTTTCATTATTGTCAACAAAAACCGCAGTCATGAAGTTCATCTACCGAACTATCCACCAACTGATTTGGTTGATATGAGCTTATTTGGACAATGGGAAGACGCAAGTGATCCAGGAAACGGAAAATATTATGTGACTTCGGACAATTTACCCTGGGCTATCAACATTTATGAAAGCTTTGATTATCCCATCGAAAAACAAGAAATTATTTGGGTTCATCTGAAATTTGCAGAATGGGCAATCAGCGGTGGTACTTTGTTTCCAGATTGGTACAAAAACCTGACAGGATACAGAAATGCCAGCTTGATTTATCAGGTTCCACAAAACTAATGCTACTTATCAAATAAAAAAACCGCATCGTTACGATGCGGTTTTTTTTATTTTTATTCTACAGTTGGTATAAGGAATTTATCACCAGTATCTTTAATTATGGCTTTTTTGTATTGATCTTCATAGCCCGGAAATTCAGGAGACTTAGGATAACCCCATGGATTGCGAAGAAACTTTCCATCTTTCTCCTGCTTCACATTTCCATCAAGATATTTTACCAGAAGAAATTCACCCAGTTCTTTCCATCTTTTTACGGTGTACTCACCCATATTTGACGAATATTCGGTAATAAATTCGCGTGCCAGGGCAGGGTTTGATTCCCATAACCTGACGGCAGCAGCATCAATAACCGGAGTATAATCCCTGAATTTATTCTCGAGTTCAAGCTGAACTTTTCTAAGATCAGGCATCACACGATTATAAAAGAGATAAGCAAAATGTGCGACACGGTTAAAAGTCCAAAAAGCAGAATTATCCGTATAAGTAAGAATATCTCCATGCCCTTCAGCCCACGATTCAGGCACGCTGTTTATGCCACAATAAAAAGGCACATGAACTGTTGATCCAGCATCATCAACGCCAAACCAGATGATACCTCCAATAGGATCGGGAAGCCAGCTGCGCATTTGTGCAACATAAGAAAATCCTGTCTGTTGTGTTACTGTTACGCGTTCATGAAAATACTCTTTTCCTTCGGACTCCCAGGTTAAAGGCCTCCAGCGATAGGGTAACCCAAATGATCCCGCACCTGCATCTTTAGACATATCCAGTTCCGTTCCCTGAAGATAATCACGTTTGAATGACATCAAATCCTGAGGACTCAGCTTGCGTTTGGGTTTAATATAAAGAGGCATCCGATTGTCATTGTCTTTTCCGGAAGCATAATTCCAATAAGGATCCATCACATCGCTTACCTGATTAAACATGCTCCAGACGCGTAGTTCACAAAATCTGGCAGCACCAAAATCAAGCGGTGCATACACGTCGCTGAAACTAAAATCGGTGTCAAGTCCTTTAAAATAACCACGCTCTCTGGCAAATGAAATGACATCATGTGCATAAATTATCTGCAGTTCATCACCCTTTAGCTTGTCCCATTCTTTGCTTGTGATGGATGTTTTTCCGTTGCTAAGCGGAAAATTTGTGATCCGTGCATGGTTAGCATGTGCTGAAATGTAGCCGTCTGGAATGCGAACCGCAACCCATACAGCTCCTTTGTTGGCATTGTAATTCTTTTTCGTTTTCTTATCTGTTTTCATGGCTGTTCCTTTTCCAATGATTTCCATGATCCAAACCTCGTTTGCATCACCAATTGAAAAAGATTCACCTGAGCTGGCATATCCATATTCAGCAACAAGGTCGCCAATAACTTTGATAGCTTCACGTGCAGTTTTGGCACGTTGCAGCGAAATAAACATTAAATAAGCGTAGTCCATAATACCTGTTGAGTCAACCAACTCACTTCTTCCACCAAAAGTAGTTTCGCCAATCGCTACCTGATGCTCGTTGATAAACCCAACCGTCTGATAGGTATGCGCAACCTGAGGAATCTGCCCGAGAGGCTGCGCTGTGCTTCTATCGTATATCGTCACAAGACTACCCACGGGCCAGTCAGCGGCCGGACTAAAATAAAGCTCTCCATAACGGATATGTGAGTCGGCAGCATAGGTAAGCATTGTTGAGCCATCAACAGAAGCACCTTTGGTTACTAAATAATTTGTACAAGCATTTACATCAGCAATCGACAGCACGAACATCGATAGAAGCAGGCTTACAATAAGTTTCCTTAATTTTTGCATGGTTTTTAATTTTGAAAAACAGAAAATGAACAAGCGCAAAAATAGAAAAAAGTGAAGAACTCAAAAGACAAGGATCAGTTATCGGTAATTACAATTAAAATAATGCACGCTTTTGTTACTGACTCGGCCTGAAATTAGTTTACAATTTTTTCTTTTTGTGTAAACCTATTCCATACAACTCATTTAGGTCATTACTAGTTCTTTTTCGAAATCAGTTAGTTTAAGAATTGAGATTGACTTTTTTATTGCTTTTATTTTCTGCACTCT
>PHDU01000074.1 GCA_002842755.1 Bacteroidetes bacterium HGW-Bacteroidetes-1 | reverse complement strand
ATTAACAGAATTCAGTGCTTTAATTCAGTTTAGACAAAGTAGAACCTCGTCTTTTTTTATACCTTGTTTAAAAAAGTAGTGTTTTCTTTCTGACACTACCTAATAAAAATCTTACTGATGCCAGCCAAACAGTTAATAATTCAGGATCGTTCAGCAAACAACGGAAACTTTCTGACGAAACGTATTCTGCCTTTTCTGGATAAAAGAGTGGTTGACCCTTTTGTGATTTTTGATGAGACGATAGCTGTTTCAGTGTTTGAGAGCGAGCATTACGATGTTCTTTCTCTCCCTCACATAGGATTTCTGTGCTTCGGGATAAGTATGTAATAAAGGTCAAATTAACCAGTTAAATCAAATAAAAATGGAAGAACAAATTACCCTTACAACGCCGGCACTATTGTTTTCAGCCATTTCCCTTATTTTACTCGCTTATACCAACCGGTTTTTAGGTTATGCGGCATTGATACGTGGTTTACACGAAAAATTCATCGACAATCCAAATGAGGTTTTGAAAGGCCAGATAAAAAACCTCAGGAAGCGACTTCATCTAACGAAATACATGCAAATACTGGGCGTTGCAAGTTTGTTTCTGTGTGTCGCTACGATGTTCCTGATATTTGTGGGCCATCAGATGATTGCAGTTTGGGTATTTGGAATCGCATTGCTTTTGATGATAGGCTCACTTGGGGTTTCAATGGTTGAAATCCAGATTTCGGTAAAAGCATTGAACCTTCATTTAAGCGATATGGAGGATAGTTTTGATTCAAACAATTCGTGATTAGTTTTATAATTACGCTACATTGAATTGAAGGCAGGTTAATTATTAGACCTTAGTCTTCAATTTATCTTTTTCTACAAGAAAGCTAATCGTAAAATTGACTGCTGAATTCATTTATAGCTTATCCGGATTATAGTTTTAATTATGTTAATTTTGTCCTTTAAATAATCTGATTCAAGCTGGTTAATATCCATTTATATGAAAAAAAAATCTCTATCCCTGATGTTCTCCATGGTTGCAGTTGCTGCAATAATAGTCATCTTTTTTTATCAGAATTTTAACAACAAGCGTGATGAAAGAGCAGCTTATGAGGTTTTTTTACATGAAGGAATGCGGAGTATTCCTGATCCTCAAACCAATCTGAAAGACATTCCAAAAGCTGACAGACCTGATGTTGCGGCCATACAAAACTATTTTCAAACACTTGATCCATCGTTGGGTTATGTACCATTCAAGCGTCAATATGAAGCATACCTGCAAACAAAAAAGGTTGAGGCGTCTGGCAACAGAAACAGTACTGTTTTTTGGGAAGGGACCAGAGCCGACATGGGTGGGCGTACACGCGCAATGATGTTCGATCCCAACGACCCCCAGAAAAAAAGAGTTTTTGCTGCTGGTATCACAGGTGGCTTGTGGTACACCAATGATATCACTTCGACATCCAGCGATTGGTTTTCTGTTGATGATTTCTGGCCTAACCTGGCGATAAGTTCGCTGGCATACGATCCTGTAAATCCACTGATATTTTATGCTGGAACAGGCGAAGCTCAGACTGCACGTGTTATCTATCGCGAATCTACAGGCCTTGGTATGGGAATCATGAAGAGTTCCGATGGTGGTATCAATTGGGAACTGATTCCTTCAACAGCAGATTTTGCTTATGTCACCGATGTAAAAGTAAGAAACGAAAATGGGATTGGGGTAATCTATGCTGCAGTGGTTTCTGGTGTTTATCAGGGATCCGCGCACCAAAGTATGCCTTCCGACGGACTTTATCGTTCGTCCAACGGCGGATTAACATGGGAACAGGTTTTGCCTGCTATACCTTCAGAAAATGGAGCCATTTATGCTCCGGCGCACATTGAGTTGGCCTCAAACAATCGTCTTTTTGTTGGAACCATGGAAAACCTGAATCTCAAGGGTGGTGCTGTTGTCCTGTGGTCCGATTTGGGCTCTGCCGGATCATGGACTTCTTATTCCCAATACAACACAACCATTTCCGGTCAAAGCTACTACAATATTCCTGCACGAACCATCGTAGCATCCTCTCCTTCAAATCCTAATATCGTTTATGCACAGTTCTCTGCAGGCTACAACAGCGGATTTAATTACTACAGAGGGCGATATATGGCCCGTTCCACGGATGGAGGTCAAACCTGGAATTCCATCAATATACCTTCAGACGACTGGAGCACGCTTGCCTGGCACGCTTTCATCTTAAAAGTAGATCCTGTGAACCCGGCTTCTATTTATACCGGTGGTCTCGATCTTTGGAAATCCAACAACAGTGGTCAGAGCTGGGTTAAAATTTCTGACTGGGTGCTCATGTATTATGGTGGTGGTGATGAATATGTTCATGCCGACCAGCACAACATCCTTTTCCGACCCGATAATCCACAACATGCAATTTTTTCCAGTGATGGTGGCGTTTTCCTTTCGACTAATGCCAATCTCAGCATCCCTACTTTTGTCGAAAGAAATCAAAACTTCAACACTTTGCAGTTTTATTCAGGTGCTATCAATCCGACACCGGGGAGTCAGGAATTTGTGGGCGGACTTCAGGATAACGGCAGCTTAAAATTTACTGAAAACACACTGAGCATAAACGATATGATCAGTGGAGGCGATGGGGCTTATTGTTTTTGGGATCAGGATGAGCCCAATCTATATATTACATCTGTTTATTACAATCGGTATTATATTTTCAAAAACAACTCCAATATAGATTATATCGATGGTGGAAATGGCACATTTATTTCGCCCGCGGATTATGATTATCGAACAAACACCCTTTATGCAAATGCGGTTTCTTTTGCAGGAACAAATGCAGGAGAGCTGCTCAGAATTTCAGGTATCGGTTCAGAATCAAGTCAGGGAACTTTCAGCCTGGGCACAATGAACAATATTCCTTTTTCACATATTTTGTATTCAAAACACTCACCTTCCGGAACAGCAAATCTTTTTGTTGGGACACAATCGGGAAGATTGTACAAAGTTACAAATGCGCAAAGTATTCCGGTTGTAACAGACATTGGATCTTCAGACTTTCCTGCCGCTAACATCTCATCTGTTGCTATAGGTGGATCTGAGGATACTTTATTGGTTACATTCTCCAATTATGGCGTTTCTTCCATCTGGCAGTCATTGAATGGTGGTCAGACCTGGCAGGAACATGAGGGCAATCTCCCTGATATGCCCATCCGGTGGGCTATTTATCATCCTCTGAATTCAGGGCAGGCAATGATAGCCACAGAAACAGGAATCTGGTCAACAAATACCCTGCGTGAAAGCAACACAGCATGGTCTCCGGCTAACGAAGGCATGGGTAATGTAAGAGTTGATATGCTGCGTATTCGCGAAAACGATCTTACAGTGCTTGCGGCCACCCACGGTAGAGGTGTATTTACAACCCATTGGGATGTTGATATTTATACTGGATTACAGGATACTGAAGAAAAAACTTTTGTTTCTGCCTTTCCAAATCCAGCTACGAACAGGATTACCATCAATGGTCTTGAAACGATGGAAAAGAACATTCATTACCAGATTTATGATAACAACGGTAAGTTAATGGTCGAAAATGGATTGCTCAACGAGTCCAAAGTTATTTCAGTGGATGCATTGCCTTCGGGTTTGTATTTTATTCAATTCGGAAATGGACAAGCAAAACAACACATTCGTTTTATTAAGCAATAAAAGCAATACTTATGATGACTACTTTTTCTGATGAGTTTTTCATGAAAGAAGCCATGAAGGAAGCCGAAAAAGCTACCAATGAAGATGAAGTCCCTGTAGGCGCTGTGATTGTAAGTAACAATCGTATTATTGCACGTGCCCATAATATGACGGAATGTCTCAGCGATGTAACTGCCCATGCAGAAATGCTGGCTGTTACAGCCGCAGCCAACTTTCTGGGTGGAAAATATCTTGAGGGTTGTACCCTCTATGTTACACTCGAACCCTGTGTAATGTGCGCAGGTGCATTACATCATGCTCATATTGAACGGGTTGTTTTTGCTGCAGAAGATACCAAAAGAGGCTTCATGCGTTATGGAACGGGTTTGTTACATCCCAAAACGACCATATCATCTGGTTTGATGGAAAAAGAAAGTAATGCAATATTGCTTTCATTTTTCCAAAAAAAGAGAAATTGAAAACTTGCACCGAATTATTAGACCATCACAATTTACTCCACAACTTTAAACCTGATTCCTTCGGAATGACTTGAAAATTCAGGAGCGTAAAAACTTTGAATCTGAGCATAACCATTGGTGAAATCGCCACTTTGCATCGTAACAAGACTATACTCAAAAACATATTTTCCTTTTGGTAAATAATTAAAAAAGAAGTCTGTAGAAGCATCACGGGTCGATTGATAATATCCAAGTCCGAAGTTATATTGGTATCCGGAAATTACATCTTTTGGTTCCAAAGCTGCAGCACGCTGGTCTTTCAGGTGAACAAACTCCATATCCCGGTCGCTTTCCAGTATCAATCGAACTTTTATTCTCTCACCAACTTTAACAATGGTTTTTTGGACTGGTACTAATAGGATGCCTTTTTTGCCGATTCTTTCCACAAATAATTCTCTGCTTATCCTAAGCTGCGTTTGGTTGGCTTTCACCTGATCGGCTGGCACAAAATACTGACGGAACATTGCGCCCCATGCCATCACTTTATTAGGGTTTGTTAACTCAACTTCGGCCAGTGAGGATGAAATCTCGCTTCCAAACCAGTCTTTCGTCACTAAACCTGTTCCGGTTTCAGAAGGTTCTACAGTTATGATCTCATTCCCGACTTTTATTTCAACTGCTTTACTTTCAGCAATCCAGTCGCTTCCTCTCAACAAAAGTGCATACACTGCTTCTGCAGTTGCTCGTCCAGTTTCCCATTTATTGGTTCGCTTTTGCGACAAGAGCCAAACCCTCATGGCGTCAATCCATGCTGTGTCATTTGCAATTTCATCAAAAGCCGTGATTATCAAAGCCTGGTTTTCAACAGGAGCCTGATACCAATAAAATCCTTGTTCCTGCTTCCAGTAAGTCCCTAATTCCTCATTACTCAAAGCTCTTTCGTGCAATGAAGCCAAAATTGCTTTTGCATGCTCTGATTGATTATTGCGGTGCAAAGTGAGTGCTGCCATAGCCTGCATTCCGTTGTTCAGCTTAAGCCAATCACTTTTTACATGTCCCAGATAAAAATTATAGGCTATAACTGTTTTCTCATTCATCTCCTTTTCAGGGAAAAAGCTTCGGGCATATAAGTAATTAAGGTGGCCGGCATGGAGTGTATAGTATAAATCCTGTTTATCTTTCAACATCTTTTCATAGTCCGACACTATTTGCAGGTCAAGATAAAGCAAAGCTTTTGAAATCATTGAATGCATCTGCTCATTGTCGCCGATAGCTCCCAGATGTTGTAGCTTTCCAGCTCCTGACAATATGTTTAGCGTGATGTAGCGACTGCCATGCATACCCGGAAACCATGGCCATGACCCATCAGAAAGCTGCAATGCACGAAGTTTTGTAATGGCTTGTTGTTGCTCATATTGCATCCGGTTCAGATCAAACAAAAGCGCGATATTTTTTTTCTGTTGTGTTTCGTCAGCTGCTTCAAGAACCCAGGGCGTTTCTGCAAGTATTACGGCTTTCAGTTCTTCATTTTTTTCAAGATTAGATACCAATGCTGTACTTCCTTCAATCCTCCAGGCATCAACCACACGCATCACCTGTGGAATTGTTTTTGCAATTTGCGCAGCAAGTGCGTTTGCATAGTAACGGTTAAAAATATTATCGGCATTTTCGCTTCCACTTTCATAGATATAAGGCAAAGCTTGAACTGCATACCATGCAGGATTAGAATTAAACTGGAGTTTTAACAGGTGATTCTGTTCATTTTTACCAGTCTCTTTAAGGTTTTTGAAAACATATTTACGGGAACTACCACCTGAAATGTGCATTGGCATGGTTTCGGTAAGCATCACTTTGGATGGAAGGACGGGCACAATCCTTTCTTCACTATCCGTAAAAACACCTCCGGAAGCACTGAAGCGGAATGCAAGAAGTGATGAGGTATCGCCGATGACAACCTTCCAACGCACTTCGGTGCTTTGGCCTGGTTTGAGATTGAGAAAAGGTTTCTGAATCTGGTTTTCAGGAAAGTAAGCAAGCTGATTGCCTGTTATGGGATCAGAAATATCAAGACGAGCAATCCCGTTCATGATTTCTTTGCTGAAATTAACCACTTTGGCTGCTACCCAGGCCGTATCACCTTCACGATAGAAACGTGGTGTATTCGGCATCATCATCAAGTCCTTTGACGCTGTAAAACTTAAGGTTTTCAAACCGGTTTTCAAATCTTTGGTGTGTGCAAGCAGCAGCAGGTTCCAGCGCGTGAGGGCATCAGGAAGCTGGAATGAAAAACTTACGTTGCCATTGCTGTCGGATTGCAATTGCGGATAAAAAAAGGCTGTTTCACGAAAATTGGAACGCAGCATTGTGGCAGGCGTTGTTGCGTTCGTTGCTGTTTCAGGTTTGCCGCTTATTCCCTCATCATTTTGCATGGAATCGTTATCTTCTATAACTGCAGCAAAAGCAACTTCATCCATTTCCTGATGACTTGATTTAGTCATCATTGGGTTTCCTCGCATAATACCGTTTCCAAATCGGAATGAGGGCTGCAATCCAAACCAGTTGAGTTGAATTTCGTTTGTCGGATTATATTGAAAATCAAAATCAGGATAACGTGTAATTTGCGTTGTGGTATAAGTAAGAAAACCATTATCAGAGGCCCACCGTGGAGCATATGTAATTCTTTCAATGGGGTTGAATGCCCAGTTATGCCTTCTGAATTGATCCAATGAGGCATCATACATCGAAGCAAGTAGTTCTGCGGCTGCTTTATCTTTGTTTTTACCCCTCACATTGAGTGTCCAGGTTTCCTTAGCACCCGGACTTAATTTATCACGTTTTGTTACGAGTGAAATGTCGAGCATTTTGTTTGTAAAAGGAACTTCAAGATCGATGGCCGTTTGTAAAAGTCTGTTATGCTTTACAAATACTGCCTGAAAACTGAGAGACCCTCTGTGTTCTTCCTTTACAATAAAAGGCAGTACAAGTTTACGGTTACTAAGGTTGTGCCAATGGCTGTAAAGCACTTCCTTTCCATTCATTACTTCAACAAGCACACGATTGCCCTGAGTTGCTGAACCCAGATAAAACATAACAGTATCACCAGGTTCACTGCTATTTTTGTTGAGATGGAACCATGAAAGCTCATTCACCGGAAGCGTTTTGTTTTTTTGATCATAGAAGGTGAAAATTTCCTGTAGCTTAATTTCCTGTTCAAAATCATCCTTTGCTGTTACTTCCAACAGATATTCACCATCCATCCATTGAGATACCTCATCAGGAAAAAGTGTTTTCGAACCAATAATAAAGCTGCTTTGACTGAAAACAAGGGTTTTTTCACGGCTCTCTGGTTTTTGATTGCCATCAAAATTATCGAGCGGAAACAATTCATAAAGTTTCTCTTTTGAAAGAAAATTTCTGTCGGGCTGAGGCCATAACGAAGGTCTTGAAAGTTTGTCGGGAGTCTTCAACCTGTAGAATTTCAATTCAGCTTGTGTATTCACTGCTTTTTCCTGAAGATTGGCGGCCATTAGCTTAAATCTGTCTATATCATTTTTGGATATAACTTTTTCCAGATTTGTGGTAAGTAAAAGCGCAACTTCGCCCACACGAATATTTTTGGTAGCGCTTCGTGTTTCACCATTACGGTCAATCACATCTACGGTAACAATGTACGAATAGAATGATTGCTGTTGTATTGAAGAACCTGGCTCAGGTGTAGTATTGAATAAGATAGCGAAGCTTCCATCGGTTTTGGTATATGACTTGCCTTCTGCAATGAGTATTTTTCGCTGAGATATAGGAGGGAAGCCTCTCCACCAGGGCCAATAGGGATAGAATTTTTCTCTTTCAATACGGTATGTGATTGCCACACTATCGAGGCCAAAGCCTGCAAAAGCCTTTGCTTCACCTTTTATCGTTATTGTATCATTGAGCCGGAACTGCTTATCGGCTGCCTCAAGAAAAACTTCAAATGTCGGACGCTTATATTCCTCAACCGAGAACATGGTTGAGCCATGTTCATTGCTGATGCGCATCATCCCGTTAAGCATTCCGGAAGGGGTTGTAAAACTACCCTCAAAAGATCCGAAGTCATTCGTTTTGAGTTGCAGGGTTGCTACCTCACGACTATTTACATCAAAAAATTTCACCAAAGAATTGTACTTTTCTTTTATCGTCCACTCTGAATCCCCTTCTTTTTCGAGTGTAATTCCTTTAAAATAAACAGTTTGTCCGGGACGATAAATTGCCCTGTCGGTGAAAAACCATGTTTTGGTTTGCTTCCGTGTGTTGGTCTTACGAACATAGAGATCAAAATAATTATCATTATACAGTGTATCATTTTTTGTCATGACTTCGATATAAAATGCAGCATTCTTTGGAATCTGATTAGTGGGTGTCACTGAAAAGCTCCCATCGCTGCCGCTGCGCACTAACATGCGCTCCTGTGTATTATACTTTCTGCTGTTGTAGTCATAATCACGCGTCATAACGCGTATGGTTGCTCCTTTAACAGGTTTCCCGCTGTCGCGGTCGAGCAGGTAAAATAAGTTGGCATCATTTCGCTTCAGACTGACAAAACTCAGCCTGCTTACTTGAAAAGAGGTGAACGAAATGATTCCTCCCGGACTGAAAACATCGCTTTCAGCAACAAGCATTACATAGAGGCCTTTAGAAAGTTTTGGAATGTCGATGATAGTGCTATGTGAAGCATAGTCTGCCTCAAAAGGCAGTTCTATCTGCCATTGATGAAGGGCTTGTATTTTTAGAAATGCACTTAATCGTTCCTCTTGTTCAACAAGATTCATAATTTTCTCTAACTTTTCAGATGACAGACGCAATATTCTAAAAGTTGGTTTTGTAATGTTGCGATAGCTTAGCAAAGCAGGAATTGGTTTATCGGGCAATTCTACCCTTTGAATATTCACGGAGATTTCTTTTTGGAGCACCTGCTGCCGTTGTATCATGCACATAGTTGCCCCGCTGCTGCCTGGAAATGCTCTGATGGCTTCATCGCAGATTTCAAGAGCCAAGCCAATATTTTTTATTTTATTGGACTCATTCTCCTCAGCATTCATGCTCTTTTCAATTAATAATGTAGCACGCAATGAAGCGACTTCTGCTGATCCCGGATAGGCATCGTAACGTTTCTGAAGGCTTGAGAGTGCATCAAAATAAAGTGAATCTACAGATTCAGTCCCTGCATACTGGTAACGCAGGAATTGGTATCGCTTTACCTCATTGGCTATCAAAGCCTCGAAATGCTTTTGTTTAAGATTCGACAACAAGAGTTTTTGAAACAGCAATAATGTAATATCTTGCTGATGATCACTCTGAGGAAGATGCAAGGTGGTAAATGCTGCAGCAGGTTGCCATAAAGATACATTTTTCATTGAGGCTGAAGAAATCACTTCTTTAAGCGCAGCATCGTTGTTTGAGTAATACTGCAAAGCTCTGGATAAAATGAAGTCAAAAAGTGTTGGCTGTAAAAGGAACGCCTCTTTTGAAGCAAATAAAAGTATAGGTTCATATTTTTGCAAGAGCACCGTATCCATAAGGTTTTGTGCGCGTAAACTAAGGTCGTAGTGATTGGAAATTGTATTGCGCAATGTGGAAAGATCCCAGGTTCGTATATCATCGGAGGAGGGGATAGCGAGATCCGTTCTTTCAAGAAAAAGAGTCTTATTTTGCTGATAGTAAAACCAATACAGTTCAGCCATAACTGAATGCAGTACCTCACGTGCCGGACTTTGAAGCAAGGGCATCAAATCCCTCGTATAATCAATGGATTTCAGCAGATGATTCTCCTCAAATGTCTGCATCATACTAAAGCGAAAGAGTGTCGCCTTTAGCAACTGTGGGCTGTTTTTTTCTGTGAGCGCCTTTTGATGGACGATATCCAGCGTTTGCAGTGCTGATTTTGGAAGTCCTTTATCAGCAGAGGCTTCAATTTCTTTCCACAATTGATCGTAACTCTTATGTTGATCCTGAGGTGTAAAACCCGGATTGATTATCAGGATAAGAACAGTCACAAATCCAAGTCTGATTATTGAACGAAATAGATTCATCATGTTGGTGGTGTTTCTGATTAAGAAAAGATTCAAAATTTATATATTCAGACAAATATTAAGCCAAAATCTGAATTTTAAAACATACTACAAAAAAGGATCTATTCTTTTCTTTTTGAGCTTACTGGATTAAGAAGATTGCTGTATTCTATGAGTTCCATTTTTACACTACCCACAACCACCTTGGCTTCGGCAAGAATTGGAAGATGGTTTTTATCATCCGTGACCCACACAAAAATTGGGTAGGCATCGGCAAACACATTACCTGTTGCCATCATCGGGGCAATTTTTAAGCATCGAAAAATACCCAACTCAGTTTTAATATCTTCAGTTCCAATATATTTTACTTTGCTGATATATACAGAGTCGTCTAAAAAAAAATCGAGATAGTAGTTGCTGTCGGCATCAAAATCGCGCAGGCTTAGGGTACGCATAAAATACAGTGCTGAAACAAAATCCTGAACATTTTCCGGAGTAACTTTTCTGGCTGTACGACTTACAGCTACCTTTTGATCAGGATAAAATAAAACATCATCATCTTTGCGATAATTTCCCTCGCGTGTGCGGCGAACAAACAAATAGGGTATCATGGCTTGCTTATCAACAAACGATTCGTAGCGATTACGAACCTTAAAAAACCAGTTGAAAGCACCTTTGCTCTTGCCTTCACCTACAATTTTCCATACCTCACGATTAAAAAATTTTTGCTTTGTTGATTTTACATCAATGGTGGCCTCACCTGCAGTAACATTTCCGGTAAACATTGAGCTGTAATATACCTTATAACGAAGAAACTCTCCTTCACCAAAAGCTTTATTAGGATGCGTTCTTAGCGTCTGGGCACTCAGGCCGGAACCAGAGAAACCATAAATGAAAAGTACAAAGAATAAGTACACTATATATGAATTCTGTTTTGAAAAAAGCAGATTCCTTAGTTTCTTTATCATACAACGACATTAATGATTCTTTGCGGTACAACGATAATTTTCCTGATTTGTTTGCCCTCGATCCATTTTTGTGCTTCTTCCGACTGTAATACAAGCTTTTCAATTTCATTTACGGGCAGATCTGCAGGAAATTCAACTTTATATCGGGTTTTCCCATTGAAGGAAACAGGATAAACAATCGTACTTTCAACAAGGTAATCCTTTTTTAATTCAGGAAATATTTGTTTTACAACGCTTACCTCATGCCCGAGTAATTGCCATAGTTCTTCAGCAAGATGAGGTGCGAAAGGTGAAATCAATACAGTCAGCGGCTCAAGAACTTCCCGCTTATTGCATTTCAATTCGGTAAGCTCATTTACACAAATCATCAAGGCCGATACTGCAGTGTTGAATGAAAAACGTTCAATATCGCCTTCCACTTTATCAATGGTTTTGTGCAACACTTTTAGTTCTTCAGTGGAGGCTGTCTCGTTGGAGACCCGAAAAACATTCTGCTCATTATTGAATAAACGCCAGAATTTACGTATAAACCTGAATACTCCTTCAATGCCTTGTGTATCCCAGGGTTTCGATTGTTCCAAAGGCCCCAGAAACATTTCATACATACGTAATGTGTCAGCGCCATAACGCTCAATTAACTCATCAGGGTTTTGCACATTGTATTTTGATTTCGACATTTTTTCAACCTCTGAACCACAGACGTAACGCCCATTCTCTTTGATAAACAACGATTCGGCCAAATGAGGCTGCCATTGTTTAAAGCCTTCTGTATCTAAAATATCATTGCGAACCAGACTGATGTCCACATGTATCGGATCGGAAAAATATTCCCTTCCGGGGATGTTTTTTGAAACAAAAACAGGGATATTCAACAAAGGCTTTTTTGCTACAAAAACTGGAACTTCCCCTCCCTTAATCAGGGTTTTAATGCGTTGTAATACATTTTCAAAATCGTCAATAAAATCACGCAGTGGAATCAGTAGTAACCGGTATCCTTTTTCACTGCAATAATCCAGATAAGGATGTGCCAGTTTTTCGAGCCATTTCAGTTTGTTTACCTCAATTACAATGCCTGCTTCCTCACAGAAAAAATCGAATTTTCTGCTTCCATCTCTGAAATCTTTTTGAAATGAAACGCCCAGTTTACGTTCTTTTAGTTCTTCCCATAACATGTATTCGGCCATTTTTTCAGCATTAACCCTGTAAACCATGCTTGATCGGCCTTGTATCATGCCTTGATTGATCAGTTTCTTGAAAGGTTCTTCTTTTACTGCAAGACCAATATCAAATAGGAACATATTCCAGAAACGGGCATAAATGAGATGTCCTGTTGCGTGTTCGGCACCTCCGATATAAAGATCTACGTTTTCCCAATAATTGACTGCTTCCTGCGAAAAATACACTTCCGTATTGTTGGGATCCATATAACGCAGGTAATATCCACTTGAACCAGCAAAACCAGGCATGGTGTTGGTTTCTAACGGATAACCGTCAGCCGTTTTCCAGTTGATTGCTCTCGCTAATGGAGGTTCGCCTGTTTCGGTTGGCAAAAATGCATCCACAGGTGGTAATGCCAATGGCAGGTTGGATTCATCAAGCAAATAAGGCATACCGTCTTTGTAAAACACAGGAAATGGTTCTCCCCAATAACGCTGACGACTGAAAATTGCGTCGCGAAGGCGAAAGTTGGTGCGGGCAGTTCCGATAATGCGTTTTTCTGCTTCATAAACAACTGCCTTGATCGCTTCTTTCACTTCCATACCATTGATAAAGCCAGAATTCATTGCAATACCTTCCTTCGAATCGTAGGAGGTTTCCCACTCTGACGGATCGACAGGCCCTTCATTTTTTTGTTTGATCACCTGAATGACAGGCAAATTATAATGACGCGCAAATGCAAAATCGCGACTATCATGTGCAGGAACGGCCATAATGGCTCCTGTTCCATAACCCATGAGTACATAGTCGGCTATCCAGACAGGAATTTTTGTGTTAGTAAATGGATTGATTGCATAAGCTCCGGTAAAAACTCCACTTACTTTTTTAACTTCTGCCATACGTTCGCGCTCCGAACGGTTTTTAGTTCGCTGAACATAGTGGGCAACTTCTTCGCGATGATTCGAGGAGGTGATTTTCTCCACCAAATCGTGCTCAGGAGCTAAAACCATAAAAGTAGCACCAAAAATTGTATCAGGACGCGTAGTAAAGACTTCAATAATTTCATTTGATCCGGGCACTTCAAACCGGAGTGAACCTCCAACCGACTTTCCAATCCAGTTGCGCTGTATGTCTTTTATGGACTCACTCCAATCAATATTCTCCAGCCCGGTGAGTAGCCTGTCTGCATAAGCTGTTATTCGCAACAACCACTGTTTCATTGATTTACGCTCAACAGGATGTGCGCCACGAACGGATAAACCTTCACTTACTTCATCGTTTGCCAGTACGGTTCCAAGGGCAGGACACCAATTGACAATTGTATCAGCAAGATAAGCCAGACGATAGTGCATCAGTACTTCCTGTTGCTGTTTTTCTGTCATTGCATTCCATTGTGTGGCACTGAAAATTTCAATATCACCTCCTGAAGCATCTACAGCGGTATTGCCTGAGCTTTTGAAAATGTTGATCAGGCCATCAATGGATTCAGCTTTGTTTGATCTCTTGTTGTACCACGATTGAAATAGTTGCATGAAAGTCCATTGTGTCCATTTATAATAAGCAGAATCACTGGTTCTTACTTCACGATCCCAGTCGAAGGAAAAACCAATTTTATCCAATTGCTCTCTATAGCGTGCAATATTTTTCTCAGTTGTTACAGCAGGATGCGTGCCCGTTTGAATAGCGTACTGCTCTGCCGGCAGTCCATAGGCATCATAACCCATCGGGTGCAGAACATTGAACCCTTTGAGTCTTTTGTATCTTGCATAAATGTCAGATGCAATGTATCCAAGTGGGTGTCCAACATGTAATCCTGCCCCTGAAGGATAAGGAAACATATCGAGCACATAAAATTTTGGTTTAGCAGGATCAATATCTACTTGATAAATTTTGTGATGGCGCCAGTAATTCTGCCATTTCATTTCAACTTCACTAAAATTATAATCCATTTTAAAGCTTGTAATTGTTTGATATTATGTTGTAAAGCACGGCTTAATGTTTCAGCTTGTCAGGCATGAGCTGCTCAAATGAAAGGTCAATAAGACTGAATCTTTCCCAAATTATGAAATCGTAATGCCACCATTCACTTTCGTAAACATCGAAACCATAACGATCCATGATTGCGATTAAAAGATTTCTGTTTTTAATTACATCTGCAGCGAGGTTTTGATAGGTCGGAGCTGCAGCTTCGGAAAAATCATCATAAGCAGTAGGCATTTGAAGCTCCAATCCTGTTTTCTTTTCAATCAAAGTTAAGTCAACAGCTGCACCACGGTTGTGTCGCGAGCCATACCAGGGTGCAGCAACAAAATTAGTGTCAGGATAAATTTCGTAAAAACGAAGTGTGGCCTGATAAGGCCGATATGCGTCAAAAATTTTCAAAGCAAGACCGATACTATCGAGCGCAATCTGAATTTTGCTAAGTGCATGGGCAACTGGCCTGCGAGCAAAAGCTTTGGCATCGGTATAAATAATTTCATTGGTAAAATTTTGGGAGTTAGCATAACGAATGTCTAATACCAGATGCGGTATAAAATACTGAAGGTCAATCATTTCATTATTTGTGTCTTTGGCTGTTTCCTTATTGAATGCCTCTAAAGTATTTATTAGAGGAAGATTATATGGATTCTTTCCTGTTTGGGCAACAGCAGTATATGAAAGGAGTGCAAAACAAAAAAAATGTATTAACTTTCGCATATTCAGGTATCTTTCGATTCAGCCTGCGAAATTAACAAAAACCATCCAATAGCCTGAAAGAAGTTGCATGAGACAAAAGGCCACAAAAAAGCTTCTGTAACATCAGCCACGACTAGAGATAGAAATAGGTGTAGAGTCACCACATGTTTTATTTTATCAGTGCGGATCGATTGATAAAACAGAAACTCAATCAAATTATTTCAAAAAAACACGTAAGTTTTTCTTCCTTATTCTTTTGTCAGGCTCTCTTTATTTTTTTCGATAAAATAGGATTTTGAATTGCTTTCAATGGCTTTGATGGCAATATCCTTCACGTTGGCTTCGGCAGTAATTGCTTTCTGAGAAAGATCCTTGATATTTGCTTCCAAATCTTTGATTTTATTGATGAGGGTTTCAATGGTTTGATCCTTTAACCTGAGTTCACCATTTACTTCTTTATCCTTGAGTTCAATTTGGAAACGGAATGAGGCTTCCATTTTCTCCGAAGCAGCTTTTACAGCGGCATTTATTGCCTTTTCTTGTTCTGAAGGAAAAGCCGCATTTCTGGATCGTAATTCTTTTAGCTCTGATTCGGCTTCATTCATACGGGCTTCACGTTCAGCAATTGTTTTTTCAAAGTTTGCTTTTTTATCAGCAAGTTCTTTTTCTAGTTTTTGCTTCTTTTCCTCATAGAGGTCGCTTTCTTTTTTACGTGTTGTTTTCAGGTTATATTGATATTCTTCTTCGTCCCGTTCGCGACTTTTCTTTGTGGTTTCGGCTTCTTCTTTTGTTCTCAATTGATTAGCATCCTGTTCCTTTTTCCATTGCAACCGTTTTTCAGCAATCTCCGTCTCAAAACGTTCTTTTTCAGTTTTCAATTTTTCATCCAGATCAACCTTACGTGCGGCCATTTCCATCTCAAACTGCTCCTTTTTTTCTTTTTGTGCCAACAGCATCACCGATAAAGAATCAACATTGGCTGACAGCTGATAAAGATCTTCAAGATTTTTTTGTTCTATCCTGATCGCTTGTTGCAGGTCTTCAAACTTTTTAAATTCCGTCACAAATTTTTCACCCAATTTGTCGAGTGCCGAAGACAGGTTTACCTTTAGATCAGAGACGTCTTTTACGATGCCTTCATAGCTCATGCCGGTAGCGTTTTTGACAAGATTTTCCTGCTTTTGCTGTTCCTGCACTTTTTTAGGCTCCTCGGTTTTCTTATCTCTGAATTTTTGAAGCAAATCATCATAAGCCGAAAGGATTTCATTCTTGGTGTTTTTTATATTTACATTGGTTTCCATGGATAAAAAATTTATTGGTTAATATTATCCCTTAAATCCGCAAGATAGTTACTGACAAAAGCCGTTAAAACATTGTTCTGCGAAACAAACAAAGTAGGAACGATAACTTTTTCAAACGTGAAATTACAAAAAATATCATCAAACGTAAGTCCTTTTGCAGGCATTTCTTTTGTTAATAACTCATTCAATGAATGTGGATTTTCACAACTAATTGATAATGAATTAGGTGCCAGAGTTAAGACAATTGGTTTTTCTTACAGTGACATTATTAGAAATCTCATTAATGTTTTCTTCAGCGGTGGTAGTTGTACCGAAGATATTCAAAGGCATTTAGGGCAACATCTGAAATCAATTCCTGGCAACAAAGTTCCAAGCGCCGACACGATCCTACCTGGTATAAAAGAACTTGCTACCAAGAACACAGTATTAACATCCAAGCAAGAGAAAATGTATGAGTTCAATATAAACAAAAAACTCAATACATTAATTATCAAATTGTTACTACATGTAAATGAATTAAAAAAAAGACATTGAATATGATTTTGATTACGATAATCAGATCATTGCCACCGAAAAGTATGATGCCAAACGCACTTACAAGCAGTGTAATGGGTATTGTCCGGGAGTTGCCACTATCCAAGACAAAATCGTTTATATCGAAAATCGAGATGGTAACGCCAATGTAAAACTTGAACAAGCATCTACACTTACCCGAGCTTCTGATCTTTTGAAAGAGAGCGGTATAAAAATAAATCGTTCAAGAATGGATGCCGGTTCTTATGCAAAAGAGATTATCGAAGTAGTTTCATCAAACAGTATGTTGTTCTATATCAGAGCAAACAAGAGTGCAGAGCTTATCAGACAGATATCAATGATCGAAAACTGGGAAACAGTTGAGATTAATTACAAAAATTACGAAGTAGCCTCCATACCATTTACTCAATTTTTTGAAGATAAAAATTATTGCTTGGTTATTATGCGAGAAAAAAGTAATGATAATCAAATAGATATGTTTACAGGAGATGCTTTTACGTATCGTTCTATTTTGACAAATGACTGGCAAAGCACAGAAAAAGAGACTATTGAATATTATAACCAAAGAGGAAGTAGTGAAAAACTTTTTGATGTAATGAATAATGACTTTGGCTGGAAACACCTTCCATGCTCGTTCATGAACGAGAATACGTCATTTTTAATCATCATGGCAATTGCAAAAAACTTTTATAATTACTTCGTGGAAAAAGTATCTGATGTTTTTGAGCATATCATGCCTGCCACCCGACTTAAACGATTCGTGTTCAGGTTTATATCCGTTGCCGGGAAATGGATTTATTCAGGTAGGCAATGGGTACTCAAACTCTACACCAGCAAGCCCTACGAGGCTTTGTTAATCTAAAAAACATCAAATCATTACCTTTTTTGAGATTCAATGGGATAAATATGTCCATGAAAATGACAATAAATATATGTATATAATTGATATTAAATATGTTGCAAAATTATCAACACTTTACTTCGATAAATAATTAGTCAACAGATCATACATATTTCACCATGCAATTTGGCAATGGAATAGTTTACTGAAAAATCGGCGGATTAAACCAGGTTTCTTGAATCAGTTACCAGAAATTACTCGAAAATCATTAAAATTCTCACCAAAAATTCTCAACTTTACATCAAACGAAATCCTTGCGGATTTAAGGTAA
>PHDU01000073.1 GCA_002842755.1 Bacteroidetes bacterium HGW-Bacteroidetes-1 | reverse complement strand
CCTTTCACTACATCTACCCGCCTCTAAGCATTGGCATTGGTTTGATGATGGTTTTGATGGAAGGGTTTTATATCAGAACAAAAATCAAGATGTATGAGCATTTAGCACGCTTTTGGACTAAACTTTTTGCAATCACTTTTGGTCTTGGTGTGGCTACAGGAATAGTAATGGAATTTGAGTTTGGCACAAACTGGTCCACCTATTCGCGCTTTGTCGGTGATGTTTTTGGAAGTGCACTTGCTGCTGAAGGCATATTTGCCTTTGCCTTAGAGAGTGGCTTTCTTGGGGTATTGTTGTTTGGATGGAACCGCGTGAAACCAATTGTGCACTTTATCTCAACAATTGGAGTGTTTTTTGGATCTATGTTTTCTGCAGTTTGGATAGTCGTAGCCAATAGCTGGCAACAAACCCCGACTGGATACCACATCGTTGGGGATGGAGCAAATATGCGTGCCGAAATCACCGATTTCTGGGCAATGGTTTTTAATCCATCCAGTGTGGATCGCGTGTTGCACGTTTGGATCGGGGCTCTTATTGCCGGTTCGTTTTTGGTTATGAGTGTTCATGCCTGGTATATTCTCAAAGGCCGGCACATTGAGTTATCGAAACGGGCCTTCGTTATGGCGCTTTCTGTTGCCTCCTTGTTTTCTGTACTGCAATTGGTGACAGGTCATAGCTCAGCAAATGGAGTTGCAATCAACCAACCAGCCAAATTAGCAGTCTTCGAAGGTCATTACAAAAGCAGTGATCCAGCTGATTTATACTTGTTTGGTTGGGTTGATCAGAAAAATCAAAAGGTTTATGGGCCTTATTTACCTGGCGGATTAAGTTTTCTCATACACAATAACTTCAATACGACTGTCCCCGGATTAGATAGTTTCCCTCAGGACGAGATTCCCAAACAAGTGAATGCAGTTTTCCAGTTTTATCATCTGATGGTTGCATTTGGTTTGTATTTCATTGGACTTACTTTATTTGGGCTTTTTCTATGGTGGCGTAATAAACTTTTTCGATACAAATGGCTTTTATGGGTATTTGTCTTTTCGGTTATCTTACCCCAACTGGCGAATCAATTTGGTTGGTTTGCCGCCGAAATGGGACGACAACCCTGGGTTGTTTATGGTCTCTTGAAAACATCAGATGCATTTTCTCCTGTTGTTACATCCAGACAGGTATTATTTTCACTCATCATGTTCATGCTGATCTATGCACTCCTCTTTGTACTCTTCCTTTATCTTCTCAACAAAAAAATTAAGGCAGGGCCTTATGACGAAAGTAATTCTGATAATCGTCCCGTACAGGAAGATATCATGAAAGTTCTGGAACCCGACAACGTAAATATCCATTAAATGCAAGAAACGATGACTACATTTTTAGGAATTGACTATCCAACACTCTGGTTTTTAGTGGTTGGCGCACTCTTTTCGGGCTATGCCATTTTAGATGGATTTGATCTTGGTGCAGGAGCATGGCATTTATTTTTGAAGAATGAAGAGAGTCGAAGGATCGCTATCAATGCCGTTGGCCCAGTTTGGGATGGCAACGAAGTTTGGCTGGTCATTGGAGGCGGAGCACTTTTTGCAGGTTTTCCAGTTCTTTATGCATCAATATTCTCGGCCATGTATATTCCCTTTATGCTTTTTCTTTTTGCCTTGATTTTTCGAGCCGTTTCCATTGAATTCAGAAGCAAGGAAAAAATGAAATGGTGGCGCAACACCTGGGATATTAGTTATAGTGTGTCGAGTACTTTGATGGCACTGCTATTGGGCATTGTAATGGGAAATATTCTTCAGGGAATTGCAATAGGTCCCGATTTTCATTTCACGGGTCATTGGCTCGAGTTCCTAAATCCTTATGCTATCATGGTTGGTATAACAACACTGGCCTTATTCATGATGCACGGAGCTATTTATCTTGCAATGAAAACCGAAGGCAAACTTTTTACCAAAGTGAATGACCTGCTCAAAAAGTCGATTATATTTTTTATTGTAAGTTACGCCTTGGTAACACTTTATACCCTTATTTATATTCCACATCTTTCTGACAACCTTCATGAAAATGCCGCTCTGTTTGTGGTACCTCTGTTGGCCTTTTTAAGTATTGCTAATGTGCCCCGTCTGGTAAGCAAAAGCAAATATGTTTATGCTTTTTTGTTTTCAGCGCTCAGTATGAGTTTTCTGCTCATCCTCGTTGCCATCGAACTCTATCCGGTGATGGTTTTGTCAACCATTGATCCTGAATACAGCATCACGGTATATAATGCTGCCTCATCTGAAAAGTCTTTAGGTATCATGTTACTTATGACTGCCATTGGCGCACCATTGGTTCTCACCTATACCGTGTTTGTGTATCGTACATTTTGGGGAAAAGTGAAGATGGATGAAACGAGTTATTGAACCATAAAACTTATTATTTTTATCTGCATCAAAGAAATCATCCTACACAAATTGTAGTAACATTATATCCTATATTTTCAATCGGCACCTTCGGATAAGAAATAATACTTAAAAAGCTATTTCAATTGTAAGACTCAATTCATAAACAGGTAGTTTTTGTTAAAATTCATAAAAAAGCTTTAACAAATGTAGATTTTTACATATTTTAGCATCCCTTTTACATAAATACGAAATTACATGAACTACCCCAAAAAAGTTGTTATCGGCGATATCACTGTGCGCGATGGCTTTCAGCATGAAGAAAAATTTATACATACAGAAGCCAAGCTCTGGCTTGCTGAAGAGTTACTTTTGTGTGGTTTTAAGTACATTGAAATAAGCAACTATGGGAATCCGAAAGGGATGCCTCAATTTAAAGATGCGGATAATTTGTTCCGGCAGATCAGAGAAAGTAAAAGAGTAGCCCATTTACTGGATGAAGTTAAGCTGACGGCTATCACCATACGCGAAAAAGCCATTGAAAGGGCTATTGAAGCGCGCAAAACGGGATTCGGGCCAGATCGTATTTTGCTGATGGTTAGTACCAGTGAATCACATCAGTTTAAAAATTCCGGACTTACCATAGATGAGTATTTTCGCATGGCAGAAAAATATATTCCAAAAGCCCTTGATGCCGGTCTGAAAGTAAATGGTACTGTAAGCACTATTTGGGGCTGCCCTATTGAAGGGCCAACGGAAATGAGCAAGGCCATTGATTTTACTGAAAGATGGATGTCGATTGGCGCCACCGATGTTGAACATGCCGATCATGATGGGTCGGCTTCACCCGACCGTGTTTACCGTTACTTCTCGATGCTTCTCGATAAGATTCGAAACCCTGAAAAGCACATCGTTCATCTTCACACTACACGTGGATGGGGATTAGCCAATGTATTGGCAGCACTGCAAGCCGGAATGACCAATTACGAATCTACAATGGGGGGTATTGGTGGACAACCTGCCAATTTTGTGGATGGCGTACCCGTTTCAGGTACAGGCGATTATTACTACAATGAAACCACCGATGTTGGATTGGTAAGTACAGAAGACATGGTTGTAATGATGGACGAAATGGGTATTGAGACGAATCTGGATATTGATAAAGTTTTAGAAACAGGAAAAATGGTAGAGCGCATTGTGGGCCGTAAACTTCGTTCCGAATCCATCCATCAGGGTCGAATCCCTAAAAACTTGTCAGGACGATCCTAATAACGCCTCATTTTTTTCAAGTCGCTTGAAACTGGAATCTACGATTAACACTTTTCAACTGTAATTAATCATGATCAGGATAACCGAAACTGCAAGAGATGCCATGCAGGGAATCAAGCAAATGATTCCAACCTCATTGAAAGTTTCATACGTGAATGAATTACTTAATGTAGGTTTTGATACCGTGGATTGCGGCAGTTTTGTTTCACCACGTTTAATACCTCAAATGGCTGATAGTTCCGAAGTGATCAAAAGTTTAAAACTACCGGAGAGAATGCCAGAGCTAATGGTGTTGGTAGTGAACACACGCGGTGTTGATTTGGCCTTACAAACGGGAAGAATAAATTGCCTTTCTTATCCTTTTTCGGTATCACCAACATTTTTAAAAAGGAATTTAAACACGGATGAAAGTGGCTCGCTCAACATGATCAGAGAAATGATACATGCTACCAAAAATCATCCAATAGAGTGGGTTGTTTATCTTTCTATGGCATTAGGCAATCCTTATGGCGATGTATGGAATCCCGAGATCGTTATGGAAGGTGCTGCCAAACTCTATGATTTAGGCGTCAGACGCATGCCCCTGTCCGATATACTTGGCAATGCCACTCCAACTGTCATTTATGATGTTTACAAACAGCTGATTCCTGCGTTTCCTGAAGCTGATTTTGGCATTCATCTGCACACCAAAGTATCTGAAAGTTATGAAAAATTAGAAGCAGCATGGGAAGCAGGCGTGCGCAGTTACGAAACGGTTGTAAATGGGCAAGGAGGCTGTCCAACTGCTGCCGATGAAATGGTTGGAAATCTGAGCACACAGGACTTACTTGCCTTTTGCAGCAAAAAAGGAATTGTTACGGGTATTGACCCCAGTGCTATTTCACAAGCTGCAGCGCTGGCACTGGAGTTTTAGCAGAGTTTCGATTTACTACTAAATCGATTATTATTTTGAAGACTCAGGTATTATAAACCATTTGTTTTCATAGCTTTGCCCATGCTATTATTGGATCTCATTTATAATCTTGCCGTTTTGGTTGCGATTAGCGTCCTCTCCGGCTTTATTGATCAGCGTTTCAACAGGAAACTTTTCGCCGGTCAAATACTCCAGGGGCTGCTATTTGGTACAACTGCCATTATTGGAATTCTGAATCCTTTTGTACTTACAGAGGGTATAATTTTTGATGGGCGATCTATCATAATCAGCTTATCTGCCCTGTTTTTCGGCCCGGTGAGCGGGATAATCAGCGCCCTTATGGCTGGGCTCTTCAGGGTTTACATCGGCGGTGGGGGTACATTGACAGGAGTTCTTGTCGTTTTTGCATCACTACTAATCGGACTTGCATTTTTTTACTACCGTAAACATCGGAATCTTGAAAAAATTAAAATAATTACTTTACTGATGATGGGTGTTTTTGTGCACATTGTCATGATGGTTTTAATGTTTACATTGCCCTCCTCATTCAGATCAGAAGCTATGCATTTGATTGGGTTCACAGTTCTGGGAGTATATCCGGTTGTTACTGTAATTATCGGGAAAATTTTACTCGATCAGGAATTAAATCAAAGGCTTTTCGCTCAATTATCTGAAAGTGAAAAACTTTTCAGGACCACATTATATAGCATTGGAGATGGTGTCATTACGACTGATATTAATGGCGTTATCATGCAGGTGAATCCTGCGGCGGAAGTAATTACAGGCTTCAAAGAAGAAGATATTACCGGCAAACCAATAGGTTCGGTGCTTACACTTCTTGATGAGTTTACCGATACATTGGTTGAAAATCCCGTTGAGCTTGTAATAAAAAGAAAAAAGAACGTGAGTCTTGAGCCTTTTTTGCTCGTCAATGCTCAAGGCGATAAAATACCAGTTGCTGACAGTGCTGCCCCGATCTTTAATTCAAAGAACGAAATGACAGGTGTTGTAATGGTTTTTCGCGATCGAAGTAACGAGCTTGAACAACACATTCAGGCACTTAATAGTGCCAAAAGTTACAGAAGTCTGTTCAACAGTATCAAAGGAGCCGCTTATGTTCAGGATCGTGAAGGACGTTTTCTCGATGTAAATGAAGAAGCATTAAAACTATACGGCTATCCGAAGGAAAGGTTCATTGGTTCAACACCTGAGTTTTTGTCGGCTCCAGGCATGAACAATCTTGATGAACTAAAAGAAAATATCGACGCAGCTTTTAATGGCCTGGCACGTCAGTTTGAGTTCTGGGGTCAAAAGAGAAATGGAGAAATCTTTCCCAAAGAGGTTAGCCTTTTCAACACTACCTACTTCAATCAGGAAGCCATCATTGCCATTGCCCACGATATAAGTGAACGTAAAAAAGTTGAAAAAACACTACGAATAAGTGAAGAAAGATACCGTATTTTGTTTAATGCAAGTCCGGTTGGAGTAATTTTGGAAGACCTCGATGGTAAAATTCTTGAAATAAATAAAACATTTTGTGATGAATATGGCTATCAGGCCGAAGAGCTGATTGGAAAGAATATTGAAATAATCGTTCCTGAAAAATTCAGACCGAACGTTAAAAGAAATATTCAATCCATCATTCAAAATAAGGTTTTGCACAGCAGAGTCGAAAGTTTATCAAAAAACAACGAGATCAGGGTGGCTGAACTGATTGAAACGCTGGTAACATTGCCTGATGGTGAAAGGGGTGTGCTTTCGATCTCGAAAAATATTACAGAGCAGGTTTTTGCCGAACAAACACTGAAAAAAAGTGAAAGCCGAAATAAAGCCATTATCTCTGCAATACCTGATTTATTTTTCAGGTTTGATAAAGAAATGCGTTTTATCGACTACTTTGCTGAAAAATCAACCTTGCTTTATGTTCAACCAGAAGCGTTTATTGGCAAAAGTATTTTTGACGTTTTGCCTCCAAATCTGGCAATTCTGACGAAAGAAAAAGTGATGCTCTCTTTGGAAACAGGAGAAATAATTCAATATGAATACGATCTAAAAATTAATGGCGTGCAACATTGGTTTGATGCCCGCATGGTCAAAAGTGGTGATGAAGAGGTTCTGGTGATTGTGCGCAATATTACCGATCGTAAAGTATCAGAACTTGAAATTCATCAGCAAACAGAATTTATCGAAACACTGCTTGAATCCATTCCAAGTCCCCTTTTTTATATGAACAGAAAAGGTGTATTTCTTGGAACCAATAAAGCTTTCCGTGATTTCTACGACTATGAAAAACAAGATATCCATGGTAAAACCCTTGCAGATATTGAAGCACCTGAAATAGCGCAAAGGAACATGGAATCAGACCAGCAGATTTTTGACGGACTACAGGAAATTCAATCCCTGGAAAGAACTATAACCCTTCCATCCGGTGAAAAGAAAAATGTGATTCTGACAAAATCTCCTTTTCCTGATGCCTCCGGTAACATTGGGGGACTTATCGGAATCATTGTAGATATTACTGCAAGGAAAAGAATGGAGGAGGAGTTAAAAAACGCAAAAGAAAAAGCGGAAGAAAGTGACCGACTCAAAACATCTTTTCTTAACAATCTGAACCATGAAATAAGAACTCCACTGAATGCTATTGTAGGATTTTCGGATTTGCTGTTTGACGATTATCCTGAGGAACAAAAGCGTGTTTTTGTTGATACAATCAACAACAATTCTGATCAGTTGCTGCGCATCATTGATGATGTTTTGGCTGTGTCGCGACTTGATTCAGAGAAAATTCCCTTGGAACCAGAATTCTTCGATCTGGATGAGCTTTTAAATGATCTTCATATTACTTTCCTTCTTGTTTGCCAGAAAAAATCACTGGATTTTAAAATGGATGCTGCTACAAGTATTTCAGATCATAAGCTGTATGCCGACAAAGGTAAGATCAGGCAAATTATAGCCGGCTTTATCAACAACGCAATAAAATACACCAAAACAGGAGGTATAAACATTGGCTACACTAAGACACATGAAAAAGTACGTTTTTATGTAAAGGACACAGGCATAGGAATACTATTGGAAGAACAGCCCAGGATTTTTGAAAGATTTTTCAGAGGTGACGAGCCACAGATTGAAGCCATCAGGGGCAATGGACTGGGATTGAGCATTGCATTAGGTTTGGCTGAACTTATGAATGGAAAAATCTTTTTGGAATCAGAGAAAAATATCGGGTCTACATTTTATTTAGATATCCCCACATCGTCCCATGTTTTCATTGAACATAAGGATATTACGACCCACAAAAACCTTAATAAAGCACTTCCTGAACTTTCAGTATTGATTGTTGAAGATGAAAAGGATAACTTTGAATACCTGCTTGCGCTGTTAAAAGGCCATGTGGGGGAAATAACCCATGCCAGAACAGGCTTTGAAGCAATACAAAAAGTAAAAAAGAATGCCTTTGATCTCGTGCTGATGGATATCAAAATGCCAGGGATGGATGGTTATGATGCGATGAAACAAATTGTCACTCTGTTTCCTGATATGCCAATCATTGCACAAACAGCGTATTCCCAACCCGATGAAATTAAACAAGCTTTAGCTGCAGGAGCAAAATACTGCCTGATTAAACCTATTGAAAAAGAATCGCTTCTCAGTATGATTCATCAATTGTATGGTTCATAGACTCTTATTAAATGAATTGTAATTGCCAGAGTTTTTTTTAAATCTCTTATTGGTGGAATTGCTTTGAAAAACCTCAATTCTAATGCACAATCCTCAAAGTGCTATGCTGGTTTTTAATCCAAATTCTGACAAAGTAAATACCTGAAGGTCTATTCTTAAAACCCGGAAAAAGAGCGGAAAGCTGCATTTGATTTTGTCCTTCATTTAATGATAAGCTTTGTTCCTCAAATATTTCACACCCTACCCTATCAAGAAGCTTAATGGTGCAATCTGTGGCTTGCGCCAAATCAATCCTAACAACAGACTGAGCCGTTGTAGGAACTGGATCGATGCTGGCGGTAAATAAATCATTCACATGGGCATTAACAAAAACCGGCATGCTGCATTCGTAAGCACCTATATCGGGCAAACCCCATTGAATGCGCTCCAGCATATCCAGATCGAAAAGCGGAAGTTCCAGTAAGCCGGGATTCATTGTTCCGCTATTGAAACATGAGCCATCAGGTAAAATACGGAAATTACCTGCCGTGGGATCAGCAAATAGCGGGTCACTTTCGGTACAGTTGAGATACTCACCATGAAAAGCACTACCTCCAAAAAGTGCAATACCATGTTGAACCGCGCTGTAATAAAACCCGGGTTCAGAAAAAACATCCCAAATCCACAACTGAGAACCAATAGAATCATAACTCGTATTACCCCAAATTATACTGTTGTATAATTTGGTGTTTGATGTTTCATTACAATAAAAACCTCCTCCCATTGAGGCATAATTGTTTACAATAGTCACATTGGTCATGGCTGTATGGGCTGAAACATTGGCAATGCCACCTCCAAAGAAAAGTGCCTCATTGTTCGAAATCAACAAATTTGCGATCAAACGATTGGAGGTAGAACGTAAAAATCCAAGAGCTCCTCCCAAACCACTGAAATTATCCTTGAAAACGCAATTGAGAATTGAAGGACTTGAAAATTCAAAGGAAGCACCTCCTCCGATTCCCGTTGAACGATTTCTTTCAAAACGCATAAAACGCAGATCGGGATCAGAAGAAACAAAGCACAATCCCCCGCCATAACCATAGATCATTCCATCATTTCCGGAATAATTATCACTTACTTTAACTTGATCAAGGATCAGATTTGACTTAAAAGCATAAAGGCCACCTCCCCAGTAAAAAGAATAATTGTTATCGATGGTCGAATTACGGATCGCAATTTTATTGAACCGAATCACCCTGAACGCTCCTCCATAGCAATTGGATGAATCGCCAACAGCTTTGCCAAAACTGAAATGGCAAAAACTAAATTGTGAAGAATCGTTTTCAGAAGGGGTATCTTCGAAACGAATGCCGTTCCAGCCACCGTTGTTGCTATGTATATCAGCAAAACCAGAAGTATCGGAAACGGTAAAAAGAATAGTGTCAGACACACTCCCTAATGCTTTCATAACCCCTTGAACATGAATGGAGTAATATCCATTAAAGATTACTTTCGTTCCTGCAGTAATCTGCAACAAATCTCCGGTAGGAACGGTCACATCGCAATAAACGAAAACTGTGTCATAGTCCCAGATTCCTGACTGAAGGCCACAGGCATTATAATTGTTTTGTGTAAAAACATGCATGTATGATATGCACATGAATATCAGAAATAATGGAATTTTTTTCATTTGTTTTCTGTTCTGATAGGGGGATTCAAATTGTCAGAAAATTAGGATAAATTGCACAAGAAACTTCTATTTCAGTCCTTTTTGATTGTTTACTCAGAAAAGCCTTTTTGATTGCTTTCCGGGTTTTTATGATTTTATTTTCCATGAATCATTGATCAAAGAAAAAAAAAATTGATTACAAATATACAATTATAGCCTGTTACTCTGGCACGAAATAATACCGATCGGAGAAATGTAATAGTCCAATTTTTGCTCACTCAATTGGCCTAACATTTCTAACCTTCGGCATTCTACCATAACAGCTTGTGGATTCATCTATAATTCACTATGGTATAAACTTCTTTAAAAACTTTTCTGGCACATTGATTTTAAGGATTCTATTGTATAATAATCCTTCTTCCTGTTGTTCATTTACTGTCAATTATTACACTGAACAAAGATTTCCAAATGAAAAAAGTTCATTAAAAGGGGGTGACTTTTTATTGAAACAGAAGAAAGCCTTGTCAAATGTGGGCTATTCACAATTACAATTTACGGATATCGTTTTCAACTTTTTCATGAAGATCCAGAACAGACTTCCTGATGCTTTTTGCCTGCGGCTGCAACTTTTCAGGGATAGAGTGAATCTGGTTTATTTTTACAGTTGCGAGCTCCAGATGGGACAAAGAAGCGCTAAGCAACGCAATCTGTTTTGATCTGTCGGACTTATCCTGTTGTTTGTTAAATAGTATCACATAAGCGTTGTAACGTTCAACAGCTTTATTGAACAATTGCGTGATTTCCTGTAAGCTTCTGATCGTGTTGTTATGTGAGAAAATCTCGATCGATTTTTCAAGATAATTTGTCCGCTGATCGATAGCAGGGTGATGAAAACCCTGACTATTTATGCGGCGTAACTCCTGTCTGTATTGGTCTTCAATACTGCACGCAACGAAAAGTTCCAAAGTGTCAGAAAACTGAAAATACTTTTTCGTGTTTTTCGAATTGCCGGTATTTTTGATGAATTCCTCATGAGAAACCGGAAGATAAAGAAACTGCCATAGAGGATCGTAGGGCATATGTGAAATGACCATGGCTGAAGGTTGCACCATAAAAAATTTCGGTTCAAACTCGCGGATAAATCGATTTTCAGAAACTGCTCCTGAACCCCAGGTGGGATCAGACAACCACCATTTACCCCCAATATAACTTGATACCCAGACATGGGGTGTAATTTCCAATTCACCATTGATTCGGGTATAACCGCTGACGAGATGAGAGGGAATACCAACAAGACCGCTCAGGCTGTCCATCAATCCGGCATACCCTTCGCATACTGCTTTGCGATCATAAAATGCTACAACAGTAACTTTCGACTGATAAACATCAACTGCTGA
The DNA here is from genome assembly GCA_002842755.1 of Bacteroidetes bacterium HGW-Bacteroidetes-1. Classification (GTDB taxonomy): domain Bacteria; phylum Bacteroidota; class Bacteroidia; order Bacteroidales; family F082; genus JALNZU01. The sequence continues at coordinate 5,239 of PHDU01000073.1, read as the reverse complement.
TGGTGGCGCAGAAGACATATCATAACGAATATTATTTGCTATCCATGAATAAATAGCCCTAAGCCGTTCCTCTTCGCCTGAGAAATTTTCTGAAATCCATTCTGCCAGGTTCCCGATATCACGCACCTGATTTGCTTTTAAAGCCCTGACTTTTGTATCAACATCCGTAAAACGCTGCTGCGCTGTTACAGCAACGAATTGCATACATAAAACTAAGGCTAATAAAAAAAGACGCTTGAACATCAGAAAACAATTTCTGCAATAACGTACATTCAAGAAGAAAAGTGTTTTGTTCTACTGTTCAACTTTACGTGCACACAGCCTGCCATCAAAAAAGAAAGCAGAAAGAAATCTGAAAGCATCCTATCAAATAAATTCTGAATACATTTGCTATCAGAAATTATATTATAACGATATCCTTTATCAACCTGAAAAAGAATTACTTATAAATTTTACTAATCTCATTTAAAACCATCATGTTTAAAATCATTCCTTTTATTATCATCGGGCTCATCCTTGCGGGGTGCAATTCTTTTAACAAAGAAGAAAACAATTCAAATCAGCAAACCACCTCATTGGAAGAAATACGCAATGATGCATCCCCACTTGCAGAAATGTTAAGGCCAAAACAGGTTGATTTTACATTGACCATCAACGGGAAAGAATTTACAATGGATTCAGAAAATTTTCTTCTACTGGAAAAGCCAATCGTTTATTATAACGACAGCGTAAATGTAACCTTCATCAGAGTGGAAGGACCATCAAAAACCGCGGCACAGGAATGGCTTTCGCTGAAACTTAGCATTGATGGCATTCCTAATGAAGGCATTAACAAAGCAAAAAATATACAACTTCATATTTCTGAAATTTCACCGGAGGGAATCAATAAAAGTTTAGTTATTTATAATGCTGATAACTTTGAAGTTACATTATCAAATGTAATAGAAAAGGATTTTGGTGATGGCATTAAGGCTTATACCCTTGAAATGTCAATGAATGGAAAGCTTTTTTCAAAAGACAATACATCCGTTGCTGTTTCCAATGGTAAATTGTGTGTAACTTATTGATTTGTAGTTTTACAATATCAATTAACGATGGAATATAAAAGTAAAAATCATCGTTAAACTTCACACAAAACGGTCGACGCTATTTAGGCATCAATATCCAGAAAGCCCTCATCCTCATTTTTTTCTTTCCAACTTTTCACTACCTTCGCATCTCGATTTACAGCCATGAGTTACAAAGAAGAAAAATACACCCGTCGTCGCCTCACCGGATCATACATCACTTCAATAGTGAGTACATCTCTTGTGCTCTTTGTCCTGGGGCTTTTTGGTCTCGTTGTTCTCAATGCCGGGAAACTTTCCGAACTCATCAAAGAAAATATCGGCTTCGAAATTATAATGAAAGAGGGCGTAAAAGAAGCCAACATCATTCAACTCCGGAAATCGCTCGATGTCAATCCCCATGTGAAGTCAACCCAATACATCACAAAAGAGGAAGCAACAAAACGACTTGCTGCTGATTTGGGTGAGGACTTCATTCAATGGCTTGGAAAAGACGAAAACCCTTTGCTGCCTTCTATCGAAGTAAAGTTTAAAGCCTCCTGGGCCAACAACGACAGTCTCGACAGGGTTGAAAAACGCCTGCTCGAAAACAAAGATGTCAAAGAAGTTTATTACCAAAAATCTCTCGTCCACCTGATCAATCAAAACATCAAACGCATTGGAATAATCTTATTCTTTTTCAGTATCTTACTATTAATAATATCAATAGCCCTAATCAACAACACCATCCGGTTATCCATTTATGCAAGGCGATTTTTAATCCGCAGCATGCAGTTGGTGGGCGCAACAGAAGGATTTATCCGAAAGCCTTTTGTGATCAAAAGTATCATTCAGGGAATGATAGGAGCTATTGTTGCGCTCCTGTTATTGTCGGGAGTCCTTTATCTGAGCCTTGAGAATATTCCCGAACTCATGCAGCTGCAGGATTACAACACGATTCTTATGCTTTATGGCGCAGTGCTTGTGTTAGGCATGGTTCTCACGGGACTTTCAACTTTTTTTGCAATGGGTAAATATTTAAAAACCAGAACAGATAAATTGTTCGTTTAAATAGCGAAGGTCTTTTCTCAGAAAAACAATTATTTTTGCATAAAATATATTTACATGGCTACAAGAAACCCTTCCCCAAAACCTCAGATCAACGAGCCGGTAAAATCGGAGCAGTTCGCCTTTGCCCGTGAAAACTATAAATGGGTTTTGATAGGTCTCGCTTTTATTGTGATAGGCTTCCTGCTCATGGCAGGTGGTGGCTCTGATAATCCTGATGTCTTTAGTGATAAAATATTCAGCTTCCGTCGTTGGACACTCGCTCCTATGCTGGTTTTAGCCGGTTATGTGATCGAAGTATACGCCATCATGAAGAAGCCTAAGCATTGATCATGAGTCTTTTCGAAATCATTGTAATTGCAATTGTTGAAGGACTGACCGAATTTCTCCCTGTTTCGTCTACAGGGCACATGATCATCACCCAGGAGTTGCTGGGCATGGAAATCACCGATTTTGTGAAGGCATTCACTGTGAACATACAGTTTGGGGCTATCCTTTCGGTGATCGTATTGTATTGGAAGCGATTTTTTCAAAGTCTGGATTTTTATTACAAGCTCTTTATTGCCTTCATCCCTGCCGCAGTGATAGGGTTCTTGGCCAGCGACTTCATCGATAGCTTACTCGAAAACGTAGTTGTGGTAGCAGTCATGTTGGTTCTAGGAGGAGTCGTTCTTGTTTTTGTGGACCGATGGTTCAAAAATGCCAAGCCCGATCAGCCGATCAGCTATCCTTCAGCATTCAAAATAGGACTTTATCAGTGCATCGCTATGATTCCCGGTGTCTCACGATCTGCCGCAACCATTATTGGAGGGATGACACAAAAGCTCGACCGCAAAACTGCAGCAGAGTTTTCATTCTTCCTGGCCGTCCCTACCATGTTTGCCGCTGCCGGATATAAGCTGCTGCAAAACTACCAGAGCATTGAAGCAGAGCACATCAGTACGCTTCTCATCGGAAACGTTGTTGCTTTTTTTGTGGCAATGCTGGCCATCAAAAGCTTTATTGGCATCCTCACACGTTATGGATTTAAGTATTTTGGCTATTATAGAATCATTGTAGGGATTATTATTCTTGGTATGCTGGCAATGGGATACGAATTAAGTGTTGTTTGATGCCTTTCGACTTCAAAAAAGGAGAAGTGCTTCTCATCGACAAACCAAAGGGCTGGACTTCCTTTGATGTGGTGAACCACCTGCGTATCCTCATCAAAAGAAACCTTAAAATTCCGAAGATCAAGGTGGGTCATGCCGGCACACTCGACCCCCTTGCAAGCGGATTGCTCATTGTCTGCACAGGTCTTATGACCAAGCAAATACAAACCTTTCAGGATCAGGATAAAACCTACACAGGGACGCTTACGCTTGGCTTGACCACCCCTTCCTACGACCTTGAAACCGAAGCCGATGCAACATTCCCTGTCGACCTTCTCACCCCTGTGCTCCTCGATAAAGCCCGACTATCATTCATCGGCACAATAGCACAGCTTCCCCCCATTTTCTCTGCCGTGAAAATCGATGGCAAAAGAGCTTTCAACTACGCCCGGAAAAACCAGGACGTTAAGATGGAACCACGCATGGTTGACATCAAAGATTTCCAATTCACCTCAGTCCGGCTTCCCGAAATAGAATTCCTTGTCCACTGCACCAAAGGAACATACATACGCAGTCTTGTCCACGATTATGGCAAAAGCCTCAACAACGGCGCCTGCCTCACGGCCCTTCGCCGCACCCGTATAGGCAACTTTTCTATCGACCAAGCCTGGTCAATAGAAGCACTCAAAGAACTCATCACTACCCTTGGACATGAGATGGAAGAAACTCCCCCTCCCCCTAAGGTTGAGGCTAAGGCAAAGGTTGAGTAAGTCTCTCAACCTCAGCCTCAACCTCAAAAAAATTCACCCTTAAATCGAGTAGGAAGTGAGCGATAATTTCGCTCACTGTCCTCTCACATCACCGTACGTACCGTTCGGTATACGGCGGTTTCTTAATTTACACACGAACAGAACGATAATAAGGAGAGAAAAATAAGTAGCCTGCCATTTGTAGCCATTCGTCATCTATGGAGGTTTGAAGAATTGAGCTTTTGGCAGTACGCCAATAGCCTTTTCTTGTATTTGAAAACATCATCGCTTGAAATTTAGATATTCCTAACTTCATCAGATTTTGAAAACGGGTTTTAAGCCGTTTCCTTTGTTTCCATATAACCATTCGCAGTCGCCTACGATACCAGCCATCAATTTCGAGTAACAAACTTTTCATGTTTGTTTGCTAATTTAAAGTAATTCACCCAACCAGTAATATACTGTCGAAGTGCCTCTTTTCGCCTTTTATTTCCCCAACCATTACTCCTTGAAGTGAGCTCTTTTATCTTCTCTTTCATTTTTGCAATGCTTTTGGGGTGTACCCGAAGTAACCCATTTCCCTTATTAATGTAGAAACCGTGTCCTAAAAACTTTACATCTTTTACATGAGCAACTACTGTTTTTTCCTTATTCACTTTCAGATATAGTTTACCTTCAATGAATGGAATAATATGGTCAAGGGTTCGTTGGGCTGCACGTTTACTTTTGCATAGAATCATACAATCATCGGCATATCTCACAAATTTATGACCACGGCGTTCCAATTCTTTGTCCAACTCATTGAGCATGATATTGCTCAAAAGTGGGCTTAGGGGACCGCCTTGTGGCACTCCTATCTTTGTTTCTACAAACTTTCCATTCTCTATAACCCCAGCATTCATATATCTATGAATCAAAGAGATTACTCGACCATCCTTGATTGTCCTTGATAATACTTCTATCAGTTTGCTGTGGCTTACCGTATCAAAGTATTTCTCCAAATCCATATCAACGGTATATTTATATATATCCCACTGTTTTGTATTCCTGACATTGTTTGAGCGCATCGTGGGCGCTACGTTTAGGACGAAAACCGTAACTGTTGTTTGAGAAAAGTGGTTCATAAATCGGAGATAGTATTTGTGCAATGGCTTGCTGTATAACTCTATCCACAACAGCAGGAATTCCTAAGGAGTTGTCAATAAATAACATTTACAATTTAGGTGATATTTTGTAGTTCCATTCGCCATGGAAATCATTTCGTTCAATATTTAGGTTTTGTTTT
>PHDU01000166.1 GCA_002842755.1 Bacteroidetes bacterium HGW-Bacteroidetes-1 | reverse complement strand
AAAATGCGCTGCTTACAATGGAAGTATTTGCTAATTTTATCGGGATAATAACGCACTTAAATGGGAAATATAGGAGGTTTTTGGACGGACTGCCGTTGGCGGTAATGGCAGAAAGGCCACAGAAATATTGAAAACCGGATAAAAAAGTCGGATAATTTGAGTAACTTTGCATAAATTGAAATTGGAATGAAAACACATCATAAAATAATAAACGGAGACAGCAGACAAATGGCTGAATTGCCAAACAATTCGGTACACTTGGCAATTACTTCTCCACCATACTGGCAACTTAAGGACTACGGAACCGATAATCAAATAGGCTTCCACGACAGTTATGAAAATTACATTAACAACTTAAATTTAGTTTGGAAAGAGTGCTACCGCACTCTTCACAATGGTTGCAGGTTATGTGTAAATATTGGTGACCAATTTGCACGAGCAGTTTATTACGGTCGTTATAAAGTCATTCCTATTCGTGAAGAAATCATAAAGTTTTGCGAAAATGTTGGCTTTGACTATATGGGAGCTATCATTTGGCAAAAGGTTACGACTTCAAACACAACTGGTGGTGGCGTTCAAATGGGTTCATATCCATATCCGAGAAACGGTATTTTGAAACTTGACTATGAATTTATTCTCGTTTTTAAAAAACTTGGTGACGCACCAAAGCCGACAAAAGAACAGAAAGAACTTTCTAAAATGACTGCTGAAGAATGGAATACCAATTTTGCAGGACATTGGAATTTTGCAGGAGCAAGACAAAACGGACATATTGCAATGTTCCCAGAAGAATTACCAAACCGTCTAATTAAAATGTTTTCATTTGTCGGAGAAACAGTTCTTGACCCATTTTTAGGTAGTGGTACGACAGCATTAGCATCAAAAAATTTAGACAGGAATTCTGTTGGTTTTGAAATCAATCCTGAATTTATACCTTTCATAAAAGAAAAATTAAATATTCAACAAAAGGACTTAGATGGAACAACTTATGAGTTTGTAACGCAAAACAAATCTACTCTTGATTTTGAAAATGAAATCAAAAAATTGCCTTACATCTTCAAAGACCCTCACACATTAGACAAGAAAATTGATGTAAAGAAATTGCAGTTCGGCTCTAAAATAGATAAGAACAGTTCAACCCAACGTGAAGAGCTTTATACCGTTAAAGAAGTCATTAGTCCTGAAATTATTAGGTTAAATAACGATTTAATGATTAAACTTATTGGTATCAAAGAAGACCCATTAGTAAACGGTAAGGCAACTTCATTCTTGATTGAAAAAACAAAAGGAAAAAGAGTGTTTTTAAAATACGACAATGTTAAACATGACAAAGAAAACAACTTACTATGCTACTTATACCTTGAAAACAAAACTTTTATAAATGCTCATTTAATTAAAAATGGTTTGGTGCAAGTAGATAGTGATATTAATTTCAAATACAAGGACAAATTTTTAAATTTATTACAACAAAACAATGGCTAAAGAATGGATTTTAAATAGTGCGATGAATCGCTTCCAACTGAACTTTAAAAGAAATGTTGGACCAACTTCAGAATCAATCAGAAAATGTTCTCCTAAAACACTGGAAGAATGGCGTGAATATTACTTCACGAATGTGAAACCTAAAGAACATATTGAAGAATTAGGCAAAAAACTTTATGTAAAAATAACAGAAGTTATTCAATCAGAAGTGGCTGAATTAACCGAGCAAGATTGTATTGACTATATGATTCAACTTGTAATTGATCGGACATTTGACGGATATATGACGGAAATTCAAACAATATATGGGCAATTACAAAAAATATTGGGAATACCTATTCAGCCAGCACCTGACGAGTGGGATAGATTATTTAATGTTGATTTCTTTATACAAATTGGAGAAAAGTATATTGGACTTCAAATAAAGCCAGTAAATAGCGGAATACAATTGCCAGAGATTTTTAAGGAATACGGTTTGCAGGCTGAAACCCATAAAAAATTCACTGAAGTTTTTGGTGGTAAAGTGTTTTATTTATTTTCTGCTAAAGTTGGTGAGAAAAAGGAAATCCAAAACAAAGAAGTCATAGAGGAAATAAAACAAGAAATTATCCGACTTAAAGCATGATTGAAAGCCACATACCGCCAACAAAGGCTAAAATCAAGCGGGCGGAAAGTGTTAATTTGAAGGGCAGTGCATCTAATAAACTTCATCGCAGGTTGACAGTGAAGTGCTCCGAAATGCCCGCCAGCTTTTAGCCTCAGACGTCAGACTGTCTAAAAACCCATTCCACAAGCATCAATATACAATAATAAAAAATTGATAAGTATTGAAGAACAATTGTTATTTATAAGGTAATTTAT
>PHDU01000072.1 GCA_002842755.1 Bacteroidetes bacterium HGW-Bacteroidetes-1 | reverse complement strand
TTTTTGCCTGCGTCACCCAAATAGACAAAATGAAGTTTATAACACGCTAATTTAAAGGTAATTAATAATTCACCGGGTGACGCGTGTCGAAGTCAGGAGATAAAAGTGTTAAGTGATATAACAGTGAAGAAAGGAAGTGGATTTTGGGGTCAGGATATAAAAAAATATGAAGAAACAGCATAAGTTATGCTTTGCTCAATCATTTCGCAGACCAGCTACCAGCTCATGCAATATTTCATTCATTGGTCGTATTGATTTAACATATTCTATGGATGGACCTGCACACCACACTGTTTGATAGGTTGCAGAAAATGCAGCTTTCTCTATTTTTTTCATCCCTCTGACAAAAATAATCAACTTAAGATACTTCTTCAGCCATTTATGTCTTTTTATCATTCGTTCAATTAAACCTGGTTGAGTGCCTATTTGTTGTACATATGGTGTGTTGATAACCGTAAGCAGACTGCCTGATAACTTGCTGCTCAACACGATATCGCTTGCCTGGTAATGTACTAGCGCTTGTTTATAATCCTCCGAAACCGACGCTTCCACTGATGCAATGAAAATCGTTCCTACGGATACCCCTGCCGCACCTAAGTTGATTGCTTCAATGATGTGACCAGAAGTACCGACTCCTCCAGCTGAAATGACCGGAATTTTACAATGTTGAACAAGTTCAGGTATGAGCTTTTCCTTTGACTGCGGCCCACAATGGCCGCCAGCCTGATTGTTCACTGCAATTAAAGCATCTGCTCCCATTGCTTCAACCTTTTGGGCATAAGCAAGGTTTACAACATCACAAAAAACCTTGATTCCAAGGGGTTTACAATTTTTGATAACCTCTGCTGGACTTCCAAGTGATGTAATAATATAATCTACCCTAAGATCACAAAGCGTATTCAATTGTTTTTTGTATTTCGGATTCGATTTATTTACTATCAAATTGAACCCAAACGCCTTTTTACTTTTACTCCTGATTTCATGAAAAGCTTTCCGCAAAGCTTCATCTGTCCTGTAATTTAAGGCTGGTATCGCAGCTGTCGCGCCCGACTCGAGCGCAGCAATAACCATTGCACTGTTCGAAATTAAAAACATGGGCGCTACAAGAACCGGATATTCGATTCCAAGCATTTCTGTTAAGGTCATTTTTGCCATTTTTTTAATTTATGAAGTACATATTTCTGTCAATAACCGCAACAATCTATTTCACACCTATTTCATTCATTTTTCTTTTCTTCTCTCACCCTCAATAAACACGCTGTTTTCCCTATTTTTTTTGATTGTGAAAAATAAACATTGTTATTTTTTCACAGAAAACGATTGCGTAAAAGTAATCTTTTACATTATATTTGCAATGCACGCATAACATATTTTTCGCATGAAAATACAGGAAACGATTGACTATCACATCAGAGGCACTCTTTTTGCCATGCGTAGGATGTATAATTTACTCGCTGCAGATATTGGAACTACTCAGGGAGTAGGATACGTGCTCATCAATGTTCCAAAAGAAGGAGTTGCAGCCACGCGTATTGCACCCATGATGGGGATGGGGATAACAAGCTTGTCGCGACTTCTCAAAACAATGGAAGATAATGGATTGATTTATCGGGTTAAAGATAAAAAGGACCGACGTGTTGTGTACATTCATCTGACTGAAGAAGGAAATCAGCTGCGTAAAAAAGCACGTCAGGTTGTACTTGATTTCCATAATAAATTAACTCCCCTACTTACCGAAGAAGAGATAAAGATATTTACAAAAGCCTGTAAAGTAATTAAAAAAGAAGCCTGTCTCGAAATAAGTAAGATTACCGATCAGGAATGTGATGACGATTTATCCTGATATTATTTGATTACGAAATAGTTAAAATACACCAATGTAAGTATTCAATAACACGAAACTATCTTTTAAAAAAACATAAATATTAAAAACCTTAATAAATAAAATCCAAAAATATGACACGAAGGATCAAAAAAGTAGCAGTGCTTGGCTCAGGAGTGATGGGCTCTGGCATTGCCTGTCATTTTGCCAACATTGGCCTTCAGGTATTGCTGATCGACATAATACCACGGGAACTAACCGAAGAAGAAATATCCAAAGGGTTGAGTCTGAACGATAAAAAGGTTAGAAACAGAATTGTTAACAGCGCGCTCACTGCTTCCCTTAAATCGAGTCCATCGCCAATCTACAAACAATCATTTGCAAATCAGATCGAAACCGGCAATTTTGATGACAATTTACCTCAGATAAAGGACTGCGACTGGGTGATAGAAGTGGTGGTGGAACGATTGGATATCAAACAGCAAGTTTTTGAAAAAGTAGATAAGCTCAGAAAACCAGGAACACTTGTAACCTCGAATACTTCTGGCATTTCTATTGAAAAGATGACAGAAGGGCGAAGTGAGGACTTCAAAAAACACTTCTGTGGAACGCATTTCTTCAATCCTCCCAGATATTTACAACTCTTTGAAATTATTCCAACAATCCATACATCATCGGAAGTAATTGCCTTTCTTTCTGATTATGCAAGCCGTTTTCTTGGAAAAAAGGCTGTTCTGGCAAAAGATACGCCAGCATTTATTGCAAACAGAGTTGGAACCTTTTCAATCATGGAGCTCTTTAACAATGTTATTGAATCAGGCTTAACCATTGCGGAGATTGACAAACTCACAGGTAAGGTTATCGGTCGGGCCAAATCAGCAACTTTCCGCACTGCAGATATTGTTGGACTCGATACATTGGTACATGTTGCCCGTAACATACAGGAATCAACAAATGATGAAGCAACCAACACTTTCCGAATCCCGGAATATTTACAGAAAATGCTGGATAATAAATGGTTGGGAGAAAAAACAAAACAGGGGTTTTTTAAAAAAGTTGTTGAAAACGGTGAAAAGAAATTTCTCTCGCTTGATTTCAGCTCCTTAACTTATAAAGAAGAGCCTAAACCGAAATTTTCAGTCTTTGAAAAAACCAAAGGGATTGACAACCTTGCCAAACGGATGCCCATTTTAATTGAAGACAAAGGAAAAGCTGGGACATTTTACAGAAGTTCTTTCTACAGTTTGTTTCAGTTTGTTTCCAATCGGATTCCAGAAATAACAGATGCTCTATATAAGGTTGACGATGCCATGAATGCCGGATTTGGCTGGAAATTAGGTCCCTTCCAGACATGGGACACCGTTGGAGTTGAAGGTACTGTTAAAGCCATGGAAGAAGCCGGAAAACCTCCTTCCAAATGGGTGTATGATATGCTTGAAGCAGAAATCACTTCCTTTTATAAGCTTGAAAATGGCATTAAGTATTTTTACGATATTGACAGCAAATCATACACAGCCATTCCAGGTCAGGAAGCAACTCTTTCGCTGGAAGTGCTGCGTGCAGAAAAAATACTTTGGCAAAATAATGATACCAGCATCTTCGATTTGGGTGATGGCGTATTGAACATTGAGTTTCATACAAAAATGAATACCATTGGCGCTGGAGTACTCGAAGGACTCAACAAAGCGCTCGATATGGCTGAAGCTGATTATCTGGCTTTGATTATCTCAAATGAGGGTGAACATTTTTCGGCTGGTGCTAACGTTGGGATGATTTATATGTTCGCAGTTGAGCAGGAATATGAGGAGTTGGATATGGCAGTGCAGTGGTTTCAAAAAACCACCATGCGGCTTAGGTATTCATCCATTCCCGTTATCTCTGCACCCCATGGAATGACACTTGGTGGCGGTTGCGAAGTTTGTCTTCACAGCGACAAGGTGATTGCCCATGCAGAGACTTATATGGGTTTAGTAGAATTCGGAGTTGGCCTCATTCCTGGTGGCGGAGGGGTAAAAGAGTTTGCCCTTCGTCTATCCGATGAATTAAAAGACGGTGACGTACGAACGAACGCATTTCTGCAACGCTACCTTAGCATCGGACAAGCCAAAGTATCCACTTCAGCCTATGAAGCTTTCGATCTGGGTTATCTCCGATCAGGTATTGATGAAGTAATAGTGAGTCGGGCACATCAGTTATCTTATGCCAAAAAGACGGCTCTTAACATGGTTGAAAAAGGTTATTCCAAACCTGTTCCGCGAAAAGACATCAAAGTTCTGGGAAAGGAGGCCATTGGACTGGTACATGTTGGAGCTGATGGGTTCACAACAGCCAATTATATGAGTGAACATGACAAACTTATTGCTGAGAAACTTGGTTTTGTACTTGCTGGAGGAGATATGTCAATGGCCCTTACTGAAGTTTCAGAGCAATATCTGCTCAATTTAGAAAGGAAGGCATTTCTGGAATTATGTATGCAACGCAAAACGCTCGAAAGAATACAGAGTCTGATTGTTTCAGGAAAAATACTCCGCAATTAAACGAATTATCAAATCAATGAAAAAAATAGAATTATGAATGCATATATCGTAGGAGGTTATCGTTCTGCTATTGGTAAGGCTCCCCGTGGAAGCCTGCGCTTTGTAAGACCCGATGACATCGCTGTCACTGTAATCAAAAAACTGATGAGTGATTTCCCAATGATTGAAACCAGTTTGATTGACGATCTGGTAGTTGGAAACGCATTTCCTGAAGCGGAATCAGGATTCAATATGGGTCGGCTTTTATCGCTAATGTCACTCGACACGATAGAAGTCCCTGGGTCAACTATAAACCGCTATTGTGCTTCAGGATTGGAATCCATCGCCATTGCTTCAGCAAAAATAACTGCCGGGATAGCTGATATTATCATTGCAGGAGGCTCCGAATCAATGTCAATGATCAATATGGGGGGATGGCGTCAGGTTCCGAATCCAAATGCAGCCATTCATCACCCCAATTGGTTTCTTGGCATGGGACTTACCTCCGAAATGGTAGCCAAAGAATACAATGTGAGTCGGGAAGAACAGGATCTGTTTTCTGTAGAATCTCATAATAAAGCGATTAAAGCGCAAGATGAAGGAAAATTCAAAGATGAAATCGTTCCTATAGTGGTTCATGAAAACTTCTTTGAAAACGACAAAATGAAAAGCCGTGAATATACTTTTGATACTGATGAAGGCCCTCGAAAAGACACAACCTTTGAAGCACTATCCAGGTTAAAACCCGCTTTTGCTGCGGGAGGAACTTCTACTGCCGGTAACTCTTCACAAATGTCGGATGGAGCTGCATTTGTGTTAGTCGTTTCCGAAAAAATACTGAAAAAATATAATCTTCAGCCCATTGCCCGTCTTGTTGACTATCAGGTGGCAGGTGTAGAGCCTTATAAAATGGGCGTTGGACCAATTGCTGCTATACCAAAAGTATTAAAGCACAGTGGAATGGATTTAAAGAATATTGATCTTATTGAACTGAATGAGGCATTTGCAACACAAAGTATTGCAGTAATTCGGGAACTAAATCTTGATCCCGAACGGGTAAATGTAAACGGTGGCGCGATTGCTTTAGGTCATCCGCTTGGGGCAACAGGTGCTAAATTAACGGTTCAGATTCTTAATGAGCTTAAAAGAAGAAAGCAAAAATACGGCATGGTCACCATGTGTATTGGTACTGGTCAGGGTGGAGCAGGAATATTTGAAAGATTATAGAAGTCCGATTGCTGGAATTTAAACCATTGCTAACTTACGAGACAAGAAACTGAAAGAAAATAAATTAAAATATACACTGGGTGTCGTCCATCATGGTGAGTAAACCCAGAATAGCAATTAAAAACATAAAACACTAAAAAGATGTCAGAAAAACAAATGTTAAAAGGAGGTGAATTCCTCGTGAAAGAAACCCTTGCTGAGGATGTTTTTATACCGGAAGAGTTCAACGAGGAGCAACGCATGATGGCTCAAAGCTGTCGTGAGTTCACAGAAACGCAAGTCCTGCCGCAGATAGACCAACTTGAAAAACATGATCGGGTTTTACTTGCAAAAATGATCAGAGAAGCTGGCCAACTAGGGTTGCTGGGAATCTCCATCCCTGAGGAATATGAAGGATTTGGGCAAAACTTCGTTACTTCAATGCTCACCACCGAAGAAATGGGAAAAGGCTTTAGTTTTGCTGTAGCCTTTGCAGCACACACAGGCATTGGAACACTTCCTATTCTCTACTATGGAACAGAGTCACAGAAAAAGAAGTACATCCCAAAACTTGCTTCTGGCGAATTCATTGGTGCTTATTGCCTTACCGAAGCTGATGCAGGCTCGGATGCCAATTCCGGTAAATCGAAAGCATTGCTTAGCCCTGACGGCAGCTTTTACAGTCTGACTGGCGTGAAAATATGGATTACCAATGGTGGTGTTGCCGATCTGCTTATAGTTTTTGCAAAAATTGACGATGATAAAAACCTGAGTGCTTTCATCGTAGAAACAAATAGTCCGGGATTAACAATAGGGCCAGATGAAGAAAAAATGGGAATTAAAGGATCTTCAACGGTACAAATTTATTTTGAAGATGTTAAAGTCCCTGCCGAAAACCTACTGGGTGAACGCAATGGTGGTTTTAAGATTGCCCTCAACATCCTCAATCTGGGACGGATTAAACTGTCAGGCGCTACTGTTGGAGCTGGAAAAGCGGTTATTGCTCATGCAACTGCCTATGCCAATGAACGTAAACAATTCGGACAGACCATTTCAAATTTCGGTGCCATTCAACATAAGCTCGCTGAGATGGTAATCCGGAACTACGCATCAGAGTCACTCACATACAGAGCAAGTCAGAATATTGACGATACAAGCCAGTCCTATGTGCAAAGTGGCATGGACAAAGGTTCAGCTTCTGTTGAAGCAATGAGACAATATGCCATTGAAGCTTCTATCGCCAAAGTTTATGGCTCAGAAGTACTCGATTATATTGTTGACGAAGGAGTACAAATTTATGGTGGAATGGGATATTCTGCAGAAACACCTGTTGAGCGTGCCTATCGTGATTCCCGTATCAATCGCATTTTTGAAGGCACAAATGAAATCAATCGTATGGTGATCGTTGGTGAACTGCTCAAAAGAGCCATGAAAGGCGAAATAGATCTGATGACTCCGGCAATGGCTGTTGCAAAAGAGCTAATGGGAATTCCGGATTTTGGTTCAACAAACACCGACTATTTTGAAGGAAAAAAAAAGTCAATCACCAACTTCAAAAAATCTATCCTGATGGTTGCCGGAGCTGCTGTTCAGAATTTCATGGAAAAATTTGCTGACGAACAGGAAATACTGCTGAATCTTGCAGAAATGATTACCTTTACCTATGCCGCCGAATCAATCCTTTTGCGGATTGAAAAACAGAAAAATTCTGCTTCTCAAGAAAAACTGCTTCTGCTCAAGGATGTTGCTGATGTTTACTTCTCCGATGTTGCGTCAATCATCAATAAATGTGGTATTGATGCTGTAAATGCATTCGCACAGGCCGATGAAAAGCAAGCAATGCTTATGGGAATGAAGCGTTTTACAAAAACGGAAAATGTTAATGTCATTGCTGCACGCCGTCGCATTGCTGCGGAAGTTATTTCTCAGGGAAAATACATTTTCTAATTTAACCACATGCAAAGGCTCTCTTTCAACATGAATAATATAACCATTTTACAAAGGAGCTTAGGGCATCTGCTAAAAAACATATATAAAAGTTTACATATTCGAAATTTTAACTTATTTTTACGCGGGATTAAATTGTAAACGCAAATATATCAGTGCTTTAATTAATTTTTATATGTCAACGGCATAAGGATCTGATCCATGAATTTTGTGCTTGTGATTATATAATAAAAGAAAGATTTATGTTTTTTGACGACTGCTAAAGTCGGAAGGTTTGTAATTTAACTTTGAAATAATTCATGCTAATTTCAGAATGAAACAAGGCAGTTTGAAAAAAAAATCTACTTCTGTTGACCAGCTTGTCAAAAGCCGGGTTAAATTACGGTTGTATTTACTTTCTAAATTGCCTTTAGCATTTATGGCCGGATTACGGATTGATCAAATGGATGAGGAGGGAACTAAAGTTTCGGTTCCTTTCAACTATTTTACTAAAAACCCTTTTAGATCGATCTATTTTGCGCCGTTGAGTATGGCGGCTGAATTGTCTTCAGGATTACTTGCAATGTCGGCAATTGGCCGTACTGAAGTACCGGTTTCAATGCTGGTACTTTCGATGCGGGCCGAATATATAAAAAAGGCAAAAACACGTATTTTCTTTCTTTGTAATGATGGTCAAAAAATCAATGAAGCCGTGTTTCAGAGCGTCTTGAACAATGAAGGCCAAACGGTTGAAAGCACATCTATTGGCATAGATGAAACCGGCAATGTAGTTGCAAGATTTTGGTTTACCTGGACTTTCAAATCAAAAAATACATAGTACTAATCATTAAATAAACTAACATGGAAATCCTCAGAACTTTCGACATTGTCAGTAAAATGCTGGCAAACTATCCAAAAGACGATGCGCTGGCCATAAAACGCAATGGCCATTGGGAAAAGTTTTCCACTACCGAGTACCGTAAAATAGTGAATAATTTCAGTTATGGTCTTTTGGCTTTGGGAGTAAAAAAAGGTGATAAAATTTTTACTGTTTCCAACAACCGGCCTGAATGGAACTTTATTGATATGGGGATGAGTCAGGTAGGCGCGGTGCATGTACCGGTTTATGCTAACAATAGTGAGGAAGAATATTTGCATATCCTTTCGCACTCTGATGCAAAATTTGTAATTGTTTCCTCTCAGCTTCTCTATGAAATAATCCTTCCTCTAGCCAAAATTACTTCTAATATTGAGAAAGTATACACCATCGATCAGGTTGAAGGAGCATCAAACTGGAACGAAATTTTAAAGTTGGGAGAAAAAAATGTTCAACCTGAGCTTCTAAAGAAGATTAGCGATGACATTAAAGGCGAGGATTTGGTTTCAATCATATATACTTCAGGAACAACCGGACGCTCCAAAGGAGTCATGCTAAGCCACAAGAATTTCCTGTCCAATGTAAAAGCAAGCTTTCATCTTTTACCTGTTGATCATACCGGACGCTTTCTAAGCTTCCTCCCTCTTTGTCATGTTTTCGAAAGAATGGTTAACTACTTGCTTCAGCATCAGGGCGTTTCAATATATTATGCAGAAAGTATTGAAACCATCGGAGAAAACCTTCGGGAAGTCAATCCGGATGGTTTTAGTGCCGTTCCACGTGTTATTGAGAAGCTATATGACAAACTTTTGTTGAAAGGAAAAGAACTTACCGGCATTAAAAAAACATTGTTCTTCTGGGCAGTAAATATCGGCCTTCGATACGAACTCAACGGTGCCAATGGCTCGGTTTATGAGAGCAAACGCAAAATTGCCAATAAATTGATATACAGCAAGTGGCAAGTTGCATTAGGCGGCAATATTAAAGTGATTATTTCCGGAGGTGCGGCCCTGCAACCTCGTCTGGCACGTGTGTTTTGTTGTGCTGGTCTCACAATTCAGGAAGGGTATGGTCTTACAGAGACTTCACCTGTAATTGCAGTAAATCAGTCAAAATATCCCTATATGCGCTTTGGTACCGTAGGCCCCGTACTTGATAACGTGCAGGTGAAAATAGCTGAAGACGGAGAAATACTGATGAAAGGACCGAGTCTGATGATGGGCTATTATAAAGATCCGGAAAAAACCGCTGAAGTAATCGACAGCGAAGGATGGTTCCATACAGGTGATATTGGCGAATTGCAAGATTTAAATATTCTCAAAATAACAGACCGGAAAAAAGAGATTTTCAAACTTTCTACTGGTAAATACGTAGCTCCTCAGGTGATTGAAAACAAATTTAAAGAGTCGCAGTTTATTGAACAGTTGATGGTTGTTGGAGCTGATGAGAAATTTACAGCCGCTATTATCTGTCCATCTTTTCATTTCCTTAATGGATGGTCTTTTCTTCATCACGTAAAATACCGCGATACGAAAGAACTCATAAAGCATCCTAAAGTCATTGAACGTTTCCAGCAAGAAGTTGATCAAATCAATGCAGGTCTTAGTCCTCACGAACAAATTAAGAAATTCGAACTCACCTGCACTGAATGGACTCCTGAATCGGGAGAACTTTCCCCTACGCTTAAGCTTAGACGTAATATTGTTAAAAAGAAGTATAAAATCCTTTTTGACCGCATGTATGGCTATACTACTTCTGATGGACATATTCAGACACCATTACCAAATCCAAATTTTAAGGGTTAACAGATCAATTTTAGATTTAAGAAGTATTGATTTTACTTCTTAAATCTAAAATTTTCACCTATCTTCTTTGAATCTCAGATGAATACAATAAATCCAGTAATTTCTCTATTTGGAATAAAATATCCTATCATACAGGCTGGCATGATATGGTGCAGCAGCTGGCGGCTGGCAGCAGCGGTAAGCAATGCAGGAGGCCTTGGACTCATAGGTGCTGGTTCAATGTACCCGGTCGTTCTCAGGGAACATATCAGGAAGTGTAAAGCTGCAACAGTACATCCTTTTGGTGTTAATGTTCCTTTGCTTTATCCCCAAACAGATGAATTGATGGACATTATCATCAGTGAAAAAGTCCCAATTGTTTTCACGTCAGCAGGCAATCCGGCAAAATATACTTCCCTGCTTAAAAAACAGGGAATAAAAGTAGTGCATGTAATTGCCAACCGAAAGTTTGCCCTAAAAGCTGCAGAAGAAGGAGTAGATGCAATTGTTGCAGAAGGTTTTGAAGCAGGAGGACACAATGGAATAGAAGAAACCACTACCATGGCATTGATTCCGATGATACGCGAAACTGTTGATATACCTTTAATTGCAGCCGGTGGCATTGCAACCGGCCATCAAATGCTTGCCGCTCTTGTCCTCGGGGCCGATGGTGTACAAATAGGTTCGCGATTTGCTGCCAGTGAAGAGTCATCTGCTCATCCTTCCTTCAAACAAATGATTGTTGAGGCAGGTGATGGAGCAACTGCGCTGATGTTAAAAAAAGTTGTCCCTGTCAGGCTGCTCAAAAACAGGTTTTATGAGCAGGTGAAAGAAGCGGAATTAAGAGCTGCTTCAGTGGATAAACTGAAAGAGTTGTTAGGAAAAGGACGTGCAAAAAAAGGAATGTTTGAGGGTGATTTGGATGAAGGAGAATTGGAAATAGGACAAGTTTCATCCATCATTCATAGTATTATGCCTGTATCTGAGATTATAACCAACCTATTGAAAGAACTTGAAGAAGCAAGAAAAAAA
This sequence comes from Bacteroidetes bacterium HGW-Bacteroidetes-1, assembly GCA_002842755.1. Classification (GTDB taxonomy): domain Bacteria; phylum Bacteroidota; class Bacteroidia; order Bacteroidales; family F082; genus JALNZU01. The sequence goes on along the minus strand of PHDU01000072.1, from coordinate 5,567 downwards.
ATCTCAACTTCCCAATTTATTGATGGATCTCAATAAATTGTATTCGTTACATTTGTTGAAATAAATTTTGTACTATTTAAATTGGAATTAAAACCCAAAAAACGCGATGAATTTTAATTTTTCTGAAGAACAAATAATGATTCAACAGGCCGCTCGTGATTATGCCCAAAGAGAACTCATAAAAGATGTTTTAGAGCGTGATGCTACATCTACTTTTCCGGCACAGCACGTGAAAGCACTTTCTGAGCTCGGTTTAATGGGAATGATGGTTAGCCCTGATTATGATGGAGGAGGAATGGATACCGTTTCATATGTGCTTGCAATGGAAGAACTTAGCAAAATAGATGCCGGAACAAGTGTAATTGTTTCGGTGAATAACTCTTTGGTATGTTTTGGCCTAGAAAAGTACGGTTCGGAAAAGCAAAAAGAGAAATATCTTAAACCCCTTGCAAGAGGACAGAAAATCGGGGCTTTTCTACTATCTGAACCTGAGGCTGGTTCGGATGCAACAAGTCAGCGCACTACAGCAGAAGACAAAGGCGATTACTATCTGGTGAATGGGACAAAAAACTGGATTACCAATGCCAATTCTGCATCAACCTATATTCTCATTGCTCAAACACATCCTGAAAAAAAACACAAAGGAATCAATGTGCTGATCGTAGATAAAGACAGTCCGGGAATCAGTCTGGGACCTCATGAAGATAAAATGGGAATGCGCAGCAGCGATACCCATTCGGTAATGTTTACGGATGTAAAAGTCCCAAAAGAAAACAGGATTAGAGAGGATGGTTTTGGTTTTACTTTTGCCATGAAAGTGCTCGAAGCAGGCCGAATTGGAATCGCAGCGCAAGCGCTTGGTATTGCTTCAGGCGCATTTGAAAGAGCTACTTCCTATGCGAAGGAAAGAAAAACTTTTGGAACTACGATCGGTAATCATCAGGCAATAGCATTTAAATTGGCTGATATGGCTGTAAAAATAGAAAATGCACGGAATCTCTGCCTGAAAGCTGCCTGGTTGAAAGATCAGAATCAACCCTTTGGAGTGGCAAGTGCGATGGCTAAACAATACGCTGCTGACATAGCCATGGAAGTTACTACAGAAGCGGTGCAGATTCACGGCGGTTATGGATATGTGAAAGAGTACCATGTGGAACGCCTCATGCGTGAAGCCAAGCTAACACAGATATATGAAGGCACTTCTGAAATTCAGAAAATCATTATAAGCAGAAAATTACTAAAGTAGCACAATTATTTAAAGACTAATCTGTATTATACTGATTAGATGATTATTATTACACCAGATTCGAGAAAATAATTTTACTTAAGTTTGTATCTTTGCATCTGTTTCTCAATTGGAATCAATAAATAAATGAAAATATGAAAATTCTTGTACTGATCGGGAACGTACCCGATACAACTACTAAAATCAAGTTTAACAGTGAAAAAACAGCCCTTGATGCTTCAGGAGTTCAGTGGATTATTAATCCATGGGATGAGTTGGCGCTCACGCGAGCCATGGAATTAAAAGAAAATTCAGCCGGGGCAATTGAAATGGTGGTGGTAGCCACAGTTGGACGTCAGGAAACCGAGGCAACACTTCGCAAAGCTTTAGCTATCGGTGCAGACAAAGCCATAAGGATTGACACTGAACCAAAAGATGGCTTCTATGTTGCCTCCCAGTTAGCACCTGTCGCTGGTGGATATGATCTGATTTTTGCAGGTATTGAAGCTTCCGACTACAATGGCGCTGCTGTGGGAGGTATGTTAGCTGAGCTATTGGGAATTCATTCTATTTCCTCAGTCTCCGGACTTCAGCTTGAAGGCGGACAAATAACCATCAACCGTGAAATTGACGGAGGTTCTCAAACTGTAAAAATGACTACTCCTTTGATGGCCATTGTTCAGAAAGGAATTGCAAAAGAACCGCGCATCCCTGCTATGCGAGGCATTATGATGGCCCGAAGCAAACCTCTCGAAGTAATACCTGCTATTGAAGTTGATGTTCTCACTTCATTCGAATCGTTCAGCTTGCCCCCCGCCAAAGCTGCCTGTAAAAAAGTTCCTGAAGATCAGGCTAAAACATTGATTTACATGTTGAGAGACGAAGCAAAGGTATTGTAGCGTAAAACTCAATCCAGTTATATCCTTAAAAAGGAGAAACAAGAAGCATAAAAAAAGAAATAATAATTTCAAAAAAAAGAAATAATGTCAGTATTAGTATATACCGAAAACTGGGATGGAAAATTCAAGAAAATCAGCTTTGAACTAGCCAGTTACGCAGTTGCCCTTGCAGAACAAATGAAAGTGCCTGCGGTTGCTCTTTCTTTGGGAAAAGTTGATGAGACTGAACTCAAAAAATTAGGTAATTATGGCATTGAAAGTATAATGTCCGATACCAACGAAAACTACATTGGTCTCGATAATCAGGCCATAGCAAAAGCTGTTGCCATCGCTGCTGAAAAAGCAGGTGCAAATGTAATCCTTATTGCACACAGCAACCTTGGTAAGGCAATTGCCCCCCGGTTATCAATAAAGCTGAAAGCTGGTCTGGTTACTGCCATACATGGTTTACCGCTCTCTCTTCAGCCTTTTACAGTATTAAAAAATGTATTTACCAACAAAGCCGTTGGAAAAGTATTGGTTCATGCTGAAAAAAAAGTGTTGACACTTGCCGCTAACTCATTCGGCTCACAAGAAAATATTGTTACAACCATCATCAATCACTTCGATGCCGGTTTAAGTAACACTGATTTTGCCACAAAAATAGAACAAACCAACAAAGTTACAGGCAAAGTATTGCTTAGTGATGCTGACATCGTTGTTTCGGGTGGGAGGGGAATGAAAGGTCCTGAAAACTGGGCTCCCCTGGAAGAACTTGCTGAATTATTAGGTGCCGGAACTGCTTGCTCAAGGCCTGTTTCCGATGAAGGTTGGCGACCTCACAGCGAACATGTCGGGCAAACCGGTAAAATGATTGCACCTAATCTTTATTTCGCTTTTGGTATCTCGGGAGCTATTCAGCATTTGGGTGGCGTAAGTTCGTCCAAAGTGATTGTTGCTGTGAACAAAGATCCGGAAGCCCCTATTTTTGAAGCTGCCGATTATGGAATAGTCGGTGATGTTTTTAAGGTAATCCCACAATTTATCGAAGCGGTTAAGGAAATCAAATCTTAAAAAACAAAGAATCGTATGATATTGAAAAGCCGGGGCTGATAAAGTTCCGGCTTTTTTGCATGATTTACATCTGTTCTAAAAATCTGGACTGAACTATAACTTTTTACAACAAATCGAATGAAATCACAATCCGTTGCGCTAATGGTTTGTTTCACCCCAAATAACTCAACTTTTGATGATATTATCATTTTCATATTCAAATCATGTGTATTTTTACATTCAATGCATTTGCAATAAACTATACTGTTATGAAAATCAAGATCCTTTTTCACTTCCTCTTTTTAACAATCTCTTCTGTGTGTATAGCACAGCCCTGGGTTCAGCAAAATGCTGTTTTTAACCCGAGTGGTGTACCGAGCCTCCCTTTTTCCCAACCACGATTTGCCGATTTAGATGGTGATAATGATTCAGATATGATCATTGGAAGCACCTCTGAAAATCCAACCTATCTCCAAAACGTTGGATCTGTCACCAATCCTCAGTTTGCTCCTGGCGCTGACATCTTCGAAAATATCAATGCATTGGATGCAGAGATGGGTGTATTTAAAGATATGGATAATGATGGAGACCTTGATTTTATAACCGGAGGCTTCACCGGATTAAACCTGTTTTTAAACATTGGTAATGTCAATAGCCCTGTTTTTGAGAAAGTACAAGGTTATTTCACGGGCTTAAATGTTGGACAAATTCCTGTTCCTGATCTTGCTGATATTGATAATGATGGCGACTTTGATCTGGTTGTGGGTTTTAGTGAAAGCGGATTGGTAAGGATTTATTTAAATAGCGGGGATATTACTTCCGGGTTATTTTCTGAGAGTGAAGCATATGACGTTGGAGATATTGGTTTGTATGCCTATCCCATTTTCTGTGATCTGGATAATGATGGCGATTATGATCTTGTCGCAGGCCGGGACGGGCATAATATCTGGTATTTCCAAAACTCAGGTGATCAACAAAATGCAGTTTGGGAACTTAACACGAACTATTTTAACGGGATTGCCGATAATACGTATTGGAATTCTCCTGGGTTAACCGATCTCAACAATGATGGAACTTTTGATTTGGTTTATGGCACTGCTGACGGGCCTCTTCATTACTATGTGAATACAGGTTCGCCTGATTTACCTGAATGGACAGAAAATCTGACCCTCTTCGGTGGAGTGCTCGACCCTGGTGGTGCAAGCAACCCTTGTCTTTTCGATTTTGATAACGATGGTGATCTTGATCTTCTGTCGGGCAGTCAAATGGGTAATATTTATTATTATGAAAACATTGGAACACCTTCAGGACCGGCATGGAATGAAAACAGCGTTTATTTTGCCTCCATTGACCATTCCATTTACAGCACTGTTGCCGCCGGAGATGTGAATGCCGATGGAATGCCTGATGTAATTGTTGGTGACCTGAGCGGTAAACTTTATTATCATCGCAATACGGGACTTGGGTTTGAATTTGTTGTTGATGTTTTGCAAAACATCTCACTTGGTGGCTGGTCTTGTCCAAGATTGATCGATTTTGATGAAGATGGGGATCTCGACATAATTGCAGGTGCAGAAAACGGAAAACTGAGTTATATTCAAAATCAAGGAAGTCCTGAAAATCCAGACTGGCAGCTTGTTAATGGATTCTTTGGCACATTCGACATTGGCTCCAACTGTGTGCCTTCCATCTCAGATCTTGATTTTGATGGCGATTTGGACATCCTTTGCGGAAGTATGTTTGGAGATCTTGCATTTCTGGAAAATCAAAACGGAAACTGGGTGCAGAACAATCTTATCCTGATTGGTCTGAACGGCGAACAAAATGCAGCTCCTTTCCTTGCTGATCTGGATGCTGATGGAGATGATGACCTTGTACTTGGAGAATACAGTGGAATTTTCAGCTATTACAGAAATGATTTTCTTATTGCCTCAATTGCTAATACTTCAAATACAACCACTTATGTTTCTGTTAGTCCCAACCCATGCCAGGAAAATACGACCATTGACTTCCTGCTTAAAAAACCTTCTATGGTGAAAATATCCGTCATTTCACCTGAAGGTAAAACACTGCAGGAGTACTCAACTGGCTACTTTGTGGAAGGATCTCACAACTTTTCTCTTGATGCAAATGTGCTTTCAAAAGGATTGAACCTCATAAAAGTTGAAACCTCCACTTATTCAGAAGTATTACGGCTCATAAAATTTTAACCCCTGTTTTTTATACCTCTGAAATCTGCAAAGAACTTAACTTATCTGATTTCATGTAAAAACTTGTTGGTCATATTTATCGCTCATCTTTCCTATGTGACCTATTTAGTGTCTGCAAGAAAACACACAACACATTGACTATTAACAAAGTAGTGTTGATAAATTGTTTGAATCTTTTCAATTTTTCATTGTGTAATTCAA
>PHDU01000007.1 GCA_002842755.1 Bacteroidetes bacterium HGW-Bacteroidetes-1 | reverse complement strand
AAAAATGCGCTGCTTACAATGGAAGTATTTGCTAATTTTATCGGGATAATAACGCACTTAAATGGGAAATATAAGAGGTTTTTGGACGGACTGCCGTTAAGAGCAATTTTTATTTCATGATCATTGCAGTGATTCCTTATAAAAGGAACTACTTCGTTCATTATATATCGGTTATATTGTTCATACCGGTTGCCTCTGTCGTGTACAGCTGCACCTTCATTGGCCCAGGCGTCATTATCAATGCTATCAACTGTAAATACTTTAATACGGCCTTCATTGATAAAACGTCTGAGCACATCAATCATTTGATAATCTTCGGCCTCGTGAAAAGAGCCTCCCTGCGTGGGAAAAATAATCAATGGTTTTCCAAAATGACCATAGATCTTCAGTTCCATATCGCGATACATAGATGGGCTATACCATTTGTGTTGTTCAATGTGCATTATCTGAATTGATGAATTGATGAATAGAATGTTGAATTTCGTAGATATTTTGCTCGCTTTCAGCTTTAACAAGATAGCAATAATCGCCCATTGCTTTTGATAATGCCTTGTCCATCTTATCATGAAATGAAACATAATCACCATATTGGGCAATGATTTCTTTGTTAGAATAACGATAATGGTTTTTAAGTTTTCTTCCTACAAAACACACATGGAATTTCCGTTCGTATTCGAAATCAGTCTTATTGTTAACAATCACTTCAGCCCATAGCCTATAAACATCAATATCACTTGCAAAGTTCCACATATCTGTTGTGAAGCCACCAGATGGCCTCATATTCACTTCAAGTGCTACCAATTCATCCGTTTTATCTTCTTTGAAAAATTCAAAATGAAAAAATCTGGCTTTCATGCCAAAAGCCTTAATAACTTTTTTGCCGGCAGCTTCGAGATCAACGGGAATGTCACGAAGTGAAACAATATATATGTGTGTATCATCATTCACTGTCTCCATTACCCCTTTTTCGTTTTTTAGTGCACTAAAAAATATGGGTTCGCCATTTCTGTCTATCAATCCGTCAAAAGAATATATTGTACCCGAAATAAACTCTTCAAAGATATAATCAATGAGAGGTTTATTGAAAAAGAAGTTCCGTAGGTCTGATTCGTTTTCAATTTTGTATGTATCAACTGCGCCCACACCTGCATTAGGTTTGGCTACAATAGGATAACCAACTTCAGAAACAAATTTCAGACCTTCATCCAACTCATTGAGTACCTCACCTCTTGCAACACGGATACCTGCATCCTGGTAAACTTTCTTCATCTCCGACTTTTGCCTTATCATGGCAAGTTGATCGGTTTTAATCCCTTCAATGTTAAAGTCAGTGCGAAGTCGCGCTTCTGTTTCAAGCCAGTATTCATTGTGTGAATCAATGCCATCGATTTTCCCGTATTTGTGTGTGAAATATCCCAATGCCTTGACCAATTAATCATAATTATGCAAATTATCCACACGGTAATACTCTGTTAACGATTTTTTTAATTCGGGTTTTAAAATGTCATAAGGACTATCACCCAGTCCCAGAACATTTGCGCCCTCTTCTCTTAACGCCCTGCTGAACTGAATATAATTCGGCTGAAAATAAGGTGAAAAGTGAATGTAGTTCATGAGTTATGTAGTATTTTTGTTGCAGTAAGCTGGCAAAAATAATATAAAGCATAATAAAAGCAATAGCGTACCTAAAATCGCAAGCTGAATTTTTGCTTATTGTTTTATTAAATGTGGAAGTATGTATCTTAAAATTGTATCTTAATCAAAAAAATAATTTTTAGTAATATTTTAATACCCAGTAAATCAGTAAATTAAGATTTATTTTAAAAAAAAAGTAAAAATAGTTGTTTTTTTTTGATGCGTTTTTGGTGTTTTTTGGTACTAATAGTCAAAAAGGTAAAAGATTCATATTAATATTACTTTCACGAACAATTTGCAATTATGAAAAAGAGAGTTTTAGTTTTAGGTTTATTCGTTTTGATTTCTTTAGTAACTTTTACTCAAAACGTTTATCAGGGAACCGTGTTATATCACCAAAATCCAGAGTATCCTATAGAAGGTGTTCAAGTTAGTTTATTTGGTAGTGATAATCAATTGGTAGCAACCGTTGAAACGGATGAGTTTGGAGGTTATTTCTTCGATGGACTATCAGATGGTACCTATACGGTTAGAGCAACCACTACCTTACCTGGTGCTCAAATAGCAATTCAACAGGCAGTTTATATATTAATGTACATCAACGGGCTTTATCAGTTTGACCCAATTCAGTTTTTAGCTGCTGATGTGAACGGAAGCGGATCTGTGAATTTTTCCGATTTTATGTTTATTGTCGTGAATTACTTTGTGTTCCATCAGCCATTTCCTGCAGGAACCTGGATTTTTGAAGAAATTGAATTCTCAACCGGATCAAGAGACGGTAACTCTCTTGGCGGCAGCCGCATTGGTGATGTTGAAGGTGTTTTTGTTCCAACCGGACGTGATATTATCAATGAGTTTATCATCACTGAAAGGGAAAGCGTGAGCCCTGCAGTAAATGATGAATTTATTGTTCCGGTATATGCAAATACATATTCTGATCTTGTTGGTGGATACGGATTAGTACTTGGATTTGATCCACAAATGATTGAAGTGATTGAAGTAATTCCTTTTGGCGACAATGCTGCATGGGGTATTCTCAATAATCAGATTCGAATCAGTTGCTTTTCAACGCAATTAGGCCCTCTTGAAGCTTTTGACGGTAAAATTGCTGAAGTCAGGGTAAAACTGTTGCAACCTGCCACCGAAAGTTTCTTCCCATTTAACGTCAAGGGTGAAAGTCAGGTTTTGAATAGCAATGGCTTGATTGAAAATGATGTTGAATATGCAATGCCAAAACTTTTGGCTAATGTGAGTCAGAACGTAAATATTGCTACACTTTATCCAAATCCTGCATCATTCAATGCTGTCCTTTCCGTCACTTCTGGTGCTGCCATTTATGCTGATTTGATGCTTTTTAATCAAATCGGACAATTGGTAATGACACATACTGTGCAGCTTTCTGAAGGAGCTAATGAATTTGATATCCCTGTTGAAGAACTTCAAATGGGCGTTTATCAGGTGATTTTAAGGGACAAAGCAACAAGGGATATGATATTAAGTCAGAAGCTTATAAAGCAATGATGTTTTGATGGAATATAAATAATTTGAAAAGGAAGATAATTTGTCTTCCTTTTTTTATCTTCGCACATTAATTCCGGGCGGGTGATTGTTTTTGTAAAAAGAATTTGTCTTCTGATAGCATTTGTTTTGTTGTCCTTTAATGAAACTGCATTATGCAGTGATCTGATTATTTCGGATAGTCATACATTCAATACGCTTGTTAAGAAGGCCAGATATTTTGAGGATCAGCGTATGCCAGACAGTGCTTTGGTCATGCTGCATCAAGCAATTTTGGTAACACAACAGTCCGACTCAATTGCAAAGGTCCATTTGATGATCGGAAATCAGTACCGGTTAAAAAACGATTTTCAGACGGCCCTTAAAAGTGTTGCCATCGTTGAAAATATGAGTATCTCCGGAAAACTTTCCGATAGTATTCTTCTGATTGAAAAGGACCACCTTGCTGGAAAAATATATACCGACAAAGGTGAATATGCAAAAGCCATTTTTCATTTCGACCAGTGCATAGTCAGAGCCGGGAATTTGAAATCTGCTGAATCAGTTCTTTTAGCAAGAATATATAATTACAAGGGAATAACCTGCTATTTTATGGGTGAAAACCAAAAGGCATTGAGCAATTACCGCATTGCAAAAAAAATCTGTGAAGAGCTTACCATCAGTGATATGGACTTTGCTGATATTTTGCAAAATATGGCCATTGTTCATTCTGTTGAAGGTCATTTCGATAGTGCTTATCATTATATCAATCAATCTCGAAAAGTTAGAGAAATATTATTATTTTTCGATGACCAACGCATGGCATCTTTTTATATTAATTATGGCCGTTTTCTTCTATTGATTGGCGAAACAGATGAAAGTCTTCAATATTATCTGAACGCTGAATCTTTGCTTCTTCAACAAAAAGACAGGGATGAGGTATTGTTTGGAATGCTGTGTATCAATATTGGAAACGCGCATCAGCTAAGAGGTGATTATGAGAAAGCAATGTTATACTACCAAAACGCGGTGAATGCTTTTAATGGGAAATTAGAAGAAAATCATCCGAATTTAATTGCTGTTACAAATAATCTGGCATTTACCTTTAATCAGATGGGTGATTTTGAATCTTCACTTGATATATCCATTCAAAATTTGAAAAAAACACTCAACCCTGTATCAAAAGTCAGGCTTTTCCATAATCTCGCCAGATCATATCGTGGGTTAAAAGATAACCTAAAGGCAGAAGAATATTTAAGGGAAGCTGTTAATATTTCAGGGCGACAATTTGGAAATCAGCATTATGAATATGCTGTTTCAGTAATGGATTTTGCTGACTTTCTGATGATCAATGGGCGATTTGAGGAAGCTATTATTAACTATGAAATAACAAAGGAGATTTATGCTTCAGTTTTTGGGGCCAACGATATGGAAGTGGCTGACGCAATAAGGAAGTCAGCATTGTGTTACATAAGTCTGGGGCAATTTGTAAAAGCGGAAACGCTATTCAGCAATGCAGAAAAGATCCTAAGAGGTGTTAATTCTGAAAACATAGCTCTAAAAGAGGATTTAGGCAATTATTCCAAAATTCGCTTAACAGATATCTATTACGGTAAAGCAGATTTATTCTATCGTTGGTACCTTGAAACATCAGATGTAAAGCATCTGCACAAAAGCTTTGAAAATAATTTACTTGCTACTGGTTTACTTGATGGTTTTAGTCTTGCTTTGTCAGATGAAAGCCAGATGCTTTTAAACGAAAATTTACGATCCCGTTATACCCAGGCTATTGAAGTTGCTTATCAGCTGTATGTTCAGACAGGGGAGACGAAATATGCTTTGTCAGCATTCGATTATTCTGGTAAGAGTAAAGCCGCAGTTTTACTTTCGTCTGTAAGAAAAACTCAGGCATTCTCAACAGTCGGAGTACCAGAGGCCGTTTTGAATCTAGAGCGAAAGCTACGCGAAGATATAATGGCTTTTCGTAAGATCCGTGATGAGGAAAAGCAGAAATCCATTCCAAATCTGGATAGGATTGTTTACCTCGAATCACGGCAATTTGAAACAATGAGATCCTACGACAGTTTATTAAACCACATAGAACTGGATTATCCTGATTACTTCGATTTACGTTACGATCCTGATGTTATAAGTCTGGATAAAGTACAAAAACAACTGTTGAAAGACGAAGTATTGCTGGAATATGTATTAAGCGACAGTGTGTGCTATATTTTTGCAATTAGCAAAGATGACTTTATTTTTAAAAAACAGTCAAATGCCGATGAAATTGTTGAATCTGTAATAAAATTCAGAACTGGAATTACCTCTGATTTTACTAACCATCGTCGAAGTGATTTAATTACGTTTGTTAATCGGTCAGAATATCTTTACAATGCTCTATTGCAACCCGTTCATAGTTTGCTTTCGGAAAAGCGACTCATTATTATTCCAGACGGGGTTTTAGGTTACTTACCTTTTGAATTGTTGATCAAGTCAGATTCAATGCATATGCAATCTGATGAAACATCTGATTACGGATCATTGTCATATTTGATTAAACAGCATCCAGTATCTTATGCTTATTCCTCAAGTCTTCGGTTTACAGAATTTGGAAATAAACAAAGAAAAGGAAGTAAATTGTTAGCTGTAGTACCCGATTACGAAAGTGGATTCAATAAAACTACAAGTAGGAAAACAATTGCTGATTCAACACCATTTTTCTACCCGTTGCCATATGCACTTCTTGAATCCGAGTCTGTAGCGAGTATTTGGGGAGGAAAAGTTTTGAAGGATGTTCAGGCAACAAAACAGAACTTTATTGAACAGGCAAAAGACTTTCAAATCTTGCATCTGGCCATGCATACTATTATTGATGATGATGATCCTTTATATTCCAGATTGATTTTCCAGAAAAACAATGATAGTCTTGACAGATATTCTTTGAGTACATATGAACTATATGCTTTAAAACTTGATGCAGCATTGGTGGTTTTGAGTGCTTGTAATACAGGTGTAGGTCAGTTGCGTTTTGGCGAAGGGGTGATGAGTTTATCGAGAGGTTTTGTATATGCGGGCGTTCCTTCTCTGGTAATGACAAGTTGGGAAGTGCATGATTTGAGCGGATCGTTCCTCACAGAGCAATTCTATCTCTACTTAAGGAAAGGTTTTTCAAAGGATGTCGCCCTCCAAAAAGCAAAAATTGACTTCCTTGAACAAGCAAATTTATTAAAGGCCCATCCCTTTTTCTGGTCCGCTTATATGGTTATTGGTGATGTTTCTCCTATCCGATCAACATGGCTATCAAGAAATCAAATGTTGATTTTGTCCTTTGTATTAATAGTCATTGCTGCTTTTTTGGGATCTGTTTTTTACAGGAAAAAGAAAAAAAAGTTTCAAAAATAATTATGATTAGTAACTCAGGAATGGAGTGAGTATAATCGTTTTATGACATCAATTTTAACCTTCATTTGCAACATATTCTTGTATCATGTAAAAAATTATTTTGACAAGCCTTCAGACTATCCTCTGAATCCTAAGATTATTTAAGTTTTCTTGCGGGTAAAACCGGAAGGTTTTTTCCCAATCGGATTAGTCGTAATTTTGCAGGAAATTAAAACACATGGGTCAGAAGAATCGCAGGCAACCACAATTGATGGAGAACGTTGAAATAGTAGGTGCAGGATCTGAAGGAATGGCGGTAGCTAAGCCGGATCAAAAGGTGGTTTTTGTACCTTTTGCCGCACCCGGTGATGTGGTAGATATGCAGGTGATCAGGAAAAAGAAAAATTATTTTGAGGGTAAAATATTACAATTCCACAAGCTCTCTGATCAACGTACAACTCCGGAGTGTAGTCATTTCGGATTATGTGGGGGTTGTAAATGGCAGCATCTTGAATACAAGTTTCAGTTGCAATATAAGCAGCAACAAGTGAAAGATAATTTTGACCGGATTGGAAAATTCGACTATCCACCCATACTACCCATACTTCAATCAGAATTAAAATATTTTTATCGAAATAAACTTGAGTTTACATTCTCAGGTCGTAAATGGCTCACGGATGGAGCCTTGTCAGGAACCCATCAACCGGAGGATCTTAAAGGGCTTGGTTTCCATTTACCGGGAATGTTTGACCGGATTCTTGATATTGAAAAGTGCTACCTTCAAACTGATCTCTCGAATCATATCCGCCTTGCAATTAAAGAATTTACAATTGAAAAAAACTATTCCTATTATGATGCACGTAAACAGGATGGACTTTTACGTAACCTGCTCGTTCGTAATACATCTGATGGCCAAACCATGGTGATTGTTATTGCTTTATACAACGACGAACGATTGCAAAACGAACTGTTACCTTTTATTGCTGCCTCATTTCCTGAAATTACTTCACTGATGTATGTTATAAATGGCAAAAAGAACGATCAAATCACTGATTTGTCTATACAATTGTTTGCCGGCAAACCCTATCTTACTGAGACAATGGCCTCTCCTATAGCGAATGAACCTTTACTTCAATTCAGGATTGGGCCTGTTTCTTTTTATCAAACGAATGCGGTACAGGCTGAAATACTGTATAAAACAGCTTTTGATTTTGCTAATTTTAAGGGAAATGAATTCGTATATGATCTTTATACGGGAACTGGAACAATTGCCAATTACATTGCAAGAAGCGTTAAGAAAGTGCTTGGTATCGAATATATTGAAGAAGCAATTGCCGATGCAGTAACGAACTCAAAGTTGAATGGAATTCAGAATACAGAATTTCTTGCAGGTGATATGGCAGTAGTGCTCAACGATGAACTGATCAGGCAATTTGGTAAACCTGATGTTATTATTACCGATCCTCCGCGTGCCGGAATGCATCCCAAAGTAATTGAAAATTTAATTCGGATTAAAGCTCCAAGAATTATTTACATCAGTTGTAATCCGGCTACTCAGGCACGCGACATAGCCTTGCTTGCTCCTATTTATGATGTAAAAGCAGTTCAGCCTGTAGATATGTTTCCCCAGACACATCATGTTGAAAATGTTGCTCTACTGGAGTTAAAATAAAAAATCAATGTGTAAATTTCAATTACAGCATTCGCAATTCACTTGAGAAAATTGAAGAAATAGTCAAGCTTTGTTCTCTTTTCATAAGAATAAAGGTAATGTTATGAGCTTTTCTTTTTGTTCCTTTCCAGCCGCTCACAAGCAGCAAGCATTAGCATCAGAGCTTTTGTTTGAACTGGTTTATAGAGCACTTCGTTCATACCTTGTTTCAAATAATCTGTGCGGCTTTGCTGTAAGGCATCTGCTGTAAGTGCGATAATATAAGGTTGACGATCGGAATGAAACTGCTCTCTTATCTTCTTTGTGGCAGTGATTCCGTCCATAACGGGCATCTGAATATCCATCAAAACAACATCATACACTCTCCGCTCCAGCGACTCAATCGCTTCTTTGCCATTTTCGACCATTTTTACCTGATAATCATATCGGTTAAGCACACTCATTATAATACGCTGGTTTATAGTATTGTCTTCCGCTACGAGAATATCAAGAGGATGATGTTCACCCAAATGATCATCAATCTGCATGTGTCGTTCTATCATGTTGAGCGCGTCCGCTTTGCTGCTCAGTACGGCTTCCATAACCTCAATAAATTCAGAATAATCCAATGGCTTAAGCATTATGACAGCATCTTTTCTTATGACGATCATTTTTTCGTTGACATTTTCACGTTCCTTTATAAGAATCTGAGGAATTGCACGTACATTACGAACAGTATCAATAAGTTTCAAATCCATTTTCATCCCTGTATGAAGCTGCGTGATAAGCAAATTATAATCATTCAGCAGGTTGCTGAAATCCGGGTATTCCTGCGTTGAGTGAATGATTTCAACTGGCATACCCTGAAAAGTGCAATAATCGATAATCATTTCATCCAATAATCCATCATTTGTAACATAAAGTACCTTTTTACTGTTAAGTTCAGGAACAGGCATAATTTTGGCAGGGTTATCAGTTTCTTGAAAGGGTATATGAATTGTAAAAACAGATCCTTTACCAAGTATTGAATTCACTTCAATTGAACCATTCATCCTTTTTATGAGGTGATCGCAGATGGCAAGACCCAATCCTATCCCTTTTTTCTTAATACTTTCGTCTCCACTGGCCTGCACATAAGGTTTAAACAAATGAGGCAACAGATCGCTCCTCATGCCAGGACCAGTATCTTCAACAGAAATACACAGTTGATGGATGCCTTCTTTTAAACATTGATTGACTTCAAGTTTCACATACCCGTGCACAGTAAATTTTATAGCGTTATCCAAAAGATTCATCACAATCTGGCGCACTCGAAGGTCATCACCCATAACCATAAAGGGGATGGAAGGGTTGATGCGGTAAATTAGTTCGAGACGTTTGTCAAGCGCTGATTCAAGTACATTGGTGATGCTTTCACGAATGCTTTCAATAAGATTAAAAGGTTTATTGTGGATATGAATTGTGCCTGCTTCTATTTTGGAGAAATCGAGCAAATCGTTGAATAATGCAACCAAAAGCGTTCCGCTATCAAAGATTGTTTGAATGTAATAGCGCTGCTTACTGTTCAGTTCGGTATCGCGAAGCATTTCTGTCATGCCGATAACCGCATTCATAGGGGTGCGGATTTCGTGGCTCATTCGTGCCAAAAGACGATTGCTGTAGTTTTTTGCTTCGTGCATTTCTTCAATTAGCTTTTGTTGCAATTTATGGTGCCCGATACGCTGCAAATTAAACTGAAGCGTTTTTGAAAGCGTCTGTGATGCATTGCTGTCAATGATGAAATAATCCCAAACTGATTGCTCAAGACTTTTAAGTGCCTGCGGTTCATATTCATGGGTGCAAAAAACAATAATAGGGATGAAAGGAAACCGTCCTGCAATTTCATGAACCTTGTCGATATTCCAGGTTTCCTGTACAATAGGGTTTATCATAATGACATCAGCAGAGTTTTCGGCAAGTGCTTGAATTATTTCTCCAGTCACATCCGGGGATATTGTTGTCCAGCTGTATTTTTTTTGGTTGTCCAATTGTTTGAGCAACTCAATAGCCTTATTATCATTCGTCAAAACGAGTATTTTCATAGAAATTGAAATATTATTGCTGCAAGATACAAATTTAGCTCAAACCCAAAGACAGGTCGTTTTTGTGATTGCAATTGAATGACTAATTTTGCCAAATCAACCTAAGTTATTCCATGCCTGAAAACATCAACAACAGACAGATTTTCACACTCAAAGAGGTAGCGCTGAGTATCCAGAATACTATTGCTAACCGTTATAAAGCTACATTTTGGGTAAAGGCAGAAATGAATAAACTCAACCATTATCCACATTCGGGTCATTGTTATCCCGATCTTTTATACAAAGAAGACGGAAAAATTACAGCACAAATGAAATCCATTATCTGGAAAATGGATTTCTATCAAATTGGCCAGCGCTTCAAAAAGATTACAGGTGAAAATTTGCACGATGGGATTAATATTCTTTTTTTGGGGTCATTGATTTTTGATCCGAATCATGGTCTGACTATTAGAATTCATGACATTGATCCGTCTTTTACTTTAGGTGAACTCGAAAGAGAAAAAAATGCTGCAATCCTTAGATTAAATGATGAAGGAATTTTCAATAGAAACAGATCATTGCCTTTTCCTCTTTTACCTAAACGTGTTGCTATTATTTCTGTTGAGTCGAGTAAAGGATTTGCCGATTTTGTTAAACTTACTGAAAGCAGAATGAGCGGTTTCAAAATTGAATACCATCTTTTCCCTTCCCTATTGCAGGGGGATAAGTCGGTAGAATTGATGATAAGACAACTAGAAAAGATAAAAAAAATAGCTCGCCACTTTGATGTTGTTGCGATCATCAGAGGGGGCGGGGGAGAGGTAGGGCTTTCTTCGTTTAATAACTATCATCTTGCAAAAACTATTGCGCTATTTCCAATTCCTATTATTACAGGTATTGGTCATGCTACTAATTTAACGGTCAGTGAAATGGTTGCTCATACGAATGCAATCACACCAAGCCAACTGGCCGATTTACTGCTTGAACGATTCGAATATTTCATTCATATGCTTAGAAATGCTGCTAAAAGCATCAAACAAACACAGGGAACTCTATTGAATGAACAGCAACAATTGTCTCATTATAATTATCAGATTAAACATCTTATCCAAAGGTTATTCGAATATGAAAACAGACGGCAGGCAGATTTACACAATATAATTCGATATTCAATGATGGAATATTTCAACCTTTCAAAAAGCAACGTCAGCACATTGGCCAATAAAATGCAAAGGGCAAGTAATGAAATGCTTTCAGAAAAAAATAAAAATCTGGAACTGGCTGTTTATCAAATAAAAAATAGTTCCTCGCAATGGCTTCAGAAAAGTAAATCAATACTGCTTGCTCAAGAGAAAACAGTTGAATTACTGCATCCAGTCAATGTATTAAAACGAGGGTATTCAATTACATATAAACACGGTAAAGTATTGAAAGATCAATCGAGCCTGCATCATGGTGATGAGGTTGAAACTTTACTGTCAAACGGTCGCTTTTCAAGTACGATTACTAAAGTAGAGAGCAAAGAAAAGAATTAAAATATGAAAGAAAAACTTAGTTATACTGAGGCTTTCGATGAACTTCAACTCATCGTGGCGGAGATGGAAAACGGAGAAATTTCTGTTGATGTATTATCTGAAAAAGTAAAACGTGCATCACTTTTGATTCAGATTTGTAAACAAAAGCTGAAAGCAACCGAGCTGGATGTTCAGAAGATTCTCAAGGAGTTGGACGGCAATGAAGAGATTCAGGAAGATTCAACGGTTGAATTGTAGCAATCTTGATGTCTAAACAGGAAGATTGTTTTTTTGCATCAGATTTATTCGTGAAACTCAAATTTCAAAAACACAGTGAATTGAAATTTGTATGTTGAACGAATCCCGGTAGCGAAGCGTATCGGGATAAATGTGTTTAATACTCAACTGCTTGCGACGATAAAAAACAAATTCCTTTTTTTGATATCTCGTCAGCTTGCAGCGAGCTAGTTCATTTCATACAAGGAATGAATTCGCCGCTTAAGGATATCATCTCTTGCATAGCACTGATGGTTAGGCAGGAATGAACAGGTAAAATGCCAATCAGATCTCCCGGATGGAAAAGTTCAGTGGTGTGCGGAGGCAACTGAACAACACCATGCTCCTGGGATATGGATGATAACCATGCACCCGAAATGGGCTGGCCCCAACCATTATCTGTCAAAGGTACTACGTATCCAAACAATCTGAATCCGTTGTCCGCAACAATGTGTTCTTTTGAGAAATGAATAGCTCCCCCATAAATTACCAATTGATTTCTTTTTTGATGCATTGCAACAACTGGGCAAGCCATTGCAACTGCAACATCGTCAAGTCCACAAGAGCCGATATGGAACTGCATCACATCATAGAAAACAAAATTTCCCGGTCTCCATTCATCAAAATCCTTTAGTCCTTCTATCATTGAACAAGAGGGCGTGTCGCCCCAGCTTAAAACTAATTCAGGATCGTTTAAAACTACCTTAAGCTTTTGGAGTTTATGTGCTGTTGTTGATGCAATGTCTGCAATTTCGACAGGGCTGGTTGTGAGGTAGGTTTGACCCGCGTGCGTGAGGAAGCCGGATAAATGCAGATGTTTTTTTTTACTTATATGGTTTGCTAATGATAGTATTTCATTTGGGTTATCTATTGAAATTCCGGCTCGGTGGGCACCGCAATCAATCTTTATAAACACATCAACGCTTTGGGATAGACTTGCTTCGAGCTTATCTGCGACTTCTATTGACTCAATAAGAAGGTTGATTTTTGTAGATTTTATTATTTCGTTGATAGAAGATATTTCGCGTAAATTGACTGGAAACGCAAGCGTTATATCACGCCAGCCGTGCAATGCAAAATACTGGGCCATCGCTACTGATGAAACCGTTATTTTTTCAATCCCTAAATTCCGGTACCATTCTCCAATCAAGCCTGATTGATGCGTTTTGAAATGTGGTCTGAATACAGCTCCAGCATTTTCAGCCTTGTCTTTCATCTTTATAATGTTCCGAATGGCGATATCTTTATCAACCAGCAAGGTCGTTTTTGTGATATTCTCTAACATGATTTTATCTTTTCATTTTGAAAGCTTTGAAGAAACAAATTTAAAAGGAATTGACTTGCAGTGAGAATGATTTGATTAGTTTTGCCCTCTCAAATATTTAAAACTTTTCAAAAAAATTGTATGCAGAAGTTAAATTGATAATTTCCACCGCGACAATATTCTATTCATTTTATGAAGATTACTTCACAACCTCAACCAGCGTATCAGTATTTTCAACTTGAAAACGGCATCCGTATCATACACAGGTTTAATCCTGCAGCGGTTTCACATCTTGCATTAATGGTAAATACCGGATCGCGTGATGAATTGCAGAGTGAAAGTGGCATTGCACATTTGATAGAGCATATGATTTTTAAAGGTACTAAAAAACGCAGAGCATTTCATGTCATCAGCCGACTTGAAAATGTTGGATGCGACCTCAATGCGTATACAACGAAAGAAGAAACTTGTTTGCATGCAACTTTTCTGAATCCTTACTACGAAAGGGCACTCGATCTTTTTGCTGATATTGCTTTTAATTCAGTATATCCGCTCAGGGAACTTGAAAAAGAAAAAGATGTAATTCTTGATGAAATCAATTCTTATCGTGACAATCCTTCAGAAGAAATATTTGATGAATTTGAAAACCTTCTCTATCGTGGACACCCGATAGGGCACAATATTCTTGGAAGCGTTGAAACTGTAAAAAACTTCAATCGAAATCATATTTTTCGGTTCATAAAAAACAACTATAGTACTGACCAGATGGTCATTGCTTCGGTTGGAAATATTCAATTCGAAAAATTGAAAAAGTACGTAATCAAGTATTACAGTGATGTACCTGTTGCGCAAAAGAAAAGTCCTCGCCTGCCATTTACTGCCTATAAACCTGAATATGAAGTGCATGATCGAACAAATTACCTGAGCCATTGTCTCATTGGTAATATTGCGTATCCCTTCTATCATCCCCGTAAACATGCACTCATTTTGCTCAATAATATTTTGGGAGGTCCCGGGCTTAATTCGAGGCTTAACCTCAATATCCGTGAAAAGTATGGTTTTACTTATTCCATCGATTCGCAATATACTTCGTATTCTGATACAGGCTGGTTTGGTGTGTATCTTGGAACCGACCCTGGAACAGTTAATAAAACTATCGATCTGGTAAAAAGAGAACTCAAAAAACTTACCCAGAGCAATATGGGGGTTTTGCAGTTGGCCAGAGCGAAACAGCAACTTATTGTGCAGTTGGCTATTGGTTTTGAATCAGGGCTGCAGGAGGCGCTTTCTATTGCAAGAAGCCATTTACTAAAAGAAGACGTAGAATCGATGGCGGCCATAATCCATCGGATTGAAGCCATTGATGCCAAAGAATTACTTGAGGTTTCTAATGAAATATTTGATCAGTCTCAATTATCAACCCTCATTTTTGAAGGTAAGAATACTTAAATCGAATTAGATTATTATAATGAAACTTCAAATTATTTTTATGCATCCTTTTCTTAATTTGTTTAGACTTTGCTTGACTTTGAGCATTTTTATGTTGCCGGTTTTGGTATTATCACAAACATATCCCGTGTATGCTCCTTATGAAAATTTTGATGATACTGTGAAAAAGGTTGTATTGAATCAAACAATTGATTCCCTACAAACAATTGAAAAAAGCATAGATACACTTCCGTTTTCTATACGTTTGGTTCATCTGGGACAATATATGCAGAGCGTTCAATTAATTTTTGAGTTCACAAACATGCACCCAGAAATGGTGAATCATTTCTGGGTGCATGTTTCACTTCTTGACCAAAACAAATACTTTCTATATCGTGAGCAGCCTGCATTGTTTACCAACATTCGGAAGGGAAAAAGTCAACGCATCGAATTGTTATGTGAAAGTGTTGGATTAGAAGAGGTTGGATATATTGTTATTCATCCTCAATTACTCGAAATTGATCGAAATGAAGTGAGTTTTGATGTTAGTAACATAAAGCTGATTATGCAGGAAGATACGGGAGTTAAGATGATTTTTAATAGCTACTCGCCATGAATGAGCAACTCAGCCAATATCTTGATAGACATTCGACTCCTCCAAGCGAAGTGCTGAAAGAATTATACCGTCAAACTTATCTGCGCACTGTTTATCCCCGGATGGCTTCCGGCCCTTTGCAAGGTAAGTTTCTTGAATTTATTACACATATGATCAAACCTGATAAAATTCTTGAAATTGGGACTTTTACGGGTTATTCGGCTATTTCTTTGTGTGCAGGGCTATCGAAAACCGGAACCGTTACCTCCATTGAAAACAACGAAGAGCTTGAGCCATTGATCCGACAGTTTTTTTTCAAGTCAGGTTTAATGGACCGTATTGATCTGATTATTGGAGATGCTAAAGAAATTATTCCAACACTCAATGAGGAATATGATCTCATTTTTTTAGATGCAGGAAAAGACGCATATCCATTGTATTATCCAATGTTGATAAAAAAGTTAAAACTGGGAGGTTTCTTATTGGCTGATAATGTGTTATGGGGAATGAAGGTGCTTGATGAAAAAGCTAATGATAGTGAAACATTAGGAATTCAAACTTTTAACAGGATGGTTGCTGAGGATGTAAACGTTGAACAAGTGATGCTGCCACTTCGAGATGGGTTGTTTCTTATCAGGAAAATTGCTGAATGAATCTTAGAAACCCCATAGATTTTGTTTCTGTATAGATTTATAATTTTTGAGTGCTGAATCTCAAAAAATCAATTGACTGCATTAATCCTTTGAAGATATTTTTTTTAAAAGCTCCAAAGAGCTTAAATTTGGAGAGATGAATATTCAGGTGTAATGGACAAAAAGAATGGTATTTTAGAGATGTTTTGTTCAAGTGGACAAAAAGAATGGTGTTTATTTTCAACAGTCAATTCTATTGTTATATTTTGCTACGACACTTTTTATAATCTAAATCGCAACTGACTTTTTTTTAAAACAAACTCCTCCGATTAAACAATGAAATCCTATATTTGCAGGTTCATTTAAACCCTTTAAAGGGTGTTAAAGACGAAATATATGAGTAGAATAAAAGTGCACGACAA
Organism: Bacteroidetes bacterium HGW-Bacteroidetes-1; assembly: GCA_002842755.1. Classification (GTDB taxonomy): domain Bacteria; phylum Bacteroidota; class Bacteroidia; order Bacteroidales; family F082; genus JALNZU01. The sequence goes on along the minus strand of PHDU01000007.1, from coordinate 74,674 downwards.
AGAGTTTGAGATTTATATCCCTCAAGATCAGATCGAAAGGGCAATAAAAAAGGTTGCTGAAAATATCAATCGCGATTATGCGGGCAAAAATCCCTTGTTTCTGATTGTTCTTAATGGCGCATTTATGTTTGCCGCTGAATTGTTTAAAAGTGTAGAAGTTGAGTGTGAAATATCCTTTGTAAAACTATCTTCTTATAGTGGCACTGCATCAACTTCTGTTATCAGAGAGCTTATTGGGCTTGACCACTCCATCGCAGGACGTAATGTTGTGTTGGTTGAAGATATTATAGATACTGGTTTGACCATGCTCTATACGATTGATAAACTTAGAAAACTTGATGCAAAAGATGTAAAAATTGCTACAATGTTATTTAAGCCAAAAGCATTTCAGCAGGATTACGCCATTGAATACATTGGACTCGAAATTCCTAATGATTTCATTGTTGGTTATGGATTGGATTATAATGAACATGCCCGTAATTTACCTGATATCTACAAAATAGTCAAAACCTGATAAAATAAACCAAATTTTCACCATGCTTAATATTGCTCTTTTTGGTCCTCCCGGTGCGGGTAAGGGAACCCAGTCTAAATTATTGCTTGAAAAGTACAATCTCACTTACATATCAACTGGCGATATTCTTCGAGAAGAAATCACCAAGCAGACTGCACTTGGAAAGGAAGCGAAAGAAATTATAGATAAGGGCGGGTTGGTTCCGGATGAAATTATTGTCCAGATCATTGAAAAAAGAGTAATAATGAATCTCGATTCTCATGGTATCCTTTTTGACGGCTTCCCAAGAACTGTAGTTCAAGCATATATCCTTGAGGGCTTATTACTTAAATTAAACAGCAGCTTAACTTGTATGCTTAGCCTTGAAGTTCCTGATAATCAGCTTATATCACGCATGCTTGAAAGAGCAAAAGTAAGTGGTCGGGCAGATGATAACATTGATGTGATTAATGTTCGATTGCAGGAATATGAAAATAAAACCAAACCGGTAATTGAGTTTTACCGAAAAAAAGGTATTTATTATCCTATCAACGGCGTTGGTAGCGTCGAGGGTATTTTTGAACAGTTGGTCAAAACAGTTGAAACTACCAACAAACACGACTATTTTAATGTGGTTGTATTGGGTAAACCAGGTTCGGGAAAAGGTACTCAAGGCGAAATACTTGCTAAAAAAAACAATCTTGTTTATATCTCAACGGGAAAACTTCTTCGTAAGGAAATAGCTGCCAATACGGAATTGGGTCTTGCAGCCAAACCTTTTATGGAACGTGGAGAAATTGTACCTGATGAAATCGCTATTAAGTTGATAGAAAGGCAAATAGAAAAGAATGCATCTGCCTCTGGGTTTATTTTCAAAGGTTTCCCGCGAACCATTGTCCAGGCGTATATTCTTGATGGGTTACTAAGACGTATCAATTCAAAAGTGAGTCTGATGCTTAACCTCCGACTATCAACACTTGATGCAATAAAACGCCTCAATGATCGAAGTAAAACGGATCGGAAAAGAATCTATGACACTTCAACTGAACTCATTCTTAACCGATTGGAAGAGTATGAGAAAAAGACGAAGCCTGTCATTGAATACTATAAAAAGCAGAGTGTCTTTTTTGAAATTGATGGTGCAGGTACTGAAGAAGAGGTGAATAGTCGTTTGCAGGAATCCATTCGAAAAGGCATGCGTCAGGCACGTGGTAATGATTTATAAAGCATTGACGCACAATCTTCTAATTTTTCTTTGAATAAGATTATACAGGATTGACTATCTTTGCCACAATACTGGCAATTATGGCAAGCACAAACTTTGTTGATTACGTTAAAATATACTGTCGCTCGGGTCGGGGTGGAGCAGGATCTGCACATTTTCGGCGTGAAAAATTTATCCCTAAAGGAGGCCCGGATGGTGGTGATGGCGGACGGGGCGGGCACATTATTATAAGAGGAAATCCTCAGATGTGGACTTTGCTGCATCTCAGGTACACCAAGCATTTACATGCAGGACATGGCGAATCCGGTGGAAAACAACAAAGTTCCGGGGCAGGTGGTAAAGATGTTTTCATCGATGTGCCGCTTGGTACAGTTGCACGTGATTCCGAAACTGGCGAGCTTATTGCTGAAATTACTGAGCCGGATCAGACGGCAGTACTTTTGAGTGGTGGCAGAGGAGGCCAGGGAAATGTACATTTCAAATCACCCACCAATCAGGCACCACGTTATGCGCAACCTGGAGAAGATGAAAAAGAAGCATGGATTATCATTGAATTAAAGATTCTGGCAGACGTTGGTCTTGTAGGCTTCCCTAATGCAGGTAAATCAACCCTTTTATCTGTAGTTTCTGCAGCTAAACCCGAAATTGGCGATTATCCGTTCACAACCATTACACCTAATTTGGGTATTGTGAGCTACTACAATCATCAATCTTTTATTATGGCTGATATACCTGGTATTATTGAAGGTGCTTCCGAAGGTAAAGGGTTGGGATTGAGATTTTTGAGACATATTGAACGCAATTCATTGCTGTTGTTCATGGTGCCTGGTGATTGTAACAATATCACAAATGAATTTAATATTTTGCTTGGTGAACTCGAAGCATATAATCCTGAGCTGCTTGATAAATCAAGAGTCCTTGCCATCAGTAAAAGTGACTTAATTGATGAGGAATTGAGGGCTGGCATCAGACCGGACCTTCCGAAAATCCCTAATGTTTTTATAAGCTCAATAACCGGTGAAGGGATTAAAGAATTAAAGGATTTGTTATGGCAACAAATGAACCCAACAGTTGAAGTGTAAAGTATTTACCTCGTTACTCATTCAATCATGATTTAATTATGAAAAAGATATTCTCTCTGTTACTTTTAATGATTTTTGTTTTCACAAGTTTAATAGCGCAGACGGATACACTTTCATTTAATATCAATGAAAGCCGCAATAAAAACATTCGTCATCAGCTTGATTATCGTTTTAAAGGAGGTTCAGGTTCTTTTGAACGTGTTTTTTTTGCCAATGTTGAATACACCAAAGAGGCTTTGAGTGCTTGTGTTGTTGGCACGGTAATCCTTTCTTTTACGGTTGACTGCAATAACAATCTGGGGGACTTTAGAATGAGAAACCCAATGCACTATGGCTTGAATGAAAAACTCCAGGAATTCTATAAGGCAACTGAAGGTCAATGGAATAGTTGTACCGATGAAAAATATGCTCGTTTTGAAATTCCCATTCTTTTTACTGTTGAAGGCACACAAACTGAAGCCAGCGGATTTATTGTACTTGAGGGAAAGGCTTCTGGCATAAAATGTAAAAGCGATGCTTATTATCTTGAAGCATATGAAAAGCATAAATCAAAAGGCAAGACTAAAAGAGCTCTCGATGCGCTCGATGTGTTAATCCGCAGAGACCCTTACAATCTTCACTATTACGATCTGAAAAAAGAACTGCTTACAGAATAATCATCGGCCTTATGATCGAGACTTTGATTCAGCTTGACAAAGCGATTTTTCTGTTTATCAACGGATTGCATCATCCTTTTGTCGATCTGGTGATGGTTTTCATTTCAGGGAAATTTACTTGGATACCCTTTTATCTCGTGTTGCTCATTTTAATTATTAAGCATTTTAAATGGGAGACAATAAAGATATTACTTTTTGTTGCTTTGTTAATTGGTCTTTCGGATCAAATTTCTGTGAGGGCTTTCAAATTGGTTTTTGAACGTCTTCGTCCTTGTCACGACCCTGAAATCCAGCATCTTGTTCATCTTGTAACCGGTAGTTGTGGTGGGAGTTTTGGCTTTGTTTCTTCTCATGCAGCCAATAGTGTAGCCCTATCAGTTTTTTTGTTTTATTTATTAAAACCTTACTACAGACGAATTGGTTGGATTCTTTTTATTTGGGCTTTTTTTGTTGGCTATAGCCGTATATACCTTGGCGTACACTATCCAACAGATATTGGTGTTGGGGGATTACTTGGAATGATGCTGGGCTGGTTGGTATGGCAGTTTTATAAATTGACAACCACATGGTTTTGCGGAAAGAGTTGTTAATCTGTAAATCTTATTGTGACAGTAGTGTATCGTTCCAGTCCACATAGCGAGGCAGCCCTTCCTTGATTCATCGCTATTTCAAGCATGCCGTGAGTTCCAAAAATGGATAGTAAATCTGCAATCCCAACATCCATATACCCAGTTTGAATTTTTTGTAATCGGTAGCCAGCAAAATGAATCTCAAACGCTCTTCCTTTTCTGACCTGTTTGAATAAACTGAAAGGTATATTCGTGATAGCGTTTTCATAGGCATCAATATGTAAAACCATGCCATTGATTGAATTACTGCTGATTGTTGGTTCAAAAAGAAGACGGGAGGTAAGCTTTTCCCTTGGCTCACCTAATGAAGATATTGGTACACCACTCATTATCTTCAGGGCTGCTTTTACAAACCGGTCGCGTGTACTAAAGGTAAAAAAGTCGGTATCCTGAGGAATATCAATCTCCACAATATCCTCTACGTTATCTCCAAGAATCATAGAAAAGAGGCCATTATCAGTTCCAATAAAATAATAGCCGTTATGACTGATGGCTATATGAGGACGCTCAATGGATTCTTCTGTATTGACTGATACGATATGAATTGTTCCTTTTGGGAAGCTCTGATAACAATTTTTTACAGTAAAAGCAGCACCCTCCAAATCAAATTGGCGGATATGATGCGATATATCTACAATAATTGCATTGGGTATCTGAGAAAGAATTGTTCCTTTAACAGCAGCCAGATAATAATCAGATGTACCCCAATCGCTTGTAAGAGTAATAATTGCCATGTTCCTTTTAATACGTAACCAGTACCAAATTTATAACTAAAACCATTAAGAATAGTTAAGGCTATGGTTCTGCAAATATACGCATTCACATGATTGTCGATCAACCTTTGAAAAAAATCGTCACAGATTTATAAAAGCAATTCAATTATCCAGTAAAAGTCTTTATGAGAATGTTTGACTTTTATTCAAATCTTCAATTGCTTCAAAATGATGAACAATAATGTAAAATGAAATATGAAGTGCATAGTTCTTTCATTTTTTGAAAACTGCCTTTACAGTTTCATGCCAAACGCTTATCCAGGCATGTTGCAGACCATGAATTCCTTAAAATGAGTATCTTTGCTACCAAAAAAACATGAACAGATTCAAAGCAGGAGATAAGGTGCGATTTCTTAATGATGTAGGTGGAGGTGTTATTGCAAAAATAATTGATAATCGGATGGCTTTGGTTGCAATAGAGGATGGTTTTGAAATCCCTGTTCTGATGTCAGAATTACTTATTGTTGAATCAAAGGACAGCACTTCGCGACAGAATTCGGCTACTCAGGTGCTTCAAAATGAAATTCAAAGAAAAGCCGAAGATGATACAAAACAAGCAGAGGCTGGAAGAAGGGTTGGTTTGCGGAGATTTGCAAAAAACCCTGAACAAGAAGGTCTTTATCTGGCATTTGTGCCTCATGAGCAGCAGTGGATACTTACTGGTTTGCTTGATATAGTTTTAATCAATCATACTCCATTTGAAATTCTTTATTCCATCACACTGGAAGACGATGGATCATTTATAAACGTTGATTTTGGTTCTCTAGCGTCCTATTCAAAGTTAAATGTTGAAACAATTTCAAGGGAGGATATTAATTTTTGGTGCAAGGGAATTGTGCAGGCATTGTTAATCGCTGACAAAACCAAAGATACCTACGCCCCTGTGCACGCTGCTTTTGATATAAAACCAAACAGATTTTATAAAGAAGGAAGTTATGTGATGGCAAATGTAATTGGAGATAAGGCGGTTTTGGTAAATCTCCAGAATCTTGTTGCCTTAAAAGCTGATAAGATGTTGCAACACCCTTCAAAATATGATATCCCAATTGAAGAAATGTCGAGACCTGTTATAAAAGAGAAGGCTTTGATTGATAAACACCGAAAAGCTGCAGGTGAAGCGGTTGTTGATCTTCATATTGGAGAACTTCTCGAAAATATTGCCGGATTGTCCAGCCATGATATGTTTAAGATTCAAATGGACTATTTCCAAAAAATGCTCAATAGTGCTATTATGAATGAGTATGAGAAGGTGACTTTTATCCATGGTGTTGGAAATGGGGTTTTAAAAAATGCTATTATGAAAACGCTCGAAAACTTCGAAGGTGTGAACAACCGCATGGCCTCAATGAGTAAATTTGGAGTTGGAGCTATTGATGTTCTTATTAAAGAGATTTAACTATTTGATGATTTAGCATATGTTTTGACCGGCTCTGTATTGTAAAGTCTCATAACTTCAGACGGACTGTCAACGCTTTGTCACTCATTGGAATTGTTTCTAACGAATTGGTAATAAAATACATTAATTCCTTTTAAGTTTTTTTAACAACCGTTTCATGCTCAACTCGTTTCAATTAGGACTTCCCATAAATGGATTTAAGTATTTTTGGACAATTTTTAAAACCTATTAAAAAACAATATGCTCAACAATATGAAGAAAATATTTAACTTATTATTTTCCATGGAACTCATGGGCCTTCTTGTAATCACATTTGCTGTATCAATTGGCGTTGCAACATTTATTGAAAATGATTTTGGTACAGAAGGTTCAAAGGCAGTAGTATATAATGCTATCTGGTTTGAAGCATTATTGGTCGTTTTATGCATCAATCTAATTGCAAATATTTTTAAATATAAAATGTACCGCCGGGAAAAACTGGTTGTTTTTACTTTTCACGTTTCTTTTATTGTCATACTTATTGGATCAGGTATCACACGCTATATTGGATATGAGGGTGTTATGAGTATTCGTGAAGGTAAAACGGCAAGTACCATGCTTTCCGACATGGCTTATGTAATGGCTGAAGTAAAGGATTCAGGCAAACAAAATTATACGGAAAAGTCAGTTATTATGTCAGGACTATCTCAAAAAGCGTACAAAGACAATATTACAATTAATGATAAGAAAGTTAAGTTTAAATCGGTGCGATATGTTCCTAATGCTCAGGAAGTATTAGTAAAAGGCAATCCGGGCGAAGGTGATCCTTATGTGATAATGGTAGTTTCATCCGGAGAAAGCGGAAGAAATAATCTGATGATTAAAAAGGGTGATAATCGACATTTATTGAATTACAACTTCATTTTTGATCAGCCTCTAAATTCAAATGCTTTCAACATTTCATATGAAAATGGCCAACTGCAAATGAATGCTCCACTTGAAATTACAAGCATGGCAATGATGGGTGGTGCTGTAGATACTCTTTCAGCAAATACTTGGCATCCTTTTGAAATGCGTAAATTGTATAGTATGGGCGATTTGCGAATAGTACTTACTGATATTTATGAAAACGGGAAAGTTGATTTTACAACTTACAAAGGTAAGGACATGAATTTCATGAATGCATTGGTTGTCGAAGCTGAATCAGGTGGAGAAAAAAAGGAGGTGTCGCTTAGAGGTGGAAAAGGATATCGTGGAGAAACGACAACGTTTGAAATTAACGGACTAGAAGTTAGCATGGAGTATGGATCGAAAATCGTGAATTTGCCATTTGCGCTTAAGCTCAACGATTTTCAGCTCGAAAGATATCCCGGATCAAATAGCCCTGCTTCTTACGCAAGCGAGGTGACATTGTTAGATAAGGAAAAAGGGGTTGAGAAACCATATCGTATCTATATGAACAATGTACTAAACTACAGAGGCTTCCGGTTTTTTCAGTCTTCCTATGATCAGGATGAAAAGGGTACTGTTTTGTCTGTAAATAAGGATGGTGCCGGTACCTGGGTAACATACCTGGGTTATTTTCTGATGACAGTAGGGATGATGATGGCACTTTTTGTCCGTAATACACGCTTTGCAATGCTGGGACGTCTTTTGCGTTCCTCCAAAACCGTTGCAAAGACCATGCTTGTATTGTTTGCTTTTGGAAGCACTTCGCTTTTTGCACAGCAACACAGTAATGAGCTTGATCCAGGTACTTTGAGGGTTATTGACAAAGCCCATGCTGCAAAATTTGGCACTTTACTCGTGCAGGAGCGTGATGGCCGCTTAAAGCCTATGACAACACTTTCAAGTGAAATGTTGCGTAAAATTGCACGTAAAACAACCTTTAATGGAATGAATCCGGATCAGGTGCTGATGGGTATGCAACTTGAACCTGAGAAATGGCAGTCGGCTAAATTAATTAAGGTGTCACATCCAGAACTGAAGAAGTTTTTAGGAATATCAGGAAGCCATGCTTCTTTTGCAGATATGCTTGATTTTAGTCAGGGCGGTAGTTATCGTTTACGCGATCTCGTAAGTCAGGCCTATGCAAAAAAGCCTGCTGAACGTAGTAAATTTGATAATGATGTAATTGCTGTTGATGAAAGGGTCAATATTTCATATTTGGTTTTTACTGGTGATTTGCTAAGAATTTTACCAGACCCAAGAGATTCACATAATCAGTGGCTTATTCCAGGAGCCAAAACAGTAAATCTCAATAAAGATGATTCCACCTTTGTTGCAGAGGTTTTTCCTGTCTATTTTTCTGCACTTGCATCTGGAAATATGCAGCAAGCTGATTTATTGTTACAAGGTATAATTGATTATCAACGAAAATTTGGAGCCGAAATCATGCCTTCTGATGGAAAACTTAAGGCTGAAATTCTATACAATAAGATGATGATTTTCGATCGTCTTGGTAAATATTTTGGCCTTGCCGGTGTTATTATGCTTGTGCTTGTGTTCAGTAATATTTTTAAGGAGAAAGAATGGATCAATAAAGTACTCAAAGTTTTTTATATAATTATTATCATATTTTTTGCCTTTCAGACCCTTGGGCTTGCAATGCGTTGGTATATTGCAGGCCGTGCACCCTGGAGCAATGGTTATGAGTCGATGATATATATTGGTTGGGTAACAGTGTTGGCAGGGCTTATTTTTTCACGTAAGTCGCAAATGACCATCGCTGCTACATCCATTCTAGCATCCATTATTTTAATGGTTGCTCACCTGTCGTGGATGGATCCTGAAATTACAAATTTGGTTCCTGTTCTTAAGTCGTATTGGCTCACCATCCACGTTTCCGTGATTACTGCCAGCTATGGATTTTTAGCTTTAGGAGCTTTGCTTGGATTCATCAATCTTATCCTCATGATTTTTAAACGGCAATCAAATTTCTCAAACCTGCAATTGCGTGTTAAAGAACTTAACTATATTAATGAAAGGACTGTGATCATTGGATTGTATTTGCTCACCATTGGAACGTTCCTTGGTGGAATTTGGGCCAATGAATCTTGGGGACGTTATTGGGGATGGGATCCAAAAGAAACATGGGCCTTGGTAACCGTATTGGTTTATACGTTTATTTCGCATATGGGCTATACGCCAGGTCTTAAAACAGATTATAATTTTAGTCTGTTTACTTTGGTGGGTTTTAGCTCGGTTATCATGACATATTTTGGTGTAAATTACTACCTTTCTGGCTTACATTCTTATGCAGCCGGAGATCCGGTTCCTGTGCCATCGTTTGTTTATTATACTGTTGCAGTAATTACAATTGTTGCCGTATGGGCTTTTATCAACGAAAGGAAGTTTCAGTTTCTTCCTGATCGTAACACGAAAAAATAAGCAATCCGATGCTTCACCTGCAGATTTTATTACTTCAGGTGAAGCATCGTTCTTTTCAATCTTCATAAGCAATTTGAACATCTTGAGAAATCAGATTGTTAAAAGTGATATGAAAATTAAATATTAAAGTGTTCAAATCATTTATCTTTCATGAGAATCAGTTTTTTAATTTTTTGGTTCTTTACCGGAATGACTGTCTTGGTTACGCCTTTAAAAGAAAATTTTGGACAAGTACCTACCTATAGTTTTGAGCAATTTGAGCCTTTGATCAATAAGAAAAACGATACAACTTATGTGATTAATTTTTGGGCAACATGGTGCGCTCCATGTGTTAAAGAATTACCTGATTTTGAAAGGCTGAATACAAAATTTGATCATAAGAAACTAAAAGTGATACTTGTCAGCCTTGATTTTAAAAGAAACAAAGAAAGCAAACTTCTGCCTTTTGTTGAGAAAAACAAGTTGAGATCCCAGATCATACATCTTTATGCCCCTGATGCAAATGCGTGGATTGATCGCGTGAATCCTGAATGGTCAGGATCCATTCCTGCCACCTTGATCTATAATCATAATCAAAGAATATTTCATGAAGGTAGTTATACTTTTGATGAAATGGTTACCATAATAGATAAACTAATCACAAACTAAAATGATGAATATGAAACAAATGATTTTTTTTATTGCGCTTTTTGGGGTTGCTCTCATAGGAAATGCCCAAGGTTACAAGGTTGGAGATAAAGCGATTGATTTCCAGCTTCTTAATGTAGATGGAACGATGGTTTCTTTAGCTGACTTTTCTGAAGCAAAGGGTTTCATTGTTATGTTTACATGTAATGCATGCCCTTATTCTGTAGCTTATGAAGACCGCAAGATTGAATTAGATAATAAATATGCTCAGCTTGGCTATCCTGTGATTGCTATTAATCCGAATGATTCAACTGTACAGCCTAAAGACAGCTATTCTGAAATGATTATCAGAGCAAAAGAAAAGTTATTTCCTTATCCTTATTTGCTCGATGCTGATCAAACTATTTTTAAGGCTTATGGAGCAACACGAACTCCTCATGTTTTTATTTTAAATAAAGAAGGTGAAGACCTGATTGTTCGTTACATTGGTGCAATAGATAACAATCATGAGGATGCAACTCAAGCCAGTGAAAAGTATGTAGAAGATGCTATAGAAGCCTTATTGGCAGGTCGACTTCCAAAAGTAGATTTTACGAAAGCCATTGGGTGTACAATAAAGGTAAAGAAATAGAAAGTTTAAAAAGAAGTAAGCAGGCAAATTTCCTTTGGCTTTAAATTTGAAACCTAAAACTTAATTGATATTTATTGGTTTGTGAGTAACCTTACCTTGGTACTCAATATTAATATGTAAACCAATGAAGAAATTTCTTGTTGTATTATCTATGGTTATTATGATGAGTGCTTGCCATAACAATGAAAAATCAATTGAAAGACAGAATCCTTTCTATACAGATTATGATACTCCTTATGGAATACCTCCTTTTGAAAAAATAAAGCTGGATGATTACCTGCCTGCTTTTAAGCGAGGAATTATTGAGCAATCAAAAGAAATAGAGGAAATTGTTAATAACAGCAAAGCCCCTGATTTCAAGAATACAATTGAAGCGCTGGAAATAAGCGGATTGCTTCTCAATAACGTGAGCAGCGTTTTTTACAATCTTAATGGATCACTAACGAGCGATGAAATGCAGGAAATAGCGCGGGCGCTTTCACCTTTGCTCTCAAAACACAGCGATGACATTGCATTGAATTCAGTCTTGTTCCAAAAGATTGAGTCTGTATACAACAATCGCCAAAACTTAAATCTGAACAAAGAAGATTCCATGCTGTTGGAAAAAACTTTTAAAAGATTTGTAAGAGGTGGTGCTCAGCTCAATTTGGAGGACCAATCTAAGCTACGGAAAATTAATGAGGAGTTGTCCCTTTTATCACTTCAGTTTGGAGAAAATATTTTAGCAGAGACGAATAAGTTCCAAATGATTATTGATGAGGAAGGTGATCTTGAAGGGTTGCCGGAAGCTTCGGTAATGAGTGCTGCTGATGCAGCAAAATCGGCTGGTTTAGAGGGAAAATGGTTGTTTACACTGCACAATCCAAGTATGATGCCTGTACTTCAATATTCAAAAAATAGAAGTATGCGCGAAAAAATACTGAAGGCATATATCTCACGCTGCGATAGAAATGATGAATTTGACAATAAGAAGATATTAAGTCGTACAGCCTCTTTACGCGTTGAAAGAGCACAGCTTTTGGGTTATCAAACGCATGCTGATTTTGTTCTCGAGCAAAATATGGCTAAAAGCGCTGAAACGGTTTTAAGTTTTCTGAAAGGACTCATCAAAGATGCCATGCCAATGGCGGAATTGGAGAAGGACCAATTGCAGAATGTAGTTTTCAAAAATGGAGAAAACTTCAAACTTGAGGCATGGGATTGGTGGTACTATGCTGAAATTTTGCGTAATGAGAAATTTGATTTGGATGAATCTCAATTAAAGCCATATTTTAAGCTTGAAAATGTTCGTGATGGTGTTTTTGATCTTGCCAATAAATTATATGGATTGCAATTTGTTTTACGCAACGATCTTCCAAAGTATCACAACGATGTTGAAGTTTATGAAGTTTTAGAAGCCGATCAACGTCATGTTGGGATCTTGTATATGGATTATTATCCTCGTGCTTCCAAGCGGGGCGGTGCATGGATGAGTAGTTTCAGAAAGCAATCAAGGCTAAAAGGTGAAAAGATAACCCCCGTCATAACAACAAATTACAATTTTACAGCTCCAAGTGGTGATCAGCCATCCTTACTTAGCTGGGATGAAGTTGAGACAATGTTCCATGAATTTGGACATGCCTTGCATGGTCTTCTTGCAAATACAACATACAATAGTTTGAGCGGGACCTCAGTTCCACGTGACTTTGTTGAATTGCCCTCACAAATAATGGAAAACTGGGCCCCAGAGCCAGAAGTTCTTGCTTTATACGCAAGACACCATGAAACCGGAGATTTAATTCCTGATATTTTGGTTGAAAAAATGACAAAAAGCCGAACATTCAACCAGGGTTTTGCAATGGCAGAATACCTGTCGGCTGCTTTGCTCGATATGGATTGGCATACGCTTACTGATAACAAAGAACTGGATGTACAAGCATTTGAAAATGAATCACTGGCAAAGTCAGGACTTATTCCTGAAATTGTTGTAAGATATCGTAGTACCTATTTTAGCCATATCTTTTCAGGAGGTTATTCCGCTGGTTATTATAGTTATATTTGGTCGGAAGTATTAGATTCCGATGCTTTTGAAGCTTTTAAAGAAAAGGGTTTATTCGATCAGCATACTGCACAGTTGTTTCGAAAGAATATTCTTGAAAAAGGAGGAACCGAAGATCCAATGCAGCTATATGTTGCTTTTAGAGGCAAAGAACCTGATCAAAATGCACTCCTAAAAAATCGTGGTTTAAAGTAAGTTTAACCACAAAATGTCGGTTTTTTTATTCGGCATTTTGTGTACTAGAATTTTCTATAAGATTGTTTTGTGAAATCTTTCAATAATCATCATCATCTTCATTTTGATCAATAGCATCCAGATCATAATCAAAGAATTCAAGATCAACGGATTCTTCATCATCCATTGGATCATAAATTGAAAGCTTACGATTACGTTTGTTCAGTTGCTTTTTAACAGGTTTCTTTATCAGATCGTCATTGCTTGTAAAGTCATTATGACGCATTTTTTTTTTCACCGGTTTCATTGGGAAGAGTTTACGATTTGAATAAATGTTATTGATTTTGATGTTGACTTACTATTTAGAATAATTGTGTGATTTGCAGTATTTTTTAAGGATAACAAAAATGAACATGGAGAATTTATTTTTATTTCAAAATGAATACAATAATTTTCTTCACTTGTGTTTTGATTTTCTGCTTTTCAACCAACCCATGATTAATTCATTTTTTTATTAACTGTCTGATCTTTGGAAGATTAAAATTTTCGATGCAATTTTACTACTTTTTTTATTCAATCGTCAAGTTTTATCAATAAAAATATTCATTTTTTCAGAAAAATATTCATAAATAATTGAAATACAACATAATAAATTTGTTTAAAAAGATGTTAATGAAGGCTTGTTTTTAACTTTGATAAGGAGATTGGGAATTAAAGCTTATTTGTTGAAGCAGGAAATAAGTGCCATTATATTTCACATTATCTTTGCAATGAATGGAGGCTGCCGAAAAATATAAACATAGTGAGTGCCTGACCAGAAAGATGCGACTGCGTGGGAAATCTGCAGTAAAGGCACTATTTGAGTCGGGAACTTCTTTTTTCCAGTATCCTTTCAAAGTTGTTATAGGCCTGGATGAAAGGAAAGAAATTTTCCCATTGCGGATGTTAGTGTCAGTTTCTAAGCGAAATTTTAAGAATGCCTCAGATCGTAATAAGATTAAACGACAGACCCGGGAAGCCTGGCGAAAACAAAAAGGACCACTTTTAGACTTACTAATTTCAACAGAGAGAAGATTAAATGTTGGTCTCATTTTTACTTCAAAAAATATTCTGGCTTCATCTGAAATAAATTACAAAATAAAACGGATTCTGGAACGTTTAATGCACGATTATGAGATTTATAAAAAACCTAATGGCTAACATTCTTGTACTGATGATAAAGTTATATCAATACACTTTATCACCATTCATTGGCCGTTCTTGCAGATATACCCCAACATGCTCCGTTTATAGCATCGGAGTGATAAAGAAATATGGGCCAATAAAAGGTGGTTTTATGGCCATCCGACGTATTGTTTCCTGTAATCCCTGGGGTGGAAGTGGTTATGATCCTGTACCTTAATTTTCAATATCTAATGAATAGAAACATTTATACTTACGTACTTATCTTTTTTCTCTTTCTCTCCTATAGTCCTTTTGCTTCCAGTCAGAATCAGAACAATTTTGAAATATCTAAAAGCATTGATATTTACAATAGTTTGTTTAAAGAGTTGAATATCAATTATGTTGATGAAATAAATCCCTCTCAGTTAAATGAATCAGCAATAAATGCAATGTTGGATGGGCTTGATCCATACACGGTGTATATTCCTGAATCACAGATAGAAGACATGCGGCTGATGACGACAGGAGAATATGGAGGAATTGGATCTCTTATTCAACAGATCGGTCAGTATGTTTATATCACTGAGCCCTATGAAGGGTTTCCTGCGCAAAAAGCTGGAATTATACCTGGTGATTATATTCTTGAAATCAATGGATTGGATGCAAAAGGAAAAACTTCTGCTGAGATTAGTGAGTTGCTTAAAGGCACACCTGGATCACCTGTTAAACTTTTGATTAAGCGTGATGGCATTGAAGCACCAATACTTAAAGATCTTGTCAGAGAGAAAATAAAGATTGATAATATTCCTTATCATACAGTTTTTTCAAATGGGATTGGGTATATCAGGTTGTCAGCCTTTACTCAAAAATCAGCCGCTGAATTAAAAGAAGTTTTTTTGAAAATGAAGGAAAATGATTCCATTTCCGGATTGATCATTGATCTTCGGGGAAATGGAGGTGGTTTACTCAACGAAGCAGTTGATATAGCCAATGTCTTTGTTGATAAAGGAGAACTTATTGTTTCAACACGCGGAAAATCACCGGACCGTACCTCCATTCACCGTACCCGACTGGCGCCTGTTGACCTGAATATCCCAATCGTGGTTTTGGTAAACGAATCCAGTGCCTCTGCAAGTGAAATTGTTGCCGGTGCTTTACAGGATTTAGATCGTGCGGTTATTGTAGGACAGAAAACATTTGGTAAAGGGTTGGTTCAGAATGTAGTGCCTTTAACATATAATACGCAGCTAAAGATTACAGTAGCTAAGTATTATATCCCAAGCGGAAGGTGTATTCAAGCGATCGATTATAAACATAAAGAAGAAAATGGTGGTAAAATACCAGATTCTTTGGTTTCGTCATTCAGAACCAGGGGAGGGCGTATAGTTTTTGATAATGGCGGTATTACACCTGATGTCACTTTGACAGCAATTGAATTTAGCCCGGTAAGTGCAAGCCTCTATACCGGTAATTTAATTTTTAAATATGCCAATCAATTTGCCAGAAATAATCAAACCATCTCTTCTCCCGAAACATTTGAGATTTCAGACGCCATTTACGAGGATTTTCTTAAATTTCTTGAAAAACAGGAGTTTTCTTATACAACTGAGAGCGAGAAAATGATTCGCAAGTTATCTCAAATTGCTGAAGATGAATTATATCTGAGCGCTGTAAAGCCTCAGCTTGACTCACTTGAAAGTCAATTTAATGCAATTAAAAAGAAAGATTTACTTACGCAGCGATCAGAAATTGAGCAATTGCTCAGAGCAGAAATTGTATCGAGATATTATTATCAAAAAGGAAAAATTATCAGTGCGATGAAAGATGATCCTGAAATAAAGAAAGCAAAGGAAGTACTGATCGACCAGCGTTTATACAAGCAACTATTAAATTAAGAAAATTTTTAAAAAGGTCATAAATGTCTTTGGGAGTGCAGGCGAATTTACAACGCTTCGGAATCAATGCCTACTTTATTGCATTGGTATTATTGGCTGTAAGCATACCCCTCTCAAAATTTGTAATGAGTATTTCACAATTTATGCTCATTTTCATCTGGCTTAGCGATGGGATAAGTCGGGACAGTTTCAGGAAAAATTTTCGCGCATTATCACCGATGAAAGCAGTATTGCGTTCACTTGGTTATGTTTTCACCTGCTTTTACAGAAATCTGGTTCATAAGACTTCCCTTTTTTTAAACAATCGCGTTGCGGTTGTCATGGCGTCACTTTTTTTGCTTCACGTTGTGGGCCTTGTTCACACTACCGACTTTGATTATGCCCTGAAGGATCTGAGAACCAAAATTCCTTTACTGATTCTGCCAATGATAATGAGTTCAATGCCTGCGCTAAATAGAAAACAGGCAAGTCTCCTTTTGATCTTTTTTGTGTTATCAGTTTTCGCCGGGACAATGTTTAGTCTAAATGAATTTCTTAGAAAAGAGTTTCTCGATATCCGCCAGATTTCTGTTTTTATAAGTTCGGTTAGATTTAGCCTTACCATTGTTTTTTCTTTTTTTATTTTGATGGCTTTTCTGTTTTCAAATGAAGAGAAAAAAACAGCGATAAAAATTGCAATCTTTTGTATAATGGTTTGGTTTGTAGTTTTTTTAACGATTCTCGAATCAGCAATAGGACTTATAAGCCTTGTTATTATCCTGAGCGGACTTTTATTATCAAAGGCATTCGTAATAAAAAATGGAATTTTAAGAACGTTTATGGTTGTGCTTTTTATAGGTATTCCCTCTTTTACTTTCTGGTACGTTAGTGATGTTATTATTGATCTTTCAAAGGCAAGCCCCATCGACATTAAAAATTTGGATAGTCACACATTGAACGGAAATCCTTATCGTCACGATACCATTCATTTTGGTGTTGAAGATGGTAAATATGTGGGGTTATATTTTGCTGAGGAGGAAATGGCACGTGCATGGAACAATAGGAGTGGTATAGATTTTTATGGCAGGGATAAGGCGGGTCAATTGATTATGTACACCGTCATAAGATATTTGACCTCACGTGATTTGCGCAAGGATTCCATTGGCGTTTATTCCCTGTCTGGAAAGGATATTCAGCTCATTGAGAAAGGTGTTGCAAATATAAATTATATGGAAAATCCAAGTATCAGGACACGATTGTCAAAGATACTTATGGGATACCGTCAGTTTGCTGACTTGAACGACCCCAACGGTAGCTCTGTTATGCAGCGTATTGAATACATGAGGGCATCCCTATTGATTATTAAAGAAAACTTTTGGACGGGTGTTGGAACAGGCGATCTACCGCAAATATTTAAGGAAACTTATGAACGAATAGATACTCCGCTAAAAAACCAATGGAGATGGCGTTCTCATAATCAATACCTTTCCATCTTTATTGCTTTTGGATTTTTTGGCTTTTTGTGGTTTATGTTTACACTTATTTTTCCGTTAATAGATAGTAAAAAGTATAACTACCAACTATATGTAGTATTTCTTGCGATTATGCTTCTTTCAATGTTAACTGAGGATACTATTGAATCGCAGGATGGAGTGACGTTATTTGCCTTTTTTAATACTTTTTTTCTGGTAGGTTGTCGCAAAACAATCAATGATGACCTTTGATTTTCTCATTGCGATTTCTTGAAATATCCCGAAATATTTTCTTCCGGGTCAGCAAAATCAACAATTATTGGTTTTGGGAGCCTAAGTAGTGGCGCTGTCCATAATTATCATTATTTTTGCATGCCTTAATTAATTACATGAAAAAAGAATCTTTGTCGTTAGAAATGATTTTTTTTGATTCCGAGAAGGAATTGGAAACGGATGATTTTCAACTTCTCATGCAGGCACGTGCTGCAGCAGGGAAGGCATATGCTCCATACTCGCGTTTTAGGGTTGGCGCCGCTGTTCTCCTTTCCAATGGTTTGATAATTCTTGGGAATAACCAGGAAAATGCAGCATACCCCTCTGGATTATGCGCCGAAAGAGTGGCTCTTTTTTATGCTTTCTCTATGTATCCTGACGAAAAAGTTGTGGCAATTGCTGTAACTGCGCTCAGTGAAAAAGCCGTGATCAATGAGCCATTAACACCTTGCGGGTCGTGTCGTCAGGTTATGGCTGAATATGAAAAGAAAGCAGACCTTAATATGCGTGTGATTATGCAGGGGCAGGAAGGCCCTGTGATGGTTGTGGAAAGCATGAAAAATTTACTTCCTTTTTCTTTTCTTGATGAATATCTCTTTAAATATAGTGACGAATGAAATATTACAAAGCTTCACTCTTAATCTCACTTTTAATTGTTTTTAGTGCTTTTAGAAGCGATAAACCTGCATATTTGCTTTTTAACCAAAAAGGCAAGGTTGTGAAATACAAAAAGCTAATTGAATCAGCTCAAAAAGCAGATATAATATTTTTTGGAGAATTACATGATAATCCTATTGCTCATTGGCTTCAGTATGATCTAACCCTTGATTTATTTCACCAAAGAGGAGGAACTATTGTTTTAGGTGCTGAAATGTTCGAAACCGATAATCAGGAAGCTCTGAATGCTTATCTGAATGATGAATTGAATAGCGATAGTTTGAAAAAAGTGGCAAGGCTTTGGCCAAACTTTAAAACAGACTATAAACCCTTATTGGACTTTGCCAAAACTGAAAAACTACCTTTTATAGCAACTAACATTCCCAGAAGCTATGCATCTTTGGTTTTTAGGAATGGTTTTTCGGTGTTGGATACATTGAGTGATGCGATCAAGGCATTTATAGCTCCGTTACCTGTTTCTTATGATCCCGAACTTCCGGGATACAAAAATATGATTGAAATGATGAATGGTGAATCACATGGTTTTGACATAGAAAATTTGCCTAAAGCACAAGCAATAAAAGACGCTACAATGGCCTGGTTTATTTATCGAAACCTGCAGCCTGGGAAACTTTTTATTCACTACAACGGAACTTACCATTCAGATAATTTTGAAGGTATTATCTGGTATCTCAATCTGCTTAAGCCTGATTTAAAGATAGTCACTATCTCTTCTATTGAGTCCGAACAACCCATCACAATTCCTGAAGATAAAATAGGAGTAGCCCATTTCGTAGTAGCTGTTCCAACAACAATGACAAAAACCTATTAGTCACTATTTTTTGTTAAATTCAGTAGGTTATTATGTATTTTCTGAACACGCAGGATATAGCATCAAAAACGATAATTGATGGCTATCATGCAAAATTCATTCACTCAAAAAATATGACTTTGGCATTTTGGGAAATAGAAGAGAATAAATCTCTTCCCGAACATTCGCACAAGCATGAACAAGTTGCACAAATGATTGAAGGTGAGTTTGAAATGACCATTGAAGGTAAAACGCAAATTCTAAGGCCTGGAAACATTGCCATTATTCCGTCAAATGCCAGACATTCGGGAAGGGCCATCACAAATTGCAAAATATTAGATGTATTTTACCCCATCAGGGAGGAATATAAATAATTCATTTTCGAGAATTGACTTCTTTCTAAATCTTAGAAATCATTCTTAATAAAAAAGTTGATTGTTTTTGCCTCATCAATTATTATCGCAGGGTGAAAAAACTGAATGAATTCTCAGTCCAGTTTCAGAACTGCAAGAAATGCTGTTTGTGGTATTTCAACATTTCCAACCTGGCGCATGCGCTTCTTTCCTTTCTTCTGTTTCTCTAAAAGCTTACGCTTACGCGAAATATCTCCGCCGTAGCATTTAGCTGTTACATCCTTTCTAAGGGCTTTTACCGTTTCGCGCGCAATAATTTTAGAACCGATAGAGGCCTGGATAGCAATATCAAATTGCTGGCGTGGAATTAATTCACGAAGTTTTTCGCACATTTTACGGCCAAAAACATAAGCGTTGTCGCGATGGATAAGCGTTGATAATGCATCTACTGGCTCGCTGTTGAGAAGAATATCCAATTTGACAAGATTTGCTCTTTGGTATCCCTCAATGTGGTAATCAAAGGATGCATATCCGCGTGAAATGGATTTAAGTTTATCGTAAAAATCAAAAACAATTTCACTGAGTGGCATCTCAAATGTCACTTCAACACGGTCAGAAGTAAGATATACCTGATTCTTGAGCACTCCTCTTTTTTCGATACAAAGGGTCATAATATTGCCCAGATATTCCGATTTGGTGATGATCTGAGAAATGATATAGGGTTCTTCAATAAAATCAAGTTTTGAAGCATCAGGCAATCCACTTGGATTGTGTACTTCAATGATGTCTCCAGCAGTTGTATAAGCTTTAAATTGTACGTTTGGCATGGTGGTAATTACATCCATGTCAAATTCCCGATCAAGTCTTTCCTGAATTATCTCCATGTGCAGTAATCCAAGGAAGCCGCACCGGAAACCAAACCCTAATGCTGCAGACGATTCTGGTTCAAAAACAAGGGACGCATCGTTAAGCTGAAGTTTTTCTATGGAGGATCTTAGCTCTTCATAATCATCAGCATCAACAGGATAAATTCCTGCAAATACCATTGGTTTTACGTTCTCAAAACCTTCTATAGCAATATGACTTGCATTTTGAACGTGGGTAATAGTATCTCCAACTTTGACCTCTTTTGAGGTCTTAATTCCGGAAATAATATAACCAACATCTCCGGCTGACATCTTTTGCTTTTGAATTTGCTTTAGTCTGAGAACACCAATTTCATCTGCATGGTATTCCTTATCGGTTGCGACAAATTTTACATGATCACCCTTTGAAAGGGTTCCGTTCATGATTCTAAAGTAGGCAATAATTCCTCTGAAAGAATTAAAAACAGAATCAAAAATCAATGCTTGCAAAGGAGCATTGGGGTCTCCTTTTGGTGCGGGAACCCGATGAATAATGGCTTCGAGAACGGTGTCAACGCCAAAACCTGTTTTTGCGCTCACACGTAAAACATCTGTCCGTGCACATCCAATAAGGTCGATGATTTGATCCTCAACTTCATCTGGCATGGCGCTATCCATATCTATTTTGTTGAGAACTGGAATAATTTCAAGATCGTGATTGAGAGCCAAATATAAATTAGAAATCGTTTGTGCCTGAATACCTTGTGTTGAATCAATGATGAGCAAAGCACCTTCACAGGCTGCTATTGAACGAGAAACTTCATATGAAAAATCAACATGACCGGGTGTGTCAATAAGGTTTAAAACATAGTCTTGACCTTCGAAATGATATTCCATCTGAATCGCATGGCTTTTGATGGTTATACCTCTTTCGCGTTCAAGATCCATACTGTCTAACACCTGTTCTTTCTGATCGCGCTCACTGATTGTATTCGTTATTTGCAGCAGACGGTCGGCCAAAGTGCTTTTACCGTGATCAATATGGGCAATGATACAGAAGTTCCGTGTGTTTTTCATAGACTACAAAATTATAATATAAAGTGCATAGTTTGTAAATGTGCTGATAAAAAAGATGGTAGGGTTAAAATTCCAATGAATTACAAGCGCTTTCATGTCGAATTGAAGCGTTTGTAGATCTGGTTTTAAAAAGATAGCATCCTATTTGAATTTACCAATGATTTGTAAAAATCAATAGCCTGAATTGCTGAGGTTGATACATATTGAAACCTGGTTCTTGTGAAAGTCTTTCAGGGTAAAAGTCAGCACTATGTGAATAACTCTTTTACTCAAAAAATGATCTCAAATTGAGAAGCATGAAAATTGCATTCCAGATTTACAAACGATTGATTGATCAATACGCAAGGATAAACTTCTATCTTTTTCTTAGGCTGGTTGAGCGTCTGCTTCTTGCACTGGCACTAATTCCCAGAACCCCTAACAAACCACGTGTGACTTCTCTCAAAATTGTTGTTGTAACAGGACTTTTCATAACTTTTTCAAAGGTAGTGGGATGAGGTTTGGATTGTGTTTTTGACCTTGCTGCTTTGTTTTCTTCAGATGATTTTTGCTGATCTGCTTCTATCATTTTCTTCTGAAGTATCTCAAAAGCACTTTCTCTGTCAATGGGTTCATTATATTTTAGCATCAGTTTGCTTTTCTTAAACAAATGATTCATTTCATCATCTGAAATAATATCCATTCGCGAATGTGGCGCACATAACAGACAATGAACCAATGGTGTTGGACTGCCTTTCTCATTGAGCAACGTAACAAATGCCTCTCCAATGCCAAGTTCGGTAAGCGACTGATCGACATTGTAAAATTCTGAAAGAGGATAATTCTCGGCCACTTGTTTTATTTCTTTTCTGTCTTTGGCTGTAAATGCACGCAACGAGTGTTGTATTTTTAGTCCAAGTTGACTTAAAACAGCATCAGGTACATCCCCAGGATTCTGAGTGCAAAAAAAGATGCCTACACCTTTTGATCGGATAAGCTTGATAATGGATTCAATCTGGTTGAGCAGTGCTTTCGATGCCTCACTGAATATCAAGTGCGCCTCATCAATGAAAATTACCAATTCAGGTTGATCCATATCTCCTCTTTCCGGAAATTTTTGATAAATTTCAGCGAGTAAACAAAGCATAAAAGTTGAAAATAGTTTCGGATTGCTTTGAATATCTACCAATCGCAGAATGTTGATAGTTCCGCGGCCGTTGGTATCGAGCTGAAGTAAATCTTCTACGTCAAAACTTCGTTCGCCGAAAAAAATATCAGCGCCTTGCTGTTCAAGTTCGAGAAGTTTACGCATGATCGCTCCAACAGTCGAACTGCTGACAAGCCCGTATTCTTTTTGTATTTCTTCTTTTCCGTCACCTGCAATATATTGGAGAACTGCTCTGAAATCTTTAATATCAAGCAAAGGAAGGGTGCGATCATCACAATATTTAAATGCTAGGGATACTGTTCCTTGTTGGGTATCATTGAGTCCCAAAATCTTACTGAGCAGAACCGGGCCAAACTCACTTATTGTAGCACGTAATCTAACGCCTTTTTCCTGGGAAATCGTTAGCAATTCAACAGGATAAGGACTTGCCTTCCAAGGAATACCAATTTTCTGATGTCTGTCTTCAATTTTGGGGTGAGGCTGTCCTGGCTGAGACAATCCGCTTAAGTCTCCCTTAATGTCCATCAGGAGCACAGGTATTCCATTGTCAGAGAGACTTTCTGCGAACCCTTGCAAGGTTTTTGTTTTTCCTGTTCCAGTTGCGCCTGCAATTAGTCCGTGTCTGTTAAGCATCTTTAATGGGGCTCTGACCTGCAATCCTCCAACCGCCTCATTATCGAGCATTGCACCACCAAGAAGGAGGGAGGTCCCTTTAAAATGATATCCGCTGCTGATGGATTCTATAAATTGATTCTTCTTCATTAACCAATTGTTATTGTTGAGGCACAAAAGTAATGATTCAAAAAGATGGAACCAAATTTGAATATATGTGATCAGGAAAAATATTTAAACCTGGATTACACAGAAAAACAGAATATGTCACTCCTAGAGGAATAATACCGAAAGGAGAAATGTAATAGTCCAATTATCGTTCACTCAATTGGCCTAACATTTCTATCCATCGGCACTATACCATTAATGCTTTTGGATTCATCTATAATTCACTTTGGTATAAACCACAAATAAGTAAAAGACCTTATGATTGGCAGAATAAACAATGGGTATCTTAACTTACATAAGAGATCTTTGTTTCATTGCAATAACTTCACATCAATGATATCCCTGATAATTTAATTTTCATAAAACAAACTTAATGCCTTGTGCAAAAGGAAGCTCTGAACTATAATTAATGGTGTTGGTTTGTCTGCGCATATATGTTTTCCACGCATCACTACCCGATTCACGTCCACCACCAGTATCTTTCTCGCCACCGAATGCGCCGCCAATCTCAGCGCCAGATGTACCGATGTTTACATTGGCGATTCCACAGTCGGAACCTTCATGAGAAAGAAAACGCTCAGCCTCAAGAAGATTACTGCTAAAAATAGCAGATGAAAGGCCTTGAGGAACGGCATTGTGAAGTTCAATAGCCTCGTCGAGATGTTTGTATTTTATCAGATAAAGAATAGGGGCGAAGGTTTCTTCCTGTACGATCGTGTAATGATTTTGTGCTTCTGCTAAAACAGGTTCAACGTAACATCCTGACTCAAAACCTTTTCCTTCAAGCACTTTGCCCCCTGTGAGTATTTTCCCGCCTTCTTTTAGGAGTTGTTCCTGTGCATACTGAAAAGCGTGTACTGCAGGTTTGTCGATCAAAGGACCGACAATATTTTGTGGGTCAAGAGGACAGCCAATACGAATTTGTTTATAAGCGTTAACAAGCTTTTCTTTGAATTCTTCATAAACAGATTCATGTATTATTAGCCTTCGTGTTGATGTACAACGTTGTCCGGCCGTACCAACTGCACCAAAAACTGTAGCCATTAGTGCCATATCTTGATCGGCTTTTTCCGAAATAATGATGGCATTGTTACCTCCTAATTCTAAAAGGGTGCGCCCAAGTCGTTCTCCAACGATACGACCAACACGTCGGCCAACGGCAGTGCTACCAGTGCAGGAAATAAGAGGAATACGCTTATCGGCGAGCATATTATCACCAAAATGTTTTGAGCTTCCAATAATGAGATTTGTAACTCCTTCAGGAACATTGTTGCGTTTCAAAACATCTGCAATGATATTGTGGATTGCGATTGAGCAAAGTGGCACCTTTGATGATGGTTTCCACAAAACAACATTACCTGTAACCAGGGCAAGCATGGCATTCCATGCCCAAACAGCAACCGGGAAATTGAATGCAGTTATAACGCCAACAACACCCAATGGATGATACTGATCATACATACGATGTCGGGGACGTTCACTATGCATTGTCGATCCATACAGCTGGCGTGATATTCCCATCGCAAAATCTGCAATATCAATCATTTCCTGCACTTCACCCAATCCTTCCTGATAGATTTTTCCCATTTCATAGCTTACCAATCGACCCAGATCTTCTTTGTGACGACGAAATTCGTTACCCATCTGACGAACAATGTCGCCTCGCTGTGGTGCAGGAATCATACGCCAGGATTTAAAAGCTTCCTGGGCCTTATCCATTATGGTTTGATAGTCATCCCAGCTACCTTGTTTTACGCTTGCAATAAGCCTCCCGTCACAAGATGCAAAACTATCAAGCAGCTCGCCATTGGTCTCGATCCAATCGGCGCCGGTACTTGCTCCGTTATTAATTTTTTTAATACCCAGCCGCTCTAAAGCTGGTCTAATATCACAAGTTGGACAAACATGTATCATCTTTGTATTTTTGTTTATTGAATTTTACTGATTTAATTTTAAGTCAATTGGATAGGTGCCTTCGTAATGAACCTGAGCTGGAAATAGGGGCTTTAAGCCAGCATTTTTTAAAAGTAAAATTCCTTTATCAGATTGCAATAGCCAGTTGACAAATTTATAGGCTGATTTTTTATTGGGGGCATTGTTCAAAATCGTCAACCCATAGGTGATAGCTTCACCTTTAAGCGTTGTTTCATCACCTTTATGCTCTCCCCTAAGTTTTATCTCAGCATTTTTGTACCAATTGTTTAGAGTATTCTGGCTTAAATTCAAAGAGTCGGATAATGCAAGAAACTCTAATCCATGTTGATGGGAGATGCTCTCGTATATAAAAATGTAGTCTATTGTTCTGGTTTCAAGCAGAGCAATCAGGTCCGTTTCTTTTGGCCTTTGATAAAACTTTTTTTCCGAAAGAATGGATTGCCCGAGAAGCGAGTCGCTGTAGATTTTTTCAGCCAATTGCAGCAACATTCTTGTGCGGTAACCACATGGGTCGGCCTGAGGATCAGCAACGCCTGTTTTAACATCAGGATGTTGAAGTATTTCATGCCAGTTGACAGCATTAATATTTTCTGAATATCTTGAATCTCTGGTGTAAGCCAGACCAATACTGTTTGTTGCAAAATGAATGTTGAAACTGCTAAAGTCAGGTATAAGCATCTGATCTATAATCTGATAATCAGCAAGAATCAGGATATCGGCAGGGCGTTTCAATTCAGTCACTTTTCTTGCAGAGGCAACAGAACCTGCTGCTTCATGTAAGATTGAAATTTCAGGATTTTCTAATTTAAAACCCTCCAGAACTGACCTCAGAGGATAGCTCATGCTCCCTGCATGAAAAATTATTATTTGTTCTGCAGGCTTCTTGGTACTACAATTTGTTAATGCCAGAACAGTAATGAGAAGGATAAAAATTCTTTTCATTGCTATTCTGATTGTTTATTCAGATTTTTAACAAAATCATTGAAAGCCTCTTCAATACTGTCGTCAAAACGTTGCTGGAGGGCTCTGTATGCTTCTAGGAGTTTATGTGATGCTGGGGTCAGGGTTGAGTTCCCCCCGTTCTTGCCACCTCTGTGTTTTTCCAGTAATGGATAACCAAGAATATCTTCTGCGGAAGTAATTTTCCCCCATGCCTTGCGATAACTCATTCCTGCATCTTCTGCAGCAGCTCTCAAAGTGCCTTTTGAATCAATTATTTCAAGTAGCTGATAGGTGTCATTTTCAATCTGGCCATGTCCGGTAAGACTGGAAAGCCATATCTTGTAATTTAAAAACACCTCTTTTCGACTTGGGCGTGGTGGTTTATCCATTGTGTGATATTTAACTGCAAAAATATGGATTCATTCGATATGATTTTGTAAACATAACGAAAAGTTTATTTTAATTTATTTGATTGAACCTATGTCAATGTGTTTATACCATTCTGATAACAATTTATCAAGGATTTCTTTTTAGGATATGAAGGATGACATTAATCCTACACTTGGATTGTGTTAACAAAAAAAAGAGTCTGAAGATCAGACTCTTAAATGTGGGTTGTACTGGAGTCGAACCAGTGACCCCTACCCTGTCAAGGTAATGCTCTAAACCAACTGAGCTAACAACCCTTTGTGGTTGCAAAGTTAGAAAAAATCATAAAAGAAAAACTTATTAACAAAAAAAACGGTGTTGCAGGTTGGCAACAATGAAGAATCCTATTCATTCTTAAATATATATGCCATTCGATTGAGATAATTTGTAATCACAACAATCTTAGAATAAGAAACAATCAAAATTCTGAATTTGTATTAAGCATCAAAAAGTCCTCTATATATATCTCAAATTTATTTATAAAAAAAGCACGGTACTTATTATGCTCCCTTAGTACCGTGCTAAAAAATAAAAACCACTTTAGAGATGATGTTGTTATATTTGTTTACAGAAGATGCCAGACAATTGAAATGCCTTGGCATCTTTGTAACCAAAAACTTATTTGTTTTCCATTTCTCTTAGTATTTTTTGAGCTTTTGTTTTATAAATGCTTCTATCGGCTGCAATTTTCTCCAGATGTTTGATGGATTCTTTTTTCTGGTTGGTTTTCAGGTAACTGAGTGCCAAATACCATTCAGCCTGATCAATAAACAAGTTGTCGTTGTGTTCAATAATTATTTTAAACTCTGTAATAGCCTTGTTGTATTCACCCAGTTCAATGTAGGAGAGGCCGCTATAGAGTTTTCCCATGATGTTGTTGGGTGCTTTCTCAAACATATCGATAGCTGCATTATAGTCATGTAATTCATAGAATTGAAGGCCTTGCATAACAGGCTGATCTGATCCAGACAAGGCCGATCGTACTGTAAAAGCAGCACTTTCTGTTGTATAATATTTTTCAAACAGGGCGTCTCTTGTATTACCCGACTGCATCAATAAAAGCCCAATCCCGGCCGAAAATAAAAATAGTATTGAAGCCGCAATTGCAGGTATACGGTAATTTTTGAGGAAGAGTTGGCGTCCTTTCTGCGTATTTTCTTCATGAATGGAATGAAGTGTTTCCATAAAACTTTGTTTTTCAGTTTCTATTAAAACAGCTTTAATATCAATATATTGCGATAAATCTGCTGCCAATTGAGCATCAATTTCAAGTGCTTTTTTAAATTCCCAAAGGTCGCCTTCTTCAAGCTCGCCACTTACGTATTTTTCAATTCTGTCAAAATTTTTCATAATCGGTCAAATTTTTGTATTCAGGATCATTTTTTATTAAGTCAAGTAATTTTCTAATGCAGGTTCTTCTTTTATTGTAGGCTGCCTGAACAGATTCGAAATGCAACATTTCAGCTAACTTCTCACCATCCTCTTCATTTGCCGTCATCTCAATTACCATTCTGCAATCTGGTTTAAGCATTGCAATATGTTTTTGGCAAATCCTGAACAAAATGTTTGATCGAATCAGGCTTTGGATCTCACGATCATCTTCTGGCATACTTTCAACCATCGCGGTGTTGAAAATCAGATTCAACTTTCTGTTTCGAAGCTGTTTAAGCCAAATATTATGACATATTCCAATGAAGAACGTTTTAAAGGAAGATTCCTGTAAGAAGTTATTTTTTTCTCTTTTAACAAGATCGAAAACAACACCCATCGCATCCTGAAATACATCCCAGGCATCTCCTTTGTTGCCATGACGTTCTTCAACATATTTGCAAACATGTGGGAAGTACGCTTTGTAAACGAAATCCAGCACTTTTCTATCGTGCTTTCTTATACCTTGAATGATTTCAATTGAACTGTATTTTTCTTCCTTTTTACCCATTAGTACCAAAAAACGCTAAAAACGCATCAAAAAAAAATGACTTTTTTTAAAATATTTTTTAAAATACATATTATCAACTAGTTATGAATGCATAAGAATGAATTTATTTGAGTGGTTAATCCTTATTATTTGTACAAACATACATAAAAGCGATGGTAAAAAGATTAATTTTGGATCAAAATGAAAATATGTATCGAATACTTTGCTGTTTTAAGAATTTCAATCAGTATAAATATCTGATTATCTGGTTCATATTTTTGTTCTTCTTTCAAGCGCCTCATTTTGTTTGTGCCCAGAGTACAAAAAACTTGCGATTTGGTTTTTATAATCTTGAGAATTTTTTTGATACAGAGGTTGATTCAACACTCGACTACAATGCGTTTACACCTGATGGTGAACAGCGGTGGACATTGAGTCGATATATTACCAAACGAAACAATGTTTTTAAGGCGATTGTTTCAATGGGGAAGGACACCCCGTTAACACTGATTGGTTTCTGCGAGGTTGAAAACGAAAGTGTCCTTTTTGATCTGATCGCCAGAACCCCTTTGAAGGCTTTGGATTATCGTATTGTTCATTTTGAATCACCTGATCGCAGAGGCATTGATGTTGGTCTAATCTATCGTAAAACAATGCTAACATTGATAGTTGCCAGACCAATACCTGTAAAAGATACAAATGATGTTTCTTTTCTTACCAGGGATATTCTTTTTGCCTCTTTTTTACATAATGACAGCGATACAGTATATGTGTATGTCAATCATTGGCCTTCACGTTATGGTGGTCAATTAGAGTCTGTTAAAAAACGTCTGCTTGCTGCAACGACTTTAAGACAGCATGTAGATTCTGTTTTAAATGCCCGTCCTTTTGCCAAAATTGTAGTAATGGGTGACTTCAATGATACACCACTTGATGAGAGTATTATTTATGGGTTGAAAGCTTTTTCACCTGAATTCATTTATAGTACTGACCAATTGATTCATCTTTTTACCTCACCTGATGAATTGGGATATGAGGGTACACTTAAACATCAACATTCATGGCAAATATTTGATCAGATTATGATCAGCCAGCATCTCTATTATGCTAAAGAGGGCCTTCATTTCAGAAGGGGAAGTGCACGTATTTTTGCGCCTTCTTTTTTGTTGATGGATGATGAAAGGCATCTTGGTAAGAAGTTGTACCGCACCTACACAGGTCCAACTTACTTAGGAGGTTTTAGCGATCATTTACCTGTTTTTATTGATCTTGAATGGACCCCTTAGGTCTATGGCATAATGTTGACAGAAGTTTGGCGATTTCTTCCAGACCAAGTATCAGGTCAACACATCCTGCTTCGATTGCGGCTTTTGGCATTACACCAACCTCAGCGGTTTCAGGCGATTGAGCGATAGTTAACCCACCAAGTCTTTTAATAGTACATATGCCTTTAGTCCCGTCATCATTGGCTCCTGTGAGGATAATGGCAACCAAACGATTTTGAAAAGTCATTGCAGCACTTTCAAACATCACATCAATGGAAGGTCTTGCATAGTTAACTTTTTCATCAACGGTGAGACTTAATGTTTCGTCTTTTTCAATTAAAAGATGGTAGTTTGCCGGAGCGATATATACATGGTTGGGTCTGATTGGCTCACCAGAATCGGCTTCCTTGACCTGAAGATGCGAAATTTGATTAAAATACTGTGCCATAAATCCATCTGATTGCGGGCTAAGATGCTGGACAATAATTATTGGGAGGCAAAAGCTCTGGGGTAACTCGGTTATAATGGTCTTCAATGCTTTAAAACCGCCCGCTGAGGTACCGATAACGATTGTCTTATATAATTGATTGTCAATCATTTCATTGAATAGAACTAAATTTGAATTTTTTTCTTGTATATTCTTTCACGGGCATCCACAATCTGGTATTTCTCGTAAACATCAGTAAACATTAAATTTTCTTTTGAGCCAAGCCCAAGAAAACCACCTTTAATTAAACTTTCAGTAAAGAGTTTAACAACTTTATTTTGGAGGTCTTTGTTGAAATATATGAGAACGTTACGGCAAATTATCAGGTGAACTTCAGCAAAAACGCTATCAGATACAAGATTATGTTCTGCAAAGACAATATTATTATTTAAGCTTTGATCAAGAATTACGGAATCATATTTGGCAATATAGTAATCAGAGAATGACTGTGATCCACCCGCGTTTTGATAGTTTTGGGTGTATTCTTTTATACGATTAACAGGATAGATTCCTTTGCGCGCTGTTTCAAGTACCAAGGGATTAAAATCTGTAGCGTAAATCTGAGCTCTGTGGTATAATCCTTCCTCTTTAAGCATTATTGCAAAAGAATACACTTCTTCGCCTGTGGCACACCCGGCATGCCATATTTTAATAAATGGGTAGGTTTTCAGTATTGGAAAAACTTCTTTTCTTAATTGCAGGTAGAAGGATGGGTCACGGTACATTTCAGTCACGTTTATGGACAGATCTCTTAGAATCATTTCAATAAAACCATTTTCATGCAGAATTTTATGTTGCAATTCGGATATGCTTTTTAGATCGAGTGTTTGAATGCGATGCAAAATTCTCCTTCTTATATGTGCTTTATTATAATCGCGGAAATCATATCCAAATTGTCTGAAAATAACTTCCAGAAGTAGGTCAATTTCGAGATCCTGTTTTTGAAGTAGCAGGTTGATTTCCTCTTGTTTTTCCATAAAGAAATTTGATTTTTATAAGGATGAAATCAGTTCGATTAGTTCATTGGGTTTAAAAGGTTTGCTTAGGTAGTAATTCATTCCGGCTTCAAGGCAGTTATTTTTATCTTCTTTAAACGCATTGGCAGTTAAGGCAGCAATAATAACTGGTTTCTCAGATGGATTTTTTGCTTGCGATGACCTGATTATCCTTGATGCTTCCAGGCCGTCCATTTCAGGCATCTGCACATCCATTAGTATAAGGTCATAATGATTTTCGGCATGTTTCGCTACCGCTTCCTTTCCATTGATTGCCAAATCGCATGTTAGTCCGAGTTGCCGAAGCGAATGGAAAGCTACTTTTTGATTGATTGGATTATCTTCGGCAAGTAGAATTTTGATGTTAGTATTGAAGGATAAATTATTCTTTTTGGCTTCTTTTTTTTCTGGTTTTTCTGCAATTTCATAAGGAATTTCAAACCAAAAAACCGATCCTTTTTCAGGTTCACTCTCAACACCAATACTTCCACCCATTAGATTCACCAGATTTTTGCTTATTGCAAGTCCAAGTCCCGTCCCGCCAAATCTACGAGTTGTTGTAGAATCGGCTTGACTGAACTCTTTAAATAGCTTTTCTATTGCCTCAGCACTGATTCCAATGCCTGTATCTTGTATTTCAAATCGAAGCATCGGGTTTTTATCTTCAATTGGTTTACAAGTCAGTTTAACATGACCTTTTTGTGTAAACTTAATTGCGTTATTAATAAGGTTTATAAGTATTTGTTTTAAACGCACCGGATCGCTGGATATATAACGTGGGAGATTGTCATCCAATGATTGTAATAAGTTAATGCCTTTAATGTTGGCATTGAACTGCATGGTCTTAATAACCTTTCCAAGTTCACACAGCAAGCTGAAGGTGTTTTTTTCTATTTTAACCTGGCCTGCCTCAATTTTTGAGAAATCAAGAACATCGTTAATGATAGAAAGAAGATTTTCGCCTGATGATATTACCATATCAACAAGTTCTTTTTGCTCCTCATTTAGCTTCGTTTTCGCTAAAATATTTGTTAGTCCGATCACTCCATTCAATGGGGTTCTAATTTCGTGACTCATGTTGGCTAAAAAGATCGATTTTGTTTTTGTTGCTAACTCAGCCTTTTCTTTGGCTTCGTGCAGCGCCTGATTGATTTGTTCCTTTTCATGCAATAATTCAGCAAGTAATTGTTTCTGCTGAAACAGTTCGAGAAACACGCGCACTTTACCTTTCAGAATTTCGGGAATGATTGGTTTGGAAATGAAATCTACAGCCCCTGTCTCAATTCCTTTTATGATATGAAAATCTTCCTGATAAATGGCAGAGACAAAAATCACAGGTAAATATTTAGTTCTTTTGGCACTGCGCATAAGTTCAACTGTTTCATAGCCATCCATATCGGGCATTTGAACATCGATGATAGCCAATGCAAAATCGTGATGAAGAGTAAGTTTGAGCGCATCATTACCTGAAAAAGCTCTCATACATTCAATGTCAGGCCACGCGAGAAGTCTTTCAAGTGCAATCAGGTTTTCAAGCCTGTCGTCAACGATAAGAATTTTCGTTGTTCGTTCCTTTTTTTTCGATTCTATTTGTAAAGCCATACGCGAAGGAGGGATAAAAGTTTTGAAACGTCAACTGGTTTGGTAAGGTAATCATTAGCACCTGCCATCAGGCTTTTTTCCCGATCTTCTTTCATGGCTTTGGCAGTAAGGGTTATGATGGGTAATTTTTCCCATTTTGTTTGTTTTCTGATTTCTTTAATTGCAGTATAGCCATCCATTTCAGGCATCATTATGTCCATCAGAATCAGATCAATCTCAGGATGAAGTTCAAGTTTTTCAAGGGCAACTTTGCCATTCTCTGCTTCTGTGATTATCATTCCCCTTTCTTCGAGAACACGTGCCAGCGCAAAAATATTCCTCATGTCATCATCAACCAGTAGTATATTCTTGTTTTGAAATACAGACTCCTTATTGTGAAGAATACTGATCATATTCTTTTTGTTTTCTGGAAGATGATCCACAATGCGGTGCAAAAAGAGCGCTGTTTCGTCAAGCAGTCGTTCATCAGATTTAACGCCTTTGATGATAATAGAGCTTGCGTATTTATGAAGTTCAGTATTTTCTTCTTTGGTCAAATCGCGACCAGTATATACAATTACAGGCGGGATGCTTTCTTGATCTAAAGCCTGCATCTTTCTTAATAATTCAAATCCGGTCATATCCGGCAATCCAAGATCGAGCACCATACAATCGAAATTATTTTCCTGAATCAGGTTCAGAGCATCTTTTCCATTGCGAACTTCGGTAACTTTAACATCTATTCCACCGATAATTTTTCTTATTAGCGTGCGCATATTGCTATCGTCTTCAACAATAAGAAGGTCTTTTATATCTTTATTGATGTAGCCTTCGATCTTTTTATAGGTCAGCTCGAGCGCTTCAGAATTTATTGGTTTTGAGACAAACCCAATTGCTCCTCTCTGCATTGCCTCCAGGTTTACTTCGGTGGCACTCATAATATGAACTGGAATGTGTCTTGTGGTTGCATCCTCTTTTAATATTTCAAGTACCTTATATCCATCCATGCCGGGCAAAATAATATCCAGGATGATTGCATCTGGTTTATATTTTTCAACAAGTAACAGTGCCTGTTCACCTGATCCTGTAACAATGCATTTGAAACCTCGCTCGCGACTTTGATGTAACAGTGTTTTGGCAAATTTCAAATCATCTTCAACAATTAGTAAACATTTGTCGCCTGGGTCAATATTATTTCTGTCGTCAGGAAGAAAAAAGAGTTCTTCTTCTGAGCTAATATTCTCAATTTCAATTTGCTTCAGCTTTTCAGTTATTTCAGTAATAACCGGATCATTTTTGTCAGATTTCGGATATTCCTCAAACACAGCTTCTTCTGTCGGATTGACTTGCTGTATTTCAATGGGGAGTACAATCATAAATACGGAGCCTTTGTCAGGTTCAGATTTGAGTTGAATCTCGCCCCCTAAAAGTCTGGTAAGTTCGCGTGTAATGCTAAGTCCCAAGCCTGTTCCGCCATATTTTCTTGAAATACTTCCGTCCGCTTGCTGAAAAGCTTCAAATACCTGTTGCTGTTTCTCAATTGCAATCCCGATGCCGCTATCTTCAACAGCAATCATAAAACTATTTTGTGCATTTAGATGCTGATTTCTGAAAGAAAGCTGATGTGTTGAACAAAAGTTGATAAGGATATGGCCTTTGTGTGTGAATTTTATAGCATTGGAAACCAAATTTTTAATGATCTGACCGAGACGGTGTTTATCGGTAATGACACTTTGTGGGAGTTCAGGATCAATTTTGGTTATGAACTGTAGGCCCTTTTCTTCAGCCATGTGTTTGAAGTTGTTTCTTACACTTTGAGCCAATTCATTTAAAGTAACAACCTCAGGTGTTATGGTCATTTTACCACTTTCAATTTTAGAGAGGTCTAAAATTTCATTGATCAGGTTGAGCAGGTCTTGTCCGCTTTGATAAATGATAGATGCTGAGTCCACCTGATCCTTGGATAGGTTAAGTTTTCTGTTTTCAGCAAGATCGCGCGATAGAATAAGCAGACTATTGAGGGGAGTTCGCAGTTCATGCGACATATTAGCAAGAAATTCAGACTTATATTGGCTGGTAATCTCAATCTGCTTTGCTTTAAGTTCGATATTTTTCTGAGCTGTTTCCAACTCAAAGTTTTTATCAGTTATTGACTTTTTTTGAAGCTCCAAATCTTGTGTTCGTTCTTCAAGTTCCTCATTGATTACACGCAATTCTTCTTGCTGTTCCTGAAGTCGTTTTTCATTTTCACGCAAGGCAACGGTTTGCTCTTCAAGTTCTTCATTGGCTACTTTTAACTCTTCCTGCTGAGTCTGAAGCTCCTCAGTCTGTTGCTGGGTTTTGTCAAGCAAAGTTTTCAGTTTGACACGTGTTGAGGAGGTTTTTACTGCAATAGTAATACCTTCGGCAACCTCTTCTACTAAAGTACGAGCAACATCGCTAAAAGCTTGTTTCGAGGCAAGTTCAATAATGCCATTTGTAGTACCATCATGCGTAAGAGGAGTAATCAAAAGGCAGTGTGCGGAGATATTGAGTAAACTGCTGCTAATTTGTACGCGTCCAGACTCGAGTTTTTCGAGGTAAATCATTTTATTTTCTTCGAAGCACTTACCCGTTAAATGTTGTCCTGGCAAAATTACTGATTGAATGCCTTCCGGGTTAACACCAAAACTGCCAAGAAGCCGAAGGAGCTTGTCATCATCATCATAAATGTAGAACGTCCCCCATTCGGCAGGAAGATAGTCTGCGAAAAAAGAAAGTGTTTTTTTTGAAAGTTCAGCTAAGGAAAGGTCTCCTCTAAGTAACTCGCTAAGGTTGTTCTTTCCGGTTTTTAGCCAGTCGAAATTACTCTGTTTTTCGGCATTCAATGCAAGTGCTTTGGTCATCTTACTGAGGGCAGTGCTCAGCTGATCATGATCTGATTTCGGAACGAGGTCGATTTGATAATTGCCTTGAGCCACTTGTTGAGTATTTTGTATAATTTCGGTCAAATTGTCTTGTAGTTTATTAAAAGATACAATCATTTGGCCTGTTTCGTCTGCAGTAGTTACCGGAATTTTATCCACAAATTGTCCGCCTGACATCATTTCAAGTTTTTCGACCATTAGTTGCATGGGTTGCGAAATCGACTTCGCAATGCGACTTGAGAGAATGTAAATAAAGATAGCAGATAAAAGGATTATAAAAACCATTAACTGATTTAGTAATCTCTGACTGTATATTCCAACTTCATCCAATGCAACAGCAAAAAGCCGGTATTCTTCATTGATCTTGATAATGAGATTGTCCAACTCCTCCTCAAGTACCGGGTTGGATTCCGTTTGCAATTGTTTCATAACCCTTACAATTTCTCTTCCGGTTAAAGATCCAAGATATGCTGCTTCGGTAGCTTTTTGAAATCGGGTATCTTTAAATCGGATGAAGATCATGCTTCTTTTCGCCATTAAATTGGCGTTTGCAGGGTCATTATGTACTGCTTCATTAAGGACAGTAAATAGTATGCTTTCGAATGACTCTTTATTATTGTTGATAGCAAGTGAATCTATTTTTCCAAAAACAAATGCCATCTCATTGGCTGTTTCTATGCTTTGTATCGCCTGATCGATATCGTATGATTCAGGTTGATTTTTCCATTGGTAAAAGCCGCTCACTCCTTGTTGAAAATAGCGAAGGTGAATACGTTCACCGTTGGTAAGCATATTGAGTACTCTAAAAGTCCCAAAAAACATATTTACCATCACTGCAATCAGCAGTAAATTTAAAAGAGTGATTACTGTGACAATCAGCAACTTTTTTCTCAAGGGGAAATTGCGCATCAATCTGGTGAGCATGGTAAAAAGTTTTAGAAATGAAAATATTCGTTTTTTAATTGTAAAGCCAGACGCGAAGAAGTGAAAGAAGCTTATCAGTATCAAAAGGCTTGGTTAGATATTCATTGGCGCCGGCAGCAATACATTTATCACGGTCATCTTTCATTGCTTTGGCAGTTAAGGCAATGATGGGTAGTTTTTGATATTTACTTTCTTTTCTGATTTCACGCATTGCTTCATATCCATTCATCTCGGGCATCATAATATCCATCAAAACAAGGTCAATTTGAGGATTTTCATGTAGTTTTTCGATGCCTTCAATGCCGTTTTTGCCAATGACAAGTTTGATGTTATAGTTTTCGAGAAAACTGGTTAAAGCAAACACGTTGCGCATATCATCATCTACAATGAGGATGGTTTTCCCGCTTAATACGTCCTCACGTTGGTGAAGTTTTTTTAATATCTCTTGTTTCTTTGCAGGGAGTTTCGATTCTACCTGATGAAGGAACAATGTAGTTTCAGATAGCAATCGCTCAAATGATCGCGCTCCTTTAAGTATGATGCTGTCGGCATAACGCTGCAGTTTAATATCTTCTTCTTTTGTTAGCTCATGAGCCGTATAAACAACGACAGGAAGCGTATTCAGTTTATCATCTTTCTTTATGAGCTCAAGTAACTCAAAACCAGACATCTCTTTTAATCCCAGGTCAAGAATCAGACAATCAAAAGTATCAGTTTTGATAAGCTCATAGGCTGCTTCACCTGAATCGACGGCTGAGATTATTACGCCATCTTCCTGCATGAGATTGACAATGCTTTTGCGGGTAATATCGTCATCTTCTACTACCAAAAGCTTACGTGCAGAATTGGAGACAATATCTTCTATTTTGTTAAAAGCCGACTCAAGTGATTCTTTGCTAACAGGTTTATGTAAGTATCCTATTGCTCCTTGTTTCAGGGCATCCAATGTTTTGTCAGCTGCCGAAACAAAGTGAACGGGGATATGCCTGGTGCGGTTGTTCTTTTTTAGTCGGTCCATTACTTCATAACCGTCAATACCTGGCAAAACGATATCGAGGATAATTGCACTAGGTAAGTAGAAATCTGCTAAGTGCAAACCTGCTTCCCCATCATTTGCAATAAGACATTTGAATCTATGTTCATGAGCCAGATCATAAAGCAAATGGGCAAAATTAGGATCGTCTTCAATCACGAGCAATACTCTTTCTCCTTCTGTAATTGAGTTTCGATCGTCGATAGCTTCTTCAATAAGGTCTGTTTTAAACAATCCATCCTGAGTCTGGATTGCTTTTTCTACAACAGATTCTTTGCTCTTTATGGTTCTTTTGCTTTGATCTGCAGCGTTCTCTTTTACAACAGGATTCAAACTATTATCCTCCTTTTCTTTATTAAGGCTTTGTTCGAAATCTTCGGGAAGGAACAAAGTGAAGGTCGTTCCTTGGTCTTCAACGCTATCAACTTTAATGAAACCGCCCAGTAATTCGGTAAAGGCTTTAGAAATACTCAATCCTAATCCTGTTCCTCCATATTTTCTGCTTGTTGTTCCATCGGCTTGTTTGAAAGCTTCAAAGATTAGCTGCAGCTTATCTTCAGGTATCCCGATACCCGTATCAGATACCGCTAATCCGATGTATTTTTTTGACTGATTCTTAGCGTTTGGTTCTGTTTCAGGCCTGAAAATATTCAAAGTTATACTTCCTTTATGTGTAAATTTTAGCGCGTTTGAGTAAAGGTTTTTGAGAATTTGGAAGACGCGCTGGTTATCTGTTCGAATGATTTCAGGAAGGCTTTTTTCAATGTTGATAAACAATTCCAAACCTTTCTTTTCGGCAACAGGGCCAAAATTTTTCTTGATGAAAACAGCAATGTCATCCAAATATAAAGCTTCAATGAATAAGTCAATTTTTCCAGATTCAACTTTACTCAGGTCAAGGATTTCGTTGATGAGGTCCAATAAATCTGTTCCTGAACTATTGATTGTTCGGGCATATTCAAGTTCTTTACCATCAAAATGATTTTTTTTGTTTTCTGCCAACAATTGAGATAATACCAGAATACTGTTAAGCGGTGTGCGCAATTCATGTGACATATTAGCAAGAAATTCCGATTTGTACCGTGATGCCAATTCGAGATCTTTTGCCTTTTGTTCAATTTCTTTTCTGGCTGCTTCCAGTTCAGTATTTTTCTGTTTTATAGCATCACGCTGTACTTCCAAAGCATGCGTACGTTCTTCAAGTTCCTCATTGGTTACTTTTAGTTCCTCCTGTTGCGCTTGCAGGTTTTCTTCAGAAACACGTAACGCAGCTGTTTGCTCCTGTAACTCCTCGTTTGCCTGACTTAATTCCTCTTGTTGAACAGCCAGTTCGTTGGCTTGTTCCTGGGTTTGCTTAAGAAGCTCACGCACTTTTTCGACGGCTTTTGCAGTACGTAAAGCAATAGCGATGTTGACAGCAGTTAATGCAAGATAATTTTTGGCTGTTTCACTAAGAGGATTTAACAATGCAAGCTCAATCACACCAATAAGTTCGCCTTCGTGAATAAGAGGGAAAACGAAAAACTCCTGAGCTTCCAGTTTTCCAGATCCTAATTTTATTGAGAGGGGATTTCCTGATTTTTGAAGTAACTGAATACTGCTTTTGGTTTTTGCTACCTGACCGACAACCCCTTCACCAAGACTAAAGTTTTTTTGAATGGATAGGTCATCATTAGCAATGCCATAACTTGCAAAATGATCAAGCTGAGATTTGTTGGAATTAAATACATAAATGAGCCCGATCTGAGCATCAACATAAGGTGTTATAAACTGGATGATTTTTTCAGCAATCTTCTCTAAAGTATCATTGCCGCTCATTTCAGCATCTAATTTATTAATGCCGGTTTTAAGCCAATCCTGGTTTTTATTTTCAATCGCATTTTGATTTAATTTTTTGGTCATCTCAAATAAGGCGATATTTAAAGTGTCTTTTTCACTTCGGGGAACAACATTTACACTATAATCACCTTCAGCAACCCGATTGGCCTGTTCTACAACTTGTTTGAAACTTTCGACCATCTGATTCATCGATTTGCCCAGAACATCATTTTCACTTCTTATTTCGGCCATTTCGGTATAATCGCCTTTGGCCATTAATTTTGCAACATTGGCATACTTCTGAAGTGCATTTACCAGTCGGTTGAAAGTCGATACCATTTCGCCCACTTCATTGTTTGGTGCTTTAATTCTTTTGTTGTCGAGCTGTCCTTCACCAACTTCCTTAGCCCATGAAGAGAGTTGTTTTATTGGGTTTACAAACCATCGTGTTACCAGAATTGAAGTAAAGAACACAATGATAATGGTTAGAAGAAAGGTAAGTTTTACAATGTCGGAAAGTGTACGGGCATATGCAAATGCTTCAGAATGTTCAATTTCCTCAATTAGAACCCAGTTAACTCCAAGTTTTTCAACAAGATCAAGATTTCGGTATATTCCAAGAACATATTTTCCATTCAGGTCGCTATCATAGGTAGAAACTTTTTCTTCATCAAGTTCTTTTTCTTTAAGAAGTTTCGAATCGTTACGATGTTGAAGAAAGAACAGCCAGTCTTTTATTTTTTGATTTTCAATTTTTTTAATCATAATGTCGCTTTCATTTCCAAAACGCATGGATGAGCGAAGCAACTGATCTTTTCCTACGATATAAGCTTGTCCTGTTTCCCCATAACCGGCTTCTTGTTTAATAATCTGATTCAGACGGTCCATAGTAATTTGCAAGGCAATAACGCCTGTCAACTGACCAACAGAATCCAGCACCGGGTGGATGAAAAAACCAGAAAGTACGTTAAATGATGGCTCATAAAATTCAATATCAGAGAAGGCAGGTTTTCTGCTTTCAATTACTTTTCTTACAGTCTGACCAAATTTTGTCAAACGCAAATCACCTGTAAACAGATTGCTTCCCAGATCTGATTCTTGTTTGAGGCTAAAGAGGATTGTCCCCTTATTATCAAGGTAACAAATGTTGTAATAGCCATTTTTATTTGTAAGATTTTTGAATTCGTCAAGATGTTCTGATGTAAGTTCTTGGTAATCATCAGATTTGACGAAAGCTGTAAAATTACTATCGTGCTTTTTATATCCTTCTTTAAGTCCAATAAGAAATTCAATATCTGCCTTTTGCTGACTGTTCTGTTCGAGGAAATCATTGATCTCATCAAAAAAAGTATTGATATATTCTGTTCTTAACTGGGAGGTTGTGTTCAGCGATTTTTCTGCTACAATGGTAAGCCCTTGATATGCGTTTAAAAAGTTTATAAAACTAATAGAAGCGAGTGGAATTATGGAGATGGCAAGAAACCATATAAGCAAAGACTTGCCTACGCCGATATAGCGCCATGATTTTAATGAAAACTTAAGTTTTTCCCACGTAGTTGCTTTATTGTAATCGAGGTTGTCCATATGCGCATTATAGTTTTTTTACATGAAAAGCCTGTTCTTTAAAAGACCTTTTCAAAGTGCATATTTTTCAATGGTTTCGTAAAGTTCACTTGGATTTACAGGCTTGGTAATGTAAAAATCCATTCCGGCAGCCATACATTTTTCCCTGTCACCTTTCATAGCATGCGCAGTCATTGCAACAATGGGAGTGTGGTAGTTTTTATTTGATTCAGCAATTCTGATATTTTTAGTAGAATCAAATCCATCCATCTCAGGCATTTGAACGTCCATCAAAATGAGGTCGAATCGTTGGGTTGTTGCAATTTCAAAAGCTAATTTTCCATTTTCAACTGCTTTCACGTTCCATCCTTTCTTCTCAAGAAGCTGGATTACAATTTTTCTATTGATAAGCTGATCTTCAGCCAGTAGAATATTATATTTTTTACCAATATTGCCTTCGGCCTTCTTCTCTTCAATGATGATCTCTTTTATTTGATTCTGCGTACCAAATCTGGAGATGAGGAATTTCCTGATATTTGTTTGCAAAAGGGGTTTTGTAAGAAAATCATATTTTTTTGCGTCTTTCAGTTTAAGCACTTCAATGCTTGCTTTGCTCGGAGAAAGTAAAACAATCTCAGGTATATTTTTCCCTTTTAATTTTTGTTGAATTAATTCAGCCAGTTCAAAACCATTCATTGTTTTTAGATAATAGTCGATCATAATAAGATCGAATGACTCCTTTTCAACTAAGGCCAAAGCGCTTGGTTTGTCATGTGCCAGTTGATGCTTTATTCCCCAAATATCAAAGATTTTCATGATAATCAAAGCCGATTTCTCATGATCATCAATAATAAGCACTTTGTATTGGTTGTTGGGTTTGTTTAGCTTTAGCTCCCATGGAAACTCACGTTGATCACCAGACATCATGTTGATTTTAAAAAAGAAATTGCTTCCTTCTCCTAACACACTTTCAACCTTGATGTTCCCACCCATCAGGTTTACTAGTTTTTGTGAGATCGTCAATCCTAAGCCAGTGCCTCCATGTGTTCGGGTAGTCGAAGTATCGACCTGTGTATAAGACTGAAATAAACGATTGATTTTATCTTTTGGAATTCCGATACCCGTATCTTCAATAGAAAATTCAAGGCTTACCTGCTCTTCAATATGGTCCAGCATTTTTACACAAATGCTCACTGTACCTTCTTCAGTAAATTTGATTGCATTGCTAAGCAGGTTAATGAGAATTTGCCTGATACGCAAAGGGTCTCCAACAAGTATGTCAGGTAGATCGGGTGAGATTTCACAAGTAAACTCCAGCTTTTCC
The DNA here is from genome assembly GCA_002842755.1 of Bacteroidetes bacterium HGW-Bacteroidetes-1. Taxonomy (GTDB): domain Bacteria; phylum Bacteroidota; class Bacteroidia; order Bacteroidales; family F082; genus JALNZU01. The sequence continues at coordinate 32,008 of PHDU01000007.1, read as the reverse complement.
TGAAACATTTTTACTGAAAGTAGGTTAACGATTTTTTCCAGAACTTCCCTGATGCTGAATTCAATTTCTTCAAGCTCAAGTTTTTCTGCTTCAATTTTAGAAATATCCAATATTTCGTTGATAATTTCGAGCAAAGATTCACCAGAATTTCTGATATCGAGTAAACGTTCGCGTTGATTGGCATTTAGCGCTTCATCCATGAGTCCGAGCTCGGCTAAACCGATGATGCCATTAAGCGGAGTCCGGATTTCGTGACTCATTGTTGCTAAAAATGCACTTTTTGCTGTAGTCGCTTCTTCTGCTATCATCTTGGCACTATTGAGTTCATTGATAGTACGTTCCAACTTACGTGTTGTTTCTTCAAGGGCGTTTTTATGTTGAAAAAAATCGATAAATGCACGTATTTTGCTTTGCAAAATTTCCAGATCCAATGGCTTGTATAAATAATCTACTGCACCCGATTCGTACCCTTTAAAAATATGTTGTCTTTGTTTGCTAATTGCTGTAACAAAAATGATGGGAATATATTTGGTCCGTTCACTTGTTCGCATAATTTCGGCTACTTCAAAACCATCCATTCCAGGCATCTGAACATCCATCAGTACAAGAGAAACATTATACTCCAACATGAGACTCAGCGCTTCATTGCCTGAAGATGCTTTCAAAATATTTAAATCTTCACTTTCAAGAATGCCTTCAAGTGTTAAAAGGTTTTCAGGTCTGTCATCAACAATCAGAATGTTGAATTTTGGTTTTTGATTCATTTTTTTTATGACATTAGTTTAAAACATCAATTAAAGTATAGCAAATATACAAATTGATATATATCTGAGGTTCATTTACTTTTTTCATTTTTTGAAAATAGTTCAATTTATTCACCTTTCCTTGGTTTAATCATGAAATTTCATAAGGAAATCAATTGTACTTTTAGAACGTTGAGGACAAGCTCAGAAAAATTTAATTTTAATTCCAATCACTAATGAAACTAAGAAATATTTATTTTTTCAACTCAATTATCTTCTGCACAACTCCTTAAATGAACATAATTTGCAGTTTTCTTCCATCTCGGTTTGTTGGATGGAAATCGAGCTGTTAAATATTTCTTCAAAGACAGATTGGATACTTTTCTTTAAAACTTCCGTTTGTTTCTCTGTGCCATTCGCTTCAGGAAGTTTTAATTTCATAAGGCCCTGACTAATTTTACGCAAACTGAGAAGCCCTGACTCTGGAAGTTCTATAGCTTTGTTCTCATTATTTTTAACATACAATAAAAGATATAAGGCAAGCTGGAGTGCTTTTGACTTTTTTGAATTCAGTAATTCATCCCATTCTTTTATTTCAACATCAGCTTTTTTGACCAATCCTGTTTTGTAATCAACGATACGAAGTGTATTATTCAATCGGTCGATTCTATCGATTGTTCCTTTTAGTTTCACTGTTCTGCCCTGCACATCAAAATTTGTTTCAAGCTGTACTTCCTGAAAAAGTATGACAAGCTCATTTGAAATCTTTTCTATTATGCTTAATTCATAATCAATGGTTTGCCTGATAAATTGTTCAGCAACTGCAAATGCAATTTTATTGCGGCCTTCGTCCAGATAACCGCCTGGAAATTCTTTATTAAATGTAATTATTAGCGTTTCTTTTATCCTTTGCTGTATTAATTTCAGGTGCTCAGGTTTTAGAATTCTATTTAAAAAAGGAGCAAAAAGTTTCTCAAGTGTTTTGTGAACGACAGTTCCCAGTACATTCAGTCCAATGCTTGTTTCAGCCTTTTTGGTTTCCGAAATAGATAAAACATCTTGCAGAAAAAACTGTAAAGAGCAATTGACATAACGGGAAAGACTTGTTGGCGAAATACCCTTTTCTGCTTTTCTTGTGATAAGTTCCAATACTTGAGGGGTCTTTTCAATAATGATCTCTTGTGTTGGTTTTTGTGCTGGAATGCTAAATGTAAAAAGTTCTTCTTTGATACGTATTTTTGGGTTGAGCTTTGCAAGTTCAAAACGAAGTTGTAGTAGAAAACGGCTCATTTCACCACCACCAAGTTCATCTGGTTCAGTATTGTAATAGATGTAAATATCACTTACATACTGCAACATGCGAAAAAAATGAAAAGCGTAAACCGCCTGTTTTTCAATATAAGTAGGAAGATTAAAACTTTTTCTAATATCGCCAGGAATGAGAGATTGATAGCCTTTTTCGGCTGGAAGAATGGTTTCATTGGCTGATAACAAATGTATGCAGTCAAAATCCAAATTTCTGGTTTCAAGCATTCCCATTACCTGCAAGCCTTCTAAAGGTTCGCCATAAAAATTTGTTGTGTAAGAAGGAGCAATATGAACGAACAGTTTCATCAATCCTGAAAGATCGAATTGCAATGATCTATCTTGCAAAAGCATTTGAATCCTGTTGATCAAACGAATGGCAATCTGAATTTGATTATGCAATAAAATCTGATTGTTCTTGCTTTCATTATTCTCATCAGAACTAAATATAGAAACAAAAATCCTGTTTATTTTTTCGAGCTCCTGAAAAGGCGTTTGTGCTGTGCCAAGGAGCAAAGTCAAAAGTTCTTTTTCACTGATATTGAATTCAGCCGTCAAAATTTTTATTCTATCCGCTTTAACAAAAGCGCTGCCATCTGCAATGAGCTGTGATCCCAATCTTCGGTATTTATTCGCGCTTTCTTCCGGAAGCAGGCTTACAAGTATTTCATGCTGAAGAATTGTACAGAGTGGCCGGAGGGGAAAATAGAGGCTATTATGGCTGAAATATTTGTGGATAGAAATTTCAAATAGCCTAATAATAAATTGATATACAGAACTATAAATAAAAGAAAGACCCATTGTTACGTTGAACTTTCCAATTTCATCCGGGATGGAATTCAAAACAGGAATAAGCAGTTTCTCATCAGCCAATACAACGGCTGTTTTTGTGATGTTTTCAGGATTGGGTGATTGAAGATAGTTTCCCATTGCTTTGGCCTGCCCAATGTTACCGGGGACACCAACAATATGAATCATTTTTTCCTTTTCCAAAAGGTTGGTGCCTGTCCAATGTTTTTGAAGACCGGGATATTTCTGATTGAATTTTCTTATTGATGCTCCTGCTTCATGCAAGCCAAATCGATTTTCTTTCACATAATATTCGTCAAGATCCCAAAGTACAGTGGCAATTCCCTCTGCTGTAAGCTTTGTGATAACCTGTTCTTCAGCTGGTGTCAAGGCATTAAAACCGGCAAATATCAACTTGCCATTGCCAATAATTTGCAGCAACTCCTCTGTAGTTTTTCTTGCCAGACTTGAAGCGATAAATCCCCCATAAGCTGTTTTCTTTTCCCTCATCTTTGCTGATAGTTTTTCGTGCAAACCATGCAGTGAATTAAAAAATGAAAGATAGTTTTTTTCATAAACTGTTAGTGGGCTGCCATCGGGATGCCATAATTCTATTGCTTTTGACTCAGACAAATATTTAAAAAGACTGTGTGGGTCAACCAAATAATGATCAATTTCATCAAAATCGCGGGCCATCTGTAAAGCATATCCTGCAAAAGAACCAGCGTCGTTCTCTCTGTCTTTATTTTCATCCAGATAAATCTCCAAAAGATCAAACACAATAGACATATTATCAGCCTGATTGAAATCACTCCATGTGGCTAATGCATCTTCGATGGAAAGAATCTTTGGTAGCCAAATGGTTTTAGCTGCCTGAAGTGCGAGTTCTTTGCGCAAATATAAACCTGCCCTTCTGTTGGGAAACACTATTGTAAGCCTGTCCAGTTCGTGTTGATGGTGGGATAATATATAAGTTGCAACACGACTTAGATAAGTGTTCATTGTTTAGGTATTTTATTAATTTCTTTAATCATTTGCCTGGCCATTTTTAGAAGTTATTCCCATAGCTTTTAATTTCTTTTTCACACATTATTAAATCTTCTGCTTTTCCAAGGTCGTACCAATAGTTATTTTCGTCTTTATATGCTTTAATAACATTTTTTTTTGCAAGCTCAAGATAAAGATCGGTGATAGAGCATTTTTGAATTGGAAACTTATCAAAAATAGGAGGTTTGATAATATGAATCCCGCTAAAGGCAAATGCCAGATAGTCGTTTTGCATGGTTTTAACCCATTTAAATTCTCCATTTTTTTGATTATTCCACCCGCAGAGGCTCATGTTTTGATTAAATAATAATTTACGACTGCTTTCACGTTGACGCACTGCCAGAAACGCATCAGCTTCTGATTTTAGGAACTGATCAAAAAAAAGATTCAAGTCCTGATTACTGACGATATCAACGTTGTGTATCAAAACAGATTCATCATCCTTAAAATGAGGCAAAGCTTTCAATAATCCTCCACCGGTATCAAGCAACATTGGTGTTTCATCAGAAATTATAATTTCAAGATCAAAGTAATTGTTCTGCCTCAGAAAAGAAATAATTTGATTGGAAAAGTGATGTACATTAATTACTACTTTATTAATTCCGGCTTTTTTTAAACTTAGAAGCGTGATTTTCAGCAAAGGATCGCCGTTGATTTCAACCAATGCCTTGGGTTTAGAAGCAGTAAGTTTTCCCAGTCGTGTTCCTAATCCTGCGGAGAAAACCATGGCTGATTTTAATGTTTTTTTTTGCATAGACTATTTCTTCTCAGGTTTACAAAGGTGATCTGATTTTTGTGCCCCATCACCGCATTTTGCACATAAGAATTTGAAATCTTTTTGCCTGGTTTCCTTTTTGTCCTTGTCAGTTTTACATCTTTTCTTTGACATTATACTATATTGTTTTTTGTTCGTGATGCTTCAAAATGATTAGAATATCAGGAAATTTTGTTTTTATCCATCTTGCAGTTTTTTCAGCGCAATAAACAGACCTGTGCTGACCACCGGTGCAACCGAAACTTACCATTAAATGTAAAAAATTCCGATCCTTATAATTTTCAATAGCGTGATTAAGAATACCTTCAATATTGTCGAGAAAAACAAAAACTTCATTCTTTTTCTCAAGGTATTCGATAACTTCTGCATCTTTTCCTGTAAGCATTTTGAAGTGTGCTTCACGACCAGGATTAGGCAAGGAGCGGCAGTCGAACACAAATCCACCGCCATTAGCAGTTTTGTCGACAGGAATGCCTCCTTTTAAATACGAGAAACTATTCACACTGACTGTTAGCTTTGTTGATTGTTCTTTCTTTTCGAGAAAATACTGACTTTTCAATTTTACAATTTGACTTAAAACGGACTTCATTTCAAGCATTGTATCGGGAAGTGGATTGCGCTCCATTAGCGCACCAAGTTCAAAAATAGCATAAGGGATACTTTGCAAAAAATGCTGTTTTTTTTGGATGATTCCCCTGAATCCATAAGCCCCTAGTACCTGCATGATACGTAAATAAATGAAGAAGGGAAAAAAGTATTCAAAGCGGATGCTCTTTGTATCAATGTAAGTGTGTAACTCTTTGATATAGTGATTAATGAGTTGATCCCTCATTGGTTGCGGAAGGCGGGCTTTCACCTGATATAAAAGAGAGATTACATCATATTGTAACGGCCCTTTACGTCCTCCTTGAAAATCGATGAACCAGTTTTTGTTTTCGTGAATTAATATATTGCGGGATTGAAAATCACGGTACATGAAAAAGTTGGAAGGAGCTTCCGCTAAAAATGTTGCAAAAGCAGAAAACTCATCCATTAGCTTGGGTTCATTACATACAATTTCAGGGTGAAGTTTAACAAAATAGTACCTGAAATAATTAAGATCTTCTACAATTGATTTTGAGTTAAAAGTTTCTGATGGCCATGCTTTGGTATAATCAATTGATGGGTGTGCTTTGACCTGAAATTGGATCAATTCATCCAGAACATTTTTGAATACCGGAGTGAAAGTTTCAACAAAAGAGTCTTTATCAGCTTGATTTTGAAAGAAGTTATACAAACTTTTGTCACCCAGATCAGTTTGTAAATAGCAATCCTGCTCTTCATTGATCAGAAAAACTTCAGGCACTGATAATCCCAATTGTTTCATGCTGCCTCCAAAACTGAAAAAAGCCTGATTCTCTAAAATATTATTATTGTAAGTGCCAATATAGCTTTTATTATCCTTTCCATTCAGCCGGAAGTATTCCCTTGACGATCCCCCCTCAGCGATTGGGGAAATGGTAAGAGGTTCACTTCCTGTAAGTTGAATAAAAAGTTCCTTCAATTGCTTTTGAATGGTTTCACGATTTTTCATATTTAGACAAATGGGATGCTGCAAATGTAAATAAATAAGCATTTGTTGGTTACCTCTTATGAAAACTGAAAAAATGCTTAATTTTGCGTTTTAACATGAAAATTAACTTCAAAAAAATTACACATGGAAGCACTTAATAAAGCGACCGACATTTTAAAAACTGCAATTTTGTTAGAACGCAGAGGCAAAGCTTTCTATACCCAGGTTGCCAGAAATAGTGAAAGTAAATCGGCAAAGAGAATCTTTGAAATGATGGCCGAAGAAGAGGATGCTCACATTGATTTTCTCTCCAAACAGTTTGCTCATTTTGAAAAAACGCATGAATTCATGCAACTAGAAGCGCATCAGGAAGTGGATGATACTGATGCGGTTATGATTTTGTCAGAAGAAATAAAAAAAGAAATTTCTGCAGCCGGATTTGAAGCCGCTGCCATTTCAGCTGCTATCGATTTTGAAAACCGCGCTATTGCTGTTTATTCGCAAAGAGCCGAAGAGTCCGTTGATGAAAATGAAAAAGCAATGTATCACATGCTTGCTGAATGGGAGAAAGGTCATCACCATTTATTGCACAAACTCAATGAAGACCTGAAGGAGCAGATATGGAATGACAACAAATTCTGGCCTTTTTAATATTCAATCAATAAAGAACTGCACTTAATTTTTTGTTTTTGCCTTAAGGAAACATTTTATTTAAAGTGCACAATAAAACCATCTTATGCATAACGAAGAATTAGGATTTAATTCTCAGGCAGTTCATGCCGGTAAATTTGATGATGCACTTGGAAGTGCAATTTCTCCTATTTATCAAACATCCACTTTCAGTTTTGATAATGCTGATCATGGAGCAAAATGCTTTTCAGGAGAAGTAAAAGGTTACATCTACACCCGAATTGGTAACCCTACTATCAATGAACTCGAACAGGCAGTTGCTAAACTTGAAAACGGATTTGGTGGCATTGCTGTCAGTTCGGGCATGGCAGCTGTAAACACAGTTTATCTTGCTTATCTTGGACAAGGAAAACATGTAGTTGCTCACAATGCTTTATATGGACCATCCAGAGCTATTTTGGAGAGCCTGTATGTCCGCTTCGGTGTTGAATCTACATTTGTTGATGCAACGAATACAGAGAATGTTGCAAAGGCAATCCGCCCCAATACTTCACTTATTTATCTTGAAACTCCGGCTAATCCAACCATGGGTATAACCGATATTAAGGAGGTGGCGGTTCTTGCACAAAAACATGGTATTACGGTTTGTGTCGATAACACTTTTTGTAGTCCTTATTTACAGAAACCTCTTGATTTAGGTGCTGACATTGTATTGCATTCAATGACCAAATTTATCAATGGGCATGCTGATATCGTTGCGGGAATGCTTGTTACTAAAACGAAAGAGCATTATGATAAACTCCGACCGGTAATGGTTGGTATGGGTTGCAACATGGATCCACATCAGGCATGGCTCACACGAAGAGGGCTAAAAACTTTGGGCATCAGAATAGACAGAGCTCAGGAGAATGCAATAAAGGTTGCCAATTTTCTTGAAAACCATCGAAAAGTTGAGTGGGTGTTGTATCCTGGATTAGCATCTCACCCGCAATTCGAACTTGCAAAAAAGCAAATGAAAGGTCCAGGGGCAATGATCAGCTTTGGCTTACATGGTGGCCTTGATGCAGGTAAGCGTATGATGGACAATGTTCAATTGGCATTGCTTGCTGTTTCACTTGGAGGTATCGAAACCCTTATTCAGCATCCGGCAAGTATGACCCATTCAAAGCTTTCAGCTGAGGCAAAACGATTGGGAGGTATCACGGATGGTTTGGTGCGTCTTTCCGTTGGAATTGAGGATGTTGAAGATATTATTGCTGACCTTGATCAGGCCCTAACTAAAGTTTAAGGCTGTTTGATCTTCAGAAACCAATGATTTAAGTAGTATTCTTAGAATATTAAACCTGATTTAGGTTCTAAATTTCGATATTGAGATTAAAAGTTATTTTAAATTGTTCTTCTATTCACAATAGAACTTTAAGTGATAATGCACAAATAATGCCTGATACGATAAAAAGAATTTTTTAGAAAGTAATCATTGCCAAAGAATTACTATTTTTGCACACTTTATTGAAATGAACCCCTATCAGATTGGGAGATAAATATCAACTGATCAGATAATTGCTAATCTTATATTAATCTTTGTAATGGAAAACCAGAACTTACCTAATCCTTCAAATGAACAGGAATTGATCAAGAAGGAGTCTGTAGAATTGATTGAAGAAAGTGTTTCTGCTGAACTAATCACAACAGAAAATGCTGATGAACCTGCTGATTTAGAGCGTATTGAAAATGAATTGATTTCACCTCAAGAGAAGGAGAGGATTGTTTCTTTGATTCAATCAAACCAGTTACCCCTTGAAGCGATTGCTTTAGAAACGGATGAAGATAAGGCAGCCTCTGAGGATGTCGAAGTGCCTGTTGCTATTGAGGAATCAGTTGTAGAGGTTGAAGAGGCTGTGCCGGCTGAAAAAGAAGTTGCGGAAGTTAAGGAGGAAGTTGTTGAAGTAACTGCTCCGGATTCATCAGAAACAACTGATTCAGAAATTATTACAGCAGAAGAGAAGAATGATATTCGACATCTTATTGCATCTGATCACGTTGTTGATGAAGAAACTCAGGAAGAGGATGAAGCAATGAGCGAACACGACTTTGCTTTGTTTAACAAGCTTCAACTTGTTGAATTATTAGAAGAAACAGTTAAGGAACATGATATTTCAATCATAAAGAACAAAGTTGCTGCCATCAAGGTTTTTTTCCTGAAGCTTAACAAGGAAGATATTGAACATGAGTTGGAAAAGTTCATTGCGGAAGGCGGTGAACGTGAATCCTTTGAACATGCAGATGATCCTCTTGAAGTACGTTTCAAAGCAGCTTTCAATCAATATAAAGACAGTAAGGCGCGTCATAATGAGATTTTAGAAAAGAACAAAAGTCAAAATCTTGCATCAAAACAGGCTATTCTTGAAGAACTTAAGCAACTTATCACTTCTGAAGAAACGCTGAAAAAGACCTATGATGAGTTTAAAACCCTTCAGGATAAATGGAAAGAAATTGGTCAGGTACCTGCTGGTGAAATTACCAACCTTTGGAATAATTATCATTTCCTGGTTGAAAAATTCTTTGATAAAGTAAAGATCAACAGGGAACTTCGTGACCTTGACATGAAAAAGAATCTTGAAGCAAAAATCGAACTTTGTGAAAAAGCAGAGGAACTTTTGCTTGAAGAATCAGTTGTGAAGGCTTTCAAATTGCTACAAAAATACCATGAAGACTGGAAAGAAATCGGACCAGTGCCTCAGGATAAAAAAGATGAGGTTTGGGAACGTTTCAAGTTGGCTACTGATAAAATTAATGCCATTCGCAGAGAGCATTATGAGGAGATACAGGGAGAGCAGATGCATAATTATGAGGCGAAAACAGCGCTTTGTGAAAAAGCTGAAGAACTCGTTTCTGAATCGTTTGATAGCATCAATGTCTGGATGAAAAAGTCTGATGAGATAAGTGATTTGTTCAAGATATGGAGATCTATTGGTCAGGCCCCTAAAAAGCTTAACGATGAAATCTGGAATCGTTTCAAAGCAGCTATGGATGTCTTCTTTGAAAATAAAAAAGAGTATTTTAACAAGTTGAAAGACCTGCAACTTGAAAATTATAATCGTAAACTTGATTTATGTGTTCAGGCTGAGGCTTTGAAAGAAAGTGTTGAATGGCGTAATGCAACGGATCAGTTTAAAGCGCTGCAGGAAGAGTGGAAACAAATTGGTCCTGTTCCTCGCAAAAACTCAGATAAAATCTGGAAACGCTTCCGCGGAGCTTGTGATGAATTCTTTTCCCGTAAATCGGAATACTTCTCAGGAATTCGTGGACGCGAAGATGAAAATCTTCAGAAAAAGAAAGATCTTATTGAGAAAATCCAGGTATTTGAAGTTCAATCAGACCGGTCGGCCAACCTCGATGCACTAAAAGCGTTACAACGTCAATGGATGGAAATAGGACATGTGCCAATAAAAGTAAAAGATCAATTATTTACAGATTACCGCACTGCAATTGATAAACTGTTTGAGAAAATGAAACTTACCGAGCAAGAGAAAGCAACAACTCATTATAGAAATGTTGTTGACTCCAGACGGGAAGACTCTTATTCAGGTGGCGACTCTGCACGACGTGACCTTATGAATCTCAGTAATAAAATTACCAAACTACGTGAAGAAATCCTTTTGCTTGAAAACAACATTGGTTTTTTCTCTAACAGTAAAAATGCTGAAATCATGAAAGGTGAATATGAGAAAAAGATCAGCAAAGCAAAAAGTGATCTCAAAGTTCTCGAAGCAAAACAAAAAATGATGAGAGATTAATGGCTGGTTGATTTTTTGAAATAAGAAAGCGCTTTGGCAATTGCTGAAGCGCTTTTTTTTATTAATATATGCAGATAGCGGTATAAAGCCTGAAATGTATTCTGGCGGGATGTTGAACCTCAGCAGAACTAAAGTTCAATTTCTATCCGTATTTTTCATCTTTTTGTTCTGATATTTGTTTATAAAACTTAAAAAAACTGTTCTTAATTTCATCTCTTATCCTTCGATAGATATTCCTGATTTCATCATCTGAACCTATAGCTTCATCGGGATCGTCAAAGTTCATATTGATTTTATTTTTTACTTCTCCTGAGAATATTGGATATGGCTTATTGGTATCATGATTGAAAGTAATTGCATAATCAAATGATTCATGCAGATAATCATTTACATGCTTTGTACTGTTCTTACTGATGTCAATAAAATCTTCTTGCATTACTTCAATTGCTATTGGGTGTATAGCTTTCGAAGGTTGTGTCCCTGCAGAATAAACTTCGAGATCAAGGTCGAATGACTTAAGAAATCCTTCGACCATTTGACTGATGCTTGAATTGCTGTTGCATATCAGGAGGATTTTCATCGTAAGAAAAATATTTGAAATGTATCAGCTGTTTTATGCATAATTGATTAATGACGCAAACATAGCATGTAAATTTGAAATGACTATTTAACTTGTAAAGAAAAATATTTAAAGGAATGGTTTTCTCGGCAAGTCAGATACAATTTAAATGCTTTAAGTTTACAATGGAAAAGGAATAGTATCAGCATTACGGATTGCATCAGATTTCGTACTTTTGCGCCCTTATGAAAGATATGCGTTCGTTTGTATCGGGTCGTATTTTTACGATTATTGCTGAAGTTTGCGATGAACTTGGTGTCCAGGCTTATGTTATAGGTGGTTTTGTACGCGATATTTTGCTTAAACGACCCTCAAAAGATGTTGATGTGGTTGTTGTTGGGAGTGGTATAGAGGTTGCAGAATTGGTTGCAAACCGACTTGGTCGCAATACTGAGGTGAAGTTTTATGGACAATTTGGTACTGCAATGATTCGGCATCAGGAGTTTATAATAGAATTTGTTGGAGCACGAAAAGAGTCCTACAAGCTTATAAGCCGAAAACCTGAAGTGGAATCAGGAACTTTATCTGACGACCAAAAAAGGCGCGATTTTACGATCAATGCCCTGGCTATAAGTTTAAACAAGAATGATTTTGGTTTATTAAGTGACCCGTTTGGTGGCCTGGAAGATTTGAAAAAGAAGGTAATTCAAACACCAATGGATCCCGATATAACCTATTCTGATGATCCTTTGCGCATGATGAGAGCGGTGAGGTTTGCAACACAACTTGGTTTTGCCATTGATAAAACCTCCTACAACGCCATCAGCCGGAATCGTAACAGAATTAGAATCGTATCGGTAGAGCGGATAACCGATGAGCTTAACAAAATTATCCTTTCTTCCAAACCCTCTGTTGGATTCAGGTTATTGTATGATACAGGGTTACTGAAGATTATTTTTCCTCAGATGGTTGCACTTCAAGGCGTTGAAACGATAAATGGAAAGAGTCACAAGGATAATTTTTACCACACATTGGAGGTATTGGATAATCTTGTCCACACATCGGATGACTTGTGGCTTCGATGGTCGGCTATTTTGCACGACATTGCAAAGCCGCCTACAAAAAAATTTGATCCTCTTCAGGGCTGGACATTTCATGGACATGAATTTAGAGGCGCCAAAATGGTTCCATCTATCTTTAAAGCGATGAAGTTGCCTATGAATGACCACATGAAATTTGTTCAAAAAATGGTATTATTGCATCTTCGTCCTATCGTTCTTGCGCAGGAAGTTGTTACGGATTCAGCCGTCAGACGACTGCTTTTTGATGCCGGCGATGATGTGGATGCATTGATGACTTTGTGTGAAGCTGATATTACTTCAAAGAATGAGTACAAAGTAAAAAAATACCGTGATAATTTTGAACTGGTTCGCACAAAACTGAAAGAAATTGAAGCGAAAGACAGGATACGCAATTGGCAACCTCCTGTGAGTGGCGAAGTAATCATGAAGGTGTTTAACATTCAACCCGGAAAAGAAGTGGGTTTAATAAAAACTGCTATCAGAGAAGCTATACTTGATGGGATCATCGAAAACAATTTTACTGAAGCCTATCATTTTATGAAAGAAGAAGGAAAGAAACTGGGTCTTTCTGCTATTGCCGAAGCAGAGGAAAATACGGTTAAAACGAATGGCCCATTACCATTATAAGGATGTTCACGGTTGATGATCACAAAAAAATACTGCTTGTTGTTGCAGGCCCGACTGCGGTAGGAAAAACTGATCTTGCAATTCGGTTGGCTGCCCATTTTGCAACAGATATAATATCAGCAGACAGCCGTCAGTTTTATAAAGAAATGCGCATTGGAACAGCTGTTCCAACGAGGAATCAGTTGAAACAGGTCCCACATCATTTTATCCAGCACATCAGCATTGAAAAAGAATATGATGTGGCAACCTATGAAAAAGAGGTTCTTGAGAAATTACACCAGCTTTTTTTAACCAAAAAGATAGTAGTAATTACCGGTGGATCTGGTTTGTATATTGACGCTGTTTGTCTGGGGATTGATACTATTCCGGAAACAAAACCTGAAACACGTTTGAAAGTTTCTGATATATTGAACAAAGAAGGATTGGAAGGTTTGCAAAAGCGATTACAAAAAATTGACCCTCAATATTTTGAAGTTGTTGATCAACAAAATCCCCGGCGATTACAAAGAGCGCTTGAAGTTTATTATCAAACAGGCAAAACCTATTCTTTTTTCAGGCAACGACAACCCGTACCTCGGGATTTTGATGTAATATGGATTGGATTAAGGCGTGACAGAACTGATCTTATCAACCGGATAAATCTCAGAGTGGAAGGTATGATTGCTGATGGATTATTTGAAGAAGCTGAGAAACTTTTTAACAAACGTCATCTAAATGCATTAAATACGGTTGGGTACAAAGAAATATTTAATTATTTGAAAGGAAACGGCACAATAGAGGAAGCAGTAGAACAGATAAAAATTAAAACACGGCAATACGCAAAACGCCAAATGACCTGGTTCAACAAAAATAATAATTACCAATGGTTTCATCCGGAAAATTTTGAAGCAATGGTTGCCTATTTACATCTAAAGATGAAAATGGAATAATAAATCAAACTTGGGGAAAATAAATCCGTGCCAACGTGAGGGTAATAAATCCGTGCCAAACTGTTGGCGCGGATTTGCAATCCGTGCCATTCCGTAATAATTGCCATATCTTTGTTTTATGAGCCGTAAATACAAATTTCAAAATCCTGAAGGTGTCTATTTTATAACTTTTGCTGTTCAGTCATGGGTAGATGTGCTTGACAGAAACCAATATAAAGATTTACTTATAGAAAGCCTTGAGTATTGCCAATCAAAAAAGGGGCTGGAATTATTTGCTTGGTGCATCATGTCAAATCATGTTCATTTGATTGCACTGGCATCTGCTACGACTCCTCTGCAAGACATTTTGAGGGATTTCAAGAAATTCACCTGTAAAGCAATAATCAAAGAAATTAAAGAGAATGAGCAGGAAAGCAGAAGGGAATGGCTGCTGAAACAGTTCGAAACTGCTGATGGAAATAGATTTTGGCAAACAGATAACAAACCTATAGAACTATGGTCGAACAAAGTAATTCAACAGAAATTGAATTACATTCATTATAACCCGGTTAAAGCAGGATTGATTTTTAAGCCGGTGGATTATGTTTACAGTAGTGCTATCGATAATGCCGGTGGTAAAAGTTTGTTGGAAATCATATTGTTGAGTTAGGTACTGCTTGCCACTATGGACTTGTCAGCTTGCGAAGATGTTGGAAGAATTGGCCGTCAGGATTCTCCCGCTTTCGTGGATTTTTAAATCTGAGAGGGCACGGATTGCAAATCCGCGCCAACGATTGTTTTTAAGGTTCACCAGCTGTACCCTAATCTGCAAATGCCTCATCACCAAATCAACAAAAGATTATATTTGGAGCCCGAAATCTTTAATGCATAAATGTAAAAACAAGAATGATGATGCAGATAAGATGAATAGGATTAAACATCCAGGTTTGCAAATACAAAGCGCCGGAGGATTGAATTTAATTAATCAGAAAATTGCCAAAAAACAAAATAAATGGAAGAAAGCATCAAACAATTAGCCTTGATAAGCTCCGTACTCGGTGGTTTTTCATTCACATTTTTGAGTGCAATTATTACCAAGGATACAGAAAAAAGCATCAAATACTGGTTGATTATTACATTAACCATTGCCTCAATTGGTTTTCTGCTAGGAGCAGTAGGATGGACATTAATGGACTTTAATCAGGGAATGTCAGAACTAAAATCTCATCATCAGATGCTTGTAAAAGTTCTTATGTTTGGTCTGATTTCAATTTTGATATCTATTGGCTTAAGTGGATGGCTCAATGACAGGAAAACAGGACTGACGACTTCTATCCTTGGAGCAATGGCATTGTTGTTTTTATTGTTTGGAATATTAAGCAGGTATATTGAGCTGTAAATTTGCTTTTTAAGGTGGAAGAAGTTGTTTTTGAAAGGGTATGATTGCAAATCCAAGGCAGTGTAAAGATTATAAATTCGCGCCAGCGTAAGGGTTATATATCCACACTACCAAAATTTTCGACAATACATATTTTTCAGTCTTCGAAAAAAAAATAACTTTACAGATTAAAACAATAACACCTGCCGAATGCATATTAAAGCGCTGAAACCCAGAAAAGCATTAAACAAAGCCTTTTTGAAAGTTAAACCAAACAGGACTGACATTGAGCAGTTTAAGGCCAATCTTATTCAGTTGCTGAGCAGAACAAATGAAGCTGAATCGGAGGAATTTCATAAAAACCTGGTTTCTGATTTTCTAAAAGATACCTATTACAAACAAAATCATTTCATCAATACAAAAGGCCGTAACGACCTTGTGATTCATACCGGTCCGCAGGCCGTCAGCGCTGTTGGTGTTATTATTGAAGCAAAGAAACCGACCAACAAAAGCGAAATGCTGAAAGCTTTCGCCGAAGGGGATACACATGAGCAGATGCTCGCAAAACTGAATGTCAAAGCTTTTCAGGAACTGGTGCTTTATTATTTGCGCGAACGGATTACGCACAAAAACCTGGAGGTAAAACACCTGGTGGCAACCAACATCAACGAATGGTTCATCTTTGATGCGACGCTTTTCGACCGGCTTTTTGCTCAAAACAAAAACCTTGTTAACCAATTCATCGACTTTGAGGGCAGACGGCTGTCGGAAGCAAAAACTGTTTTTTTCTACAAACAAATTGCTGAACCCTTCATTGCCACCATCAAAACGGAGATAGAGTTCACCTACTTCAATTTTCAGGAGTACCGGAAGCCGCTTTTCAATGCTGATAAGGCCGATGACAATAAGCTGATTGCACTTTTTAAGCTTTTGTCGCCCGAGCATCTGCTGAAACTGCCTTTTGTGAATGACAGCAACAGTCTCGATAAACGCTTTTACCTGGAACTTCTGCATATCATTGGTCTGTATGAAACAAAAGAGGGCGGCAAAAAACTGATCGAACGAAACAAAGCAGGCGAGAGGCATACAGCTTCGATTCTGGAAGATGCTATCATTCAGCTCGACAGTCTCGACAAAATCAGTCGCCTCGACAAGGTAGGTCAGTTTGGAAACAACGCCGAAGAACGGCTTTTCAACGTAGCCCTCGAACTTTCAATCACCTGGATCAACCGTATTTTGTTTTTGAAACTTCTCGAAGCCCAGCTCATTACCTACCATAAAAGCGATAAATCGTATGCTTTTCTCAATCTTGGCAAAATCAAGAATTTTGATGATCTGAACAGTTTGTTCTTTCAGGTTTTAGCCAGAAAACATGAACAACGCAACGAAGACGTGCTCAAAGCATTTGAAAAAGTGCCTTACCTCAATTCATCACTTTTTGAGCCCACAGAGATTGAACAGCTTACCATCTTTATCAGCAATCTGAAAGACGACAAAAGCATTCCGCTCTTTTCGCAGACTGTGCTGAAAGACCAGCAAGGCAAGAAGCTAACAGGCCATCTTTCGACGTTTGAATACATTTTTGAGTTTTTGAATGCCTACGATTTCAGCAGCGAAGGCTCTGAGGACATACAGGAAGACAACAAAACGCTCATCAATGCCTCGGTGCTTGGATTGATTTTCGAGAAGATTAACGGCTACAAAGACGGTTCGTTCTTCACGCCAGGTTTCATTACCATGTATATGTGCCGCGAAACCATCCGCAAGGCTGTGGTGCAGAAATTCAATGAAACCAAAAAATGGGATTGTACGAGCATCGATGATTTGTACGACAAAATTGAAAACCGAAAAGAAGCCAACGACATCGTCAACAGCATCAAAATATGTGATCCTGCGGTGGGTTCCGGACATTTTCTGGTTTCGGCACTCAATGAAATGATTGCAGTGAAAAACGACCTCAGAATTCTGCAGGACCGCGACAACAAAAGGCTGAAAGAATACCAGGTGGAAGTGGTGAACGATGAACTGATTGTGACAGACGAAGAAGGCGAGCTGTTCGAATACAATCCCAACAGCAAAGAGAGCCAACGCATTCAGGAAACCTTGTTTCACGAAAAGCAAAGCATTATCGAAAACTGCCTTTTTGGTGTGGATATCAATCCTAATTCGGTCAAAATATGCCGGTTGCGCCTATGGATTGAGCTGTTGAAAAATGCTTACTACAAAAACAAAACGGAGCTTGAAACACTTCCGAATATCGACATCAACATCAAATGCGGCAACTCTTTGGTGAGCCGTTTTGCCATTGATGCCGACCTGAAACAGGCACTTAAGAAAAGTAAATGGACGATCGACAGCTACCGGATAGCCGTTGACACCTATCGCAATGCTGAAAACAAAGAGCAGAAACGTGAAATGGAACGGCTAATTTTGCAAATCAAACAGAGCTTTTCCACTGAGATTAGAATGAATGACCCTTTGAAAAAACGGTTAGACAAACTGGCCAATGAGTTGTACCACCGTTTTACCGGAACTTTTCTATTTGAGCCTTCTCATTCTTATGGGGAAAATGAAAAGAAACTTGAAAAGAAACGAAAAGCAGAGCAGGAAAAAATTGAAGAAGAGATCAAACAAATATCAGCTAAAATTGATGAGGTAAAAGCGAATAAAGTTTTCGAAAATGCTTTTGAATGGCGTTTTGAGTTTCCTGAAGTGCTGAATGAAAATGGTGATTTTGTGGGTTTCGATGTGGTGATTGGAAATCCGCCGTATTTTTCTTTATCTAAAGTAAAAGAACAATCAGAATATTTTTCAAGAGCTGGTTATCAAACCTATTCCAAAGGAGCAGATATATATTGCTTGTTTTATGAATTAGGTGGAAGCATTCTGAAACCTTTTGGACTCTTGACTTATATTACTTCAAATTCTTGGTTAAGGGCCAAATACGGTGACCTATTGAAAAAGTATTTTATAAATTATTTACAACCAATTTCACTCCTTAACATCGAAGATATCCAAATATTTGAAGAAGCAACGGTTGAATCAAATATAATTACGCTAAAAAAAGCGATTAATTCAAATTCTTTTCCAGTTGTAAATTTATCAAAAGACTATATCAGTGGTGATTCTTTAAGTGAATACTTTCAAAATAATAATTTTGACTTTACTCCACCTTCATCTCCTGAATGGTTTATTGGAAATCAATCTGTTGGCATATTAAAAAGTAAAATAGAAAGTGGCTCTAGACTTTTGAAAGATTTTGATGTTAGAATAAACTTCGGAATAAAGACGGGGTATAATGAAGCTTTTATTATCGGTGAAAATAAGAAAGATGAACTCATAAAAGCAGATAAGAAAAATGCTGAAATAATTAAGCCCATTATTCGTGGAAGAGATTTAAAGAAATATTCATATCTCTTTGAAAACATCTACTTGTTAAATACACATAATGGCTTAAAATCTATAGGTTTAAAAAGGATTGATGCTGAGATTGAATATCCATCAATCTATGACCACTTATTTAGTTTTTCTCCCAAAGTAGAGATGCGTTCTGACATGGGTGACCATTGGTCAAATCTTAGAAATTGTGCTTATCTTAAAGATTTTGAAAAAGAAAAAATAATATGGGGCGAAATATCAGATAAACCAAAATTTGCTTTTGACGATAGTAATTTCTTTGCGGAGGCTACTACATTCCTGATGACAGGCGAAAAATTAAAATTTCTTTTGGCAATTTTGAATTCAAAAGTTTCTGAGTGGTATTTCAATTTAATTGGAACAACAACAGGAATGGGGACAAATAGATGGAAGAAATATAAAATTGAAGTATTACCTATAAAAGTACCATCAGAAGAACAGGAAAGGGAAATTGAGATACTTGTAAACGAAATTCTTGCCATCAAAAAACAAAACCCTGCAGCCGACACCACCGACCTTGAGCACCAAATTGACCAAATGGTTTATGCGTTGTATGACTTGACGGAGGATGAGATAAAAATCATAGAAGGCGCAAATTAATTCAAAAAATGAATACAGGCGAAATACTCATTTACCAAAGCGCCGCAGGCAACATAAAAGTTGATGTAAGGCTCGAAGATGAAACAGTTTGGTTGACGCGGGAGCAAATGGCTTCGCTGTTTGGCAAAGGCAGAAGCACCATTGCCGAACACATAATCAATGTGTTCGGGGAAGGCGAGTTGGAGCAAAACCGAACTTGTCGGAAATTCCGACAGCTTCGACAGGAAGGCCTCCGGGAAGTAGAGCGCGAGATTGACCACTACAATCTGGATGTGATTATTTCGGTAGGATACCGTGTAAAATCGCATCAGGACACACAATTTCGTATATGGGCCAAAGACTCAAGGAATAAATTTGCTTACTTCTTTTAATTTATAATTAATCGCTGAAAACAATGAACAAAGCAAGAACGCTGGTTGCGGCAGCTTTTTTACTCCTTGTCCTGATTATTGGATGCCGCAAGGAGCAACCCATCGACACGAACGCCATTGTTGACTTTTGGCTGGAGGACAGTGTTTCGCCTCTTTATGCTGTATTCAGGTTGAAAGAGGAAGTCAGAACAGCCACTTTGACCCTTGATGATAGCCTTGAGTATTACAGCAACGGTCAGGACACCATTAAGCTGTTGATTTCGGAAGCAGGATTACACCGCGCTGTAGTGAATGCCACCGGAAAAGAAAGCAGAAGGATGACCGGTAGTGTGGAATTTTTTGTGCCACCCGCCGCCAAAAAAATAACGATCAAAGGGTTTGTAAAAAAAGGAATGTCCGGCAATTTTTTCTTACGGGATTCGGTTCTGTCAGGATTGCGCTACAGTGGCAGTAACCAGGACATCTATTTCATGCAAACCTATTCAACCTCCTTCCTCAACGAAAACGATACGGTCATTTTTGATCAGCAAGTCATCTTCGATGTTTTTAGTGATGGGAATTACAGCTATGATAATATCAATCGCATCAGCATTTTGATGGAGAGCATGCCTTCCATGACGGAACCTTACATTATGTATTTTGGGGGTGGGTTTTACGTAGGTGCTGCTTATTGGGAGCGATTGTATTGTGAACGCGACATTATAAATTTGAATGGCGGAACAGACCCTGTGCAAGTAAAACTGCTTGTGAAATGGGAATGATAATATTTTCAAAAGAAGAACAACGTTGTTAAAACAATCCTGCAAATCATGAACAAAAATATCTCCTAAGAAATCACCAAAATAATCGGACATGAAAACGTTCTCCGTACTGGTCATAATAGTTTTAACTTACCTTCATTCGTTGGTAGGCTTGACTCAGACATCAGTTCAATTTCTGGAAATAAAAATACTTGATTTGGTCTATGACTCAGCAAGTGACAGACTGTATGCCAGTATTCCAAGCTTAAATGTTTCAGGTGAAAACAGCATTGGTATCATTAACCCCCAAAACGGTGTTCTTGAAAAGACAGTTTATATGGGTCCTGATCCATACCTACTTGCAGCATCTGACGACGGCCAGTATATCTATACAAGTTTTTTATCTTCACCTACCTATCGGCGATTCGATGTTGCTGATCAAACGGCTGGTCCAGAATTTGCAATTGGTTTCGATACTTATCATGGAGCACTTTTTGCATGGGATATAGAAGTAATGCCAGGACATCCCGAAACAGTGGCCATTTCACGTGTCTCAGCCGGAAATTATCCTACACATCTTGACTTGGCTATCTTCGACAATGGCATTATGCGGACCATTAACATGGATCCCTACCTTGATAATAATCAGTTAGAATTTGTTGATGCTAATCATCTGGTGACGTTTAGCAATCAAAACACCGGATACAATTTGAGGAAGTTACTTATCGGAGACACTGCATTCACTGAAATTTGGAATATTTCGAACATCTTCAGCGGTTTTAATATTGACTTTATCTACCATAAAGGAAGGGTGTATTCAACAAATGGTTCTGTGGGTGATATAAATAGGATACCCTATGTGGCCGGGGCATTTAATGGAGGTTTTGGACCTGTGTTTTTCGATAAAAACAATGATCTTGTGTGTTTTGCTACAATCAATTCCATCGATGAATTAGTCATTCGCCGGTTTTCACCACACAATTTTTTGTTTCATAGTGAAATCTATGTTTCGAACGACATGGACTACCCATATTCGCTAACAGGATGTGGAAAAAGTTGTTATGCATTAAGTACAAGCGGAGGTCGTTTGGCTATTGTAAAGATAAACGAGATTGGTATTGATCATAGAAAAAGCGAACTTCAGATTGCTATTTACCCTAATCCAGTTGAAGGTATAGTAATGATAGAAGGTGCAGCGGAAATAAGAAGCATTAGAATAACTGATGTTAATGGAAAAACTGTTTTCCATCATGATTCAATTAAGGAAAACAAAATAGATTGTGCGAACTTTGAAAAAGGGGTTTATTTTGCCATCATTACGCTACCTGATTATAAGGTGGCGATCAGGAAAATTGTTAAGATGTAATATTAAATCTCATTATGAAAAAAACGAGCTCTATGAAAAAGAATATTGTTTTGATTGCAACTATACTGAGTTGTTTCAGTGTGTTTTCACAGACAGCACTTTACAAATTGGAACTGGCAACTTATGACTTGGTATATGACAAGGTAACTGATAAAATATATGCAAGTATCTTGAGTACGAATGGTTCAAATGGGAACAGCATTGGCATCATAAATCCACATACTGGCGAACTGGAAGGAACTGTAATAATGGGTAGTGAACCAACAAAACTTGCGCTGTCTGATGATGGAAAATACATATATACGGCATTTGCCGGTTCTTCATCTGTCAGAAGATTTCATGTTGAAGAAAGACAGGCCGGTTTACAATTCCCGCTTGGGTATGATTTTATTCACGGGCCTTTTTACGCAGAAGATATTGAAGTGATGCCGGGCCAGAATTCAACCATTGCAGTAAGCCTTCAAAGCAATGAAGGTAGCCACATAGGAGTGGCAATTTTCGATCATGAAATCATGAGACCATTAATGAATTATTATTCAACTTGTAACGTGATTGAATTCAAGGATAGTGCCAATCTTATTGGGTTTAATTTTTCGACAACAGCTTATGACCTTACCTATCTGAAGGTCGTTCCTGAAGGGGTTTCGGTAAATAGTGTAACAGCAAATGTGTTAACTTACCACGCCTGGGACTTTGATTACCATGATAATAGGATTTATGGAACAGATGGAACTGTAGCTTTTGTTGCAGGATTTCCATTTGCAATTGGGAAGTACCCCGGCGCAAACGGGCCAGTTATATACGATACATACTCCGACCATGTCTGTTATGCGAATATTAATGGAATGGACAACATTGAATTCGCAAGGTATTTTGCTGAAGATTTTCGATTACTTGACAAATACCCGATCGCTGAGGCAACAGGATATCCATACAGCATAACAACTTGCGGACGGGGATGCTATGCTTTTAATACTACTGACTATCAATTGTTTATTCTTTGGTTGCCGACACTCGGTAACATCGAACAAGCCTCCGGTCAGGACTTCAAATTATATCCGAATCCAATTACTGATAAAATGATCCTTAAATCAAACCAACCAATGAAGGAGATTGAAATTTATAACTTGAATGGTCAAATTTTGCATAAGCAGAATACAAATAATCAGGTGATTGATTTTAGCAAATTCAATCCGGGCGTTTACTTTCTAAAGATAATTGATCAAAACGGTTTCGTATATACGAGGAAAGCAATCAGGAAATAAAACGAAAAAACAGTGTTTGTCAGAGAGCATCATTAAATTAACAGTTAACCATGAAAATAATACGAATCTTAAACCTGTTGTATTTCACACTTTCCATGAGCCTTGGTTTCAGCCAGAAGTTTTCTGTTGATGCCGGAAAAAACTTTGAAATGACTTGTCTGGATAAAGCAATGCTTGACGCCTACATCATCAATTGGAATTCTGTCTACACGAACAACCAAGGTTTCATATCCTTATACTTTACTGACGATCAGGTTGGCTATGCTACAGGAGGCGGGCCATATGGTTCTGTAATAGCCAAAACATTGGATGGAGGGCAAAACTGGATCGAACTTCAAAGTCCTGATGAATTTATAAGGCTATACGATATCAGTTTTATCAATAAGGATACTGGCATTATTGTTGGGGGTTTTGAATGGGTCGATTCACGCATTATCAGAACAGTAAACGGTGGGTTAACATGGCAAGAGATTACATCACCTGTTTATTCAAGATTGAATGCTGTTGAATTTGTTAATGAAACTACTGCTTATGCAGCTGGCATAAATTCATCTGTGATTAAAACTACAGATGGTGGAAATACATGGTATACTATCCCAGCTCCTAATGGCACTTATGTAGATATTGAAGTGCTTGATGAGAATACCATCCTGTTTTTGGATAAACATGGCGGATTTGTTTTCACAAACGATGGAGGACAAACCTTTACAAAAACTGCAACAGGAATTACCTTTTATTTGAATGATATTGCCGTTGGACGAAACGGTATTTTCATTGCCGGTGATTGTGGTTTGCTAATCTATTCCGAAAATTTCTTTCAGACCTATGAAGCGAAGGAAACAGGAATCGTGGCAAATTTGAATAATATTATATTTAAAACTGAAACCGAAGGTTTTATTGCTGCTTCTGGCGGAATGATTTTGCATACAGAGGATGGTGGTCGGATCTGGAAAAGAGAGAAAACTGGTTATAATGGATCGATATTGGGCCTTGCAATCAACAACGAAGGCCATGTATATGCTGCTGGTGCTGAACAAGTTTTAATGAACAATGGAACATTGTTCCAATATCATCCGCTTCCTGATACTTTGATATTTCGCTGGTATCCTGTTGAGGGGCTTTCCAATCCAAATGATCTAACTCCAATAGCAAGCCCACAATATCCAATCAAATATACACTTACAGTTAGTGATACGAATGGGAATATTGCGTCTGATACATTGATGGTTGACGTCGTAAAACCATATGTTTTTGCAGGCGCCGATACAATGATAAGAAAAAATGATTCAATCAGATTGTTCGGTGTGGTACAGTGTGCACGTTTATCAAGTGTAACCACCCATTCCCATATTACACATGAAGCTACCCATTTTATCAACCAGGATACAGGCTTTATGACTGGTATGAATTACAGTGCCAGCGCCATTATCAAAACAACAGATGGCGGCAAATCCTGGTCGAACCGAATAAAGAATTTATATTTAAACCTTAAAGATATTACTTTCGTAAATGATACAGTAGGATTTGTTGTTGGAGCAAATGGTACTATCCTGAAAACAACTGACTGCGGCGAAAGCTGGTTTCATTTGAATTCAGGAACAACAAAAGTTCTGAATTCAGTTCATTTTGTTGATGAAAACTTAGGCTTTGTCGCAGGTAACGAACATTGCCTTTTGAAAACTACCGATGGTGGGCTCTCATGGTTCAACACCTATATACCTTCCTGGGCTGATATCATAAAAGTCTATTTTGTTAATGAGAACCAAGGATACGCCACTGCCGTTTTCAATATGGAAGCAGCATATTTAGAGACATCTGATGGCGGAAACACCTGGCACAAGATCACCATCCCAGGTTTAATTACAACATTTACAGATATTTATTTTGTGGATGAGCAAAACGGTTATATGCTTGGTGGTGACTTGTCACCGATGGTCATCATGAAAACAACAGATGGTGGAACAACCTGGAATTATTATCTCTTCGGAAGTCATGGCTATACAACTTTTACCTCCATTTTCTTTACAGATGCCTTTACTGGCTATGCTTCCAATGTCATAGGTGAAGTGTATAAAACCTATAATGGCGGATTAAAATGGTATAGACTATTCAGTACCGGTTTCGGCATCAATGATATTTTCTTCACTGATAAACATCATGGCATTTTTGTAGGCGACTTTGGTATGTATGCAGTCGTTGAAGAAAACCCTGACTTGAAAATTGAATGGGTACCAAATAACGGATTAGCAAATAGCAACAACATCTTCACATTGGCCATGCCTGATGTTGAGACCATATTTACCTTAAAAGCAAGTGTTGAAGGTGGCTGTGTTTTGAGTGATCATGTCAGCATTAAACTTTCCGATGCAGAAGTGATCAACGAGCGTAAGCAAACCGACAATATCCTTATTTATCCAAATCCATCCTCTGGAAACGTGATAATTAATTTTGAGAAATTCACTTTGCCAATGACATTTGAAGTTTTTTCGTTACAAGGTGAAAAGATTCTAAATTACGGACTTTCACCTCTACAGAAAGAATTAAATATCAACAACTTACATAAAGAAGTTTATGTAATCAGGGTTTCTGGTAATGGTCAATTCAGTTATGCTAAACTCATTATTAATGAATAAACTTTTCGCAATTTGCTGCGAAAACAATATCATCAGAATTCTGGGTGGGACAGCGCGTATGCCGTGAAAACACCATTCGAGTTGATTACATCAAAAGTACCCGCCGGTACAGTGACTTGGGTTGGACTGGGTTTCATCTGAACGTGAAAGGTATAGAGTGTATCTACAGCGTTATTAGCCATGAATGTTTGCATTAAAAGCGTATCGGAAAAACTGCCGGGCAAAAACAATGGAAATCCACTTTGATTAATCACAATACCTGCAGAATCACGCAGCAAACCCATTATGTGCTAAGTTTAAATTCAATGCATTATCTGTTCCAAATGAGCCAGCCCTTAGCCTAAGGAAAATGTTTATTTCAACGTAAATAGTCCGTTCAATGCAGCGCGTGAGCCCGCCCAAACGCGGTGCCGCTAAGCCTGTGAATTTGAAAATACATAGAAATCCGGCAATAACAACCCCGGTGACTGAGCAAAGTCGAAGCCACTTTTTTGCCAGGATTTCTTGTGTTTTCAAAGAGTGCGTGAGCCATCGTTTGGGCAGATGGTTTTGGTCCTTTTGCCGAAACAAAAGGACAATAATAAAACATATAACTTATTGATTTGCCTACTGTATAAAGAATGATTGATAGCAACAGAGTAGTTGCAAACTACTCTGAACATAGAGGAAAATTCAAAGATGCCTCAGTTTTCTTTACCTTCGTTGAGCAGATAAGTCCTGATGCCCTCGAACGCTGGCTGAAAAAATCGAGAGAAACTCAGTGGGACTATAATAACATCGTAAAAAGAAAAGGCCGGTTGGAACGCTTGAAGTAATTATAAATAATAAACTAAAAAGAAAAGGAATGGACACGACAGACAAACACCATGCGCAGATTGCAAAGTTGACATTTGCTGCGGTTTACCCACATTACCTCGCAAAAGTGGAGAAAAAAGGCAGAACAAAAGAAGAACTGCATCAGGTGATTGCCTGGCTGACCGGTTTTGATGAAAAAAAGTTGCATGAACTCATTGAAGCAAAAGTAAGCTTCGAAATATTCTTTCAGAAGGCTACTCTAAACCCCAGTTCGCACCTCATTACAGGTGTAATCTGTGGTTACAGGGTGGAAGATATTGAAAATCCGTTAACGCAAAAGGTAAGGTATCTGGACAAATTGGTGGACGAATTGGCGAAAGGCCGCAAGATAGAAAAAATATTACGAGTTGCATAGTTTGAAATATAACTATGACTGCCGATTCCACAAAATCACGTTATTTTTTTATTGCTTATACTATTAAAACAAGGATTGTGTAGCTATATTTGCATTGAAATGACTATTCAATGCTTTATGGTACTTGCCTTTAAGTTCGCTATTCAATTTATTATCAACCTAAAATCATTCCCATGACATCCAACGAAAAGAGCCAGTTCATAGAAATATTCCCCGGCACACCCTTTCAAGCCGAAATGGTAAAAAACTTGCTTGAAAACGCAGGCATCAAGGTGTTTTTGAGAGATGGGTTTTTGGGTGCAATTGCGCCCTGGTGGGCATCACCGGGTGGAGCTGGCGCGGTGAAAGTATTCGTATCAAACACTGACTTTGAACAGGCAAATGAAGTGGTAAATCAATATGAGGCAAACCTAAAGCTTGAATAATCTACCATAGGTTCTGTCAACAATCGAAACTATTGTTAACCCTTGGGATAGGGAAACTTTCCAGAGATCAATGTGATTCAGCATCATTGTAAGACAAGCATTTTTCAATTGTGCTTTATTATTGTCAACAGACTGATTGGAGAAATGTAATAGTCCAATTATTGCTCACTCAATTGGCCTAACATGTCTATCTATCAGCATTCTACCATGACAGCTTATGGATTAATCTATAATTCACTTTGGTATAATTTGATTTTTTTGGGTCATTATGCAGTATTAAATGCAGGTTAAATTATTTGCATTCACAAAATTATAACTACGCTATAAACAATAAATGTGGATGGCTTATCGTATTACCAAAGGTCAAATCTAAAATGATAATCATGAAGCATAAATCAAAAACCTAAACACGAAAATCAAAACAGTTTTGAAAAAATATGATAGATAACCTATTGATATTATTAATTTTCGGTTCTCTGGTCTTGCTCGGTACAATGTTGATTGCGAATCCACTGCATGTGAACAGGAGGGCAAATATCTGGTTTGGCATATTTCTTTTAGTATGGGCGTCTTTCTGGTTGGAAGAAATTGTTAACATGATCAATAGCGAAACATTAGCGTTGCGTCCTATTTTTCTTCTGACCTTCATCCAGTTTTTATCTCCCATTACCTTTTATATTAGCATACGCTACTTTACCAATCCAGAATATAAGATTGGTCGGAATGTTTTTCTTTATCTGATAATGCCTTTGATTTACCTGACGTTGTTGATCTTGGATAGCATATTGGCCGCAGATTTTAAGATCGTATTAATCATTTTCATTCTCCTTCAGGGAAATACTTATACATTTTTATCATTGTTCCAGATAAGAAAACACAAAAGAGATATACAGCAATTTGCCTCAAACACTTTCGAAATTGATCTTTTATGGCTCAAATACATAGTGCTGGCAACCCTGTTTCTTGTTGTTGGTATAACAATATTCAATCTGTTATTCATAGATGAACCATTAAACCTGTTCATGAATGGTTTTACTTATCTTGTTGTTCTTTTTACTGCTTATCACAGCCTAAAGCAAAAAGAAATTTTTCCGGCAGATAATGTTGAACGTGCTGAGGCTTTATTATTGGTAAATGACGCCGAACCAGATGTTATACAGAATAAGATCTTAACAGATGATAGGTTGGTAGAGGCTAAAGCCCAGCTTTATGATATAATTACAAAGCAAGAACTATATCTGGACGTTGAGCTGAATCTTGGAAAACTGGCAAAAAAATTAAACATGTCTTCCCACCAGTTATCTTATGTTATCAACAATGGATATAACCAAAACTTCTACGGTTTCATTAATAAGTTTCGCATTGAAAAGGCCAAAAAATTGCTTGCAGACAAGGACCTGGATAAATACTCTATAATTGGCATTGCTTTTGAATCGGGTTTCAATTCAAAAACCTCTTTTAATACCACCTTCAAAAAAATAACAGGTCAAACCCCGTCTGATTTCAAAAAAACCTGTTCCGATTTATAAAATCGCACCCGGGAATATATTTAAATCGCTGTAATGTAGCTATTTAAACAATTAGTTCGGATTTATCCATCCGAACTCTTATGTCTATTTCGATCTATACTTTTGTCACGGAATTAAATTTTAATATCGTGATGAAAGAAAAACTGAAAAACCAATTTGCTGTTATTACAGGTGCCAGTCAGGGTCTCGGCAGAGCATTTGCTTTAGAACTCGCAAGAAGACATTATAATGTTGTACTGGTAAGTTTGCCGGAACAGAATCTCGAACAACTTTCTGAATGGATAAGCAAGGAATATAAGGTTGAGGCAATTTATTATGAAACGGATTTCTCTGTTGACAGCAATATACGGTTGCTTTCCTCCTGGCTTAACAAGAATTTCAACATCAGTATCCTTATCAACAATGCCGGTATCGGGGGTACCCAATCATTTGAGCAAGCGCATATTGATTATATTGATGCCATCATACAAGTCAATATAAAGGCCACCGTACTGCTGACACATCAATTGCTAACCAATTTAAAAAGACAACCGCATTCCTACATACTGAATGTGTCAAGCATAGCAGCCTTTTCGCCGATGGGTTATAAAACCGTCTATCCGGCATCTAAAGCATTTGTACATTCTTTTAGCCGTGGGTTATATGCTGAGCTGAAAGACACCAACGTATTTGTAAGTGTAATTAATCCCGGTGCTATGGCTACCAACAAAGAGATCACCTCTCGGATTGAGAGGCAGGGAATTTTCGGAAAACTGACCTTACTTGACCCGGCCAAAGTTGCCCGGTATTCCATCGGCAGACTATTTAAACGAGATACTGTTATCATGCTGAATCCTTTAATATGGCTCTTGGCAACAGTTCTACCCATATGGATAAAATTACCAATGATGACGAATATTGTAAAAAGAGAGGTGCTTTATGAAAACAGTGTTTGTAACGGGTATTAATGGCCTTCTTGGCACGAATCTGACCCATCTTTTGATAAAAGAGGGCTATCACGTTAAAGGGCTGATCAGAGATAAAAAAAGTTTCATGGGAAATCACAATTCAGGATTGCAGCTGGTTGAAGGCGAATTATTTGATGATTTAACCAAACTGTTATATGATGTCGATTATGTAGTTCACATTGCTGCAATCACCAGTCAGAATTTGCTCGATTTTACTGATTACTGGAAGATAAATTGCAATGCCACCATACAGCTATTTCTTGCTGCTGCGAAATGCAGGGTGAAGCGGTTTGTTTTTGTGAGTACGGCCAATACATTGGGATATGGATCGATTGAAAATCCCGGAAATGAAAGTGATCCGGTCAGGTTGCCATTTAGTAATTCTTTTTATGCCCAAAGCAAAATGGTTGCAGAAAACTATCTGTTGAGTCACCCACAAAAGATGGAAACCATCATCGTAAATCCGACTTTTATGCTTGGCGCTTTCGATACTAAACCGAGTTCGGGCAAAATCATTTTGATGGGTTGGCGAAAAAAAGTCATTTTCTATCCTCCCGGAGGCAAAAACTTTGTTCATGTGGAAGATGTTGCCGATGGTATCATAAAATGTATCGAAAAGGGACGAAACGGCGAAAAATATATCCTTGGCAACGAGAATCTTTCTTATGAGGAATTTTTCAAAAAATTAAATCATGTTGCTAGCCAAAGACCTGTAATGGTAAAAATACCCGAAACTGTTCTGACCGGCATCGGCTTTTTTGGCGAACTGCTTAAAGCCTTCAGAATTAAAACCAATCTGAGCCTTGTTAACATGAAAATTATATGCACCAATAATTACTATTCAAACAATAAATCTGTGGCAGAAATTGGTATTCATTATCGTCCGGTTGATTGCGCCATTATGGACGCACTGAATTATTTCAAAAAGGAAAAATTAAAACGTTTTTAAATTCATTAGTTGATCAAAAAATGCAGACAAAATTTGAATTAATCATAAAGGCTTCAAAAGTCACAGTACTGTTTACGATACTGATTATAAACGGAACAAACGCTCTGGCTCAAAAATGGTGGAATACAATTGAGGATATCAGACTGGTAACTGAAATGGCGTCTTGTAAAAGCTGGGAAATTCTAAAACAGGATAACGAAGTAACATTAAGAAGCCGTTGGCTGACATTTGGAGACTCATTAAAAACCAGAGAAATTTCGTCTCATTTTGTAGTTGACGCTGATATTCAAAGTGTATTGGTGCACTTGATACTTCCGGAAAAAGTGATGGTCTGGAACTATGGTATAAAAAGCATGAAACTTTTAAAGCATGAGGGATATACCTGGATTACACATTCCGTGTATGACATTCCTTATCCCTTTTCGCAGCAGGATCTGGTGGTGAAGAATATTTTGATAAAAGAAAATCAAAAGGTCATTATTCTTCTTTCTGCCTTACCCGATTATATTGCCCCATTAAGCAATGTAAACAGACAGCGGCTATATTTTGGGAAATGGGAACTCAATCCGCTGGACAATGGGACCACCGAAGTAAGTTTTTCTGCAATATCCTTTTCAAATTCAGGCATACCGCGTATTATAAGAGATCCGATCATTCAGAATAAATTATTTCATTCCTTCAGTTTGCTTAAAGAACTATCCTCAGAGACAAAGCCATTTGCAAAGCGAATGTGATCCAAATCGATATTGCAAGATACAATCTTTTAAGTCAAGTCATTCATTTTAAGTCACATAATAAATCCGATGAAAAACCCGCTAAAAATTTTCAAAAGTATCTTCACCATTCAGGATGAACCCAAAGTAGTTGCCAAAGGATTTGCAATGGGTTCATTTATTGGAATGCTGCCAATCCCGGGATTTCAGATGATCGTTTCTTTGGGTATTGCCACTTTATTTAAGCTCAATAAGAAAGCTGCCTGCATTGCTGTTTTTAACACTAATCTCGCAACCGGGGCATTTATCTTCTCTTTCAACTACTGGCTTGGAAAGCATCTTCTTGGAGTTAATCCCAGCTTTATGATAGGAGATAAAGTTGATTTTCAGTTTATATCAATCATTTTCAAAGCGGGCTCCGATGTATTTCTTTCGCTTTTGGTTGGTGGGATTCTAACAGGATTGATTACAGCGATATTGGTCTATTATTTTTTGCTAAAGATCCTTTATATCCGCTTGCAAAAAGTTAAGTAATAGTATTTGGAGACATAAATAGTGTCTGCAAGAAAACACACAACACATTGACTATTAACAAAGTAGTGTTGATAAATTGTTTGAATCTTTTCAATTTTTCATTGTGTAATTCAATTA
>PHDU01000071.1 GCA_002842755.1 Bacteroidetes bacterium HGW-Bacteroidetes-1 | reverse complement strand
AAACAATCAGAATGCGTTAATAATTAGGCTAAGATACTAATTATTAATGATATAACAATACAAAAAGTCGTTATTTTCAGTTTAGTAAAGTAGAACTAAGTGGTTGCGGATTTAAGGATAACGCAATTCATCATGAAAATTGGTTCGTCAAAGGAATACCAAAGATGAAATGCATCAGAATATTTGAAAATAAATGCTCAATTCTACTATACTTCTTTACTCACCAACCATGTTGTATAACCTAAATAAACAAGTAGTAAAATCAAGGCTTCCCATCGGTCGAGTTTCTTTTTACCGCCAAGAAACATGGCTAAAAACAGAAAAAGAGTACCTCCGGCAAGTATATACAGATCCATATTGAATGCAAGGTTGAACGAAACAGGTTTGATGATTGAGCTGGCAGATAGAATGAGGAAAACATTGAAGATGTTGGAACCAATGATGTTTCCAACTGCGATGTCGTTGTTCTTTTTTATGGCTGCAACCACTGACGTGGCAAGTTCGGGTAGTGATGTACCTGCGGCAATTATTGTCAAACCAATAATTTTTTCGCTTACTCCAAGAGCAGTAGCCATTTCTACTGCACTTGTCACCACGAGTCTTCCACCAATAACCAGTCCTGTAAGACCCAAAGCTATCAAACCCCATAGTACCCATAACGGTCTTTGCTTCGGGTCGCTAACGCTTGTAGGTTCTGTCCGAAGTTGTTTGTAAACGTAGAAAAGAAATAAGACAAACATGACAATAAGAATGATTCCATCCATACGTCCAAGTACGGGGTTGTTGGATGAATACATGCCATCGTTCACCATGAAGAACAACAATACTGCTGCGAAAAGCGAGAGAGGGATTTCTTTCCATACAGTGCTTGATTGAACAGTAAGAGGGGTGATAAGACCAGCGATTCCCAGGATAATAAACAAGTTGAAATTATTGCTTCCTATCACATTTCCAAAAACAATATCATGATTTCCCTGATACGCTGCAAATGTGTTCACAACAAATTCAGGAGCAGATGTGCCAAATGAAACAATTGTCAGACCAATAGCGAGGTCAGAAACATTCATTTTTTTTGCAAGGGAGGAAGCCCCAGAAACCAGCCAGTCAGCACTAAAAATAAGAAGGGTAAGTCCAACGATCAACAGAAGTATTTCGATCAACATGTTTTATGCATTATGAAATTGATTTAAAGCTGAGAATATTTCAGCCGGCAAATGTACCATTTCTTAATCGAGTCAATTATTTGAAAGAAAAATATTTGTTGTTTGGGGTTTAAACTTTTATCAGTGATGCATAAAATTAGAATTCAGATACTCAAATAAAGTCAAGTGAAGCAAAAGTTCAATTAATTCCTTTTCTATAATTAACATCAGGGTGCTTTAAAATTACAAACAATCCTTCGCGGCTTGTATATCGGATTCCATGTTTTTGTCTGAATTGTTTTGCTTCTTTATCTTCGTGTTATTCCTATAAAAAAGCTACTCCAGAACTGAGAGTGTTTCTTAACAAGAAAAAACCACATCCAATGAATGTGGTTTTTAAAAGCCTTGATTAAAAAATGAAAGTATTTAGTTTCAGTTTAAATTCTCCATCAGAGTGCATGTTCAGGGATTTTACCTGTTAAGCTTTTGAAGAAGTCTGAAATCGTATTTATTTGTTCTTCGTTTAATTTTTTCCCTAATTGAGTGTATGCCATGATTTCAATAGCTTTATTTAAACTTTCGACACTTCCATCATGAAAATAGGGTCCGGTTTTTTCAATGTTACGCAATGAAGGTGACTTAAAAATATTTTGATCACTTTCCAATCCTGTTACTTCTGCCTTTCCTAAGTCATGGTTTGTCGATCCTGTATATTCCCAATAGGGTCCATGAACCAGACCAAATCGCTGCATTATGGAGCCACCCATTCCAGGTCCAATATGACATGCAATGCAGCCTGTTTCGATGAACAGACTAAGTCCTTCTTTTTGTTTTTCATCCAACTCTTCAATCGCTCCATCAAGAAAAGCATCAAAAGCAGCAGGTGTTGCGAGTGTACCTTCAAACTCAGCAATAGCTATGGCAAAATTGTCAAATGTTACAGGATTTTCATCCTCTGGAAAAGCAGTTTTAAACATTTCAACATATTCGTTGGAAGTATTAAGTTTACTTATTACATCTTCTGGACCAGCCATACCCATTTATATTGGATTCAAAATAGGCCCTTTTGCCTGATCTGCAAGATCGGGAGATCTGCCATCCCAGAATTGTGCAACATGAAAATATGCGTTAAATGTAGTTGGGCTGTTTCGGGTACCTCTGCGTCCATCATGGCCTGGTGATGTTGGCAGATTGTCAACACCATAAGTGGAAATTGGGTGACATGTGTTACAACTCATTTTCCCGTTGGCTGAAACAGATTCTTCATAGTACAATTTTTTACCCAAAAGTGCTAAGGGTGAAGTAGGGTCTTTTGGCTCAGGTAGTTTGCTGAAATAAGTTGTAGCCTTTTCAAGTAATTGTAAATCAGCTTCTGAATACTGTTTTTCTTTTGCTTTGTTTTCTTGGTTTCTGCATGCGAATCCCAGCAGAATAAGTGCGAGAAACGGAAATAATAATTTTTTCATCATTTATTTTTTTGGTGGTTTAATGAATATCAAAATTAACATTTTATTAACAAAACGCCGCCCTTTTTATGCATTTTATGTTTGAACCATAAATTTTGCAGAATTCCGTTGATCGTTTATTCTTAAAAAGCGGGTTATAATTAACATCTGTTTCTCCATCATTTGCTTAAATTTGCAAGTAGAACACTTGTAAAGTCATGGAGGAATGAAAAACTTTTTCCAGGCAGTTTTCATGGTTAATCTACTTTCGTTCTGATTCATTGCTGTTGTTTATTAAAAACTGAAAGTAAGGGCAAAGGCAGACATTTAGGAATATAATTATCCGATCCTGATCATAATCTATAAGAAAATGAAAATCCCTGATACCATTCAAATTCGCGAAGCAGATGCATACACCATTGAAAATGAGCCAATAGCTTCGGTTGATCTCATGGAAAGGGCCGCCACAGCTGTGTTCAAACGTATTTTGCCGAAACTTACACCAGTTCAGCAAATCCATGTAATTGCCGGTATGGGCAACAATGGAGGGGATGGGCTGGTACTGGCAAGACTTTTATTGCAGCAAGGTTTTTTAGTTCAAATTTATATTTTATCCATTGTTGAAAAGGGGAGTCCCGACTTTGAAATTAATCTTACAAGACTAAAGCAACTCTCAAATTCTGAGATTCACCTCATTGCTAATGAAAGTGATTTTCCACTTTTTTCTCCTGATGATATGGTAATTGATGCCATCTTTGGGTCAGGTTTGAATAAGCCAGTTTCTGGACTTGTTGCCGGTTTGATCAATGCAATAAATAAAAGTTCAACTGTTGTTATTGCAATCGATATTCCATCCGGCCTTTTTGCGGATAAGGCAGTCGATACGAAAAATGATGTTGTGATCCATGCAGATTACACCTACACTTTTGAAACACCAAAACTAGCCTTTCTTTTTCCCGAAAATGAGTTTTTTGTTGGATTATGGGAAGTGGTTCCAATTGGTCTTCTTCCGGAATTTATGAACAGCCTTCCTGTAAAAAACAATATATTAAATGATAATTTAATATGTAATCTAATACATTCCAGAAGGAAATTTTCTCATAAAGGCAGTTTTGGACATGCATTGCTGATAGCAGGTTCATCTGGAAAGTATGGTGCGGCCATCCTCGCTGCCGAATCATGTATGCGTAGTGGAGTTGGTTTGCTGCATGCTCATCTTCCTAAATGTGCTCAATTACCGTTACAAATACGTATTCCCGAAGCCATGATCAGCGAGGATATTTCTGAAACACATTTTAGTCAATTGCCTGATTTATCAGGCTATAATGCTATAGGTGCTGGGCCGGGTCTTGGGATGCAGGAAGATACCTGCAAAGCACTTAAATTGCTTATTCAAAATTCAACAGTTCCTATGGTACTTGATGCAGATGCCCTGAATATTCTTTCAGAAAACAAAACCTGGATGGCATTTTTACCATTTGAAAGTATACTTACACCACATCCAAAAGAGTTTGAACGATTGGCAGGAAAGTGGACAGATAGCTTTGAAAGACTTGAAATGCAACGACAACTTTCCATACGTAATAAGGTTTATATTGTTCTGAAAGGAGCTCACACTACTATTACTACACCATCTGGTGATTGCTGGTTCAATAGTACCGGAAACCCTGGCATGGCTACCGGTGGAAGCGGAGATGTGCTTACTGGTATTATTTTGGGCTTACTGGCCCAAAATTACGCTCCGCTTCATGCAGCGCTGATTGGAGTATATCTTCATGGACGGGCCGGTGATTTGGGAATTGCAGAAGTTGGAGTAGAAGGCTTGATAGCAAGTGATATAACACGTATGATCGGGAAGGCTTTCCTCAGCTTAAGACAATAATCTTGAGTAAATACTGAAAGGATTTATGTTCAAGCAAATTAAAGTTGATTCTTAAAAAAATGATTTGAAGCGAATGATTATGTGTAAATTTGTCATAATTTGAATGTAAAATGTTAAGCTTTCATGATTTTATATTTTACTAGGTCATTAAAATCCAATTATTTATGGAATTGAAGCACGACTTAAAACTTGCGGTTGTTATTGATGCCGACAATGTACCACACAAAAATGTCAAAGGTATGATGGAAGAAATTGCAAAATTTGGCATCCCAACTTTTAAACGTATTTACGGCGACTGGACCAAGCCAAATCTGGCTGGATGGAAAGTAGTACTTCTTGAAAACGCAATTACACCTATTCAGCAATACAGCTACACCACAGGGAAGAATTCATCAGACTCTGCAATGATCATTGATGCAATGGACATCCTTTATGCAGGGAAAGTTGACGGATTTTGCATTGTGTCGAGCGATAGCGATTTTACACGTCTTGCAATACGGCTGCGGGAATCAGGGATGAAAGTGTTTGGTTTTGGTGAGCAAAAAACTCCTAACCCTTTTATTGTGGCATGCGATAAGTTTGTTTATCTTGAAATTTTAAATGATCCCACTTTATCTGATTCTGATGATTCCTCCTTATCGAATAAAACAGTTGCAGTGAAGAAAACATCTCTGCGTAAGGTAGATACGAAGACTATTTCAATGATCTCTTCCACTATTAATGATCTTGCCGATGAAGATGGATGGGCATTTTTAGGCGATGTTGGAAATCTTCTTAGCAAGAAAAAGACTGATTTTGACGCAAGAAATTATGGGTTTGAAAAATTGACACCTTTAATAAAATCACTTACCCGTTATTTTGAAATAGATGAGCGTGTGACAGAAAGAGCTGCGATCAAGCATGTTTTTGTCAGAACAAAAAAGAGATAACATGCTTGCATGAGTTTTAGTAATAAAAAAAATCCCGTCATCTTAATGCTGACGGGATTTTAATTTGTTAAAGCTTTCTGCTTACTTCTTTCTCAGCATATCCTTCAATAATATCACCAACTTTGATGTCGTTATAGCCATCAATGTTTAAGCCGCATTCATAACCAGTTGCAACTTCTTTCACATCATCTTTAAAACGTTTGAGTGAGCCAAGTGTTCCTGAATGTATCACAATGCCATCACGTATAAGTCGTATTTTGGTATTTCGATTCACCTTGCCATCAAGAACCATACAACCAGCTACTGAACCAACTTTGGTAATTCTAAACACCTCTCTAATTTCAATATTGCATGTTATAACCTCTTCTATTTCAGGAGATAACATTCCTTCTATTGCAGCTTTAATTTCTTCAATAGCAGTATAGATAATAGAATAAAGCCGGATATCGATTTCTTCTGTCTCTGCAAGTTTACGCGCCTGTAAGGTAGGACGTACCTGGAAACCAACTACGATAGCGTTTGAAGCAGAGGCAAGCATAACATCTGATTCGGTGATAGCACCTACCGACTTGTGAATCACGTTTACCTGAACTTCGTTGGATGTAAGCTTAAGCAAAGAGTCTGAAAGAGCTTCTGCCGAACCATCCACATCGGCTTTAACGATGAGGTTAAGTTCTTTAAAGTCACCAATAGCAATACGACGTCCAATTTCATCAAGTGTAATGTGTTTTTGTGTACGAAGTCCTTGTTCACGCTGTAATTGCTGACGTCTGGAAGCAATATTTTTAACTTCTTTTTCGTCACTGAGTACAATGAAGGTATCACCTGCCTGGGGTGCGCCATTAAGTCCGAGCATCAATGTAGGTGTAGAAGGGCCGGCCTCTTTAATCTGTTTGTTTCTTTCGTTGAACATGGCTTTCACTTTGCCATAAACTGATCCGGCCAAAACAATATCACCTTGATGAAGTGTACCATCCTGAATAAGAATCTTAGCAACATAACCGCGGCCTTTATCAAGGGATGATTCAATCACAGTGCCTTTGGCTGCTTTCTTTGGATTACTTTTCAGATCGAGTATGTCGGCTTCAAGCAACACTTTTTCTAACAACATTTCAATCCCAATACCTGATTTTGCAGATACTTCCTGGCTCTGGAATTTTCCACCCCAATCTTCTACCAGAATGTTCATATTTGCCAGTTGTTCTCTAAGACGTTCGGTATTGGCTGTAGGTTTATCCACTTTATTAAAAGCAAACACGATGGGCACACCTGCAGCTTGTGCATGGTTGATAGCTTCTTTAGTCTGAGGCATCACGCTGTCGTCAGCAGCAATAACAATAATTGCAACGTCTGTTATTTTTGCTCCGCGGGCACGCATCGCAGTAAATGCTTCGTGTCCCGGGGTGTCTAAAAACGTAATTTTTCGTCCACTTTCATTAAATACTTCGTAGGCACCAATATGCTGTGTAATTCCTCCGGCTTCACCAGCAACAACATTGGCTTTACGGATAAAGTCGAGTAAAAGGGTTTTACCGTGGTCAACATGTCCCATCACCGTAACGATAGGAGCGCGTGGTTCCAAATCTTCTGGTCTGTCGATCTCTTCTGTCTCAGCAATAGATTCCTGAAGGTCATGACTGATAAATTCGACTTCATAACCAAATTCTTCTGCAACAAGGGATAGCGTTTCTGCATCAAGGCGCTGATTGATAGAAACAGCCATGCCCAAACTCATGCAAGTTGCAATAACTTTGATAACAGGAATGTTCATCATTGTTGCAATCTCATTGGCTGTAACAAATTCGGTCACTTTAATAACAGATTTGTCATGCTCCTGCCTGGCCAATTCTTCTGCCAGATTGTGGGAGACGCTATCCCGTTTGTGCTTTCTGTGTTTAGAAGTTTTTGATTTTCCAAGAGGAGAGAGGCGTGCAAGCGTCTCTTTAATCTGTCTTTGAATGTCAATCTCAGTTAATTCAACTTTTTCATCCTTTCGTGGTATGGCAGGACGTCCCTTTTTCTGGTCTCTTGCCTGTTGTTGTCCATGGGATTGCGTATTTTGTTGACCTTGATGCTGGCCTTGTTGCTGACCTTGTTGCTGACCTTGTTGTTGACCTTGTTGTTGCGCAGGCCTGTTTTCAGTTGAAGATGGAGGAGTGCCCTGGTCTTTATTTTTAATTCTTTTGCGTTTCTTTTTCTTTTGTGCAGCTGACAATTTATCTTCTGAAGAAGATGCAACGGGTTTTGCTTTGTTTTTTCTTTCTTCAGGAAGTACAATTTTATCCAGAATTTTTGGGCCCTCTAATTTTCTTACCTCTGTGGGCATAAAATTAATAGGGAGGCTTGTATCACCATATGAAGCACCAGTAGGAGTTTGTTTCAGTTCCTTTGAAGATTCCTGAGTTTTTGTTGGTGTACTTTCGACTTTCGGTTTTACTGGCTCGGTAATTTTTTGCTTTACTGGTTCGATAACTTTTGCCTCTGGTTCAATAGTTTTTTGTGATTGCCTGCTATCTTTGGTACGCTGCTTTCTTTCATCTTCTTCCTTTTGGCGTTGGGCCTTGGTTTTTCTATCGGGCTTGGTACGCATATTCATGCTATCAAGATCAATCTTGCCAAGTATCTTCAGTTCTCCGTCAGGTGATTTTGTTTCTTCTTTTGATGCTGGTTCAGGCTCAGAAGATTTCTCTGCCTGCGATTTTTCAACTATTTGAGG
Source organism: Bacteroidetes bacterium HGW-Bacteroidetes-1 (assembly GCA_002842755.1). GTDB lineage: Bacteria > Bacteroidota > Bacteroidia > Bacteroidales > F082 > JALNZU01. The sequence goes on along the minus strand of PHDU01000071.1, from coordinate 8,755 downwards.
ACTGGCTGATGGTTCAATATTAGAATCTGGAATATTTGAAACTTCTGGAGTGTCATCTGGAACAATTTTGTCAATTTCCTTTAGAGTAGTTGTCTCTAAACGATCTTTATCATCAGGCTCTTTATCTGTTGAAACTGACTTTGTTTCAGTAGGTTGAATCTCGGATTCTTGCTTCTGCTGTTGAATTTCAACCTTCTCTTCTGTAACTTTAGGTATATCTGGGGTTACATCAGGAGCAACGATTTTCTCAGCTACAGGTTCTGGAGTTGGTGACTTTGAAATTTCAGAAATTTTTTCTGTCTCCTCTTTAATCCTTGAAGTTGGAGACTTAGGCTCAGGCTCGGATTTTTTTGGTTCAACAAAACCACCTTTTATATTTTTGATCAGAAGATCTTCTGAATCAAAATCTTCTTCTTCTTCCTCTATAAATTCATTTCTAACCACCTCATCAGCAGTGATGGTTTTACGCCCGGAATATTCTATACCCAGTTTCTGGGATACCTCTTTTACTTGTTTTTCTGTTTGGTACTCTTTTACCACAAGGGCGTACATCTCCGGAGAGAGCTTAGTATTCGGGTTAGGGTCAATCTGATGTCCCTTCTTTGAGAGAAACTCAACGATGGTATTGGCTCCAACGTTAAACTCTCTGGCTGCTTTACTTAAACGAACTGTTGATGAGCCTTCGGACATAATCAGGATAAAGTGTTTAATTTTTGATAACAAAGTGCAAAAATATGGTTTTTATTCAAATTCAGCTTTTAAGATACGTATAACCTCCAGGATAGTTTCCATTTCGAGGTCGGTTCTTGTTTCCAGTTCTTCAGGACTGAGGTCAAGAACGCTTTTAGCAGTATCACAACCAACTGCTTTGAATTGGTCAATAATCCACTGTTCAATTTCATCTGCAAATTCAGTCAGATCAACATCTTCAGAATCAACATCAGTATCGCGGTACACATCAATTTCATAGCCTGTCAGTTTGCCAGCAAGTTTTATATTAAAACCACCTTTTCCAATGGCAAGGCTTACCTGATCAGGTTTCATGTAAACTTCGGCCCTTTTATTTGTCTCATCAATTTGGATGGATACAATTTTGGCTGGACTTAAAGCGCGGGTAATAAACAAATTGGAATTTGCAGTGTAATTGATGACGTCTATGTTTTCATTGCGAAGTTCACGAACAATACCATGAATACGTGATCCTTTCATGCCCACACATGCTCCAACCGGATCAATACGGTCGTCATAGGATTCAACAGCTATTTTCGCACGCTGACCAGGTTCACGAACAATACGTCTGATTGTGATTAAACCATCATATACTTCCGGTACCTCAGCTTCAATAAGCCGTTGAAGGAAAATTTCAGAAGTCCGGGAAAGCACAATCTGAGGTGTGTTATTTCTCATTTCTACTTTAAGTACAACTGCCCTGAGGGTATCGCCTTTGCGGTAAAAATCACTTGGGATTTGTTCCGATTTTGGCATCATTAACTCGATTCCTTCATCGTCAAGAACAAGAATCTCACGACGCCAGACCTGATATACTTCACCAGTAATAATTTCCCCTACTTTGTCTTTGTATTTTTGATAAATATTATCTTTTTCATACTCAAGTATCTTTGAGACAAGACTTTGCCGTATGGTCAAAATCTCGCGTCTTCCAAAATCAGAAATACTGATTGACTCAGAAACCTCTTCTCCAACCTCGAAATCAGGTTCAATTTTGATGGCATCAGAAAGTGCGATCTGAGTAGTAGGGTCTTCTACCTCCCCATCTTCAACGATTTCACGATTATGCCATATCTCTAAGTCGCCTTTGTCAATATTGACAATGATATCAAAGTTTTCGTCGGACCCATATTTTTTGACCAACATCGATCTGAAAACATCTTCAAGAATGCGCATCATACGCTCACGATCGATGTTCTTGAACTCTTTAAACTCTGAAAAACTTTCTACTAAGTTAATACTGTCCATTTGGATATTGAATTGTTGAATTTTTTACTGGAAACTTATCAATGGTCTGCCTTCTTTTATGTCAGAATATGCTATGACCATTTGTCCTCCTTTTTCTTGTTGCTTAATTTTATTTCTTCTTTTTTCGATAATAATATCGATGGTGACAGCTTCCTGATCAGCGTTTACAATTTTCCCCTGATGAATCGTTCCGTCATAGAGTTCAACCTGAAGAAGCCGTCCAATATTTTTAATGTATTGTCGTGTTAAAAGAAAAGGGTGGTCCAAACCTGCCGAAGAAACTCTCAACTCATAATCTTCTTCATCACGGTTGAGTTTGCTTTCTATCAAACGACTAACTTCTACGCAATGGTCAATACCTAGTCCGCTGTCTGCATCCAGAAATACCATAATGACTTCGTTGTTTTTTATCACAACATCCACAATGAATCTGTCTGTTCCTTCAAGGGACTCATTCACCCATTCAATTATTTGTTCTCTGTTCAGCATAATAATTACAAAAAAAAGGGGACTTTTGCCCCCTCAAATTTCTTAATCTCCCTTCAAAAACGATGCAAAAGTACAACATTTTTGTCGAAGTCAACCACCTTTAACTATGAATTAATGAAATTTTTTAATTAATTCATAAGCTTTTGCGAAAGTATCTCACGCAAAGGCCGAAGCAAATAAAATCCTGATCACCTTTAGGTATCAGGTCTTTATGTTGTCCAACCAGGATTCGAACCTGAACAGGCAGAACCAAAATCTGCAGTGCTACCGTTACACCATTGGACAATGTTTCTTTGTAGAAACGGGCTGCAAAAATATAAAAGAATATTCAACTCTGCAAGCACTGCTGCTTATTTTTAAAGCATGATTTTTAAATCATTATAAATGAACAATATACGATTTTACTTAAGCGTGCTATTATTGGATTATGTCTCATCTTTTGACCAATTATTTTGAATAAAATCAATTGTGACATATTTTGTTTCTGTCAGTTCTTGATCTTGAAAATATTTTAAATTGAGCTGCAATAAACAAAATGAAACAAAAATGCTGTGCTACAATATTCATCAACTCAAAGTGACTTATCCAATGTCTGATTATCTTTAAATTTCATGCTGAATGAAGAGTTTCTTAAAAACTAAAATTTTTCATTAAAAATATAAAAACGCCATAAATTCATTTTTGACACTTAATAATTCTGAATTTATAATGTATTTTTGCGCTCTTATACAACGCAATATTTGGGTTGAAAGTCATAATAAATACCTCAAACAATGCAATTTAAAAAACTTAATGATCTTGTTGGATGGATCGTATTTCTGATTGCCACAACAGTTTATTTTCTTACTTTAGAACCAACAGCAAGCTGGTGGGATTGCGGTGAATACATCGCTACTGCCTATAAACTTCAGGTTGGACACCCTCCGGGAGCTCCTTTATTTCAAATGTTAGGACGTTTCTTTACTCTTTTTGCTTTTGGTGATTTAAGTAAAGTTGCTCTCATGATCAATGTAATGTCAGCCTTGTCAAGTAGCCTGACTATTTTATTCCTTTTCTGGACTATTACTTTGCTTTCGCGAAAGTTGATGATGAAAGGTGAGGATGCACACCATAAAATGAACCAGTTTGCAGTGCTCGGTGCAGGTGCTGTGGGTGCTTTAGCTTACACCTTCTCCGATTCATTTTGGTTTTCAGCTGTTGAAGGTGAAGTGTATGCCATGTCATCCTTCTTTACTGCCCTTGTTTTTTGGGCCATTCTCAGGTGGGAACAAGTTGCTGATAAGCCTCATAACTATAGGTGGCTTTTGTTTATCGCCTATCTGATCGGATTGTCAATTGGCGTTCACATGCTTAATTTACTGGCAATTCCTGCAATTGTTTATGTTTTTTATTTTAAGAAATTCAAACCTACAATTAAAGGATTCATCGTTTCTGGTCTTATTTCATTGGCTATTCTGGGTTTTATAATGAGTTTGATAATTCCACAGGTTATAAATCTCGCAAGTAAATTTGAATTATTTTTTGTTAACACACTTGGGATGCCATTCAATATTGGTACGATAATCTATTTTACCCTCCTTATTGTAATCATTATTCAGGGTATTCGTTATACACACCGAAAAGGAAAGGTAATTTTAAATACTGCAATTCTTGCTTTTATGTTTATTCTGATCGGTTATTCCTCCTTTTTCTTATTGGTCATTCGCGCCAATGCCAACACCCCTATCAATGAAAATGAGCCAAGTGATGCTATTTCGCTTTTATCTTATATGAACCGGGAACAGTATGGTGACTGGCCTGTACTTTATGGACAGTACTATAGTGCCCCGATGATTGACTCCAAAGACGGCTCACCTGTGTATGTGAAAGATAAAAATAAAGGTAAATATATTATTACTGATTACCGAAGAGGAACGAAACCTGTTTATGATGAGCGATTTACAACCTTTTTACCACGCATGTGGAGCAATCAAAAGCAAAGTCATATAAGCATTTATAAACAATATGGAGGTGAAGGTGAGCCCGTCCGTATCACAAAAAATGACGGAACTACAGAGGTTGTTTACCGTCCAAGCTACGGAGAAAACCTTAAGTTTCTCTTTAACTATCAGTTGTCGCACATGTATGTTCGTTACTTTTTATGGAATTTTGTCGGAAGACAGAATGATGTTGAAAGTCAGGGAGAAATCGAGAATGGTAACTGGATCAGCGGGATCAATTTTATTGACTCAGCACGATTAGGCGATCAGAATAATCTGCCTGAAAGCATGAAAAGCCCTGCAAGAGCAAAGTTTTATTTTTTACCCTTATTGCTGGGTCTAGCGGGATTGTTTTTCCATTTGAAACGTCATTCCGAAGATACATGGATTGTATTCCTTTTATTCATTATGACAGGACTTGCAATCATTTTCTATCTTAACCAAACCCCTTACCAACCCCGTGAAAGAGACTACGCTTATGCAGGGTCGTTTTATGCTTTTGCAATCTGGATTGGCATTGGTACATTGTGGCTGTTTGATGCCATTTCCAAAGTAATTAAGAAAACTACCTTTTCTGCAATAACTGCAATTCTTCTGAGCCTTGTACTCGTACCCGGAATAATGGCAGTTGAAGGCTGGGAAGGACATAATCGCGCTGGAAAATACCCTGCTCGTGACTTTGCTATGAGTTATATGGCTGGTTGTGAGCCAAATGCAATTTTATTTACCAATGGTGATAACGACACCTTCCCCCTTTGGTATGTGCAGGAAGTAGAAAACTTTCGAACAGATATCCGAGTAGTTAATTATATGTTAGCTTCTGGTGACTGGTATGTACATCAGTTAGGAAAAAAAGTATATGAATCTGATCGCTTGCCGCTCACCCTTTCGCCTGATCAGTATAACAAAGGAGTGAACGAATATACTCCAGTTTTAGAACGTGTTGCTGGCCCGGTGGAACTAAAGGAGGTTGTCAATTTTGTTGCTGATGAGCGTGACCAGACGAAGGTGCCGCTGCAGTCAGGTGAGAAAATAAATTATTTTCCTACCCGCAAATTGAAAATTACAATTGATAAAGAAGCTGTCATTCGCTCAGGCACCGTTCCTGAGAGTATGCATCACCTGATTGTGGATGTTATAGAATGGGAGGTGAGTCAGAATGCTCTTTATAAAAATGACTTGATGCTTTTGGATCTTATTGCAAGTAACAATTGGGAGCGGCCCATATATTTTGCAAATCCGAATAGTGTCAGTAAAGTTTTTAATGTAGATAAGTATTGTCATATGGATGGCGTTGTATATAAATTCATGCCCGTGCTTGCACCTGAATATTACCGCAATATGGGTGGAGTTTATGCAGATGGATCCTATGATTTACTAGTTAACAAAGCCAGTTGGGGAAATCTTCACGATCCGAAAGTTACAGTAGACCGTGAAAGTTTTAGAAATGCGGCTTTGGCAAAGCAAAGTTACATGCGTTTGGCTCAAGCCTTATTGAACCAGGGTAAAGCTGATTCTGCTGTTGTTGCTTTAGATAAGAGTCTCGAATTTTTTCCTCACGAGAAAATTCCTTTTGACTATTTTATGCTGCCGTGGATAGATATTTATTTTGAAGCAGGGACTCCTGAAAAGGCTACCGCTTTGATGCGTACTTTAGCAGATAGGTATATCGATGATTTACGTTATTATAAAGGACTCAAAAGTGAGTTTGCCAGTTATTATGACCGTAACACACAGGAAGCAATGGCTGTGATTCAGCGTCTTTCTGAAGTAGCAAAACAACACAAACAAACGGAACTACAAAAAGAAATGGAGGATGCGCTAAGCGCAAATCTCAAATTGTTTGGAATGGATTGACGGGTTTGAAGCGCTAAAATAAAGCCGCATCATGAATCGTTCATGGTGCGGCTTTTATGTTGAAAGAAGCATGAAATGCCATTGATTTTCTTGTTTTTGGGAAGTCAGAAGTCTGACCTCTGATCTCTGAGTTCTTATCTCCTATATCAGTCCACTGCGAGAAACAAAAAGAAATCGGAAATTGAATTAAAATCGAATACTCAACCTCAAACTCAACCTCAACCTTAAGCTCAAAATTGAGTAAAGATTAAAATTTCAGTTCAATAAATACTTTTGTTACACTGATTAAAAGTGTTTTAGCCGCCTGAATACAAACCTTATTGATGCTATTAAACAGCAGTACTTATGTATTCAATGTTTTATTTTTCTTATATCCTTTCCACCAGATATAAGCACCAGCCAATACAAAAGGAATGCTAAGCAATTGGCCCATATTGAGAGCCATATTGGCTTCGAAACCTACCTGAGGCTCTTTCAAAAATTCCACAAAAAACCGCGAACCGAAAATGAGCATAAGAAACCAGCCAAAAATAAAACCTGGTTGTTTTTCGCCCAATCCTTTCGTGAAGTAACTTCTGTAAAGAAATATAAACGTTAACAGATATACAATTCCTTCATAAATTTGAGTAGGATGACGAGGGTCGGCATGCATAGTAGTGTCATAATACCGGATGAAATAGAAACCCCATGGAAGTGTGGTTGCGTGCCCAAAGATTTCTGAATTCATCAAATTGCCCATTCGTATGAAAAAACCTGCCAGTGCAACAACAATAACAACACGATCCAGCACCCAGATCATAGTCTTTTTATGCTTTCTGGAAAAGAAATATAACGCAAGAATGATACCAACAGCTGCACCATGGCTTGCTAATCCACCTTCCCATACTTTTAATATTTCGATCGGATTGGCAAGATAATAGGATGGTTCATAAAATAAGCAATGACCAAGTCGTGCGCCTATTACAGTGGCTACCAGCATGTAGGTTGACAGCTCATCCAAAACCTCAACAGGGATTTTTTCGCGCTTGAAAACGCGTTGCATGATAATATAACCAACAACAAATGAAGCAGCGAAAAGAAGTCCGTACCAACGAACCCCATTTCCACCAATGAGCGGAATCCACTCGGGAAAATTGAAAATTTCAGGGGACACATCCCAAACAATTGATAGCAGCATGATGTTTTTTTTACAAAGATAAAGTTTAGCTCCTAATAATTATCTTTTGAGAGCATTCAATCAGGAAATTTTATTGGAATTAAAAAATTTTTCGTGAAAGCATTTGTATCTATTTCAATGTTTGTTAGCATTTTCTTAACTTCATTCATGTTTTGATAATTCAATTTTTTTTCAAATGAGCAAGTAAAAGATTTAAAAATGAAGTATTTAGGATAAATTTTTCGAGATGCAACATTAAAATGGAAGCATAAAAAGAAAAGCGAGAAAATGAAAGATGCTCCCTGCTAAAACAAAAAGATGGAAGATGAAATGAAATAGTTTTTGTCCCTTTTTTAGGTAAAACAAAGCGCCAAAAGTGTAACTTAGTCCTCCTGCTAAAAGTAAAGAAAGCGAAATAGTTGGAAGTTTCTCAACAACCGGCCCAATCACGATGATTACAAGCCATCCCTTTGCAACATAAAGCCAGGTTGAAGCTTTACGATATTTAGGGTTGTAAAACCATAATTTATAAACAATACCACCAATGGCCAGTGCCCACACCAATCCGAATAAGACCCAACCCAATGGTCCGCGAAGTGTTGTAAGTGCCAATGGTGTATAGGAACCGGCAATCAGTACATATATCGCTGAATGATCGAACTTATTTAAGAAGAATTTCTTTCTTGGATTGGACACTCCATGGAATACGGTTGAAGCGATATACAGCAAGAGCATGGAAGCCCCAAAAATACTGAAGCTGACAATGTGCCAAACATCACCATATAAAGAACCGAAAACAACCAATAATGCTATTACTGCAATCGAAATTGGAATCCCTGCTGCATGCGAAAGGGTGTTGGCAATTTCCTCCCGCTTTTTTTCGGTTCTGGAAAATACTTTTTTCTTCATGAATTCTATTTGCTTTTTTTTACTGATTTAGTATAATTGTACTGGATTTTTAAAACGTAAATTTTCTTTTACTATTGTCATGGAAACTGAACTGAAAAAAGGCTATGCGAAATCCAATTAAGTTAAAGTTTATCTGGCTAAATTGTAAAATCATTCATTTTTGGTTTTGCTTCAAAAACTAAAATTTTTAAGTGATGAGCCCCCTCCGATAACTACCATTTTCAAGCGGCACTACAATATCGAAGGTGGGTTGTTAAATTAAAGTGGGTTAATTTTTGGTAAGTCAACATGAGGATGTTTTGTACCACACGGAGCATAATGGCGGTTGATAGATTAAAAAAGTTGTTAAATGCTTGATTTATAGTATTTTCACTTATTTTTGGATCAA
>PHDU01000070.1 GCA_002842755.1 Bacteroidetes bacterium HGW-Bacteroidetes-1 | reverse complement strand
CTCACGTTGACTTACCAAAAATTAACCCACTTTAATTTAACAACCCACCTTCGATATTGTAGTGCCGCTTGAAAATGGTAGTTATCGGAGGGGGCTCAAGCATTAAAATTGGAAAGACGCAAGAGTAAATATCCAATTTCTCTTCCTTTTAATTTTTGTAAAATTTTTTAAATTTGCGATCCGGACAGTAATTGAGCAATAAAAAATAGGAGAAGCTATCATTCCATGCAATAAAAGAGCTCTTAAGGTGTTAATGAAGGCAAAAGAGTAAAATCATTTTCCTTTGTATTAGCAAGCAAACATCAATTATTCACATATCAATATACAATTGGATAAAATTTACTATTTTAGCGGCCTTAAAACAAGTCCTGATTACAGTTTAATGTCATTGATGTTCAGATATTTAGTTTTTATATTTTGCTTGTTTGTGGGTATAAAAGCAGGTTTTGCGCAGCAAGCACCCGCTTTTACTCACCACACCAACACGCATGCATTCACCAATCCGGGTTTTGCCGGCCTGAGTGAAGGCATTTGTATCAATGGTATTGTGAGGCAGCAATGGGCAGGATTTAAAGATATGGATGGAAATAAAGTTGCACCAGAAACCTTTCTTATTACAGGAGATGCTCCTTTGCGTCTCCTTAAGGGAGGAGTTAGCCTCACAGTGATTCAGGATAAGTTGGGTTTTGAAAAGAATGTGGGTGTCCAGGCGGGTTATTCTTATCATATCGACTTAGGGGCAGCCACAATAGGAATTGGAACGGCAGTGAATTTTCTTAACAGATCTGTTGATTTCTCGAAATTTAAGCCCCATCAAACTGGCGACCCTATTTTAACAACGGGAGAACAATCAGATATGCTTTTTGATGTAAACATTGGTGCTTTTCTACAGGTCCCTGAGTCATATTATTTTGGTTTTTCGGTAACCAGCCTGCTTGAGTCAAAAGGGAAAGCTTTAAGTAACACTTCAACAAGTGGAAGTTTTGTTGGCGACAGAACATTTTATGCTGTTGGAGGTTATCAATTTGTTGTTCCATGGAATTCAGCCTATGAGTTTCATCCTGCAGTAAGTGTAACAAGCAATTTGTCTTCAACACAAATCAACATGTCTGGAATGGTTGTGTACAATAATCAGTTCTGGGGTGGCGTTAACTACAGGTTGCAGGAATCAATAGGAGTAATGATTGGTATGAAAGTGCTCGATTTACGATTGGGATATAGCTATGATGTGAACACATTGGGCATTGGTGTGCCAGGTTCGCATGAAATCAGTCTGGGATATTGTTTTAAAATTAAAGCAGACAAATCTACCAGAAGTTACAGAAACACAAGATACCTCTAACCTTAAGAAATAAAATTGAAATGAACTATTTGAAAGTCAATTTCATGAAAAGAAAGAAACAATTGAAAACATATCCATCTATTCAAATGAAGCATCTACTGTTTTATACGTTAACCCTGTTGATACTTTCGAGTTGCGGCAACACAAATCAGGGCGAGTTGGTTGGGGTAAGACAAAAATCCAAACCCTTTTATCAACCCGATCCTTATGGTATGGTTTTCATTCCACAAGGTAGTTTTACGATGGGGGCCGGAGGTGAAGATATGACTTACGGACAATTGAATCAGGCTAAAACCATCTCTGTTTCAGCATTTTTTATGGATGAAACAGAAATCACCAACAATGAGTACAGAGAATTTGTTTATTACGTTCGCGACTCCATTGCGCGTATTCTCTTAGGCGAAGTCAATCCTGATGAGTATTTGATAAGCGAAAACGCAAAGACAGGTGAAGAATACGACCCGCCTCATCTTAACTGGAAAAAGGCGATCGACTGGAATAGCAAAGATCAGGATGTAAGAGATGCACTTGAAGCAATGTATTTACCTGATTTAGAGCGATATTTTCGCAGAAAAGAAATTGATACCCGAAAATTAAATTACGCTTATTTTTGGGTGGATCTACACGCTGCTGCAAAAAAGGAATTCGATAAAAACGGAAAATATGATTATCGTAATGCCAGTTTATCAAACCGTCCGCAAGGTCTTACCAACCGCTCGGTTTACGTAAGACAGGAAATGATTAATGTTTATCCTGATACTTTGGCATGGATTCACGATTATGCATACTCATTCAACGATCCACTTACGGAGAAATATTTCTGGCATCCTGCTTACGACCATTATCCTGTAGTTGGAGTTAACTGGAGTCAGGCTCGCGCATTTTGCGTCTGGAGAACTGAAAAACTCAATTCTTTTCTTCTCTCCAAGAAGGGGGAAGTTGCACTTTCCGAATTTCGTCTGCCAACTGAGGCAGAATGGGAATGGGCAGCCAGGGGAGGAAACAATCTCAATCCATACCCTTGGGGCGGCCCATATACAAGAAATGATCAGGGATGCTTTTTGGCCAATTTTAAACCTTTGCGCGGAAACTACATTTCTGATGGCGGTTTACGGACGATAATTGTTGGACATTATCCTCCAAACGATTTTGGCTTATATGATATGGCTGGTAATGTTGCTGAATGGACCAACAGTGCTTTTGATCCTGCATCGTACAATCTTACATGGGATATGAATCCTAACTACACCTATAACGCAAACGAGAATGATCCACCTGTGATGAAAAGAAAAGTTATTCGGGGTGGTTCCTGGAAAGACATCGCCTATTACTTACAGGTAACAAGTCGTGCTTACGAATACCAGGATACTGCAAAAAGTTATATAGGTTTTCGCACTATTCAGCCATTTTTGGGCAGAAACCAAGGTGATAATCCTTTGAAGGCTTCAAGAGTTTACAGATAATAAAACCAATATTTCGATTTAAACCATTTTATATTTTAGAATATGAATTTCAATCAGTTAGTAAGAAGTAAAAAGTATAAAAACTTCATGTCGAAGCTTTATGGTATTGGCGCCGCTATCGTTATCATCGGAGCTTTGTTCAAAATCAATCATTACAATTACGCCAATGAGATGCTCATCGTTGGATTGGGTACTGAAGCACTGATATTTTTCTTCTCAGCTTTTGAACCTCCACATGTTGAACCAGACTGGAGTTTAGTTTATCCACAACTTGCCGGGATGTATAATGAATCGGAGATTGAACAGGAATTAGCAGGAAAGAAAACAGCTACTCAAAAGCTGGATCAAATGTTCAAAGAAGCTAATATTGAACAGGATACGCTTGAACGGCTGGGTGTTGGATTGAAAAAGCTCAGTGAAAACGCAAATCAAATGGGTCAGATGTCTAACGCCGTTGTTGCAACCAATGAGTATGTTGACACAATTAAATCTGCAACCAAATCTGCTTCAGAACTTTCTGGAAACTATAAAAAAGCTTCTGATGTTTTAAGCAAAGACGCAACAGCATCTATTGATTACATTCAGAACATGAAATCGGCTTCGGAAAGCGCTGCCAAATTAAGTCACGCTTATGTGCAGGCTGCTGATATTATTAAAACTGAAGTACAATCAACCGAAGAGTTTGCCAATACAGTGAAAACAGCATCACAATCAGCAAAACAGCTGGCTGACACCTATAACAAATCAGCTGCAATGATCAAACAATCGGTCGAAGCTCTTGATTTTGGTTCGATGGATGGAGAAGCCTATAACAAGCAATTGCAGCAAATTTCAAAAAACATGGCTGCACTAAATGGTGTTTATGAACTTCAATTGCAAGGTTCCGGGAAAGCAGCGGAGACAGCTGAAAAGCTATACAAGACTATGTCGGATTATCTTGAAAAGGTTAATCAGACCTCTGCTAATACCAACACGCTTAACCAACAGATTACTGAACTCAATGGTAGAATCAGTTCACTTAATAAAGTATACGGAAATATGCTTTCAGCATTTAAAGCATAACCGTATTCTAATTTAAGCAAACGAAGAAAGAAACAGCCCATGGCCGGATATAAAGAAACCCCAAGGCAGAAAATGATCGGTATGTTATACCTGGTTCTTACTGCTTTGTTGGCACTAAACGTCTCAAAAGATATATTGGATGCTTTCCTTGTTGTTAATGAAAGTATGGAAAGCACCAATGAAAGTTTTGCAAGTAAAATTTCGAGCGAATATGCAAAATTTGAAAGCCAGTACACATTGAATCCCGGTAAAGTTAAAGAATACTGGGATCAGGCTCAGGATGTCAGACAAAAATCATTTGAACTCATTGAATATATTGAGAATATTAAGCTTGAGGTTGTTGCACGTTCAGAAAAAATGAGTAAAGAAGATGCATTGATTAAGTTTTATCGTATTGAGCAAGCTCCTGATCCGCTTAGTCCGGGTAAAATGCGTGATAAGAAGGTTTTAAAACTTTCTGAGGTTCCTTCACGAGACAAGTTTGATGAACCTACCAATTATATGGTTGGACAAAATAAAAATGGTAAAGCTTATGAATTGGCTGAAAAAATGAATGAATACCGTTCGTTTGTTCTTGATATTATTGGTGAGCAATACTCGGACAAAATTGGACTAAAAACGGATGAAAAATACCGTGATGCTACCGGAACTTCTCAGGATTGGGAGTACTATAACTTCTTTCATACCATTCTGGCTGCAAACGTCACTATTTTAAATAAAATTATTGCTGAAATTCAAAGTACCGAATTCGATGCAATCAACAGGTTGTATGTCAATATCTCTGAGAAAGATTTCAAATTCGATAATATATCTGCAAAAGTAATTCCTCGTTCCACTTATATCCTATCCGGCCAGAATTACGAGGCAGAAGTTCTCGTTGCAGCTTTCGACTCTAAAACTCAGTCTGAGGTAAGGATTTTAAGAGGTGCTGATAAAATTACACAGGCAAATAGAAATAGCGCACAGGTTCTGAAAAGTGTAAATGGTGTTGTTAATCTTCAGTTTCCGGCACAGAGTATCGGACCTCAAAGGTATGCAGGTATTATTGAAATACTTGATCCTGGAACACAGGAGATTGTAAGTTATCCCTTCTCAGCGGATTATATTGTTGCACCACCATCCCTTACAGTAGCTCCCCTGAAAATGAATATTTTATATGCAGGCCTTAAAAATCCAATTTCTATTTCTTCACCAGGGATACCTTCTGAGCAAATTACTCCAAATATTTCCAAAGGGAAAATATCTAAAAGATCCGATGGAAGTTGGGATGTGGAAGTGCCTAGCGGAGAACGTACTACCACCATCAGTGGTACTGCCAATATTGATGGCAAAAGTCTTTTACTTGGAAGTTTTGAGTTCCGTATCAAACAAGTGCCCAATCCAATTGCAAAAATTGCGGACCTCACCGACGGCACAATTGATAAAAACCGTCTTCTTACAGCCCGTGCTATCATACCGGAACTTATTGATTTCGACTTTAGTGATTATCATTTTGAGATTGTTTCATATCAGCTTACAACCTATCGGGGCACAGAACTTCAGACGACAGGAACAATACGAGGTAATATTTTTACCGAAGCAGTGAATAACTTCATCAGAAATGCAGGCCGCGGACAACGCCTTTACTTTGAACGCATTCAGGCTAAAGGACCTGATGGAACAATGCGCACTTTGAATCCAATTAACCTGGAAATAAATTAGCGAACAATAGATTAATAAATTATGAAAAAGATCATCCTCATCCTTTTTGCTTTGTTCCTAATAACCGGAACATACATCAACCTTTCAGCCCAGATTCTGGATGAAAAACCCGTTGATGGCTTATTTGCAGATAACGGTATGATTGATAAAGACCCTATACCCCTTCCAACAATAAGACAAGCCGACGTAATGTGGTCGAAGCGGGTTTGGCGCGAGATTGACTTCCGTCAAAAAATCAATCAACCATTTTACTATCCTCTTGAATCACATAATAACTGGAGAAGTTTTATCAATGTTTTGATGGACGGGCTGAAAGAGAGCAAGTTCAGAGCCTATGATATCAATAATACAGATGAATTGCTAATGCCAATCAGCTATAACGAAATCATTTCAAAACAATCTGACACTTCTTATGTACGTGATAAAAGACCTTATCCTCCTTACGAAGAGTATGACACAGTGATTGTAAGAGAGTTTGACCCAACAAGGGTGATGCGTCTTCGCATTAAAGAAGATTGGTATTTTGATAAACAACGCTCTCAGCTAATGTTCCGTATCATTGCTATTTGCCCTGTTATTATTGTTGAAAAAGATGGAAAAGAGTTTACTCAGCCCCTTTTCTGGATATCATACGATCAGGCACGCAATGTATTGGCACGTGCTGAAGTATTCAACAGGCACAATTCAGCAGAAAAAAGAACCTATGACGAGATCTTCCTGAAAAGGATGTTCGACAGCTATATTTATAAAGAAGAAAATGTGTACGACCGTCGTATCAACCAATATGCTACCGGCCTTGATGCACTTCTTGAATCAGAAAGAATTAAAATGGATATTTTTAATTTTGAACATGATCTCTGGCAATATTAAGCGAATAAATTGTTATTTTTCAGAGCTCTGCTTCCAGTTGGATGCAGGGCTTTTTTTTAGCAAATCTTTATTAATTGACTGTTAAACCGATTATTCGTCTAAAGCTTCTTATCTTAGCCACTCAATCTATCCTGAAAATACAGTGGTCAATCTGCTTGAAAATAAAATTGAGTATCTCAAAGGAGTAGGTCCAAAAAGAGCTCTTGTCTTGAAAAAAGAATTGGGAGTTGAGACATTTGGCGACCTCCTCAATTGTTTTCCTTTCAGACACATTGATAAAAGCAGAATTTATACAGTAGCGGAAATAGAGGACGAAAGTGTTTACTATCAGCTGGTGGGAACAGTTAGCAATTTGAAATCATATGGAAATCCCCGTGCCACACGCATCACTGCAGATTTTAATGATGAGTCAGGAACAATTGAACTGGTTTGGTTTAAGGGTCTTACTTGGGTTAAAACCCGATTTGCTCCAGGAAAAAAGTACGTAATTTTTGGTAAAGTTTCGGCTTTCAATAATAAATTTAATTTTGTTCATCCTGACGTTGAAGATTTTAACCCTGAGGATTTTACGCTTGGAGAAAGTCTGCAGGGAGTATATAATTCAAGTGAAGCACTAAAAAACAATGGACTGGGGAGCAAACAACTAGCCAAACTGATAAAGAATGTATTATTACATACCGGTAATGCTATTCAGGAAGTTATCCCAAAATCCATTCTTGTTTCAGAACAACTGCTTCCACGAAACGAAGCCTATTTTCAGATTCATCTTCCTTCAAATATGAATCTTCTCAAAAAGGCACACGAACGACTGAGATTTGAAGAATATTTTTTCTTTCAACTTCAATTATTGCATAATAAACTAAACCGAGAAGCTGTCATCAAAGGACATGTTTTTTCAAAAGTTGGTAATTATTTCAATGAGTTTTTCCACACACAGTTGCCTTTTCCTTTAACAAATGCTCAAAAAAGAGTAATCAGGGAAATTAGAATTGATACAGGATCAGGTAAGCAGATGAACCGACTTCTTCAGGGTGACGTGGGAAGCGGAAAAACAATTGTAGCCTTAATGGTTATGCTTTTGGCACTTGATAACGGTTTTCAGGCCGCTTTGATGGCGCCTACAGAAATACTTGCTAACCAACATTTTGCCTCATTAACTGAAATGCTCAAAGAGATTCCTGTTCAAATTGCTCTGCTTACAGGTTCGACAAAAACTTCGGAAAGAAAAATCATATATAATAAACTTACAGACGGGGGTCTGCAAATTGTCATTGGTACCCATGCACTAATTGAGGATACTGTTATTTTTAAACGGCTTGGACTGGTAGTTATCGATGAGCAACATCGTTTTGGTGTAGCACAACGCGCTCGGCTCTATGACAAAAACACAACTCCTCCCCATATGCTTGTAATGACAGCGACACCTATTCCACGAACACTTGCGATGACGCAATACGGTGATCTCGATAATTCTCAGATAGATGAAATGCCGCCAGGTCGTAAACCTGTCGAAACCATTCATTTATTTCACTCTCAAAGGTTGAGAATGATTGGTTTCATGAAAAAACAGATTGCCTTAGGTAGACAAATCTATGTAGTTTACCCCATCATAAAAGAGTCTGAAAAACTTGATCTGATCAATTTGCAGGAAGGTTATGCAAGCCTTTTGCGTGATTTCCCTGAACCTGATTATCGTATTTGTGTTGTTCATGGACAAATGAAATCAGAAGATAAAGACTTTGAAATGCAACGTTTTGTAAAAGGTCAGGCACATATAATGGTTGCCACGACGGTAATTGAGGTAGGTGTTAATATTCCTAATGCAAGTGTTATGGTGATTGAACATGCCGACCGTTTTGGATTATCGCAGCTCCATCAGTTACGTGGAAGAGTTGGTCGTGGTGCCGATCAATCGTTTTGCGTACTTATGACAGACTTCAAACTTACTGCCGATGGAAGAAAACGAATGCAAACCATGGTGAGTACCAATGATGGATTTAAAATTGCTGAAGCTGACCTGCAATTACGAGGGCCAGGTGATACTGCAGGAACAAGACAATCAGGTCTTTTGGAGTTTAGGTTGGGCAATCTTGCCAAAGACGAAAAGATAATACAACATATTAGGCGTATAGTAATAGAATTGCTCAACAAAGACAGTAAATTGACGCTTGCTGAAAATCAGCCTGCAAAAAATCATTTTGAAAGGATTTACAAGAAAAATTTCGATTGGAGTTTGATCGGATGATGGAAAATTTATCCGTATTAGACCTTGTTTTGTGCTATCAAAATAAGTTTCATTTCCCAGTGTGTTCTAATCTATGACCACATTAAAAACTGTAAAGATTTGCTTAAGACAAAGCATGACAGTTTGACATTTTATCGTTAATTTTGCCAATTCTAAATAATAGCAAAAAAATGAAGATTTCCTACAATTGGCTTAAACAATACCTAAACGTTGATCTCGAACCCGAAATTGTTGCAAATGCACTTACTTCAGCAGGTCTGGAGGTTGAAGAAATTATTCCTTATGAATCAGTTAAAGGAAGTCTTGAAGGGATTGTTACAGGCAAAGTTATTGAATGTGAGAAACATCCTAATGCTGATAAATTATGTTTAACAAAAGTGGATGTTGGCAGTGGTGAACTGCTATCAATTGTTTGCGGAGCTCCCAATGTCGCCAAAGGACAAAAAGTACTTGTTGCCACAATTGGAACCACACTCTATCAGGGCGAAGAAAGCTTTCAAATCAAAAAGAATAAAATTCGTGGTGAATTCTCCGAGGGGATGATTTGTGCAGAAGACGAACTAGGGCTTGGAACATCCCATGAAGGCATTATGGTATTGCCAGAGGATACCTTGATAGGAAAGTCTGCAACACATTATTTTCCTGTCGAACGTGATACCATATTTGAAATTGGCCTTACCCCGAATCGCTCAGATGCAGCATCGCACATTGGTGTTGCGCGAGATCTGGCTGCGATTCTCAATTTCAAAGCGGGGAAACAAATCTACCAGATTAATCTTCCCTCAATCGATAGCTTTTTGGTTGAAAATGAGTCGGTTGACATTGCTGTTGAGATTGAAGATGCAGATTCATGTCCCCGATATTCAGGCGTAACACTCAATAATGTTAATGTAGGGCCATCACCTGATTGGCTCAAAATCAGACTAAAAACTATTGGCATTCGACCTATTAACAATATAGTTGATGTAACCAATTATGTACTTTTCGAAACAGGTCAGCCGTTGCATGCTTTTGATGCAAAAGCCATAAAAGGCAATAAGGTTGTGATTAAAAAACTTGCCGAAAACACTCCCTTTTTAACCTTGGATGAAATAGAGAGAAAGCTAAATGCCAATGACCTGATTATTTGTAACGCAGAAAAAGGCATGTGTATTGCTGGTGTTTTTGGCGGTTTACACTCTGGTGTTTCAGAAAAGACAACAGCTGTTTTCCTTGAAAGTGCTTGTTTTGATTCGAAATCTATTCGCAAAACTTCACGTTTTCATGGTTTGCAGACCGATGCGTCTTTTCGTTTTGAACGTGGTAGCGACCCCGGGATTACTGTTTATGCTCTCAAAAGGGCAGCTTTGTTAATAAAAGAAATTGCAGGAGGTCAGATTTCTTCTAAGATAAAAGATGTTTATCCACAATTTGTTGAACCTGCTAAAGTAAAACTCCGATTTGATTACCTCGATAAAATTGCTGGTCAGCACATTGAATCGCATCAAGCAATTTCCATTCTGAAAGATTTAGACTTTAGAGTTTTAAACCAGAATGAACAAGAAATCGAATGGATAGTTCCAACATTTAAAGTGGATGTATACCGTCCGGCCGATGTAGTTGAAGAGGTACTTCGTATCTATGGATATGACAATATCAATATCCCCGAAAAACTAAATGCATCCATCAATATCAGCGAAGGTGTTGACCCTGATAAGTTACAACATGCCGTAGCTGACATGCTTGCCTTTAATGGCTTTCATGAAATCATGAACAATTCACTTACACGTTCAGAATATACTGAGAAGCATCAGGCCTTCGATGCTCAGAAAAATGTATTGATGCTTAATCCATTGAGTAAGGATCTTGATGTTATGCGACAGAGTCTCCTTTTTGGAGGTCTTGAAACCATTGCATACAATCAAAATCGTAAGATTTCAGATCTTAAACTTTTTGAGTTTGGTAAAGTGTATTTCTTTGATAAAGATAAGCCAATCAATGATGAAAAACCACTTGCTGCTTACAGCGAAAATATTTGTCTTGATCTTTTCCTAACCGGAAATAAACAAGCAGAGAATTGGAACGCTGTTGAAGGAGCACTCAACTTTTATGATCTAAAGTATTTTATTGAAGCGATCCTTAAAAAACTCAGAATTCAGCGGGATAAAATTATTTTAAAGGAATTTTCTGATGAGATTTTTGAGATTGGACTCGCTTATGAATTCAAACAAAAGACTTTTATTCGTTTTGGAAAACTAACACAATCCACAACTAAACTTTTCGAAATCAGAAAAGATGTTTATTATGCCTCGATTCATTGGAATGATTTATTAAATGCAATACCAGAAACAAGTGTGAAATATGAAGCTGTTTCCCGTTTCCCAATTGTTCGCCGTGATCTTGCTCTTGTAATTGATAAGGCTGTCCAATTTGAAGATTTAGAAGCAATTGCACGCAAAACAGAACCAAAAATGTTACAAGGATTGCACATATTCGATGTGTATGAAGGCGATAAAATTCCTCAGAATAAAAAATCCTATGCCATCAGTTTTAGCCTTGTCGATAAAGAAAAAACACTTACTGACAAAGTAATTGATAAAACCATGCAACGATTGCAACATGCATTTGAACAGGAAATCGGAGCAGTTTTACGTTAATTTAGGATTTAACAGGACTGATTATCAGGTATTATTGTAGTATCTTTAACGTTGGTTATTTAATAGTTAAACAGAGAAATGGATATTCAATCGATCAAGCAACGGTTTGGTATTATTGGTCACGACAGTTATCTTGAACGTGCAATACAGGTTGCTGTGCAGGTAGCGCCTACTGATCTTACAGTTTTTATTAACGGTGAAAGTGGGACAGGGAAAGAAGTATTCCCTAAAATTATACATCAATCAAGTGCACGGAAGCATGGTGCCTACATCGCCGTAAACTGTGGCGCTATACCTGAAGGAACAATTGATTCAGAGCTTTTTGGTCATGAAAAAGGTTCATTTACGGGAGCACATGAGGCAAGAAAAGGATATTTTGAAGTAGTTGACGGCGGCACCATATTTTTAGATGAAATTGCTGAATTACCCCTTTCAACACAGGTTCGTTTGTTGCGAATTCTTGAATCAGGTGAATTTATTAAAGTTGGGTCCTCTAAAGTCATTAAAACAGATGTAAGGATCGTAGCAGCAACCAATGTTAACATACCAGATGCCATTGAAAGAGGAAAATTCCGACAAGACCTCTATTACCGTTTGAATACTGTTCCAATCGTCATTCCGCCTCTGCGTAATCGAAAGGACGATATTTTATTGCTTTTTAAAAAATTTGCAGGTGACTTTGCAGAAAAATACAGGATGCCAATACTTCAGCTCACCGATGAGGCCTCTCAAATATTGATCAACCATCGCTGGCCAGGTAATATCAGACAGTTGAAAAATCTTACTGAGCAAATAAGTATCATTGAAAAATCAAAATTAGTAACTGCTGAAACCTTAAAACTCTATTTGCCAAAGGATTCCTCTTCCTCCTTGCCCATCTTATATGCACGTGACCACGAAGAAGAAAAGATTTCTGAAAGAGATATACTATACAAGGTGCTTTTTGATATGAAGAAAGACTTGCTTGAACTTAAAAAAACAGTTGCAACCCTGATGGAAGGGGGTGAACAAGAGAATCCATTGCATCAACAACCTAAAGGACAACTGATTAATAAGTATCAGGAGAATCTTGA
Source organism: Bacteroidetes bacterium HGW-Bacteroidetes-1 (assembly GCA_002842755.1). Taxonomy (GTDB): domain Bacteria; phylum Bacteroidota; class Bacteroidia; order Bacteroidales; family F082; genus JALNZU01. The sequence goes on along the minus strand of PHDU01000070.1, from coordinate 4,483 downwards.
TGATATTGAGGATGATTATACAAATATAGAAATCTCAGAAGCAGACGATTACCAAAATATTCATCCTGCTGAGGTGATAACTGAAAGTTTATCACTCCAGAAGAAAGAAATTGATATGATTAAGAGAGCTTTGGAAAGACATAATGGGAAAAGAAAAAATGCGTCCAAAGAGTTGGGCATCAGTGAAAGAACCTTATACAGAAAAATAAAAGAGTACAATATCAACCTATAATGTTATTATTGCAAAAATAACGTGGCTGTTTTTGAGTTGATATTTATTTGTGGATATAAACACCTTTTTATAATGAAAATAATTCGACATCTATTGCTGGTATTTTCGCTTCTGCTGATTTTTACCCACCAAGGATGCGGCGTTTATTCATTTACTGGAGCAAGTATTCCGCCCGAAGCCAAAACGTTTTCGGTACAACAAATATCAAACAATGCCCTTTTGGTTGAACCGTTGTTGAGTAGTATTTTTACTACAGCGCTTCGTGATAAATTCATGAATCAAACCAATCTCACCATGACAACAGTCAATGGTGATCTTGCTTTTGAAGGTGAAATTACTGAATATGCTACTACTCCTGTGGCCATTCAAAGTGACCAGACGGCAGCAATGAACAGACTTACAATTACTGTTAATATAAGATTCATTAGTAAAGTGGACGAATCTAAAAGTTTCGAATCTAAATTTACACAATATATTGAATATCCTAGCAATGAGAACCTTAATAGCATTAAGGATGGAATGATTGCTGAAATCACAGAAGCACTCGTTGACAATATTTTCAATAAGGCTGTGGTAAACTGGTAGCATAAACGATGAATAAAACTGCGTTCATAAAACTCATGCGTGACCCAGAGTTGCTAGGAAAAGAAACCATAACTGATTTAATGGATATGGCAACACAGTTTCCCTACTGTAGCAGCATTCATGCTCTTCTGGCTATGAACTTATTCAAAGAAAATCATATTCTTTACGATAGCCAATTGAAAATGGCGGCCAGCATTATTGCTGACCGTAACATTTTACGGTTTCATATAACAAAGATAGGCAGACTAAAAATTAAGATTTCACTTCCGGACGAATACTCTAAATCAAATGATAACGCTAAGGATCAAAAAGAAAAGGCATCTTCTACGGCAAAACCAGAAGCCAACACCGAAGCAGAAGCTGTCCCTTCAGCAGCAGAAAGTACCCTGAAAAAAACTACAGAAGATGAAACGGAAGCTACTCCATCGATGGCAGTACCTGAAGGAAAAGTGAAGGATGATAAGAATATAGAAAAGATTCATTCAGATAATGGGGATCAAACCAAAAGCATGTTTGCGGTTGAAACTGATTCAGAAGAGATACATCAAACTATTGTATCCGAAAGTTTTATTGATGAAATAGATGAGGATGAAATTCTCCGGCGTAAATCAATTGAAGAACTGAAACGCATTGTTGCTGACCGTATCAGGGCAATAGAAGAAGAGAAAAAAAATGCAATAAACGAAAAATTGGATGATTCTAATGCCAACAAAATAGATCTGATTGAAAAATTCATTCGTGAAAACCCTTCTATATCCCGACCAAAACCTGAGTTCTTTAATCCAGTAAGTGTTGCACAACAAAGTATCGTTGATCAGGAAAATATTGTTAGCGAAACACTTGCTACAATTTTTGTTAATCAGGGTCATTTTGATAAGGCAATAAAAATCTTTGAAAAATTAAGTTTGAAATATCCGGAAAAAAGTAGTTACTTTGCAGCCCTTATTGAGGAAACCAAAATGAAAAAAAATAATTAAATACCAGGAAAATGTACGTTGTTATTTCTATTCTAATTCTGATTGTCAGCATATTGATGGCACTTATCGTGCTGGTTCAAAATTCTAAAGGTGGGGGTTTAGCCTCCAATTTTTCAGCCTCAAATCAATTTATGGGGGTAAGACAGACTGCCGATTTTCTTGAAAAAGCCACATGGACAATGGCTGTTGCATTGCTTGTTCTAAGCCTTGCTGCTTCTATGGCTATACCAAAATTCACGGCTTCTACAGGTACTTTTGACACTGAACTGCGCAAACAGATTGAGCAAACAACTCCTGTTGATTTTCAGGCACCTCCTGCACAGGACGAAAACTAAGACCTTGCAAGCCCATTGCGGGATGCAGAAAAATGTCAGAATGTCACTACATTCTGACATTTTTTTTGTTTCAGTGCTTTGGCACAAAATATGTCCATAAGCAGTCAACTGAAAGAAATATAATTATTCAACAAAAAAAAAGATAAGATTATGGGAAAATTAAGCATTAAACCTTTGGCCGACAGGGTAGTAATTGAACCAGCCGCTGCTGAACAAAAAACTGCAAGTGGTATTATCATCCCCGACACTGCAAAGGAAAAACCTCAAAAAGGTACTGTTGTTGCTGTTGGACCGGGCACAAAAGATAATCCTGTTACTGTAAAAGAAGGAGACGTTGTTTTGTACGGTAAATATGCCGGAACAGAGTTTACACTTGATAGACAGAATTACCTTATCATGCGTGAATCAGACATTATCGCAATAATTTAATTTCAGAAAAGAATTAATCATTAAAATTTATAGAAAATGGCTAAAGACATTTTATTTAATATTGAAGCACGCGACAACCTAAAAAAAGGTGTCGATGCATTATCAAATGCTGTTAAAGTAACACTCGGTCCAAAAGGACGTAATGTTATCATAGAGAAATCATACGGTGGACCTCAAATCACAAAAGACGGAGTTACCGTTGCAAAAGAGGTAGAACTGAAAGACCCGGTACAAAATATGGGCGCACAGATGGTGAAGGAAGTGGCTTCCAAAACCAATGACATTGCCGGTGATGGAACTACTACTGCTACCGTTTTGGCCCAGTCGATAATAACCACTGGACTTAAAAACGTTGCTGCCGGAGCGAATCCTATGGACCTCAAAAGGGGAATGGACAAAGCGGTAATTGAAGTAATTAAATCTTTACACGCTCAAACAAAACAAGTTGGCGACAGCAATGAAAAAATTAAGCAGGTTGCCTCCATTTCTGCCAACAATGATCATTCAATAGGAGCACTTATTGCAGAAGCAATGGGCAAGGTAAAGAAGGAAGGTGTTATAACTGTTGAAGAAGCAAAAGGTATTGAAACCTATGTAGATGTTGTAGAAGGCATGCAATTTGACAGAGGTTACATCTCACCTTATTTTGTAACAAACGCTGAAAAAATGGAGGTTGTTTACGAAAATCCTTTCATTCTGATTTATGACAAGAAAATTTCTGTGATGAAGGATTTGCTGCCTATTCTTGAAAAGTCGCTTCAAACCGGTAAACCATTGATCATCATTTCAGAAGATGTTGAAAGTGAAGCTCTTGCAACTCTTGTTGTAAACCGCCTTCGTGGTTCACTCAAAGTGGCTGCTGTAAAAGCTCCTGGTTTTGGAGACAGAAGAAAAGAAATGCTCGAAGATATTGCTATCCTTACAGGCGGTGTTGTTATTTCGGAAGAAAAAGGATATCGTCTTGAAGATACTACACTTGATATGCTCGGTACTGCTGAAAAAATTTCCATCGACAAGGAAAATACAACCATCGTAAGTGGCCATGGCTTGAAAGAAAACATCGAAGGCAGGGTTTCACAAATCAAAAAACAGATCGAAACAACAACTTCTGATTACGACAAGGAAAAATTGCAGGAACGCCTGGCCAAGCTTGCCGGTGGTGTTGCAGTTATCTATGTTGGTGCTGCCAGTGAAATTGAAATGAAGGAAAAGAAAGATCGTTTCGATGATGCATTGAATGCTACTCGTGCTGCTATTGAAGAAGGAATTATTCCCGGAGGTGGAATTGGCTTCATTCGCGCCATTGCTTCTCTAGAAAATATGAAAGGCGACAACGATGACGAAACAACAGGTATTGCTATTATTCGTCGTGCGCTTGAAGAGCCACTCCGTCAGATCGTTGAAAATGCAGGTATAGAAGGTTCGGTTGTTGTTAACCGTGTGAAAGAAGGCAAAGACGACTTTGGATTCAATGCACGCACTGAGGTTTACGAAAACCTATACGAAGCTGGTGTTATTGACCCAACAAAAGTTGCCCGCGTTGCACTTGAAAATGCAGCCTCTATCGCTGGAATGATGCTGACAACAGAATGTGTACTCGTTGAACACAAAGATCCTAATCAGGCTCCTCCAATGCCACCTATGGGAGGCGGAATGCCAGGTATGATGTAAAAAATCATCCAAAATACTAAGAACCGCTTTCATCACTGAGAGCGGTTTTTTTGTATAATAATTCACTGATTTTTAATTACTAAAAAATTGTTTGCGAAACATTGAAAAAAAGAATCAGTGCTTATTTCTATTTTTGCAGGGGAGTTGTTGTATTATATTTTAACCCATTTTGCAGCCAAACAAGTCCCATTTAGTTAAAAACTGGTCAAATCAGTCTTTTTTCGGGTGTCAAGTACAGTTACAAAATAGCTAAC
>PHDU01000165.1 GCA_002842755.1 Bacteroidetes bacterium HGW-Bacteroidetes-1 | reverse complement strand
CTGTTGCTGATAATTCTGAAACATTAGAAAACTATAGAGAAATTCAATTACGGTACGAAAAATTGATTAACCTACAATATTTTTAAACAGAACCTAAAAATTTTGTAAATAACTCATTTTCTTCTCCTTCTTCAAAAAACACTCCAACAACTGCATAATCTGATTCAGATGCTTTGTGTACAAAATGAACTTCTAAAGGATAGTACATTCCATCCATCTGGTGTTCGCTTTGTGCATGATAATGAAATTGTAATAATTCATATTCTTTTGTGCTGATAATTAATTTACTACCTTCTTCGCAAACAAACTCAATGGTGTGACCGTTGTTCTCAATTTCTGCTGGTGTTGACGAATAACTAAACACTAGCTCCGATAAAGTAGTATCTGTAATTGCTGCTGAAATATTGACCGGCGATTGGCTTTGTCCACCACACGCATTATATCCTGTACACAAATCTATCCACTTATCCTGTCCATTATCGCTTTCATTGTGCGTCCAGTGAACATCAGTACAATCTGTTGGAATTACTTCTTTATCAGAGTTATTACAACCTGAAAAAAATATTGAAATTGACAAAATAGCTATTAGAAAATTGAAATTTTTCATCTTGACCATGTAATTAATTTGACACTATTAGGAGAATAAAAAATTTTACTCTTCGGTATTTTTTGTTGAATCTCTTAAAGTACTCTCCAATATTTGTATGACTTAAAGGCTAATTTAAGGTCTTCTATTTTGACGAATAAAACTAAAGATGATTTGAAGGCCTTTTTCAAAACGGTAAAAATAGAAGTTATTCTGGTTTTAAGCTGAAATGTTGAAATTATTCTCTGAAAGTTTTAATTTTATGAGCTTGCTGCTATACCTTGGATATCCAATGCATGACTGGTAATTATGGAACGAAAACTATTTGACCAAATGGGTTTCCGGTACGCTCTAAAACACCGCGTTTCATGAAGACATATATTATCATGAAGCTGTTTTCGGTATCGAAAAATGAAAAGTGCTTCCCTTTGCCTCCACACTTTCAGCCCAAATTTTTCCACCATGTTTATCAACAAACTCTTTGCATAGGATTAGTCCAAGGCCAGTTCCTTTTTCCTTATTTGTACCTGGAGTTGAGTACGTTTTGTCAATCCGGAAAAGATTATCCCGACTAGCCTTAGGAATACCAACTCCGTTGTCGCTTACCGAAACAGTTAGTCCTTCAGGTTTTTCGTTTGTAAAAACAGTAATTCTTCCACCTGTATTTGTAAATTTTATTGCATTGGCAATAAGATTTCGTAAGATGGTGCTGATCATAGCTTTATCTGCAAAAACAAAAGATGTTGGTGGCAAAGTCATATTTAAAAGAATAGATTTCTGCCTTGCTACGTTCTCAAACAGTGTTACTGTTTCACAGATAAGCTTCACCATATCAATGTGCTCTGGGTTAAATTCAATTCTGCCTGTTTGCGAGCGCGACCATTCCATGAGGTTCATAAGCAGATCCATGGCACGATGTGAGGATTGTAATATTATACCTGCATCATTTTCAATTCCTTCATAATCTTTTTCCTGAACCCTTTCGATAAGAATATTGCTAAACCCAATGATGGAGTTAAAAGGGCTTTTCAGGTCATGGGCGATGATGGAGAAAAATTTATCTTTTGTGGCATTTGCAATGGTTAGCTTATCATTTTGCTGAGATATAAAATTGTTTTTCTTATGAAGTTCATCTAAAAGTGCTTTTTTCTTTTTATTATTTTTAAATAAAATGAAGCTAAAAACACCTAAAACAATAATGATCAAAGTTGAAGAAACCGCAACAAACCTGACATTCTTCTTTTTATTAAGAAGTTCAATTCGATTCATTTCGGTTTCATGTTTATGTTTTTGTATCAGCAGATTAAGTTTCAGATCATCATTGTACGTCTGTCCCCAAAGTTCTGTATACCGGTTAAAATATTCATAAGCATTTTTATAATCACCTAATTCGTAATAGGATGTATACAACGATTTGTAAACCATTATCTCATAAATAATTATACCATTGGCTTTAGCATATTCGAGTGCCTCCAAAGCATATTGTATTGCTTTTTCGTGCTGTAAAAGGTTAAATGCAAATAAATTAGCTTTGTTTAAAATAACCAGTGGTAAATCTTCAAATATTCTGTACTTATTGATGTCAGCGATTATACTGTCATATTTGGCCAAAGCGGTATAATTCTCTTGAACCTGACCATAAAAAGATGCATCAATATTTTTAGTTGAAATAATTACATCTTTCAACTTCTTTGCCTCTGCGAATTGAAAGGCCGATATGACATAAGATTGTAGCATATCAGTAAAACGTTTCAAGTTGGGATAATCCTTAAGGAGTTGTCAATAAATAACATTTACAATTTAGGTGATATTTTGTAGTTCCATTCGCCATGGAAATCATTTCGTTCAATATTTAGGTTTTGTTTTTC
>PHDU01000164.1 GCA_002842755.1 Bacteroidetes bacterium HGW-Bacteroidetes-1 | reverse complement strand
CCTCTCAATTCAAATCAAAAAATCAAAGAACGCTTATATTATATTTATTATCAAATGATTATAAAGGATATTAAAAAGTTAACGCATCACTAGTAATTCAACATTTCAAAGTATTCAAAATTATGAAGATCGCAATAATAATTTCAGCAATAATGGCATTGGGTTTTAATCTCTTCGCGCAAAACACGATTGATACTGTTCTGGCTGAAGTAGAAAAAAACAATACCAGCCTTTCGGCACACCGTAAAAGCATTGATGCCGAAAGAATCGGAAACAAAACAGGACTTACCCCTCAAAATCCCGAAGTTGAATTTAACTATCTCTGGGGCAATCCTTCTGCTATAGGCAATCGTACCGATTTTAGCATAAAGCAATCTTTCGACTTTCCGACAGCGTATTCCTATAAAAATCAAATCTCAAATTTAAAGAACGAACAGGCTGAACTGGAATACAAAAAGCAACGTAACGAAATTTTATTTCAAACCCGTGTGATTTGTGTAAAACTAACATATTTCAATGCTATAAAAATTGAATTAAGCAAACGCCAAGCTAATGCCCTGCAAGTTGCCGATGCTTACAAATCCAAATACAGTGCGGGCGAAGTGGGCATTTTGGAATACAACAAAGCACAGGTAAACCTATTGAATGCTAACAAAGAAGTGGAAAACAACGAAATTGAAAGCAACGCTTTGTTGTCAGAATTAGCAATGCTTAACGGTGGCAATGCAATAAATTTCGCAGATAGTCTTTTTTCTATGCAAACCATTCCTGCCGATTTTGAGCAGTGGTTTACCTTAGTTGAAGCAAAAAATCCGCTTTTGCAATGGGTAAAGCAGGAAATTGCCATTTCCGAAAAGCAAGCAAAACTTAATACAGCTATGAGTTTGCCTAAGTTTTATGGCGGTTTTATGAGCGAAAAAGTTGTAGGACAGCAGTTTCAGGGCGTAACCGTAGGTATTACCATTCCCATTTGGGAGAACAAAAACACGGTAAAATATGCCAAAGCTAAAACCATTGCCACGCAAAGCATTGAAACCGATGCCAAATTGCAGTTTTACAACATCATGAAAGCAACACATATCAAAGTAGTAGCTTTGCAAAACAATGTTACCGACTATCGCAGCAAACTTGCATTGTTTAGCAATAGTGCATTATTAGAAAAGGCATTTATAATGGGCGAAATTTCTTTAACCGAGTATATGTATGAACTTTCGTTGTATTACGAAAACATTCAAAAATTGCTCGAAATGGAGATGAACTTCAATGTTGCTTTTGCAGAATTAATGAAATTTTAAGTTACCGAAATGTTGAATGTTCTATTTTGAACTTTTCATTCAACATTTAACATTTAACATCCAACATTCAGCATTTATCATGTCAGAACACACTCACACCCACGAAAAACAAACCATGTTGGTAGTTATAATTACTGCCATCACGATGGTTGTCGAAATAATATTCGGCTTATCAACAAAATCAATGGCATTGCTTGCTGATGGCATACACATGGGTTCGCATGTCATGGCAATCGGGCTTAGTTGGGTTGCGTATATCATTGTTCGTAAGGTTTCTGTAAATGCAAACTACAAGGGTAGTTCAAACAAGATTTTATCCTTGTCGGGATACAGTAGCGGACTGATGCTGTTAATCTTTGCTTTTGTAATCCTTTACGAAGCTTTTCAGCGGCTTTACAACCCTTTTGAAATCCAATACAAAGAAGCAATTTTGGTGGCTATAATTGGTTTGCTTGTCAACATTGCCTGCGCGTTTTTGCTTCGCCACGAACACGATCATTCCGACCACAACATCAAAGCAGCCTACCTACACGTAATAGCCGATGCTCTCACGAGCGTAACGGCAATAATCGGACTCACGGCAGCGATGATCTGGGGCATTGCATGGCTTGATGCCTTAGGGGCAATCATCAGTTCCTTTGTAATCATCAAATGGTCGGTTGGTCTTTTAAAAGATTCGGGTAAGGTGCTCCTGGATTTATAAACACACTGAGAGATTTTGCGTTGAGCAAACCGACACTTGCCTGCTCACATAGAGAACATTGCCAAAGCCACGCCTCCTAAGCGCAAACCAAATCTTGCCGAAGAAATGTAGTTTTCATACGCATTTTTAGTAATTTTGAACATTATGGCGACAATTGTACACAATTGAAGTCATTATAGTTGATAATAATAAAGACGTTTAAAGATAAAAATCAGTTTCCCTTTTCTCAAAGAGTGTTTCATAAAAAAATAGGTAGTTATGGAAGATTTAATTCAAGAATTTTGTTTTTAATCCAACAGTAGGGAAAATTGTTACGATTTTTATAGGTGTCGGAATAATTTGGGTTTTGATAAAATATATTGGTTCTGTTTAATATTAATGTGGGATTTTGTATCTTAGCGCAATAATTAGAAATGAGTCATGGATACTAAACAGATATTAGCCGGCTTAAGCCCTC
>PHDU01000069.1 GCA_002842755.1 Bacteroidetes bacterium HGW-Bacteroidetes-1 | reverse complement strand
TTTTGTGGGCTTTATGCATATATCCTTGCATTTAATACTCCAAATATACGTATAATTATCTAATAAACATGCTGTTGATGGTTTTTCAGCAGACCCTAATTACATTTTCTTAAAACTTTTACCGCATTGACACAGTGGTATTAAAAAAATAATTCAGTTCAATGAACCCGAAGAAAATGCTACTGTAAAAGAAACCTCTAAAACTTTTGGTAACTCAGTTTTTCAGCAATGATGTTAACGAGATTCTGTAAGGGACGTTTAGCCATCATAGCGAGCATGGGATTAAGTTCGGCATTTAGTTCAACTTTTATTTGTGTTTGTTCCTCGCCAATTTCACGAAAGTGCATCACCAAATCAAATTCAAAGGGTGATTTGCCATTTGGAACCAGGCGAATGAGTCGGTTTGGCCGGATTTCGTCAAGACGTAAACTTAAATTGGTCATGCCTTTTATCGTGAAGGAGCAGGTATCAGTATCTGCCTTCCAGTTGATAACCTGTTCAGGCATCAGAATACCCATGTTGTTCAAATCTGATGCAAAATTAAAAACATCATTTATTTTTCCTGGGGCATCTTTCCAGCCACTTGTAATTTCCATGAGATTATTTTATTACTGTATCATTATTAAAGTCCATTATTTACAAGATCGCTCCAGGCTTTAGGATCTAATTTCCAACTCATTAGGGATCGTAAATCAGTATCTGTGATAAAGTTTTCTTCCATTGCTTTCTGCAAAAGAGCATCAAAGTTGGTAAGAGTAGTAAGTGCACAGGATGCTTTTGAAAAATTGTCATGGGCAATTTTCAAACCATAAGTAAAGATTGCGATCATCCCTTTTACATCGGCACCGGCCTCACGCAGTGCCTCAATAGCATTCAGACTGCTTCCTCCGGTAGAAATAAGATCTTCAATCACAATAACAGATTGGCCGGTTTCTACCACTCCTTCGATTTGATTTGTAAGTCCGTGACTTTTTTTTTCTGACCGTACATATACGAATGGCAGACCCAATTCCTGTGCTACAAGAACGCCTTGCGCAATCCCTCCAGTTGCTACTCCTGCAATGAGATCAGGTTTTTCGTACTGTTCGAGAAGCAGCCTGACAAACTCTTGCCGGATATAGGTTCTTATTTTGTGATAAGACAAAGTGATGCGGTTGTCACAATAAATTGGGCTCTTTAATCCTGACGCCCATGTAAAAGGTTTCGATGGATTGAGTTTAATTGCTTTAATTTGCAGTAGGAAACCTGCTAAAATCTGCGACGACTGATCATTAGTATTCATAAAGCAAATGTATAAAGTTTTTTGTGACAATAGATGCCTGCAACTCATCAATCCTGATGATCGGCATCTGAATTATCCTGAAATGAAAATTTCTCAACAAGCGGACATATCTTCACTTGTTTTAATGATTAACGATTGGATCAATGGAAAAATTGCAGAAGATATCTCTGTTACGACAGATGAAGATCCATATCAGTTTTTTTATCGGCTGTTGCCTTCAATGAGTATTGTTGAAGCTGCTGGTGGAGTCGTGAAAAATAGGCACGAGGAAACTTTATTTATTTTTAGAAATAATTTTTGGGATTTACCCAAAGGGCACCGTGAACGTGGAGAAACGCTTGTTCAGACCGCTGTTCGTGAGGTGGAAGAAGAAACAGGACTATCAGAACTTACAGTGGTTCAAGCGCTCCCTGATACGTGGCATTGCTATCAATTGCATGGTAAGTGGCATTTGAAATATACTGCATGGTTTGTTATGTCCTCTAAATTAGACGAAAAACTTTGTCCCCAGCTTTCGGAGGGCATCATTAAGGCGGAATGGATAAAACCGGAAAATATGTCAGCTGTTTTGAGACAATGTTACCGATCAGTACAAGATATTTTAGGGTCAATGCTTAACACCAACAATAATGACCAAAAAAAATTAACATTGTTATCATAGAAGTATTTTAAAGTGATCTGATCTTTGGTTTTCAAAGATTGTTTTTCTTTGCAGATGATTTTTTTATTTTGCTGGAAAATGGGATCGTGTAATTCAATAAATTCAGGAACGGATAAAACTTTTAGGCAATGAAAAAGAAAGCAGTGTTTCCAGGGTCATTCGATCCAATAACAGTCGGGCATGAGGCATTGGTAATCAGAGCTTTATCAATTTTTGATGAAATTGTTGTTGCTATTGGGAACAATGCAAATAAACACTATTATTTTCCTATCGAAAAGCGTAAAAAGTGGATTAGTCAGGTTTTTGGATCTAACCCTCAGGTAAATGTGGTGGTTTACGAAGGATTGACAGTGGATTTTTGCCGTGAGGTAGGAGCAAATTTTATCCTGCGGGGTTTAAGAACTTCTGCTGATTTTGAGTTTGAGCGCGGTATCGGCCAAATGAATAAAATGTTACACCCTGATATAGAATCAGTATTTTTGCTCACAACACCGGAGCTAACCCCTGTTACCTCAAGTATTATACGGGATGTTTTTAAAAATGGAGGTGATGTTAGTCAGTTTATCCCTGCAGGAATTGATCTGACAATATGAGGCAGGTGTTGTACGTTTTCATGTAGTATTGACCAATTTTGCATGAAAAAACTTATTGTAATATTGCTTTTATTCGTTGGAATCCCTCTTTTGGCAGCTGATGTTACTATTATTGGGGTATCAAGTCTTCCGGGAAAACCCATCCGGATCATCGTCAAGTCAGATCTAATTTCCAATCTGGAGAGAACCATTGCACAAACCACAACCGATTTTAAAGGAGCTTTTACGCTGTCTTTTCCATTACAAGATATTACTTATGCTGAAATAGCGGTTGGTTTGGATCGGGTAGAATTTTTGTTGCAGCCAGGTGGAAAATATACCATTGAACTCTCCATTAAAAAAACAGATCAGCAGGCTTATTTTGATGAACAAGTGCTAAATTTAAAATTAATTAAGGCTGTCGATGGAGGTGTTTCGGAACAAATTGAAAACATTAATTTTATTTATAATACATTTATTATCAAACATTTCAACGATTTGTACCGCTTACGACGTATAAGCTTTCTTGATACTTTAGCGCAAGAAATGGCTAAAGTTGTAAATAATACTACTGATCCCTTTGTGAAAGAATATCTTCATTATAAAATGGCCTCACTCGATCCGGTCGTAAGAAAAATGACACTTCAGCAGATGTACAAAAGATACTTTGAGAATAAAGCGATATCCTATAATAATCCTGAATATATGACCCTGTTCAGAGAGCTTTTTGCAGGTTACTTGCTTGATAACCGACTTTTATCATTTGATGGTTTTGTCCAGACAACGGCTGAAGGATTGCCGCAATTGCTTCTGTTTGTTGAAGGTGATTCTATGTTGAAAAGTGATAGCCGATTTAAAGAATTGTGGATTTTGATGCAGTTGAATGACTTGTTTTATCACCCTGCTTTTCGAGTTGGCAGTATATTAAAAGTATTAAGGTCTCTTAATCAACAATCACACTATAATGAGCATCAAATGATTGCTTCAAATATTATTGAAAAGAAGCAGCAACTTGCTTATGGATTTCCTGCACCTTATTTCAATTTGACCAATGTTCAAAAGCAAAAAGTCCGGCTATCCGATTTCAAGGGTTTTGCCTTGATAAGCTTTGTAAACGATAATTGTTTAGCCTGTGAAAAAGAAATAAGGGAATTAAAGAGACTGTATGAAATCTATGGCAAGAATTTCCAATTTGTTACCATCTCAACGAAAGAAGCTTTTGACTCATCGGTTCGGTTTTTTGATGATAACAAAATTGAATGGCCTTTGCTTGATCTTGGTGATGATATTTTCCTTCTTGAAGCATACAATGTGAAGGTTTTTCCAGAATTAATTCTATTGATTCCGGGTGGACGTATCGGAATGGCCCCCGCACCTCCCGTCGATCAAAACCTTGAATATCATATGAATAGATTAGAGAAAATGAAAAATTCACCATAGGTTTTAGCGAGATAATGAAATCAGTATTGTGTTTTTGGGAGTGCACATATAAATTGCACTAATTTTGTCTGGAATTAATGAATCATTCAAGGCTATTGTATTTTAATGATACAAAACCATTTGGAATGATTATTGAAAGTAAAACAATTAGATTATTCTATTGAAACAGATATTATGCTTAGTTTTTTTAAAAAGTTATTAGGTGATAAGTCAACACGAGACCTAAAAGCCATTCAGCCGCTACTTCAGCAAACTATTTCAACGTATGAAAAAATCAGGACACTCGATAACGATGCCTTGAGAGCAAAAACTGCGGAATTCAAAAAGCGTATTCAGGATGCCATCGTGCCTGAACAGCAGGAAGTGATTGATCTCAAACAGGAGTTAGAGATCAAGTTCGATCTTGAAGCTGACGAGAAAGAAAAAATTTATAACCAGATTGACAAGCTTGAAAAAACACAATACGAAAAAGTTGAGGTAGTTTTAAACGAAATTCTACCAGAGGCATTCAGTGTTATGAAAGCAGCCTCGGCATTGTTTAAAGATAATGCAGTTATCGAAGTTACAGCAACGCAGATGGATCGCGATCTTGCTGCTGCTCATGATTTTGTAACCATCAAAGACGATAAGGCGATTTATAAAAATGAATGGCAGGCCGGAGGAAATACGATAACATGGGATATGGTTCACTATGATGTGCAATTTATTGGAGGTATAGTACTTCATCAGGGAAAAATTTCTGAAATGGCTACAGGGGAAGGTAAAACGCTTGTCGCAACCTTGCCGGTATACCTGAATGCCTTAGCAGGCAAGGGGGTACACATTGTTACCGTAAATGATTATCTTGCCAAACGTGACTCCGAATGGATGGGTGTTTTGTATCAGTTCCTCGGATTAACCGTGGATTGCATAGACAAGCATGAACCTAATTCAACCAACAGACGTAAAGCGTACCTCGCTGATATTACCTATGGCACCAATAACGAATTTGGTTTCGACTATCTTCGTGACAATATGACAAGCAATCCCGATGAGTTGGTGCAACGTAAACACCATTATGCCATTGTGGATGAGGTTGACTCTGTATTGATTGATGATGCCCGTACACCTTTGATTATCAGCGGTCCAACTCCAAAAGGTGATCTTCAGGAGTTTGATGTATTAAAACCTGATGTAACAAAGCTTTACAATGCCCAAAAATCAATGGTAAGTAGTATTTTGGGTGAAGCAAAGAAACTTTTGCAGACTGGCTCAAAAGATGAAAAACGAGGTGGAGAATTGCTTCTGAGGGCATATCGTGGTTTACCTAAAAACAATGCGCTCATTAAATTTCTTAGTGAAGAGGGTATGCGCAGCCTGATGCAGAAAACAGAAAGTTTTTTCATGCAGGAACAATCAAAAAATATGCACATCATTGATGATGAGCTATTTTTTGTAATCGATGAGAAAAATAATTCTGTTGAACTGACAGATAAAGGGATCGATTTACTCACTGCCTCTTATAACGAACCCGATTTTTTCATTCTTCCCGATGTAGGCGCCGAGATCGCTGATCTTGACCGACAGCAGCTCAGTGAATCAATAATTTTAGAAAAGAAAAGCGATCTGATCAGAAATTTCTCAATTAAATCAGAACGTCTTCATACTGTTCACCAACTGCTTAAAGCTTACACCCTTTTCGAAAAGGATGTTGAATACGTGATCATGGAAAACAAGATCAAAATTGTTGATGAACAAACAGGGCGTATCATGGAAGGCCGACGCTATTCTGATGGATTGCATCAGGCCATTGAAGCCAAGGAGAACGTTAAAGTGGAGGCGGCTACGCAAACTTATGCTACCATTACATTGCAAAACTATTTCCGAATGTATGGCAAATTGGCAGGGATGACAGGTACGGCTGAAACTGAAGCTGGTGAATTGTGGGATATTTATAAACTAGATGTTGTTGTAATTCCTACCAACAAGCCCATCGTTCGTGATGATCGTGAAGATTTGGTTTACAGGACAAAAAGGGAGAAATATAATGCAGTTATTGATGAAATAGATACTTTGGTTAACCTTCGCCGGCCGGTGCTTGTTGGGACAACTTCAGTTGAAACGTCAGAGTTGCTAAGTAGGATGCTGCAGCGTCGTGGTATCGATCACAATGTTTTGAACGCGAAGTTGCACCAAAGAGAAGCTCAGATTGTGAAAGAAGCCGGACAAGCCGGAATGGTTACCATAGCAACCAATATGGCTGGTCGTGGTACTGATATCAAGTTGGGTGAAGGAGTAAAAGATGCCGGAGGTTTGGCTATCATGGGTACCGAGAGACATGAGTCTCGTCGTGTTGACAGACAGTTGAGAGGCAGGGCAGGCCGTCAGGGTGACCCTGGTAGCTCCCAGTTTTTTGTTTCCCTCGAAGATGATTTGATGCGTATGTTTGGTTCAGGTCGTATTGCTGGCCTTATGGATCGGCTCGGTCTAAAAGAAGGGGAAGTGATTCAACATTCAATGATCACCAAATCAATAGAAAGAGCGCAAAGGAAAGTTGAAGAGAATAACTTTGGTATCAGAAAAAGACTCCTTGAATATGATGATGTGATGAACGCCCAGCGCGAAGTAATCTATAAAAAACGTCATCATGCACTTTTCGGTGACCGTTTATCTGTCGATATCTCTAATATGCTTTTTGATCTTGGTGAAAATACCATCATTGAATTTCAACAAGCACGCGACTTTGAGAGTTTTCGCCTTGCAGTGCTGAAAACGATGGGTATCGAACCTCCCTTTGATACAGATGAATTTTTCTCATCAAAAGCAGAAGACCTGAATGAAAAACTTTTTGAAAAGGCAACAGCTGTTTACAAGGAAAA
The DNA here is from genome assembly GCA_002842755.1 of Bacteroidetes bacterium HGW-Bacteroidetes-1. Taxonomy (GTDB): domain Bacteria; phylum Bacteroidota; class Bacteroidia; order Bacteroidales; family F082; genus JALNZU01. Next base: position 11,133 of record PHDU01000069.1, on the reverse strand, counting down.
GACGAAGCGTATCGGCGAGAAAACTTTACCTGTCATCAGGGATGTTTTCGAACGTCAAAAGCAATATGAAAATATAGCCATTCCTATCACCGATGGTCAGAAAGGAATGCAGGTGGTAGTGAATTTGAAAAAGGCAGTCGAAAATGGTCAGCGAGAAGTAACCCTTTCCATTGAAAAAAGCATTTCACTGGCATTGATTGATGATTCATGGAAAGAGCATTTGCGCGAACTTGACGACCTGAAACAGTCGGTGCAAAACGCTACATATGAACAGAAGGATCCATTGCTGATCTATAAGTTTGAGTCGTTTCAATTGTTCAAAAACATGATTCACCGCATCAACCGCGATGTTATTTCATTCCTCATGCGTGCTGATATTCCTGTACAGGACAGCTCCAACGTGCGAGAAGCTCAAAAGGCGCGTGGACTCGACAGAACAAAAATGAAAGAAGAACGCTCTGACCTGATTTCACAGGCCCATAGCCATACACAACAAAAGGAGGTGACGCAGCCTGTTGTTGCTGATAAAAAAGTGGGCAGAAATGAACCTTGTCCATGTGGAAGCGGAAAAAAATATAAAAATTGCCATGGAAAAATGATGGCAGAGGTTTAATCGGTTATATTTTCGTATTTTCGAAGATATTTTTAGAGAGACTGTTTTTATCAAAAAATGAAAGACAGACAGTATGAAAAACACAGCAATCATAATTTTTTGTGCAGTTCTGCTGGTATCGATTTCAGCATGTGTAAAACGGCCTCCTGATGAGCCAGCCAGAACCATACTTTCGTACAGTGAGCCTATTGTTAATCCACCTGATGATTTTCTTGTTTTGTTCAACAATCTCAGTATTGGCCAAAAGTATGCCGAGATTACCTTTAGCGCCAATGAGGTTTGGGAAGTAGAAAAACTAGGTGACGGCAGATACAGTCTTTTTATCAGTAATTTTATTGAGAATTTCCCTGTTCAATCCATTGATAGTATTGGATTTGAAGGAGGTAAGAAATATCAGATAGTTGTCAACAATGTTTATTACAGTGAGTCGAGTGTCTTCTTTGTTGGAATGAAAAAACTCGACTTGTCCTATGATGACTTCGAGCCAAAGTTTTGAGGATGTAACAAAATCATTTCCTGTATGAGACGATCTTTTTTTATCGCCATCCTATTCATTACAGGCTTTCTGATGCCTCTTTTTTTAAAAGCACAATCAAAAAAATACAATGCCAGACCTCAACTTGGACTGGTATTGAGTGGTGGTGGAGCAAAAGGATTTGCCCATATAGGTGCTTTAAAAGTCCTTCACGAGGCTGGTTTACAATTTGATTATATTGGCGGAACAAGCATGGGAAGCATTATAGGTAGCCTCTATGCTCTCGGTTATCACCCTGATAGTATTGCCAAAATTGTACGTTCGCAAGACTGGACAACTTTAATGAATGACAAGATTCCGAGAAATTATATACCCATTGAGGAGAAGCAAAATTCTGATCGGTTTATTGTTACATTTCCAATTGTTGAACGCAAAGTGCAAGTTAAACAAGGACTTCATTCGGGGCAGATGGTGGATATTCTATTGGCTGAATATTTAAGCCCTGCCTATAAAATAAATAGTTTTGACAAATTACCGGTTCCCTTTCTTTGCATTGGAACCGATCTGGAATTTGGTTCAAATGTTGTACTCAAAAAAGGAGTGCTGCACAATGCAGTAAAAGCCAGCATGTCGATACCAAGTTATTTTAATCCGGTTAAAATTGACGGTCAGTTACTAGTTGATGGGGGTGTTATCAATAATTTTCCTGTTGAAGAGGTTAAAAAAGAAGGAATGGATCTCATCATTGGTGTTGATGTTCAAACCGGTCTTCATTCAGCAGAGAATCTTACTTCAATTTTTACAATACTCGATCAGATAACTTCATTCTATCGGATGAGCAACAACGAAAAGGCCGTAAGGCTTACTGATATTTATATCAAACCGGATTTGAAAAATTATGATATGATGAGCTTCAATAATTATGAAGACATCATGCGACTTGGCGAAATATCGGCACGCCTGCACCTACCACGGATTAAACGACTGGCTGATTCAATTCAATTGATAAATCCACGTGAACCTAGGGTTTTGAATGCCCAACCTGTTGATTCCGTTTTCGTTACTTTTATTCAATACAATGGATTAAAGCGGGTTTCCAAAGATTTTGTGGATGGTGCTCTCAATGTTTATCCTCGTAGATGGTTATATCTAAGTGAGTTGAACGAATCGTTGAAAAGAGCTTATGGAAGTGGGTTTTTTGAATCAATTAATTACTATTTTATCCCTGTGGAAGAAGGTGTAGGTATTGTATTTACCATTCAGGAAGCAAGCTCGGGAATTTTTGGTGCTGGAATCCATTATGATTCGGATTTTAAAGTGGGTTTGCTTTTAAATGCTACTTTTAAGAATCTTGGGATCAAAGGTTCAAAGTTGTTCGTTGATCTGAATTTGGGTGAAAACCTCAGACTTCAGGGTCTTTATCTTGTTGATCGCGGATCAAAAACGGGATATGGCGTTCAGGCGTCAGTTTTTAATCTAAGTTTGAATCAATATGAAAAAGGACGTATTATCGATGTTCATGTAATAAACCAAAATAAGGCTGATATTTTCTCACAATGGACTTTTCAAAACACCATGCGATTGCGCGCAGGCATGTCCTTCGAAAACATTCAAATTAAGAGTAGTTTCGGCGAACAGGTTTTTAATAAATATAATCCTTTTCTGATCGCGTCCATGAATTGGTCCATAGACACTTATAACAAAACACACTTTTCTACCCAAGGTAGTAAACTTGATTTTACGGTTAAGTATGTAATGCCTTTGACAAATCGCCTTTCCGAGGATCTTGTTACAAGTGCATTGATATTTTCTTTCAAACATCAGAACAACGTTCCAATCAATAGCAGAAATACTTTTAAACCCGGAGTTGTGGCAGGATTTACCATTCAGGATCAATTGCCTCCACCACAGCATTGGTTTATTGTTGGTGGTCAATCACATATTAATTATTTTGATGCAATTATTCCTTTTACAGGTCTTCGTTTTATCGAAAATGCTGGTTTATATACCTTAATTGGTAACTTTGCCTGGCAATATAGCATTGCCTCTAATTTTTACGTAACGGCAAAGTGGGATATGGGTTTTGTTACAGATAGTTTTGAGGACATGTTAAACCGGCCACGACTCCTTTCGGGTTTTGGTATCACATTGAGCTATAATAGTTTTATCGGACCTGTTGAGCTTAGTTTGATGGGTAGCAACGTGAATAAAGGAATGAGTAATTTCATTAATATTGGATATTGGTTTTAAAATAAATAGCTATGAAGTATAAACGTGTTCTACTGAAGTTAAGCGGAGAAGCCCTTATGGGCTCTCAAAATTATGGAATTGATCCCGAAAGGCTTCAAGACTATGCAGTTGAAATTAAAACTGCTGCTGAGGCAGGTGTGCAGATCGCCATTGTGATCGGAGGTGGAAATATATTTCGTGGGCTTCAGGGTACCAGTCAGGGCATGGATCGTGTTCAGGGTGATTATATGGGCATGCTTGCAACGGTCATCAATAGCATGGCATTGCAATCAATGCTTAAATCATTGGGCTTGAAGGCGAGCCTTCTTTCCGGGGTGTATATTGATAGGGTTGCCGAATCGATGAGTGGCCCAAGGGCGATTGAGCTGCTTGAACAGGGTCATGTGGTTGTTATTGGAGGCGGCACAGGAAACCCTTTCTTTACTACTGATACAGCCGCTGCTCTGAGAGCGGTAGAAATAAATGCCGATGTGATTCTGAAGGGAACGCGCGTAGATGGTATCTATAACTCTGATCCGGAGAAGGACCCTACTGCTGTGAAATATTCACATCTTACTTTCGATCAAGCCTACAAACAGCAGCTCAAAGTGATGGATCTTACTGCTTTTACCCTTTGCAGCGAAAACAACTTACCTATATTGGTTTTTGATATGAATAAGAAAGGTAATTTGTTGAAAGTGCTTAAAGGAGAATCTGTTGGTACAATCGTGACAACTTGAACAACAAGGAAAAAATAAGTAATTTTTTGCTTCGGAATGGAGATCGAATTGCACTCTTGATCATCCTTGTAGTTGCTTTTTTGTTGCGGTTTTGGCAGTTATGGGAAGTGCCATTTATGCACGATGAATTCAGTGCATTGTTTCGAACCCGATTCGATTCTTTTCATCAACTTATTAGCGATGGTGTCAAATCTGATTCGCATCCGGCGGGAGTTCAGATATTCTTGTATTATTGGGTCAAATTGTTTGGCTTTCATGAGTTCTGGATAAAATTGCCCTTTGCCCTGACAGGATTCTTTTCCGTTTGGTTGGTAATCAGCATCGGTACTAAATGGTTTAACCGTACCACGGGATTGATAACTGGTGCATTGACAGCCACGATGCAGTTTTTTGTTTTTTATAGCCAAATTGCGAGGCCTTACGCTGTCGGATTATTTTTTATTCTATTGGCTGTTTACTGGTGGACAAAGATTTTGGTAGAAAAGAAAGATACAACATTCTTGCCATATCTATTTCTCGCGCTCTCTTTGCTGATGGCATCACTCATGCAATACTTTTCTATGCTTCTTGCAGGGTTGATTTATTTGTCAGGATTTATACTCCTTCAACGGCAGCAAATGCTTAAATATTTAATCTCTGGTGTTGTTGCTGCATTGCTTTATCTACCACATCTCCCTGTTTTTTTGCTTCAAATCAGTAATGGAGGAATTGGTGGCTGGCTTGGAGCTCCACATGCAGGATTCATCGTTGATTTTATGTTTTACGCTTTCCATTTTTCATGGTTATTTACAATAGGATCAGTAATTATTCTAATTTTTTTCATTCAATGGCCAATAAGAAATAAACAAAATCATATTTTAAGATTAATTGGATTTTCGTGGTTTGCAATTAGTTTTTTAGTTGCTTTTCTGTATTCCGTATTTCGTACACCAATTTTGCAATACAGCACTTTAATTTTTAGTTTCCCTTTTCTATTATTGTCGCTTTTTTCATTTTCCCACTCTATAAAACCAGGCAATAATCTTTTAATAACCATCATAGTTTTATGTATTGGTGCTTATACCTTGATTGGCAATAGAAATCATTATGAAATGATGTATCAACAGGGTTATGATCAGATTGCAGAAGCTATGGCGGATGATTTTGCAAAATATGGCAAAAATGTATCTTTTGCAGCCGTTGGTGGCTCAACGGAAATGATTTCGTTTTATATGGAGAAAAAGGGTTTGAAAGATGTCAGATTATTTAATAAGTATGATCATTATGGTAGGATTTCGAACTTCGCTGACTCAGTTCAAACGGATTATATGGCTGTTGCATGGACAGATTATGCTTCCTTTGAATGGATTGAAAGTGTAAGGAGTCGTTTTGAAACAGTGATTGACCATAATAGCTGGTTTAATTCAGAATATTTTTTGTTGGCGCGCACGAAGAATTTTAGCGAAAGGCGGTTCATGGAGGGAGAAAGAACTGTGATACTTGAAATGGATTCAGTGAATGAGGTTGCTTTTGATGGAAAACAGGAATATGGGATGTTATGGGAGGCAAAGGGCGATAGTGTTTTTCGAAAAGGTGATGCTATGGTTGTTTCAAGTGTTTCGGGAATGGCAATTGATACACTTACAGCATTAAGACTGGTACTTGAATTTAAACTTGAAGGTGATAAATCGCCTGTTTATTGGATGGCAGGTGTTTTGCCTAAAACTGGAATCCGCCCTGGCCAGGAATTTTCACTTTCTGCTTCCTATCGTTTTGATTCAGGAAGTGAGCATATCAAGTGGGCTAAAGTGCGCACCTATGTTTGGAATCAGGGTAGAGAAAATTTTTTAATTAAAAAAAGGTTGATTTATTTGCGACCCCACGATCCGCGATTGCTTGGTCTTTATGCTCCTCTCTAATGATTTTTATAACAACTTAAAAAAGAAAGTTGTTATATTTGTAAGCAGAAAATTAAATCAAATAAGCCATGACAGAAGAATCTCAATTTGTTATTGATTCTGCACAAGAGAGTATGGATCAAGCTATTACCCATCTGGAACATGAGTTTCAGAAAATCAGAGCAGGGAAAGCAAACCCTTCGATGTTAATTGGTGTGATGGTAGATTATTATGGCGCTCATATGCCAATTGAGCAAACTGCCAATATTAATACACCCGATCCGCGTCAAATCATCGTTCAGCCTTTTGATAAAAATTCAATTCATGCAATTGAAAAAGCTATTATGGCTGCTAATCTTGGGTTCAATCCTACAAATGAAGGAGAATTATTGCGCATTAATGTGCCTCCACTTACCGAAGAACGTCGAAAGGATCTTGTAAAAAGATCGAAAAATGAAGCGGAGGATGCCAAGGTTAGCATTAGAAATGCGCGTCGGCAAGCCAACGATGAGGCAAAAAAGATGGAGAAAGATGGCCTTGCAGAAGACGAAGCCAAAAGACTGATTGAAAAAATTCAGGAATTAACCAACACTTATATCTTAAAAATAGATAAAGTGTTTGAATTGAAAGAGAAAGATATACTAACTGTCTGATGGGTTTGTATCATTTCCATCTTCCTTACCTTTTCGATTCCGGAGAAAACTAACCGTAAGCTCAAGGATTGGTAAAATAAATGCGCTTATATTCAGCGTTTTACCAATAACATCTGCAAAGAAATTGAACGGATTCAATCTTTCGCCCAACTCATTAAACTGTTGTTGAATAACCAATTCACTGTGTTTGATTTTCAGCTTCATTAAGTCTGTTTCATGATCAAGTTGCTGAAGGTTTTCTGGTTTGGCAATTATTTCTTCTTCATCAAGCGTATTTGAAATTTTTTCATTCATTTTCCGAATGATAGGATCAATAAACATTTCTTTTTTATTGAGATAAATAGCCAATCCGCTCAATGAATAAAAAAGGGCCATGATTAAAAAACCATGATGATAAGATCCGACACTTTTGCCATACCAAAATACAAATGCAAACGATAGCATCAGAAGTATAAAACCTATCAGCCCTAATAAAATAATTGTCGTCAGAACAAACGATGTGAACATGGCAAAACGCCGGCTAATTAAAAGGTTAACATGGTTAACCCTCAAGTTAAGGTATCTTTTAAATTCCACAGAAAGGTCTTTAATTGGCTGCGTAATTTGCATCATGATCGTATGTTATATTTTAAAAAAGCGCTTACTTTTCTTTAAGCTTCTCACCTGACTTCATTTTTTCTTCAATTGTATTTTTCAATGAATCGATACGGTCAGCAAGATCATTTTTGAGTTGTTTGGTAACGTCACCAGCTTGTTTTTGCATTTCCTTGCCTTTTTCGGTTGTAAAGAGAAGTGCTGTCAACGCACCAACGGTAGCCCCTAAGAGGAGGCCTGCAGCTAAATATGGAAATCTACTTTTCATGATAAATGGGTTTAAAATTATTATTAAATAAGATGATTTCCGACAAATATAAGAAAAAAAACTGAAAAAGAAAAGTTATGAGGTGTGATTTTTACTGGTTTCTGCTTCTGATAACACATTTAAATTACTGATTTGTACGTCGTTTTCAAGCTTTGTTATAATTCTTTTATTAGCAAACTGTCTGATGATAACTTTTGCAACAGTATATGCTGGAATAGCAGCAATCATCCCAATAATTCCAGCAAGTTTTCCTGCCATAATAATGACCAAAAATATTTCTACAGGATGAGCTTTTACACTTTTGGAATAGATAAGAGGTTGAAGAAGAAAATTATCGATCAGGTTAGCAATTACAAAAGTGCTCAAAATAGCCATGATGGTGAAATTTAATTCATCAAAAAGACCAGAGGAAAGTACGTAAATAATTCCGAAAAGAATTCCTGTTGTGGCTCCGATTATTGGGCCCAGATAGGGAATGACGTTCATAAGACCGCCTAAAAAACCAATCAGCAGTGCATTATGAATTCCAAGAATACTTAAAGTAATAGCAATGATTGTCATCATGGTAGTTAATTCGAGTAGAATTCCGATAAAATAACGGCTTAAAAGCGCACGAGAGTCACTAATAATAAGATTTGTGAGTGAAACATGTTCTTTCGGAATAAAAAGAAGTAAAGCATTTTTCACAATAGAAGGTTCTTTCAGGAAAAAGAAGGTAAGAAAAAGCACGATAAAAACACCCATGATCAATGAGCTTGTTGTACTCAATAAAGCACTGAATAAGGCTGAAAAACTTATTAACCTAAGCAAGTCGCTGAGTTCTGTCTCAATAAGTGAGTTGATGTTTTGGCCAGGTTCAACGATGTCATATCGGAGTAGAAAAATTGACAAATCGTTCAGAAAATCCTGATAATAGACTGCAATGAGGTTAAAATCGATATTAACGACAAGATTAGCTTGTGAGATTAGCAGTGGAACCATAAAAACGAAAAACAAAACAACCATGGTTAAAATACTTAGCAACCCCAGCAATGAACCCAACGTATTACCTATCAAATGTTTTTTTATTTTGAGTTTACTGTAAAAATTTACAAGAGGACGACCAATGATTGACAAAACAAGTGCGATACCGATAGATATGAATATTTCGGAGAAATACCAAATCATAAGGGCCATTAAAATGATTACTAAAATAGGTTTAATGGTTTTTAAAAAAATATTCATCATCCAAAGTTTTTGTAAAGATAAATGGATTTTTTTTCATTTTAAGGTTTAAAACAATTGATCATGATCTGAAATAAATCCCTTTCATTCAGGAATACTATAATTTCACTCAGACTGCAAAATAGGACTCAAGAGATGCCAGAGTATCAATGCTAGTTTTAATATCGTACTTAATCAATCCATTTTCGAGAACCACAATCCGGTCACAAACCTCTGTAATATGATTCAGGTCGTGGCTTGAAATAAGAAAAGTGATATTGTTTTCTGTTTTTTTTCTTCTGATGAGATTTTTAAGCCTTATTTGTGTGGTAGGATCAATGCTGTTGAAAGGTTCATCCAATAAAACCAGTTCAGGGTTTCCCATTAATGCTGCTGCAATACCAATTTTCTGCTGATTTCCCATCGAAAGATTTCGGATCAGTTTCTTTTTTCCTAATATTTCATGGTTAAAAAATTCTTCCATCTCGTTCAGGAAGTCGTTAATTTCGTCAGAAGTCATCCCTTTAACTCGACCTGTGAAATTAAAAAATTCTTCAGGGCTAAGAAAATCAATTAAAAAACCTTGATCTAAATAGGAGCCTGTAATCCTTTTCCATGCTTCATTCTCTATAACTGGAATCTGATGAATGCTTATCATTCCGCTATCGACTTTGATAAGGTCAAGCAATGATCGAAACAAGGTCGTCTTTCCAGCTCCATTGTTACCCACCAGGCCAAAACTCTCTCCTGCTAAAATATTCAGTTCTGCAACATCAAGGACAACTTGTCCGCTGTATTTTTTCTTTAGGTTTTCTATATGAATCATTGTGAAATTGTTTTTGAGTGAAATTTTCAATAAAAGGTTTTAGATTTATCATGTGAAAATTAACTTCTGTCGCGAAATCCTTCAGCCATAATATATTTCCGTTGCTTTAGATTATTTACAATCATCAGGATGAAATATTTTTTGAAAGCCAAAGCAATAAGACTGATTCCCCCAAGAGTGATGAGTCCTAACTCAGGATTCCCTGCCCATTTGAAGGGCATATAAATCAGCAATGGAATGATAAAAACGGGGATGAGAATAAAAAAATGAGTAGCGCCAATGCCTTGATAATTGAAAGCAGTTCCTTTTGAGAGTACCATGGTTTTCTTATTGAAAGATGCAAAATAAAGTATCATTGGGGCTACAATACCCAGGTTAAAAAGAAAACATGCCAGATTAATGAAAAACACTTCTGTTCCAAAATAGATATAGGGAATAGAAATAATAAAGGAAGTGACGACTATTACACTTGCAAGCTGAAGTTTAGCGCGGACATAATCAGTAAAGTTTACATTTTTGCTGAGCAGATAGTCAAAAAATCCACCTTCATACGCAAATGCATATTGCAGATAGTTGATCATAATAACGCCACTGATGAACATCCCTACAAAGATCATAAAGCCTCCATCCTTGGTGTATTCATCACTTGGATAAAAGAATAGCCCGTATCCTAAGAAAAGCGGAGCCATATAAAGCATTGATCTGGTGCGTTTATTCCTAAGATTGAGACGGATATCTAACGTAATGAGTTCGCCAACCTGACCAAACTTTTGAAGATAATTCAATCTGCCACTATTCAGTAAGTTGCCCGACCGTTCTGGAACAAGGTCTTCCACATACATGGCCGATTTCAAAAAACGATAATTCAAAAAATAGACACCTGTTAAAAGAATGATTGGGATCGTAAACAGTACAGGATTTAAAGGAATAGCATCAAGGATTTTTGCAAAAAATTCAGAATAGGAGTACCACCCAAAGTAGTCGCCTGCTGCTAATATGCCAATGATTAAAACAATGTAAGTTACCGTTTTTAAATTGGCAACCATTTTCTTTTTTATGAAAAAAATAAGATAATTAAGTGAAAGATCGAGTGAGAAAATACCTAAAAACCATAAGAAAGCTACATATCCATCGTAATAGTAATTGATTTGAAAAATAGAAAAAGGGATCAAAAAAAATATTCCTGCAAGGGTGAATAAATTAAACCCGCCTCTTGCAAGTATGAAATGGATTAAACTGTTTTTCTTTATTGGAAGGTGCTGATAGGGTCTAATTTCCATGACTGGAAGCGACTGCAAGAAGAATCGCAGTGCAAACATGCCTGCAAAATACCATGCAATGACTTGATGAAAAGCTGTGATGGGATCGCCGGTTTTAACGATTTCATGCCATTCATAGGAAATATAAAAGGATGCAATCACTATCTCAGCGAATAACAGAATGAAAAAAAATCCCATAATGATATTTACGACCAGATTTTTTTGCCAGATGGAGGAACGTTTGCTTTTTTTCCATTGATGACTTAAAAAGTAATTGATTATCATGCTATTATTAATTTTATTGAGGTGTCTAGTTAACTACTTATTTTAATATTCTGATATGTAAGGGGTTTAAGCATTAACATCCTTAACACTAACGAGTGAAAGATAGTTTGC
>PHDU01000068.1 GCA_002842755.1 Bacteroidetes bacterium HGW-Bacteroidetes-1 | reverse complement strand
CGATCTTTGTTTGCAGCATATCCGAATAAGACACCGTCAGCGACAGGCTGATATAGACAGATATTATAAGCCAAAATCATTTTAGTAAAGTAGAACTATTAGGCTTTTTAAATGAATGACAAATATTGCAACCATCAAAGGCATGATCAATAGTAAAGTAAAGGTGCATGCCACCTAACAAAAGTGATTAATACTGGATCCTTCAACTTTAGCAAAAACCATTATCTATTGTTAGTAAAACCACAATAATGAGTCGCAGGATTATAACAAAAAAGTCTTATAATGCCAATTTGTTTCTGCTTCTCTAAAAAACCTATTTTTATGGCATCATTTAAAATTATTTATACAATAAAAAAAATAATTATGGTTCCAAAAATTTCAACCCTAGGGGGATATATATTTGAATATCAAAAGAGTATAACAAATCCCACAGGTTTCTGGTCTAATATTGCAGAAACATTCTTTTGGCGTAAGAAATGGGTTGAGGTTCTGGATTGGGACTTTAATAAGGGATATGTAAACTGGTTTAAGGGGGCAAAACTAAATATCACTGAGAATATTTTTGAACGCCATCTGTTTTTTAGAGGAAACCAACCGGCAATTATATGGGAACCTAACGATCCATCTGAATCTTTTAAATCCTTAAGCTATTTTGAGTTATTCAGCGAAGTAAAACGTTTTGCCAATGTAATGCAGAAATTAGGAATAACAAAAGGTGATCGCGTAACTATCTATTTACCAATGGTTCCCGAACTAACAATAGCCATACTTGCATGTGCACGCATCGGGGCAATTCATTCTGTTGTTTTTGCCGGTTTTTCAGCTCAGGCACTAAGCGAGCGGCTGCAAGATTCAAGCGCGAAGCTACTAATCACTTCGGATGGCGGTTTCCGCGGCGCAAAAACCATTCCCGTCAAACAAATTGCAGATGAGGCTATGAGTCAATGTAGGTGCATATCAAAAGCTATAATTTTGAAACGTACTGGCGAACAGGCATTTATGCAATCTGGAAGGGATATGTGGTGGCATGAACTTATGGCTGACACCGATGATGAAAACGAAGCAGTAATAATGGATGCTGAGGATCCACTTTTTATTCTTTATACCAGTGGATCAACCGGAAAACCAAAAGGAATAGTACATACAACAGGGGGTTATATGGTTTATTCTGCTTATACGTTTAAGAATGTGTTTCAGTACGGAGACGGTGATGTATATTTTTGCTCAGCTGACATTGGATAGATCACTGGACATAGCTACCTGATTTATGGTCCTCTTCTGAGTGGAGCAACCTCCCTTATGTTTGAAGGTATTCCAACCTGGCCAGATGCCGGTCGCTTCTGGGAAATCGTTGACAAACATAAAGTGAATCAGTTTTATACAGCTCCTACCGCTATTCGTTCCTTAATGGCATTGGGTATGGATTGGCTTGAAAATAAAGACCTAAGTTCTTTAAAAGTATTAGGAACGGTTGGAGAGCCCATCAATGAAGCTGCCTGGCACTGGTATCACGACCACATTGGCAAAAACCGGTGTCCAATTGTTGATACATGGTGGCAAACAGAAACAGGGGGCATCATGATTAGCCCTCTGGCTGGAATTACACCAACAAAACCATCCTATGCAACACTTCCTCTGATGGGAATTCAGCCTGTAATTGTTAATCCAGAGGGCAAGCAACTTCTTGGAAACAGTGTTGAAGGAAACCTTTGCATAGGATATCCATGGCCTGGAATGGCACGTACCATTTGGGAAGATCATGATCGCTTTATTAAAACGTATTTCAACACCTATCCCAATCTTTATTTCACAGGCGATGGTGTAAAACGCGATGAAGATGGTTATTATCGAATTCTTGGAAGAGTAGATGATGTTATTAATGTTTCAGGCCATCGCCTTGGCACTGCCGAAATTGAAAATGCTATCAACGAACATCCCCTTGTTGATGAATCAGCAGTTGTTGGATACCCTCATCCTATAAAAGGACAGGGAATTTATGCTTTTGTTGTTTGCGCACATTTCAGCACAGGAGGTGAGGAGGGTATCAAAAACTCTATTATGATGGCAGTTTCAACCATGATAGGACCATTTGCAAAACCTGATAAAATTCAAATTGTCAGCGGTTTGCCAAAAACACGATCTGGGAAAATTATGAGGCGGATCCTTTTAAAAATTGCAGAAGGAAAAATATCAGATTTTGGTGATACAACAACACTACTTGATCCTGAAATAGTAAATGAAATTGTAAAAGGATCTCATTAAGATAAATTTTCTCAACGGAAAATGAAGGCTATTCTGAGAGAGATTCTGTTGAAATTTGTATAAACGCGTCTTTTATATACATCTTCAGGATTTTGCCAGTTGTATTGATAACTATCATGTGATAATTGTTGATGGTGATAACCTATACTAACTAAAAAAGCATCACTTGAACCTACAGGAAATGCAACTCCTAATTCCGGTGATACTAAAACTCCACCATATGTGTCGTAATTGTCACCATACCAATTTTCATTATCGTATTTCTGTAATGGTATTCCATAACCAATTTTCAACGAAATAAAAGGTGAAATTACATCGTGTTTAAAAAAGTATTTTGCATCCAGAAACAGAGGCATGATAGCGTAATCATAATATTCATAGCCAATTCCCAATCCGGTAAATAACCGACGGTTGAATTGATATCCATTAACCATTGTCAGCGAAGGAACCGGAACATATCCGTCCCGGCCCTCGCCAAACAACAGGGCTAGTGAGCTCAGGTTATAATATCCCCTGGTTTTAACAGGTGTCTTCATAAAATCTCTGTATTGTTGAATACTATCAACTTCAGAGAATGCAAGCAAGTTGATTCCACAGTCATTCTCAATACGTATCCCTTTAACACTATCGGAAACGAGAATCCTGCCAAAAACAACTTCACTATTTTTTAAATAAATAACATCATGCTTCTTTCCTTGTGCCTCCAAATCATTAGTAACAATAAAAAGAAGTACCCCTGCAATAAACAAATGAAACAAATTGCAGGATTTTCTATTGCTGAAAATGCAGCATAATGAATGAATTAATCTTTTGAAACCGATCATAAAACAATACTATAAGAAGGAACATTGATTAAGCGGCCAGATTCGCTTGAGATTCTTTCTCAAACCGTGCTGCTCGCCAAAACGGTTGTTCCAGGCCGAAGGTTGACTACCACTTATTTTTTTGTGTGATAACAATGGCCATAGTACACCTTCTGATAAGGCTTCAAATTCTTTCTTGCTTTTCCAAAATAACAATTTCATAATTTTAACATTTTAAACTGCTGCCCTCCGTGGAAGGCAGCAGTTCGGATCTAACATCCATATATATGAACAAAAATGGTTAGTGAGTGCATGTTTTAAGGTTTTACTACAGGGATTTGACTTAATAAAGTCAGATCATTCAAATCAGAGTAATCATACTGGAAAAGTCCGTCTGTACCAATAAGCATTAGGACTCCATTGTAAGGTATAACATCAAAAGTTTTAATATCATCAAAATGCGCAAGTTGATGTGTATTTATTTCCATTGGGTCAGTAGCATCATACACCTTTAAACCTGCTTCACCATCACAAATAAAAAGTATATGATTGTCAATTCCTAAACCGTGCGGATTGAAAAAAGGATAAGATTTCACGAGAAAGGGGTTGGCTATGGAAGAAATATCCACAACATCAAGCTGGTTTGCGAAATTGTTGCAAGCATTTCCTGAGCGCAAAGTGACATATGCATAATTTCCTTCAACTACTACGGGATCACATGAGTTAATATGTTCAAAAACAGAAATATAAACAGGTAAAGAAGGATCCTCAAGACCATAAATAAGCATACCCGTTGTTGTTCCTAAGAAAAGTTTGCTGTCAAGCGGATAAATGGTTTCAACAACTCTATCCAAGGCAATTTCCTGCTCTTTAATTATCCCTGGAGTAGATCCTATATTGAATACCTTCAAGGAATTATTGTGAACGGCATACATATAATCAGAAAAAATTGTGAAACGAGCCATTGAACCTCCCTGACCCGTTGTTCTACCAATTATACTGACTTCGCCTGAACCAACCTGAGGTACTCCGATTGCGTCCATGTACAATTTGTTGCCGCGGTATCCAGATCCTTTTTCAATCACTTCGGTGACTTCTTTATTATCCCAACCAACTACAACTCCTTTGGTAAAATCAAGTCCATATATTGGGAAAGATGCATCAACCATTGGTAAAACATTTGGGAAAGCATCCTCTATACGATCCACTTCAATTGGATTTGAAGGATCCGATATATCAATGGCGACCAAATCAATATAGCTATCTGCATATAGAATGTTACCTTTGATTGCTATATCCACATTTCCTGGAATTTCAATAAATGCGATTGTATTGGGTGCAGATGGGTTAGAATTATCAATTACATGAACACCTTGTTGATTCTCATTGATATAGAGGAAATTATCTTTGAAATATATTTTACCAGGAGAAGTCAGCTCTTTTGGGGATGTCTTTTTAACTGATTTCCTAAAAACATCAAATTCCATGTAAACAGGAACATTTGCTACATAGGTCAATTCTTCATAGGTGTTGTCCCGACATCCGGTGAATGTGACTGCAGAAAAAGCAATAAGTGCCAAAATGAGACTAAATCCGTATTTGATTTTCATGATTTTAAATGTATTTTCGTTCTCAAGATGAAAATACATTGCAAACCGTTGCACGATGAATCTATATTTTTAAGCGAATTCCTGTTTGAAAAGCAGGCCACAACATTTTTGCCGAACGAATATTAAACGGCTGGGTACGATTCAGATAGAAAACCTGAATTCCACCCTCTCCAAATGCACTCAGATTACTAATAACCGGAACATCAACCCCTAATGCAGAAAGCGTTGAAAGCTGCAAACCAGAAATCACAATATTGGTTTGGTCAGAACCTACTAAAACATTCTTTTCATACTTAAACTGTTGATTTACAGCACTAATTCCTTTCTCGACAATTACGGACTGCTGCAAATAAAGATTTAATACTTTGCTTTGAATGATATCGTACCTTAAACCAATTGGGATACCCAGATAATGTAGTGTGCGCTCATATTCAGTATACACATCATTCAGCTCAACTGTTTTAGTGAGTGTTGTTAACTCACTATAAATCAATCCACTCTCAAAGCTTAATCTTCTATTGATATCTAGACTGATTTTGAGCCCAAGTGAAAGAGGCGCCCTAGTTTCAACACGTTCAATCTCCTCATAGTAAGATGTTTCAAAAGCCATATCTGATTGAAAAGTATCAAAACTATATTGAGCTTTGTTGGTTGTCAAAAAAAGATTCCTGCTTGTCTCCACACCCTGTGTAAAACTACCAAAGGCCAATGACAGCTGAACTGCTTGTTTTTGCAAGGATTGAATGTTTAAATCGCTTTCATAGAAAATATCATCCAAAGGGAGTATTGGCTTTGCATATGATCTATTGACATTTTCAGAAATTGCTGTTTTATCTTCATTTTCAGACAAGATAACATGTTCTGAAGTAACAAATTCAGATATTTCCAATTGAGCCACTTGAACCGGATCAGAAGAAATAACATTATTGTCGGTACTAGTAGAAGCATCAATTACGGCTTTGAGTTTCGAAGAATTTTCAATAAGCCCCTGTTGGAGTTTTCTTGAATCATATGAAAAAACATCATTTTTTACTGCATTTTGATCAGCCCCATTCTTTAATCCTGAATCTATACTTTCTGATACACTTAATCCATTTTTTTGTTGAGGACTGGTATTAGTGCGCGCAATATCCTGATTATAATCGTTCGTATTCTTCAGCAACCAGATCGGCAAACTAGCAAAAAACAATATAATAGCAGCGGCCGCTGCATACCTGAAATACAGAACGCGTCTTTTTCTCCTTCGGGAAGTCAATATGGAATTCCATATTGATTCTGGTGGATCAACATGAAAATCGCTGAGTCCCGAATTGAAAATTTCTTTAATTTGATCTTTCTGCTCTTCCATCTCTTATAGCATTTTTCTCAAGTCTATCTTTTAACCAATGTCGCGCTCTCGAATATTGCGATTTAGAAGTCCCTTCATTGATATTTAACATCGTTGCAATTTCCTGATGGGTATAACCTTCAATTGCATAAAGGTTAAAAACCGTTCGAAAACCTGTAGGCAAAGTTTGTATTAAATGTAACAATTCAGTTGCATTTATTTGATCCTCAAGATGAACAACATCATAGTTTGTCTGTGAAACATTTTCCAATCCTGTGCTGTTTTTAAAAACATCCACCTTTCGTATTTTTTCAAGTGCCGTATTTACTACAACTTTTCTAATCCAACCTTCTAATGAGCCTTCAAAACGAAAACGATCAAGATGATCAAACACCCTTATGAAAGCTTCCTGCAAATAGTCCTGAGCAGTATCACGATCGCTTGCATATCGAAGACAAACACCATACATTTTTGGCGCAAAAGCATCATAAAGACGCTTTTGTGCTTTAGAATCGCCTCCGATGCAATCTTTCAGAAGTTGCCTTTCATCCATTTTTTATCAAAAGCGCTTTCCAATAATAAAACAGCAATAGGTAGATGCAAGTATATTTAAAAAAGTTGCACGATCCAAATTTTCTTTCATAACAGGTATTTTCATCTTGCGTTTATGAAGTATTAGGCACAAAGGTCGTATTTTGTATGATGTCAGTGAAAGAGCAAAACAAAATTATTATTCTTTAAGTAGCTAAATAACTTACAAATTGAAAGTATTTACCATCATTCTGAATTGTAGGTAGATTCTGCTTGCTTCAGTTCAAAAAAATGAAGCTGTTAGATATCGAAATGTCACAAATATTTTTGATAAAGAGCAAAAAAAAGGAGTTTTCAACTCCTTTTTATTAAATTTTCACACTTCAAGATGGGGTCCGGCAGAAACGAGTTTCTTACCTTCCTCAGTATCAGTATATTTGTCGAAATTTTCAATAAACATCTTTGCCAGCTCATTGGCTTTTCTATCAAATTCACCCGGATCAGCATATGTACTTTTAGTAAAGAGGATGTTTGAATCAACACCATTAAGTTTTGTTGGAACTTCTAGTCTGAATCTGGGCGTAATACGCGTTGGAGCCTCTTCGATACTTCCATCAAGAATAGCGTCAATTATGTGGCGGGTATCTTTAATAGATATTCTCTTGCCAGTTCCATTCCATCCGGTATTCACCAGATATGCTTTTGCCCCGACAGCTTCCATTCTTTTCACAAGTTCAACGGCATACTTTGTTGGATGCAAGGCTAAAAAAGCATTACCAAAACACGCAGAAAAGGTTGGTTGAGGAGTGGTAACCCCTCGTTCAGTTCCAGCTAGTTTTGCTGTGAAACCAGAAAGAAAGTGGTATTTGGTTTGCTCGCTAGTAAGTTTTGCTACAGGAGGCAGAACACCAAATGCATCTGCTGTAAGAAAAATAACTTTGGTAGCATGACCACCTTTTGAAACAGGCTTTACAATATTTTCTATATGATAAATTGGATAGGACACCCTCGTATTTTCTGTTTTTGCCTTGCTATTAAAGTCAATGCTACCATCCTCACGAACGACTAAATTTTCAAGTAATGCATCACGTCTGATGGCATGGTAAATGTCTGGTTCGTTGGCTTCGCTAAGATTAATACATTTTGCGTAACAACCACCCTCGAAATTAAATACACCATCATCATCCCATCCGTGTTCATCATCGCCAATGAGCATGCGTTTCGGATCGGCTGAAAGAGTCGTTTTTCCTGTTCCGGATAATCCGAAAAAAATTGCAACATCATAGTTTTTACCCATATTGGCTGAGCAATGCATTGCAGCAATATTTTTCAATGGAAGGTAATAGTTCATCATAGTAAAAATGCCTTTTTTCATTTCACCACCGTACCAACTCCCGCCAATGAGTGACATTCGCTGACTAAGATTGAAAACAATAAAATTTTCTGAATTCATTCCCATTTCTTTCCAGAATGGATTGACTGTCTTTGAAGCGGTTAATACCACAAAATCTGGTTCAAAACTTTCCAACTCTGCACTGCTTGGTCTTATGAACATATTCTTTACAAAATGAGCCTGCCAGGCAACTTCCACTACAAAACGGACCTTCAGCCGCGTATCAGGGTTAGCACCAGCATAAGCATCCATCACGTATAATTTTTTCCCGGAAAGTTGCTTCGATGCCAACACTTTTAATTTCTCCCAATTCTCTGGAGAAAGAGGACGATTATCATTTTTGCCCTGCGTTGACCACCAAACAGTATCTTTAGAGACTTCGTCCATAACAATATACTTGTCTTTTGGGGATCTTCCAGTAAAAATACCTGTATCAACTGCTACCGCACCTGTATTGGTTACAACACCCTTTTCATACCCTACTAGCCCTGGTTCAGTTTCGTGACTGAAGAGATCCTCATAAGAAATGTTATGAAATATTTCACTTGCTTCGGTTATACCATAACTTGCCAGCTCAGACCTGAGCTTTGATGTGTCTTTAGCCATAATTCTTTTACTTAATTATTTAAATGGATATAATACGCAGGCAAAGTTATAAAATACCATAACTTTAGCAAACGATTGCAATATAAATTTATTAACGTCTCCCTTTTTTAAAATCAGGCACAGAGGATTCCCATTATATCAATAATATTCAATAGTTAATACCTTTTAAGACAGGAAAATATGAGAAGTGAAAATCATCCATCAAAATACTTTTTAAGACAGCAAGAAATTAAACACATTTATCCCGATACGCTTTGCTATAGGGATTTGTTCAACTTACAAATTTCAATTCACTGCGTTTTTGAAATTTGAGTTACACGAATAAAAAAAGCGTCCGCACTAATGCAGACGCTTTGGGAGTTTAAAAGATCAAAACCTATTTTTTGGATTTTTTCTTATCTTTTTTTGCTTTCTTGCCATTTTTGGTCTTTTTTGCTTTCTCAGTCATCTTTTCAGTTACAGCAGCCTGAGCAGCAGCCAAACGTGCAATAGGCACGCGGAATGGAGAGCAACTTACATAATTGAGTCCGGCTGAATGGCAAAAGCCTACAGAACTTGGTTCGCCACCATGCTCGCCACAGATACCCAGCTTGATATCCGGACGGGTTTTGCGACCTCTCTTAACGGCCATTTTAACCAGCTGACCTACACCTTCCTGATCAAGAACTTCAAATGGGTCGTGCTTAAGAATTCCTTTTTTCTTGTAAACTTCGAGGAATTTGCCGGCGTCATCGCGTGAATAACCGAAGGTCATTTGAGTAAGGTCATTTGTTCCAAAACTAAAAAACTCAGCAGATTTTGCAATTTCATCAGCGACCAAAGCAGCTCTGGGAACTTCAATCATTGTACCTACCAGATGATCAATCTTGTCATTCTTTTCAGCAAATACAGTTTCAATTGTATTACGAACAATTTTCTCCTGCATTACCATTTCTTCGAGTGTTCCGGTAAGCGGAATCATAATTTCAGGAAGAGCAATAATTCCTTTTGCTTTAAGGTTCAGAGCAGCCTCAATAATAGCACGAGCCTGCATTTCCGTTATTTCAGGATACGTATTGCCAAGACGGCATCCACGATGTCCAAGCATAGGATTGACCTCATGCAGCTCATCAACTTTTGCTTTTATTTTTTCAAGTGAAACACCTATAACATCAGCCATTTCCTGTTGGCCTTTTTCATCATGAGGAACAAACTCATGCAAAGGCGGGTCAAGCAAACGAACTGTTACAGGAAGATCATGCATTGCTTCAAAAATTCCTTCAAAGTCTTCACGTTGCATTGGCAAAAGTTTGTCAAGAGCTTTACGACGTCCTGTTTCATCATCAGCCAGGATCATTTCCCTCATTGCTACAATTTTATTACCACCAAAAAACATGTGCTCCGTGCGACACAGACCAATCCCCTTTGCACCAAACCCACGAGCCACCTGAGCATCGTGTGGTGTGTCGGCATTTGTTCTGACATACATTCTCGATTTTTTATCTGATAGTTCCATTAATTTGCCAAAATAACCACTCAATTCAGGTTGTTTTGTATCAATACGGCCATCAAACACTTCGCCAGTACTTCCGTTTAAGGAAATAAAATCACCTTCCTTAAATTTTTTCCCACTCATGATAATAGTACGTGCTTTGTAGTCAATTTTAATGGAGCCAGCTCCTGAAACACAGCATTTACCCATACCGCGAGCAACAACAGCAGCATGAGAAGTCATTCCACCTCGCGCAGTAAGGATACCTTCTGCAACGTTCATCCCTTTCAAGTCTTCAGGAGAGGTTTCAATTCTTACCAGCACTATTTTCTTTCCTTTGGCGGCCCATTCCTGCGCTTCATCAGCATGGAAAACAATCTGTCCGGTAGCAGCACCAGGCGAGGCAGGTAGCCCTTTTGCGATTGCTTTTGCGCTTGCCAAAGCATCAAGATCAAATACTGGGTGCAATAGCTCATCAAGTCGGTTAGGCTCGACGCGCATGATTGCTTCATTCTTACTGATAATGCCTTGTCCAAGCATTTCCATGGCAATACGCACCATAGCTGCACCAGTACGTTTACCACTGCGTGTCTGCAAAATCCAAAGTTTGCCTTCTTGAATTGTAAATTCAAGATCCTGCATGTCACGGTAATGATTTTCAAGCAAAGTTTGAAGTGAATCCAATTCTTTGTAAATTGAAGGCATAGCTTCTTCCAAAGAAGGATATTTTGAAGCTCTTTCTTCTTCAGAAACATTTTGTAATGCTGCCCAGCGATATGAACCTTCAAGCGTTATTTCCTGAGGAGTACGAATACCAGCAACAACGTCTTCACCTTGAGCATTTAATAAATATTCACCATTAAAAATATCTTCTCCAGTCCCAGCATCACGCGTGAAAGCAACACCTGTTCCTGAATTATTGCCCATATTACCAAAAACCATCGCCTGTACACTAACTGCAGTTCCCCATTCTTCAGGAATATTATTTAAAACGCGGTAATAAACAGCACGCTCATTCATCCAGCTATCGAAAACAGCCATTACTGAACCCCAAAGTTGTTCCCATGGATCGACAGGAAAATCCTTTCCCGTAACTTTCTTTACTGCTCCTTTAAACCTTTTAACGAGTTCTTTCAGATCATTAGTAGTAAGTTCAGTATCAAGTTTTACCTTCTTTTCTTCTTTTAATTCATCGATAATTTCTTCAAAAGGATCATGATCTTCTTTAGATTTTGGTTTCATGCCTAATACAACATCACCAAACATTTGAACAAAGCGACGATATGAATCCCATGCAAAACGCTCATTTCCTGTCTTGCGAGCGATGCCTTCAACTGCTTCGTCATTTAGCCCCAGGTTAAGAACAGTATCCATCATTCCTGGCATAGATGCCCTTGACCCTGACCGGACTGATAAAAGACAAGGATTCTCACGGTCACCGAATTTTGTACCCATCACTTTTTCGATCATTTTGATCGACTCAACAACTTCTTTTTTAATGAGACCAACAACATGATCAGCCCCTTTTTGATTGTACAAAGTACAAACCTCTGTTGTGATTGTGAATCCGGGAGGGACAGGTATTCCGATTAGATTCATTTCAGCCAGGTTAGCACCTTTGCCACCCAACAAATTCTTCATTGAAGCATTTCCGTCAGCTTTGCGATCGCCAAAGAAATAAACATACTTGGATTTTGCCATTGTTACTAAATTTTTATTAATTTTCAATTGAATGTCAATTGTTTATCTGCAATATTATTTTGAATAATAGTCTCGCAAAGATAATAAAATATAGAGATTAACCCCACTTCTATAAGGATGAAACATGAACAATCTTCGCAAACGATTGTGAATAATTTGGGTTTTTATTTGTATAAAATCTAAATAGTCAACTATTCTTTCGATTATCATTCGTTTAAGCACTAAAATCAAAAAAAAATCAGCAATTTCGTGCCTTTAAAAATGGAATAAAGATTATGTATAAAACAATAGGTATCAGACATGAGGATAAATATGTTATGGAAAGGAGAGTTGCCATAGCACCAGAGCATGTTGAAAAACTCGTTAAAAAAGGATTAAGTTTTGTTGTTGAAAGTTCTGACAAAAGGATATTTAAAGATGAAGAGTTTGTATGTGCAGGCGCGAAAGTAGTTCGTTCATTAAAAGAGGCAACCGTCGTTTTTGGAGTCAAAGAAATGCCATCCAAATTCTTTGAAGAAGGTAAAACGTATGTATTTTTTTCACATGTAATAAAAGGTCAGTCATACAATATGCCAATGCTAAAAGCGATGATTGATAAAAAGTGCAATTTGATCGACTATGAAAAGATAGAAAATGATGAAGGTAAACGGCTGATTTTCTTTGGTAAATTTGCCGGTCTTGCAGGAGCCATCAATTCGCTCTGGTCATATGGTCAGCGACTCAAAATTCAGGGCATAACTAATCCTTTTGAAATATTAAAACAAGCCCATTTATACAGCTCATTGATGGAGGCAAAAGCTGTTGTTTCAAAAATAGGCTATGAAATTTCCACAAAAGGACTCCCTGGATCTCTTAGTCCAATGGTTATTGGACTAACAGGTGACGGTAATGTTTCAAAAGGTGCACAAGAGATTCTTAATTTACTGCCATCGATAGAGATCACTGCAGAACAACTTCTTCAAATGAATCAGAAAGAAGCACCTAACAATATTATCTACAAAGTTATTTTCCGTGAAAACGACCTTTCCATTCCAATTGATCCAAACACAAAATTTGATTTACAACACTATTATTCTCATCCTGAACTATATGTAAATCAGTTTGATAAATACATCCCCAATCTTTCTGTCTTACTAAACTGTATGTATTGGGACTCAAAATATCCACGTATTATTACCAAAGATTATCTTGAACAACTTTATATGCAGGGTGAGCCAAAATTAAAAGTAATTGGAGATATTACATGCGATCCGGATGGTTCGGTCGAATGTACGCATAAAGGCACAGAAATTGAGGATCCTGTATTTGTTTACGATCCGGTTTCACGTAAGCCTTCAATGGGCTTTTCAGGAAATGGAATTCTGATCATGGCTGTAGATATACTACCCAGCGAATTGCCCCGCGAGTCTTCTATTAGTTTTGGGGATGCTCTTTTACCTTATATCACTACTATTGCTGAAGCTGATTTCGCAGCCGATTACGAACACCTAAAATTACCTATCTCAATTAAAAAAGCACTTATTTTACATAATGGACAGCTTACACCCTCTTTTAAATACATCAGTAAATATTTATAGTATTACGTTTTATTTAAAACATATCTTCAAACCACTTATTTTTAGAAACAAATTATTGCAAAGATTATCTTATGAAAAAAGTATTGATTTTGGGAGCAGGCATGGTAGTTAAGCCTATTGTGACTTATTTGCTCGACAAAGGATTTGAGGTAACAGTGGCGACACGAACCAAATCAAAAGCGGATGCCATGATTGGCAATCATCCCAATGGTAAGGCTATTGCGTGGACAGTTGATGACGATGCAAGTCTAAACAAAATGATAAAGGCCAATGATTTGACTGTTAGTCTTTTACCTTGGACTTATCATATTGGTGTAGCGAAACACTGTATTGCTCACAAAAAAAACATGGTTACAACATCCTATGTAAAACCAGAAATGAAAGCGCTTGATAGCCAGGCAAAGGAAGCAGGCATTATCATTTTAAATGAATTAGGACTTGACCCGGGTATTGATCATATGTCGGCAATGCGCATTATCGACACAGTTCACAGCAAAGGAGGCCAGATTGAAGAGTTTTATTCAATATGTGGCGCATTACCTGCAGTTGAAGCTGCTGATAATCCTTTCAGGTACAAGTTTAGCTGGAGCCCAAAAGGTGTTGTTATGGCAGGAAATAATGATGGAAAATACCTTAGGTATGGCAAAATTTCTGAAGTCCCAACTGCCGATTTATTCAAAAACCCATTAAAAGCTAGTTTCCCAAAAGTTGGATTGCTTGACATTTATCCAAATCGAGACTCTTTGCCTTATGCGGAACTTTATGGGATTGAAAATACCAAAACAATTTTTAGGGGCACTTTCCGTCACCCGGGGTGGTGTGAAAGCATTGATGCAATAAAGGCGCTTAAACTTATAAGCACAGACGAGTATGATTTCACAGACAAGACCTATGCACAAATGATTGCAATGTTAATTGGCGCAGAAGATTCTTCTGACATTCGTCAAAAGACTGCTGATTATCTTGGCATAAAAAAAGATGCTTATGCCCTAGATAGTATTCAATGGCTGGGATTATTTGATGACACAGCTATGAATCGTAAAAAAACTTCCACTTTTGAAATTACATCCGACCTAATGATTTCTAAAATGGAATTAGGACAGAATGAACGTGACATGGTTGTTCTACAACATGTATTTTTAGCCTCCTATCCTGACGGTAAGAAAGAAATCATTAAGTCATCTATGCTTGATTTCGGAACACTTGCAACCGACACAGCTATAGCCCGCACTGTAGCACTTCCGGCTGCTATCGGAGTTGAAATGATCCTTAAAAGAGAAATAACCGAGACAGGTGTTCACATTCCTGTCCTTCCAGGTATCTATAATCCAATTCTTGACAGATTAGAAGATATGAATATTAGCATGGTGGAACAGTATGGGCTTCCTCTTAGCGAAAATATTCAATAATAATCAAACTTTATTTACAAAAAAGGCCTTCAACTATAAGATGGCCTTTTTTTTGCTTTAACAAAATCCAAGAAGTTTCAACTCAAGAGCATCTTCAAAAACCAAACAAGGTAGAATTACTCAAAGCTGTTTAAAAGTAATTCATTAATCTTTCTATTTTTGCAAATAAAATCATGTCATTTTTTCTTTCCATCCTACTCATTCTGGCAGCTCTGTATGTAGCTGTCAATTGGTCAAAATCAAAATCCAACTCAAAAAGTTCAACCGACAAAAAAAACAGTGGCTACTCCAAATGGATCGGAGGGGGAATTGGCTGGGCTTTTGGCGGCCCTATTGGTGCACTATTAGGTTTTTCTTTTGGAAAGATCTTCGAAGACATGAATGCTGGAAGATTCCCGAAACAGTCCACCCGTCATGGGGATTTTAAAATTAGCTTGCTTATTTTGTCAGCTGCGGTTATGAAGGCAGATGGTAGTGTAAAGCGTTCTGAGCTTGACTATGTAAAAGGCTTTTTTTTACAAAACTTTGGAAAGGAGGCTTCTGAAGAATATATTCTTATGCTTCGCGAGATTCTAAAACAAGAAATTAATGTACGCGAAGTGTCAATGCAGATCGGGCAGTTCATGGAGTACGCCTCAAAGCTGCAACTTCTGCATTACCTATTTAACATTTCTCGTGCTGACGGTCAACTAACACCTGTTGAATTGAATCTATTGGTAACAATTGCAGGTTTTATGGGAATCCAACCAGCTGACTTTGCTTCCATTAAGGCAATGTTCATTAAGGAAACTGATGGAGCTTACAAAATTTTAGAAGTTACACCCGAAGCGAGCAATGAGGAAGTAAAAAAAGCATACAAGGATATGGCTTTAAAGTTTCATCCAGATAAAGTGAATCATTTGGGAGATGAAATACGGAATGCTGCAGAAGAAAAATTTAAGCAGGTTTCGGAAGCTTATGATCAGATCAAAAAAGTTCGTGGTTTTAAATAATCTCATTATTTATAGAAACGCCAGCTAACTCCAAAATAGAACCGAGCATCACGCATAGGATAGTGTGGAGTTGTATAATAGGTATAGTTTCCTGCTAGACCAATCACGTTGGCATATTGCACAAAAATGCGGGCACGTTTGACTTTCAAAGCCAGATAGACATCCAGATAAGGATAATTCCCTACCTTTTTTTCATTTTGAATATAAAAAGAGCGCAATGCCGGCATGTAGGCATCTGCATAATAACTGCTGAACCAATTTAGATCGAAACCAGGTTGAAGTGTAGCAGCTCCTGCAAAAATTTCCTGTGTGAATGCAAATCTAAGCTTGGAAGAAAAAGTTGGCAAGTGAATAATCGTATCGTTATCACTTATCTGGTAATTAAAAGTACCATAGATATCAAATTTGCCAGGATGGAAATGAAAATTTGAAAACAAATGAATAACTTTTATCGTTCCAGTAGTTTGTTTTGGTCGTGCATCGGAATTCATATAAATATGCTTATCGATGATATGAAAATTTCCACCAAGAGTAATACCTTTTATGTTGTAACCTGCTTTAAAGCTTATATTCTTTAAAGCATTAAAATCATTCACCCACCTGAAATGATTCGAATAATAGCGTTCTTGAAACCAAGTTGGTGACTGATTCATTAGTTTTATCCTAAAAAACAAACTCCCCAAATTCCGGGATTCAGTCCCCAGATATTGCTTAATTCCACCATCAAAATGGAAATCAGCTGCAGAATAATTGCCCGTAATCAATTTCACTGTTCCGTCAACATAAAATGATCGAAACAAAGAAATCTGAACGCCACCAAAAGGATTTACTTGCCATATTTTTCTACTAAAGGTAGAATCACTTTGCAAAGCATTTAGAAGCTCCACGCCTCCATAAATATAAAAAGGGATATCTTCCTTATGCTTTTTATAACTCAGATTACTCCAGTAAAATCTATTGCGCAAAGCAGCCTGATAAATACTATCGTATGTTCTTGCTGAATCAAGAATAATATCATAAGGCTTGTAGAAATCGAGAAGCGAATTCTTTTCATTGTAAATAAGCTGATTGCGCAGATACTCCATCTGATGAGTAATTCGTCCAAGGTGAAAACGTTGATCAGACTCAACACTATCAGGAAGTTTTTTCTGAGGTGGCGATAATATGAAATACTGCTCTAACGAAAAACCAGATTGCTTCAAAGTGTTATTAGCGTCAGTCAAATTAACATCTATAATTCTTCTGTCAGTCTCCTGATTGCTTTCAAAGTCTTCATCATTTGATATACCTCCATTTTCCTTAATAACCAGTTTACTGTGCCTATAATTTCCAAGCACTCCATATCTTTCATTTTTAACACTATAACGCAAAGTAAAATAGACTGTATTGTTTTCTATACCATTACTCTTATAGGATCCCGGAGAACTGATCAGTCGAAAATCCATTCCTAAAAAAAGTCTGGGAGCCATTTGTCGGTTAAAGCGAGCATTTAATTGTTGTTCTTTCTTTGAACCCATCATATAATTAAGTTCAGTAAAAGGCAAGAACGGATCTAAATATTCAACATCATTACTCTTGAATATGTATTTTGAAAAAGCATGTTGCTCCATATCAAATCCATTATTAAAAGGTAAAGAAAATAGTTGACTCTTATATGCAGTTCCTGCATTACTCAGTGTAGATATCGTTTCTATACTTCTTGAAAGCACATCAAACTGCGAAACGGTATTTAAGCTGGTATCAACAGAACTAATTTTACCCAGATATAAACTATCAAAGCTTCTGTTAAAAAAGAGCACCTCTGTGGAATCAATTTTTATTGTATCAGGCAATGTTTGTGCAGAAATAGGTATAAATATTGTATAACATAGAATCGCCAATAATTGTCGAAAGAACACTTTACTAATCAATTCAAACATCTTCTCAAATAAATTTTCGGGTAAAATTAAACATATCTGGTATGATCTTCCATCTATTTTAAAATGAAGTTTTAAAAGAGCAAAATAAAATGTCTTATAATACTGATTAGATGAAGGTTATGTAATCATAAATTTAATACCCATTATTCAAAAACCTTACATTAAATAGAATATTTGTCTTCTAAGGATCATTTATCTCCATTATTAAAAAAGGCTGTGATTAAAACAAGGCCTGTGCTGGCTAAACAAAAAAATCAAGCAAGGTTGGATGTGGTTCAAAGGGTAGTAACAAGGAGTGACATTAAAGTGTAAAAGCTTTTTCAATACAACCAAAAAACCCCGACCAGTAAAACTGATCGGGGTTTCTGTTAAGGGGTGGCGACGACCTACTTTCCCACATTTCACTGCAGTATCATCGGCGCAGGCAGGCTTA
>PHDU01000163.1 GCA_002842755.1 Bacteroidetes bacterium HGW-Bacteroidetes-1 | reverse complement strand
AATTACCTTATAAATAACAATTGTTCTTCAATACTTATCAATTTTTTATTATTGTATATTGATGCTTGTGGAATGGGTTTTTAGACAGTCTGACGGATGACGCTATGGCAAGTGCGGGATTAGATTGCTGCTCAACTGTCTGCCAGCACAAATGTATATAAAGATTTCAAATGTTTCAACAAACACGCAAACCCGCATTTGCTATAGCGTTTGTTAACGGTTCGGTTTTCAATTTCCAAGTTTATAAACTCTAACATCAGAAACTATTATTTGTCCTTGACCAGGCGTGTACTGTAAATGTATTCTGATATTAGAGTTGTAATCTGCTCGAAATAAAAGTTTAATCACATCTCCTTTTGTTGAAGGAGTATTATATGGGGTTGCTGCATTTGAACCATAAATTTTTTCTCCGGTATTGTCGTGACACCAGAGTTGAAAAAGTCCTGTTGTCCCGGAAGAAGATTTAGCATTACAAACAATTTCGTAAGTATTACCAATCTCAAGTAAATTAAGAAGATTAATGTGAGAACCATCTGTTCCTTTAGGTGCAGTAGTTCCTTTGAATATCATTTGGTTTTCTTGAATTGATGCACAAACACTTCCCCAATGGTTTAAATTCCAAGGTTCATTAAACTGGATTTGTTTAACTAAGCTTTTAAATTTGAAAACATGTACCTGTCCGTACTTAAAAGTTATAAGTAAAGATATGGATATGCTTGTCAATAACAGAATTGAAGCTGGTAACAATAATTGATGATAGGCACTATAAAACAAGATTCCAAACATTGTCACAAGAAGAAATGAAAGGATTTCTTGCCAGTACTGACGGAAAAAAAATGACAACTTTTCCTTCAAATAAATAAGTCCAATTGATAATACGGTTATGATTAAAACAGCAATTTTAACTTTAATGTCTGTGTCGCTAGGGAAAAACCATGTTACAATGGTAAATAGTCCAAAAATAAAAGCTAAAAGTGTTTCTTTATTTTTCATATCAATTTATTTTTACTTGTCTCTGTCAGAATAATCGCCGTTTGTCTCTCAAAAAGCGAAAACTTGTCAAAGCGAACCGACCTAAAAACCAATTTTTTAAAACCTGTCAAACGGCTCGGCTTTGTCAAACGACAAAACTGTTTCAAGAAGCCAAAACCGTCAAAATAATACTTTTTCAAAAAGCGAAACCGTTTCAAGTTGCGATTAAACTGACCGTTAACGTTTTACAATATGGCCAGTAAGGGATTGCGGGCGATTTCCTATCAAGTTACACGAAAAGTTGAAGCGGGCTACAACCCTTCGCATACCACTGAAACCCTTATTGGCTATATTGTGTGTTGTGTGTTCGGCTTTTATTTCTTTCATTATTCTTCTCCAAAATAATCACTGTCAAGTTTTTTCAATTCGTAAGTCTGTTGTGTTGTACAACCTAGACTATAATCAATCATAAGTTGAGCCAACTGTTCTCCGTCAATTAGGACAATTTTGGTCTCGTTTCTTGGTGTGTAGTCCAACGCTTCTTTTGTGAAATTTGAAGTCGTTATAAAAATTCCTTTTTTTGCACCTTGTCCTGCAAGTGCTCCAACAAATTTTTGAATCTCTGGTCTGCCAACTACATTTCCAGTTTTCCAGCGCTTTGCTTGAATGTAAATTATATCTAGTCCGAGTTTGTCTTCTTTAATTGTTCCGTCAATACCTTCGTCACCACTTTTCCCCATTGCTTTTCCAGCATCTTTAATCGAACCACCGTATCCCATTTTAACTAACAATTCAACTACTAGTCTTTCAAAAAATGCAGGTGAAAGTTCAATAACTTTGTTTAGTAATTCAGATGCTAATGATTTTCTGATTCTCTGGTATGCTTTATCAAGATTTTCTTCAGGTGTCTGTTCGTGAATTTCTATTGTTGCAATCTCTTCTTCTGATTCGTTATCATTGCGTGAAGCATTTTGAAATTCTAAAAATGCAGGAAATTGTCTTAAATATTTTGCATCTATTCGGTCAGGATTTTTTGAAAGTGTCTGTCTGCCTATGTCTGTAATTACAAAAGTCGCACGTTTCGGTGAGTCAAGAAGTCCAGCCTTTTTTAAATATGTTTTTGCCCAACCTACTCTGTTGTCAAAAATTGCTTGATTACCGCTTGCCAAAAGCTCTTTCCTTTCTTCGTCCGTAACTTCAAACTCAATCGCTAAACTTTCAATTATGTCTCTGTATTTATGTTCTTGTCCGTCCGAAACGAGTTTCAGTAATGGAAGCATTAATGTTTGGTAATCAGGTATCATATTTTTCTCGTTTTTCAGTTCATTATCTTGTTACGCTGTCTTTTTTAAGCTGACACACAACGGTTGAGGCTAAGCGCTGGCGGGCAGTTTTGAAAATATCTCTTTCCGGCCAGCAGAATTATAGATAAATTTACAATCTGTCTCCTCACAACCATGCGCCCGATAGCGTTTAGCCTTTGTTGAACTAAATCCCGCTCACGCGGGCCATCTTATTGCGTAAAGGTAGTGTTTTTCGTATTTTTATAGAACACATTTTAATCATTTCATCATGAAA
>PHDU01000067.1 GCA_002842755.1 Bacteroidetes bacterium HGW-Bacteroidetes-1 | reverse complement strand
CCTCTGATAAGAGGCCATCTCGCCCTTCAGGGTGATGGTTCGCTGGATTTGCGTTGTTTTTTCAGAGCGGGAGGAAGTTCCGTTCGCGCTTGATTTTTGTACTTTTGAACCAGCAAAAGTACAATAGAAAAAAAACCTATTTTTGAAACATGAACTAAAGGCAGTCCACATACAACCTTAAAGCACAAAAGCAGTAAAACATCCTTCATATAGATGACTATATGGATGTGAGCGGAATTCAGGCGGCAATAAGTAATTTTTTTTCTTGGGTATAAAAAAAATCATAATGCATTTTTGAAGCGTATCTTTGCAGTTAAATTATGATTGAATTGGTTATTGAAAATGGGTTATATGTTTTATCAGTTCGTATTTCAATCCTAATTAGAAACTCATAAATATTTGAACTGAATAGGTCAGATAATTAATTTTTTTGTCATGGATAAAAACTCCATTGTATTTCTTGTTCTTGCCGCACTTGCTGGTGCAGCGCTATTATTCAGGCGGTGGTATTTAAGATTTCCCCGCTCCTATATAGTTTCAGAACAAATATCAGGGGATAAAAGTTTAACAGTCACCGAGCATAACCCAAGATTTGAAACTGCTACAATTGAATTGTCGGTAAAAAATCTGACAGCATTCTCATTTATGCCTGAGACAGCGGTAGAATTTATTGATACCAAAGGTGAATTCACAAGATTCAGTCTGGAAGCACTAGAAATTACGGATGTGTCAAATACGATATCAGAAGACCTAAAACATTTCAAATGCACTTTTGAAAAAAGGGATTTGATGAGAGGTATTCGCAATAGAGAAATAAAACTAAACAGTTTCCGTTTTGTTGCTTTATCAGGACAAAAAGCACTCATTAAATCACATGTAATCGCATTTTCAACAAAGTACATGCTTTTCAGACCCGACTCAGGCAAGTACAATTAAAATAAATTTTTACAATTCCACTTCAAACCATCCATAAAACAAGAATTATTAATAGACAATAAAGATGACATTACTAAAAATACATGATACATCCACGACCAATAAGTTACTAATAGTCATTGTATTGCCTTTAATTTTTTATATACTTCGTCTGCTTTCCTTCATTTTTGCTCCGCTCATGGTTGCCTTTTTTATCACATTGTTGTTTATGCCTTTCATGCGGTGGATGCTTAAAAGGCATGTTCCAAGATTCCTTGCCATCGGATTGATGCTGCTCATTGTTTCATCCGCAATATTTCTTGGAATTTTTCTCATTAAGCAGTCAGGGAAAGAATTTATTGAAAACAAGGAAGAACTGTACCAAAAGCTTGATATTAAGGTTGGAACAACCATTGCCCCCTATGCAAAAATTCTGGGAATCGATACCAGCACACATTTAAGCGCCATAAAAAGCATTTTACTCAGCAAGCAAGTTTCTGAAACCATCTATGCAAGTTTTGGCGAAACCATTGGTGTGATTCAAAAAACGGCAAGTTTCATCTTACTAACGCTGTTCTTTCTGATATTGCTTCTTGCTGGCTCACTGAATCTGGAAACAATGATGGGTCAAACGCTTTTCAATACCAAAATGCGATCGGTGAGAACCTATATGGTTATTGAGAAAAGTATTGTTAAGTTTTTAAAAGTCAAGTTTATTGTAAGTTTTTTTACGGGAATTAGCTTTGGATTAATCTGTTGGTTTTTTGGAATCAGTTTTCCTCTTTTTTGGGGGCTGCTTGCATTTGCATTGAACTTTATTCAATTGCTTGGCTCAATAATCTCAACAGCAATAACGATTCTATTTGTATTTATAGAAATAAACCAACCGGGAACAGTTTTAGTTATTGGCTTGCTATTAACAAGTGTTCAACTGATTTTCGGATCTGTTTTTGAACCCATTATGATGGGTAAGTCCTTCAGGATAAACACAATATCTGTACTGGTGATGTTAATGTTTTGGGGGTTTATGTGGGGTATGCCTGGTTTAATTCTTTCCATCCCAATCACTGTATTGATTAAAACTATATCTGAACAATTTGAAGAGACCAAAGTGTTTTCAAAACTCATGTCATAAAAACATTAAGTCACTTCTTCAACTGTTTCATTATAAAGTTTGTACTGTTCTTCAACAACAATAGTTCGCATTCTTATTACAGTTTCAAAAAGTTCGGTGAAAGTATTATAAAGTGGAGCTATTCCAAGGCGAATATTATTCGGTGGGCGAAAATCAGGAATAATAATAGGAGAGCCAACCTTTGGTGATATCATTGCCTTACTGATTCGATAGCCTTCAGAATGCTGCAAACTTAGATGCGATCCTCTGTGCTGTGAATCTTCAGGTGAAGCAAAAGAAAACCCTAAAGGTATCAAGTGTGAATAAATCATCTGCTGCATAAAAGTACTCTGCGCCATACTTTTCAAACGCAAGTTTTCAATTCCGGCTTCAAGAATGAGATCAAGGCCAGGTTCCATTGCAGCCATGGATAAAATTCCAGGGGTTCCAACTGCAAAACGCTCAATGGAACGACGGGCTTTATAATCCAGGTTGAAAGCAAAGGGCTCATTGTGTCCAAACCAACCTTGAATTGGATTGAATAGCTTTTCCTGCAAATCTTTTCGAACGTACAAGTAAGCAGGTGCACCAGGTCCTCCATTGAGATATTTATAGGTACAACCTACAGCCATATCCGCATTCGTTTCGTTGAGTCTGACAGGAACAGATCCACCGGAATGACTCAAATCCCACAATACAAGCGTATTGTATTTATGAGCCAATTCATTTACTATCCCCATATCATACATGAAAGCACTCTTGAAAACAACATGACTTAGTGTAAGTAATGCAGTTTTATGATCTAATATTTCTTCAATTTTTTTGGTGTTTAGAGAAATACCGTCATCGCTGAGCATCATATTTATAGAATGATCTGCAAAATGATGCGAAACAAGCCCTTGTAATAAATACAAATCAGATGGAAAATTGAGGTTATCTGTAACGATTTTATTTCTTTCCTTCTGAAACTTCAAGGCAGCAAAAGCCAGTTTGTAAAAATTGACTGAAGTATTGTCGCCAACAAAAACCTCATCGGGTTCAGCCCCGATAATTCGTGCAATCTTTGAAGACAAATGTTGCGAAAGCCCCATCCAGTTCTCGTTCCAGCTTCTTATCATCCGCTGACCCCATTGCTCCGTAACTACCTTATGCAACAATGCATTTGTTCTAATAGGAAGTTTTCCCAAAGAATTCCCATCAAGATAGATAATTTGCTCATCCTGAGGGGCAAAATGATAACGAAACGCTGATAATGTATCGATGCGATCTAATTCGCCAGCCTGATTCTTAAAAGATTCTATACTATCCATAGTTTTTACGGCTTTTTCAACTTCAACAATAAAGCAGGCAATAGTTCATCAACCCATCTGCTGTACATAATTCCGGAAGGGTGCAATTGATCAGGAGCAAGCAGGCTAAGGTCTGAAGCAGCTTCTCGTGAAATAGGTGTTATATCAATAAATAAAATATTTCTTAAGGCCGTTTCCTCCTTAATCACAGCATTAAAGGCAACAATTTCACGGGCAATTTTATCGCGGTCACGGCCATCAGCAAAAGGAGTTACACCCCAATCGGGAATAGACAAAACAAAAACACGGGAAGTATCATTGCCTGCAAATGCAACAGCTTTGCCTAGCAATGCATTAAATTCCGGACGGAAGCTCTCTGCACTGCGTCCACGGTATTGGTTGTTAACACCAATTAATAAGGATACAATATTAAAAGTATCTTCGATCTGCTCCTTATCAATTGCAAGGCTCAGCTCATCCGTTGCCCATCCTGTTCGGGCAATAATACGGGGGGGGTCAACATCAAAATTTTGAGCTTTAAGGGCCTCGGCCAAAAGGACAGGCCAACGCTCAGCCTCAGAAACATCATGACCTATTGTATAGCTGTCTCCCAAAGCGAGGTAACGAAGGGTAGTATCAGAAATATTAATTTCAGGCAATGGCAGCGGTTTCAAGCTTTTAATATCATCATCCTGCTCACATGAAACAAGTGTAAGTGCAATAACTATCATTATAAAATCCATTTTCACCATGAAATTAACGTCAAATTTAAGAATGTATTTTCGGAAGCTTAATATCAAACACTTTTTTCATTTGTATGTTCAGAAAAGTATCAATTGCTTTATCTAATTATTCAAAAAATAAAAGCGTTAAAATATCCTAAAATGAGACATTTTTTCCAAAATTAGGAATTTCGTATCGGACACCTTTAATTTAGTCTTTAAAAATCAGGCACATAATTGACTTTACTTCATGGCATATTATTTGTCAGTTGAACAGGTTACACTCTAATCAATGCCATGATCTCGTATTCACTATTTTTTTTTCGGTACGTAGATTTAATTTTTGAATCGTTGGACATTGGTATTCAAATGAAACCAACTTTATCAAATGGCTACATGAATACTGACCTTTTCACAAGGTTGGATGGATTGCTTTTCATAAACAGCATTAAAATCCCGCATCTGGTTTGGTTTCTTTTGGTTTTAGCAATAGCCCTTATTGTTCAACTAACTCTTAACATTCGAAGATTAAGAAAGGAACTCGATAAAAAGAACGCAAGGCTCCTTGATTACGATAACAATGTAAAGAATTTAGAAAAATATGCGCAAAGTGCCATTGAAACCAAGCAACGATTTCTGGCCAATATAAGCCATGAAATCCGCACTCCTCTCAATGGTTTATTTGGTTTAACAAACCAGCTAAAGAAAGACAAGTTGACTGAAAGTCAAATGGAGTTAATTACAGACAGTGAGATGCTTATTCAAAATCTTTCAACATTGATTAACGATGTATTGGACTATACCAAACTTGAATCAGACAAACTATATTTGGATGAGATAAACTTCCACTTAATAAATGAACTAACCCCAACATTAAACTTTTATCGTAAGAAATGTAAAGAAAAAGGAATATCATTTTCCGCGCATGTCGGCGAAAATATACCACTTGTTTTAAGAGGAGATACAAATCGTTTAAAACAAATCATCAACAATCTACTTAGCAATGCGTTCAAGTTTACAGAAAAAGGCACTATAATCCTCCAATGTGAGCTTATTGAAAATTCGGAAAAAACTTGTTTGCTAAAGTTTACCCTCACCGATACGGGTAAAGGCATTTCCGAAGATCAAAAAATATGCATTTGGAATGTTTTTCATCAGGGAGATCAAGAAAATACACGTGATTTTGGTGGTCTTGGTCTAGGTTTGTCTCTTTCGAAAAAACTTGTCGAGATGATGGGTGGAAGTATAGATTTTACAAGTGAAGCTGATATTGGGTCAAATTTTTGGTTTACCGTTAATCTCCGGATGGGAACCGAGCCTGATCTCTTGATGCAAAACCATTTTAACAAAGTGCTTTTGGTTGAAGATAATATCATCAATCAGAAAGTTTCGATGTTCAGCTTGCGCAATCAAGGTTTTGAGGTGGATGTTGCCGAAAATGGTAAAATTGCAGTTGAAAAATTCGAGAAAAATAAATATGACCTTATTTTGATGGATATTCAGATGCCGGTGATGGATGGTATTACCGCAACGGAACAAATCCGTAAAATCGAGACTCAGCGCAATTCAAGGCCTGTATTTATTGTGGCATTAAGTGCAAACTCTTTGGGCAATGACCGAAAAAAATGTGTTGAAGCAGGCATCAATGGTTTTATAAGCAAGCCCTTCAACCTCGAAAAGATGCCCTTTGTTATCAGTCAGCTGAATGAAAAGCATTGAAAATTTATCGCTAATGCTTAAGAGAATAATAAATGTAAATTCGATTTCGGATATTCTAAATTAATTTGTTCCCATCTATCATCACTTCTTCTGGAGTATACTTACCTCTGGATTCAAACTTCAATTTACAATAAATTGATAAATTGTTAACAAACAACATACTGTTTTCATGGCTTTTTCTTAATAATAATATTTAACTTTGTTTTTCGCCATTTTTAGTGATTTCAATTTAGACCTTTTATGTCTAAATTGAATTTACCTCATTATAACATACTAGAATTAAATAAGTTAATAATAATTATCTTTTTAATGCTCCTTAAATATCTTACATTTTTGATTTTCAGCAAATATCCCATTCTGTAAATACAAATTAGTTTTATCAAAATAAAAATGATAGTTATGAAACAAAAATTACTGCTTAAGAGTCTTTTGGCCTTATTGCTCATTATTGGATTGAGAGGATGGGGGCAAGGAATAGAATCTTTTACAAATGTGCCAACAAATTCTGCTAGCAGCTATCTGCAAAGAAGCTGGACTGGTGACGATAATGTTCAATGGAATGCTCTAGGTGCCAGAACTGATCAGACTATTGATGGAAAAGCCATCTGTTGGGGAAATGGTGGTGACAGAAATCTAATTTCACCCACATATGTAGGAGGAATGGGTCTGTTGTCATTTAATTATGTAAGAGCCTTCACTGGTACAGGTGCACGATCTCTGGAGGTGTATGTAAATTCAAATTTGATAGCTTCATTTAGCGTAAACTCAACCTCGAATACAGTTGAAGTATTCAGCCAAGTAATAAACCAAACTGGCAATGTAATTCTGGAAATTAAATCGACTGGAGCTGCTCAAGTAAAACTTGACAATATATCCTGGACATCGTTTTCAGGGACACCTGCACCAGTTCTCAATGTTTTTCCTACTTTACTTTCTGGCTTTACTTATATCGAAGGAGAAGGACCAACAGAAGCGCAAACATTTACATTAGAAGGAGTTGATCTAAGTTCAGATATAAATATTACACCTCCAGTTAGCTATGAGATATCATTGGATGACATCTCTTATCAATCAACGCCTTTAGTTCTTGGTCTAAGCAGGGGAAATGTTCCAAGTACAATAATATTTGCAAGATTAAAACAGGGTCTGTCAATAGGTAACTATGATAGTCAAACAATTGAAATCTCCTCATCTGGAGCTTCTGATGTAAACGTTACGCTGAACGGAAGTGTTTTAGATCCTAATATAATGATAGAAAACTTTGATAATTCAAACGCGACAACTTCATATTCCTCAAATTCTTTCACAGGTAATTATGGAATTACCTGGTCTTATATTGCTTCCAGAGATGGTAATAGTGACGCAAATAATTCTGGCATCGATCTTCCCGCTTTAATGCTTCGAAGGGTTTCTGACATTAGCTCAATTACCTCTGAACCAATTTCAGGTGGAATAGGAAATTTTAGTGTTAAGCTTTATAAAGGATTCACAAGTGGTGGCAACAGACAAGTTGAATTGTTCATTAATGATGTATCCAAAGGCGTTTCTGTTCCTTTTGATGATTATGATGAACACATTTTTGAGGTTAATAACATTGATATTGCAGAAAACTTTGTTATCAAACTTATTAACAAAACAAGTTTACAAATCATTATTGACGATATCTCCTGGACAATTTATGGGGAAGGTGAAAATCTACCGCCTGTTTTAACCAATATAACCCAATCTCCTACAAAAGTTACACCTTCAGATGTTGTGAATATTTCAGTTGATGCAAATGACACTGACGGAACAATTACTGGCGTTGTTTTGAACTGGGGATTACAATCAGGCGAATTAAGTAATCAAATCAACATGGTTCTTGAGCGTAATGGCACATATACCACTCAAACTGCTATTCCTGCTCAACTGGACGGTTCAATAGTTTTTTATTCAATTTCTGCAACTGACAATCAATCAGCAGCAACAACTTCTTCAGAGTTGTCTTATGCTGTTTCTGCTCCAGCAACGCATTTGTTTTTTGTTGGTTTTCCCGAAAGCGCTCAGCAAGGATTAGGAATTGGAATGTTTACAGTTGAGGCAAGAAATATTAACAATGCTGTTGATGGAAATTTTTCAGGTGATGTAACCTTGATCAAAGCTTCAGGACCGGGTAATATTTCAGGCACACTCACTCAAACTGCTGTTAACGGAATCGCCACCTTTAATAATATAAGCTTTGATCAGCCTGGAATTTATACACTTCAGGCGAGTTCTGAAGGGTTGACACAAGCTGTCAGTAACATCATAACAATTATCCCCGGTCCGGCATTGACCGAATTAATCCTTCCTCAATATATACAGGGTGTAAGTGGAACAAACAATAATCGCTTGCCTTTTGCATTTAGAGTAAAACTTGATAATCTTTTGCCAAACACTACCTACAGGTATATTAATCAAATTGTAATCAATACAGATATATCAACTTACAATGGAGCTGGCAATGTTATTTTTGTGAATACTGATCAAACTTTTACGAGATCAACAAACCCATCATTTTCATCATTAGGCGCTTATGGGACTCTTACAACAGATGCTAATGGTTCTTTCACAGGCTGGTTTATGAATGAAGCTACCGGGAACGACCGGTTCGCCGTTGGAAACGAAGTGTTTATGCGCATCAGATTAAATGATGGAAACGATGGAACTACTGCGGTTACTTATCTCACAACAACCAATCCCGTTAAAGTAATTAATTTTGGCACAACAGCCAACGAAAATCAGGGTACTGCCATTCGCGCTGTGTCTAATGCTGGCCCGAAAAATTTCATCTTCCTATATAGCAATACAACAGGGACAGGAAGACCCCTTTATGGTTCCAGTATTGAAACAACAGGCATCGATTTTTCCGCAACATCATGGTCTTCTTTTTATCAGGATAATGTTGCTGGTGATGATGGAGCATGGGGTGGAATTATTCCAAATATTAACCCGAATGGTGTAAAATTGATTCAGGAGCATAGCAACACAAATGGTGAGATAGTTTCCAGGCGAACCTCACCAAATGGTGTATGGGGAGCCAGCAACACCGTTAATCCAACAGGAGGAAATGCCAACGTTATTGTCCTTGATTTTAAACAGACCCCAACACTTGCTGTAAGCCCAAATACACTGGATGGTTTTACTTATGTTGAAGGGAATGGCCCTTCTGAAATTAAATCTTTTGTTGTTAGCGGCTCCAACTTAAGCTCAGGTGCGTCTGTAATTCCACCTTCTAATTATGAAATCTCATTGGTGGGTGGTGTAGGCTTTGAACCAGTTAATAGCATTTATCTGGGTCCAAATGAAGCCTCAAGCATTAATGCCAGTGTTTATGTGAGGTTAAAGAGCGGTTTAGTTACTGGAAATTATAATGATGAGACTGTATTTATCTCGACAGAAGGTGCTCAAACGCTTACTGTTCTCCTTAATGGGGCAGTGTTGGCAGGAATTCCTGAGCCAACAAATCATGTAACTCTTTTCGAAGCTGAAGCTGAAAGTTTCAATAAAGTAATGGTTTCATGGGTTGATGCAATGCCTCAGGCGGATGGATATCTTATAAAAGGAAGTTTGGGAAGCTTTGAAAATATTTTACCACCAGTTGATGGGATTGAAGAGAACAGCTCTGGGTTAGTTGGGAAAGTTGCAGAGGGTGTCGAATCCTATGCTTTTGAAAATTTGAATGCTTCAAGTACCTATTATTATAAAATATTCCCTTTCAACGGTAGTGACACTCAGATAAATTACAAAACTGGTGGAGAAGTTCCTCAGGCAATAGCTATCACTCCTTCAGGACCTGATTTTTCTGAAGATTTACTTCCTTTGACTTTTGGCACCAGCACTAACAGATTGCCTTTTGCTTTCCGTCTTAGCTTCACAGGCCTTTTACCGAATTCAACATATAGATTTATCAATCAGGCTGTGAATGCTATTGATGGCCCTACGGCAAATGGTGCCGGAAATCCGATTTATGTAAATGAAAACGGGACATTCTTCCGGACAACTTCACCAAGTTTGTCTAGTGTTGGAAATTATGGTGAGTTTACAACTGATATAAATGGTGAAGCAAGTTCATGGTTTATGCTTGAACCTACAACAAATGCAAGGTTTTCGTCAGGAAATGAGGTATTTATGCGTGTTAGACTAAATAATGGAGCTGATGGAACTTCAGTAGTACATTATTTTACGACATCTGGAATTTCAATGCTCGGTTTTAGCGCAGAGTCTGACGCAAGTGCCGGTACCGGGCTAAGAGCAGTTTCAAATTTTAATGCAAAAAATTTCGTTTTCCTATATGGGGCAAATGAACGCAACACCCGCCCGATTGCGGGAACAAATATAGAAACTACAGGCATTGATTTCGCTGCCCTTACAACATACCCTTCTTTCTATAGAACCGAGGTTAGTGGTGTTGATGGTGCATTTGGAACCATTGTTCCTAATGTTAATGCTTCCGGAATCAGAACAATTGAAGAAAGAAGTCTTACAACCGGCGGTGTTGTTTCGGTTAAAACCTCTGCTGATGGCTTATGGGGACAAGTACAAACCGCAAATCCTACAGGTGGTTTAACTGAAATTATTGTATTGGATCTTGATCCAACACCTAATGTTGTTGTTTCTCCTAACGCGCTTCAAGGATTTACCTATGTGGAAGGATTTGGTCCATCAGCTGAACAGGGATTTACGGTCAGCGGTTCAAAACTTATTTCGGCGGTAACAATTACAGCGCCTGCTTCCTATGAAATTTCACTGACTGGAGGAAATCAGTTTACAGCTCAGAATACTGTTCAGATTCCTTCCGCTGATGGAATAGTAGGTGCAACACAAATTTTTGTGCGACTGAAAAGCGGTTTAACTGTCGGCATTTATGCACAGAATGTTGTAGTAAGTTCAGTGGATGCAACACCTAAAAATGTTGCGCTTACCGGAAATATAGAGGCACCTGCCGTTGAGCCACTGAACCATGTTTCTGGCTTTACGGCTTCAGTGAATTCAATGACACAGTTGACAGCGAACTGGCTTGATGCTGTACCGACTTCATCCTCTTATCTGATCAAAGGAAGTACAGTTGGTTTTGCAGCAATTGAAGCCCCTGCAGATGGTGTTCCTGAAGCAGACGGTCTTTTGGTTAAAAATGTAGCTCAGGGAATACAAAATATTGCTTTTACAGATCTGAATCCTGAAACAACTTATTTCTTTAAAATCTTCCCTTACAATGGTTCGAGTTATCAAATTAACTACAAAACTAATGGTATAGTACCGCAGGGAAGTGCAACCACTTTGGGTGAAGTAGCATTGATAACCGAATTGTTGCCTAAGTATATGCAAGGTTTAAATGGCACAAATAACAACCGTCTTCCTTTTGCTTTCAGGGCTACGATCATCAATCTGAAACCAAACAGCGTTTACCGTTACATCAATCAGGCAGTAAGTTCTGACGATGGTCCAACTGCCACAGGAGCTGGAAATCCTATTTTCACAAGTCAGAATGACTTCTATCGTAGCACGAATCCGGGATTTAATACAGTGGGTCAATATGGTATATTTACTACCGATGCATTGGGCATTCATACTGGCTGGTTTATGATTGAACCGACAGGAAATGAGCGTTATACACCCGGAAATACAGTTTATATGCGCATCCGCCTGAATGATGGGAT
Organism: Bacteroidetes bacterium HGW-Bacteroidetes-1; assembly: GCA_002842755.1. Taxonomy (GTDB): domain Bacteria; phylum Bacteroidota; class Bacteroidia; order Bacteroidales; family F082; genus JALNZU01. Next base: position 6,724 of record PHDU01000067.1, on the reverse strand, counting down.
GAGTGGCACTTCATCTTCACATTATCTTACAACAGAGGGTGTGACTGTATTGAGTTTTGGACAATCGAGCGATGAAGTTTCAGGAACAGGTATCAGAGCAATTTCAGAAGCCGGGCCGAAAAACTTTGCATTTATATACGACAATGTAAATGGTTTTGGACGACCAATTTATGGAACGAGCATCGAAACCACTGGTGTTGACTATGCAACAAACACAACTTATCCTTCATTTTATCGTGAGGATGTTGCCGAATCAAACGGGTCATGGGGAGGCATTGTGCCTAATCTGAATCCTTCCGGTGTAAGAAGGATAGAAGAAAGAAGTCTAATCACAGGCAATATTGTTCAGGCAAAAACCTCAAATGATGGTTTCTGGGGTCAGACCAATACCTCAAATCCATTGGGCGGACTTACAAATATTATTGTGTTGGATTTAACCGAGGGTGGTCAGCTTGAAAAAATTGCAGGACAACTGAAGTACTTCAATGAACTTGAAACCCTGATACCATCACCGGATAATAACCGTGTATTTTATGTTCAACTCTTTGAAAACGGGGTGCCTGTACGGCCTCGTCAAATGGTAAAATACAATGCTGTTACCAATCTTTCATCCTATTATGAATTCAATAACATTGAAGCCGGCCGCAGTTACACTTTACGTGTCTGGGAGCAAAATCCAAACAACCTCCTCGGTGAAACCTGGTTGTGGAACAATTGGGGTGGCGTGAGTTCGATCGATGCTTTGATCGCCAATTACAGGGGACTTGAAAGCCCGGAAATAGATATTTTTCCATGGATCAAGGATGCGGAATCGAATAACTACACACCCTATTTTAGTGCTGTTGCAGATGTAAACAGCAGCGGAAACATAACTTCTTTGGATGCACTAACAATACTGTACCGTATTGTAGGGCTGCCAGAAACCTCACCCTTCCCTCAAAACACCCACAATTTCCGCCTCGCAGGCGCCAAAGTAGATGCCCACGAAACAATGGTATATCCCCAGGCTCCGGATATTATGTTCACTCCGAATGGAACATTCAATGCAGGATCGGATGCTACTTCAGTTTATTATGAGGGACAGATGCCACAAGTTGAAACCGGCCTAAACATATTTAATGTGTATTTTGTCGCAGAGGGTGATTTAAATGCCTCCTATGAGCCTTTGGCAAGCAAGCAAACGAATGCTGTTCTTGCTTCAACGCATGCAATCAGCGCCAATGTTGGTGAAGAAGTCGCGCTACCTGTAATTTTGGATCAGGAGCTGAATGTTGCTGCTTTGAATATGGGTATTCGCTACGACAATCGCTTTATCAGAATAACATCCATTGAAGGTTTTGATCTATACAACATTGACCATGAAAATGGCATTGTACGCATTGCATGGATGGACCAAAAGGGTCGTACTTTCGAAAAGGACGGTATTTTATTAAGTGTTAAAGCACTAATACTTTCCGAAATCAGTAAGGAAACACTCTTGACGCTTGATGTTGAAACTGAATTTGCATCACCAGATGTAAAAGTGGTAGATGGTGTGAAACTTCGCTCAGCAGCACTAACAACTGCTTCGGATAAAATGCCTTCTCTCAACCTTGAGCATATAGCTTATCCTAATCCTTTCAAAGAAACAGCTGCAATCAGTTATCTGCTGCCCGAAGCCGGTCAGGTTAAAGTGACTGTCTTCAATCATCTGGGTCAGGAGATGGCTACCTTAACCAATGCTTATTGTGTGGCAGGACAGCATCAGCTTGATCTTAAAAGTAGCGATCTCAGCGGAAGCGGGATTTATTTCTACCATATTTCTCTTGAAGGCTATGCCAGAAACTGGTCGGCAAGAGGGATCCTGGTGTTGATTAACTAATAATCAACATTACAATATGAAAGCCTGACTGCAGCAATGTTGTCAGGCTTTTTATTTCTATCAGTTGTCGCTTGCTGACAACATTATATACTTTCCTACGGAAACAATATAAAAAAAATACTTTTCAACAATAAATTTGTAAATAATTTTTTGTTAACTTTTTTTTTGAATAATAATTTTGTAATATTGCTTTGATTTTTTAATTATGGGCAGCGAAAGCGGATCATAAAAAACAGCAATAACTCTAATCAAGAAATATTTCAACATTATTATGTTGATCCAATCTATTGATTCTTAATTATAAACCAAGACAAAAAAAACCGATTGTATGAAAAAAAACTACATTCTAAACACGGAGAACCCTCCATAGATCAAAGTATCTTTTATCGAAATCAGCATTTGTCTTTGCGACAATGTTGCATAACAGACCTTCCTTATTACATTAAAACTGCTCAAGAAAATTTTCAAAGCGGTTTTATGTTCTGCCTCATGGGTATTAGATCCAGAATTCGAGTTTATTTTTCTTTTTTTTAACCAAACAATCATGAAAATGAAAAATTTTTTATTCCTCCTTATAATTATGATGGCATCGTATTCATTATCCGCTCAGACCAATAGTATTATATACAGTCAAGGAGCATATAATGGTGGAAGTGCTCCAACAAGTGCTCTTGATCCTACATTTCCATTGGATTATGAAGCTGCAGACAATTTTAGTGGTATCCAAGGTGACATTGAGGCCATAACATTTTATGGACTTGCAATGAAGTATATTGGCGCATGGACACCCCAAATTCCAAATGCAACTGAACCATTTATAATCCGCTTCTATGATTATGAGCAGGTTTTAAATCCCGGGTTAGTCGCACCTGTTAGCGGCACTCATCAGATCGCATTAGTTGACGATTACGGAGATGGCTGGAATGGCGGGACAGTGAGTGTAAGTGTAAACGGCAATGTTGTTTTATCAAATCTGACTCTCGCAAATGGCGCAGGACCAGTCTATCACAATTTCACTGCCCAATCTGGTGATAATATTTCAACTGTTTACACAGCTGGATCTTGGGCAGTGGAGAATTATTATGCAATTTTAGATCCTGATGAAAATATTATTGCAGAACAGGGTGGTACCTGGGCAGATCCCGGAGCCAGTATCCCTGGAAGTATTGTGCCAGGAGGTGCCCCGGTAGCATTGGAACCAACCTGGACGACACCTCAAAGCGTCCAACAAGTAACTGCTAATGTTACTTCAGTTGGTCCATGGTGGACAACCTATACATTGTATAAGTTTGAAGTTATTTTAAATAGCGCCGTAAACATGGAAAGCGGCTGGGTTTCAGTACAAATTGATGCTGCAAACGGCTCTGGAACATGGTTTTTATGGATGAATTCACTGGATGGTGACGGTACTGCACATCATCGAATCCCAGTAAGAAAATCGGGTACCAGAATAGAAATAGACCTTTCACGGATTTTTGCAGAAGGAACTCAAACACGTGATCTTCTAAATTACGATTTGGCTTTTAAATTATTGGGTGAAACGGGAGGTTTAACTCCTGTTGCTGTAACCAATCCATCTCCAACAGCTAATGCTACAAATGTCGCCTTGAATACTTCACTTAGCTGGACGAATGATCCAAATTCTACAGGAAACAAAATCTATTTTGGAACAAATAATCCTCCAACTAATATCGCTAATGGAATTGATATTGGTGATGCAACAAGTTATACTCCTCCGAATGCACTGTCCTTCAGTACACCGTATTACTGGAAAGTTGTGCCATACAATGGTGATATTAATGCTGCTGAAGTTCCTGTTTGGAGTTTCACAACATTAGCAGACCCAGCAATTAATACACTTCCTTATGAACAGAATTTTGATGATACCTGGTCGGGTACTCCAGCCGCTCCTTTAGGCTGGAAAGTTATTAATGTTGACAACGATGGCTATACATGGAGGCGAGGCAATAACTATATAACTCCAACTCCTTCTCTCCCTTATGCCGCTGTTGGAATGGGTAATCAAAATGATTATATGATAACACCTCCTATTAATTTGATTGGTAAAGATGCACGAATACTTTGGAAAGATAAAGTTGAAAGCTCTAATTACCCAAATAAATATAAAGTTTATTTATCAACAACAAATTCAGATATATCTTCATTTACAATTGAGTTAGGAGATTTCAATTGTACAAACACGACTTGGACTGAACATTCAATAAATTTAAGTGACTATATTGGACAGGTCGTTTATATAGGATTCCATCAGTATTTTTCTCAGGCAACTTATTATGGTTTTGGAATAGATGATTTTAAAATAGAACTAATTCCACCTCCATGCCCAACTCCAGCTAGTCAGCCTACTGCTCTGGTATTAAACCCTTCTTCAACTTCCATCAGCGGTTCATATACAGCCGCGACTGGTGCAGCAGGACATCTTGTGTTGCGCAGTACCTCACCAACATTGAATACCTTGCCTCAGAACAATACAAATTATTTTTCAGGCAACGCTTTAGGCGATGCAACTGTTGTTTATGCAGGCACCAACACAACTACTTTTAATACCGCAGGACTAACTGCTTTCACACCATATTATTTCTTTGTTTTTGCATACAATGCTGGAGAAGGCTGTGTAGGTCCTGTTTACAGAACTGTTTCACCCTTAACCGGTTCTGCAACAACACTACCATCAGCACCTGTTTCTTTGACGGCAACCCCTCAAAGCACTTCTCAAATTGGTTTGACGGGAGAAGCAAATGCATTAGGCCAAAATATTTTAGTGGCATGGAACATCACAAATGATTTTGGCACGCCCACAGGAATCATTGGCTTTGGAAGTCAGATTCCGGGAGGAGGAACAGTACACTATCTTGGTTCAGCCGATGAAATACCCAACCATAACAATCTTAATGGTGGCACACAGTACTATTACAGGGCCTGGTCATTTGTTGATGGTGCCACCAGAGTTTACTCATCGACAAGTGTAAATGCTACAGCAACAACATTTTTTATTGCTCCTTATCTGCAGGATTTTAACGGCACTTACCTCCCATCTGGTTGGTATGAAGCGTACGGTGATGTTCCACTTCCCCCTCCAGCAAGTAGTGACTGGACTCAATCAACATATTTTGCAAACCGAAGCCCTAATTCTAAAGCCGTTAAAATGAATGTATATGCGGTAGATAATGATTGGCTCATTTCGCCCGGTATTGATTTGGGGTCAGTTGATAAACGCTTATCTTTCAGAGTAGCAGCCACCACATGGAATGGAACAGTTGCAGTTCAAATGGTGCCGGAAGATATAGTGTATGTTTTAATCAAAGGTATTAATGGTGAATGGAATCTTGACAATGCACTTGCTTTATATACGGCAGGTAATACACCATCAAATACTGGTGATTTGGTAACTGTATCATTGGAAGGCTGGACCGGAGTTGTAAACTTTGCTTTTTATACCAAAGGTTCTGGAAATACTCCTGATATGGATATTCATTTTGATGATTTTCTTGTAGAAGACATTCCTACAGAACCGATTTTCTTTGCTAATCCAACAGAAAAGGATTATGGAACTGTTTCAATTTTTGCACCACCTGCTCCTCAAGTGTTCACTATAAGAAACAATGGCGTTGGAGTGCTCGAAATAAGTTCAATGCTGTTAGGTGGTACTGATCCCGATCAGTTTACACTCCTTGATGACAATGATTATCCTATTGAATTGGGAGCAAGCGAACAAACCACTGTGCAAGTGAATTTTGCGCCCAACAGTGATGGCCCAAAAACAGGATTCCTCGTTATCAATGATAATCTGAGCGCCAAGGTGCAGCGCGCCATACCATTGCAGGGAATTGGAATTGATCCCACAATTTCCAGCTTCCCATGGTTGGAGAGTTTTGAGCAATCCTGGCCTCCAACAGGCTGGGTCAATCACCTTTGGGATGATAGCAAATATGGTGCAGCAAGAACCGGATCACATTGGGCATATAGCAATAATAATGGTTCGACATTAATTACGCCTCCCATTCAACTACCGGATGATGGCCTGACCTACACTTTCTCAGCTTATTACAGAGCGGAGTCAGCAGGCTATCCACAAGACTTCGATGTGCTTTTAAGTACAGACGGAATTAATTTCGATGTCGTTGTTTTTGAAGGCAGAGGTGTTATTAACACAAACTATCTAAATATTTCTTTGGACCTTGACGAATATGCAGGTGAAACGATCTACCTTCGTTTTGACGGTCTTTATGGCACAGGAGGAGGTGCCTGGGGTATATGTATTGATGATGTTTCAATATTCAGTCCGCTTGCACATACTTTTGTAGCAAGTAATCTGAGTTGTTTCGAGTCGAATGACGGCTCAATTTCAGTTACCATACAAGGCGGAACTCCCCCATATACCATAACCTGGTATGGTCCGGGCTTTGATCCGTCCGGAACTACAACAGATAATCCTATTGCCACCGGACTTGCTGCCGGAGAATATGAATATACTGTTTCAGATGCTGCTGGCTCAAATTTACCCAGTGAAGAAATTACCCTCACACAACCTGCTGCGGTGCCTGTGCCTACAACTAACAATCTTACTGTTCTTTACGATGGTTTGGCAAAGACACTCACTGCAGTGTCCCCGGCAGGTACCAGCCTGCGATGGTATAATGTGGCAGAAGGAGGCACGGCCTTAGTGAGCCCGACAGCCACAGATGCAGGCATATATAACTTCTGGGTCACAGCTTTAAATGCTGAACTGGGTTGTGAAAGTGTCAGGGTACCTGCCATACTTACAATTCAAAAAAAGAATTTAACTGTAATTGCCGATAATCAGAGTAAATGCCAAAACACACCACTTCCTGTATTAACCAT
>PHDU01000162.1 GCA_002842755.1 Bacteroidetes bacterium HGW-Bacteroidetes-1 | reverse complement strand
CCTGAGGGCTTAAGCCGGCTAATATCTGTTTAGTATCCATGACTCATTTCTAATTATTGTGCTAAGATACAAAATCCCACATTAATTTAAAACAGAACCAATTTGTACAATTCCCAATCGTATTTGGAATTTTGCCTGTAAGGGCACAATTCCCTATGCCAAACCAAACCAAACTATCAACACTAAATATTTCCTCAGGAATACTACCTGTCAATCCAAGTTCATTTGAAATCCCTAATGTATTTAATTTAGTCAATAAACCCAATTCATTTGGCAACGTACCATTCAAGCTGTTAGAATATAGCATTATTTTAATTAATCTACCTCCTTCCACCGTCACCCCATACCATGTACTTACCTGTCCCGTAAGCCAATTGGAGTTGTTATTCCAATTGGGACCGCCTGTACTGTTGTAAAAGGCTACCAAGGCCAGGGAGTCTTGTTCTATTACCTGGGCAGTGTTGGTAAAATGTAAAATACTGAGGAAAAGCAAGAGTGTAGTAGCTGTTTTCATATCCTGGTATTAATTTATATCGGTTTAATAATTATTCAATTGACTCACAAGCGGGTCGGGTTTAGCGATTAGTGCCCCGCTTATTTATGATTAGTTTTTTGGTGTAAATACTACTTGGCTCATCAAGTTGTAAATGAAGAATATAACTGCCGGGCGGTAAGAAAGAAATATCTAAATTAATTTTATCAAGATTACTCGAAGTCATTTTGCGTGTATAAACCAAATTCCCATTGAAACTATATACCTTTAGCGAATGAAAATTCTGGTTTTGGGGTAGGCAGATGGCGAATTTACCATTCGATGGATTAGGGTAAACTTCAATCTTTGAATTAGCTTGCATTTCAGCTGTGCTAACTAAGAATGGACAGTCTGCAGTAGGGCAGTAATAATCCAGTCTTATAGTCCAAAGATTCGATGATTTGACAGGTTGCCACATAGCTTCGAATAATCCATATTCAGAACCTATTCCCTCATAATAATTTTGATAATGATTGGTTTGTAAATACCTCGTATTGATTTCGTGAAAAAAGGCATATCCAATTTCAACAATCAACCCACCATATACTATTACGCAGCTAAATACTGTATCCCCTATCGAAAGCGAAAAATCATACAATAAAGATTCTTGCCCTTCAGGGCATTCAGTTTGCCTATAATTTAATTGGAGTGGAATACCAAAAACCTGACGAGCTGTGGTATCCTCTCGCATGAGTGCAGCAAGTTGGTAATTCGATATAGCATTGAATGGCGGCCCAGAGTGAGGTGTATCTAAGTAACGTAGATATATTTTCTTGTAATCCATCCCGTTAACTAAAGTATCTCCAAGGGCATAATATTCCCATCTTATATCATCATCCCATGGTGATTCCATAAGGTCGTACACAACAATCCAACGCACACTATCCACTAACATTGGTCTGTAGGCCTGCGCGTTCAGTATTTTTGCTGTAAATATTGCTACAAACAAAAGTAAAAAAGTAATCTGGGGTATGCACATGTCACATACGCTTAATAGATTTATAATCAACAGGTTCATGCAAAGCTCCTTGTTCAATTAATCTTTGAAAAAGTAGTCCCCTGCTGTTAGATTTGCGTCTATTGTATCTAAAAGTATATTCGTCCAAATAGTACGATAAATACTCCTCTCCGATATAATTTTGGTGGGTTCCTAAGAGCCATCTTTTAAGTAATGAAGCTATTCGATGAACATTGGGTAGGATTTCCTCTCCATCAAGCAACTTGGTTTTATTTTGAATTTCGTGTTGGTATCCATTCTTTGAAGTTCCATTATATCCTTTCCATCCATCTGTTATTATGATACTTACAGTTTCAATATTTTCAGTTATAAATTTCTTTAGTGCCTTTTTTGAGGCATCAGAAATTATTGACATTCTTACCCGACCAGTGCCTTTTTCCAGGATTTCAACAGCTATTACAACTAATGTTTTTCCTTCTGCCCCTCGGCCTCTTTTTCCCGATTTCTTGCCCCCAACAAAGGTTTCGTCAACTTCAATTTTCCCAGATAGTTTGTTCCTGCTCGGAAATACCATTAGACGTCTAAATTTGTGTAGCCACGCCCATGCTGTCCTATAACTGCCAAGACCTAAAACCCTTTGGATGCCAGCTGCACTGACCCCGTTTTTTTGAGCTACCATCCACCAAATAGCTCTGAAAATAACAACAAGTGGCAATTTGCTCCTGTGGAAAATAGTTCCAGAAGTAATGGAAAGCTCACTTTTGCAATTCTTACAGACCATTATACCTCTCTTGTTAAGCCAATATTCATTATGCTGACATTTTCGACATAAATATCCTTTAGGAAACCTGAATTCTTTCAAATAATCTAAACATTGTTCCTCGGTGGTGAACATTTTCTCAAATTCAATTTGATTCTCGGGTATTCTCATAACCCCCGAAATTACTACATTATTTAATATGTGTTAAGTGCATACCCCAGCTTGGTTTATCTTTCAAGAAAGCATCAAAAAGTCAGCGAATCCTTTTGATAGTTTGATTAAAGCTGTTGCTGATAATTCTGAAACATTAGAAAACTATAG
>PHDU01000066.1 GCA_002842755.1 Bacteroidetes bacterium HGW-Bacteroidetes-1 | reverse complement strand
TTCCTGCAGCGGGTTACACCTTTGCTAGCTGGACAGAAGGAACAACCGTTGTTTCTACGAATGCCAATTATAACTTTACCATCACAAGTAACCGTACTTTGGTAGCCAACTTCCAATCAGCTAGCACCTGCCCCCCGTCAGTAAGTGATATTGACGGTAATTTATATCAAACAATTCAAATAGGCACACAATGCTGGATGAAAGAAAATCTTAAAACGACCAGATACAGAAATGGTACGCAAATTGACTTTCCGGGTGCAAATAATGATTTATGGGAGTCTAACAATACTGGAGCATTTGCTTGGTATGATAATAATATTTCCTGGAAAAACACCTACGGTGCCTTATATAATTGGTACGCAACGGTTAACAGTAATAATCTATGTCCGCAAGGTTGGCATGTGCCTTCAAATTCTGAGTTTACATCCATAGTGTCTTTCTTAGGTGGAGAGGATGTTGCTGGTGGCAAGATGAAGAGTACATCTACTGAACCTGCCCCACATCCTCGCTGGGATATGCCAAACAATGCTGCTACAAACGAAAGTGGGTTTTCGGGCTTTCCTGGAGGAGACAGAGCTAGCACTATGGGTCAATACCTAGGATTAGGTGTGTACGGCCGCTGGTGGAGTTCTTCATCTTTTAATGAAGAACATGCGAAATCTCGTTGGATACGCTATAGCGCTGGCTGGATTGAAGAAAACACAAATGCTAAATCAAATGGATTTTCTGTTCGCTGTCTAAAAAATGAATAAATATTATTTTTGCTATATAGCTCGCATGAGATGTTCTAATATACTTGGATAACTATTTGACAAGGTTAGTCTATAGTTATCCAACTATATTAGGCCAGTTCAATTAACCATTGGTTTTCCTCCATGTGACAAATTGAGTAAAATGAAAATCAGGTCGAATCTTTATGTAAACAATGAATGAAAAGCAAAAATTTACTTAGACATCAACAAAAACAGGGGGAACACAGTATGTTTCGAAAAAGAACAAGAGTTACCTGAAAGACAAACCGCCTGTGATATTGCTCAGCATAAAGGCAGCAACCATTATACCAGGGTTTGATTATGGAACTGTGGAAGCCACCAATTGATAAAAATCGAAACGACACCAGTGGAAATGCCGTGGGGTCAAAATTAGAAAAGTAGTATGTGGTGGTGGATGAAGCACAACTCAACAGTAACTAACATCTTGATTAATAACATAAAAGACTGCAACTTTGTGTTTAAACTAAAAATCATATTAAAAAAATGACGATATTTGAAATGCGCATACTCAAAATCCTAAAAACAAGAAGAACAACCTAATTCCATTTTTATGAAACAAAAAATAACTAATTTCACACTTGTCTTATTTTCAACTTTACTAATAATAGCATGTATAAATAAGGGCAAATCCAAAGAAAATGAGAATACAGAAATGAAAATTGTGACAACTACTTACAATGACACAATTTACAATGAAAACGGTGAAATGAAAATCGTAAGTACTACTGTTACAGACACTTTATATCTTCAGAAACCCGATTAAACTTTAAATTAGTGCATTGTAGTAGAATTTCAATTAGCGTCCTAATTTTCCATCAATGTACCAATCAAGGAACTCCGCTGCATCATAGGAATTTCCAAAATCACGCAATTCATCTGCATGATCAATCATTTCTGTCAAAAAGCTTTCATGTGCGCCTGAGTGTGGGTCTTCATTTGAATTCTGAATATATACGATGAAAAATGTCGCGGGTCTTCCATCACTTTTTTTTCTGATGATTCTACCCATTCGTTGAATCATTTGTCGCTTAGAATGATTGGCCGAAAGAATAATCCCAAGATCTGCCTCCGGCACATCAATGCCTTCATCCAAAATCATTGGCGCAGCAAGCGCCTTTAGTTTACCATTTTTAAAATCATTCATGTAATTCATCCTCTCAGCACGATTTAACTTACTCGAAAATGCAACCGCCGTGATATTATAACTATTAAGCATTTCTGAAATTTTCATGGCTGTATCAATAAATCCGGTAAATACCAAACATTTATTGGCCGCATTTATCATGGGAATGAGAAAACGGAATGTCCTTAACTTGAATTGACTGTTAGCTAGTAATTCTTTTCTTTCCTGAAAAAGATTTAGATAACTTCTGGCGCACTTTGTACCAGCATAGTTTTTATGTCCTCCCTGGCCAAGTTGGTGAACATCCCTTATAAATTCGCCAAAGGGTTCAGCTTGGCAGCCATGCAAATAAATCAAGTCGCTCCTCTTTTTACTTAAAGAATTCTCAAGGCTCTCATATAATTCATCTTCGTCAGGAGCAAAAGGTACGCCTAATAAGCCTACCCTGAATGGGGCTAGTATTCCATCATGCAACCCTCTGGCATAATCACAGCCGGCAATCACTGTTTTTGATGCGCTATGTTGTAATATCGGAGTAAAAAAAGGCGTGACATATTCCTCAAGACCGTTGTCATTTCGTTCATAAGTTGCTGTCAAACCAAGTCGTTCACTAAATTCAGATTCAAAAGCCTTCCTACTTTCTTCTGTTCCATAACCATGCACTTCATCTGCAATAAGTAATCCCTTGAATGGCTCCGATAGCATTTGGTATCGTCTGGCTGAATGGATTGTTGAAATGATGATATCTACTTCATTAAATGTGGATTGGTATCCATTACCAAACTTACCCCAACTGACCGATGGAAGATGCTCGAGAATTAGCTTTTCCCATTGCTTTTGAAGTTCAATACCCGGAACGATTATCAGTACCTTATGTTCCCTAGCGATGGCATCAGCTGCGGCCAAAACCCCAACTAGACTCTTTCCGGTTCCTGTTACCGCTTCAATAATTCCCTTTCTGCCTTGACTGATCCACGCTGATAAAGCTTCCGTTTGCCATGCTCTGGGTGTAAATCCTTTGTAGAATACAAGATTGACAAATTGCAAATTTGAAGAAAGAAGGCTAACACTTTTATTGGAAAGTCCCTTTCGAAGACTCCAAAGGGGAAGCGTCCTATCATTACGGACAAAAACCGTGTGATTGCCATAAAGTACGCTGTTGATATTGGATGTAGTAAAATCTCCAGATCCATTAAACTTTAACTGCTTCTGAAGCTGGTATTTGTCCATGGAGGGTTTTGATTCCAAAATAGCTGCCAAAGCTTGCAGTAGTATCATCCTGTTTTCCATAGCGTTACCAAGTTTTTTTATATGATGATAAAACTGAATAAATTATTCACAAATACTGCCTTTATTACTGAATTAGATTATTTTCGATGATATAAAATTATAAAAATTATTTTCTGTTTTTTAGATCAACTAATATTGATCGTTTTCAAAGCAGTTCTTTTTAACAGTTTTATTTTGATTTAGTCGTTGATCTAAACATATCAAAGTAATAGGAATTGTTAAACGGCCTTCTAATGTGATTGGTTATAAACTCCTGATTAAAACCCATTTCTGTCAAAAAGACGGCTTGGAGGACGATGCGAAGCTTTTGAGCGGTAATATCAATAGCTTCTTCATTCAATAATTTCGATGGGCTTGTTTTTTCTGAGTGATGCACCAACCGATGTCTGGTTTGAACAATTTTAACAATTGTTTTTTTAGTATTGATTTTGAGGGGCTTTGTGATGTAAACGTAAAGCTTGAAAAGGTTATCGAGCCTTGTTTCGAGGTTGATTGTTTCCTTCTGCTTCTCCAATTTTGATCTAAGCCATTCCTCATCCTTTTTGAGAACGCAAGACAAAACTCGTTCTCCTCTTTTGCTATTCACTTTATCTGGGAAGTTATTAAACTTCCGCCTGTGATAGATTTCTAGTGCAAAAACAAAATTTAAAAATTTATTTTGGGAATATAGATGCTTGTTGTATAGTGTTTCAATAAAAATCTGTAAACTTGGTTTTATAAGCTCATAGTTATTGAACCAGTTTTTTAAAGCCTGGCCATTTTTAATCATTTCACTTTGAAAAGGAATCAAATCTGCACCGACACGTAAAATATTCTTTGAACTAAAAATCCTATCATCTTTGATGAATAACTCAACATACTTTTCGTCATCTAAATCCGCTGACTGAATCTTTCTTGCCTCCAGCATGTCAATCGATACAGGCAGCCCTATCGCTATACTATACCAATTTCGTAATTTATCAACGAGTTGTTGTAGGTAATTGTATCCAACAGCATTTTTAAATTCGATATTGATGAAAGCTGATTGAGTTAGGTTAAATTTTTCGTTTGGAGGCCCATCGAAATTGGCGCGGTAATAAATATAAATACGTTTATTGCTGTCTTTAAAAAGCGTAATTGCTTCAGGTTGTTTGTAATGCATTCTAATTTCATAGTCCTTGCTTGCCCAATCATAGTCGGTTTTAATGGCCTTTTCATTAATCCAAGTATCAAGAAACTGGGGTTTAAAAAAGGCAGTGCCTAATTTCACCTTGCTAAGATCTTCTACCAATGAGTGTTTTAAAAGAACTCGTCCTGTGAATGAAACCTCTCTCAATTTCGCAAACCGAAAATATTCAAATTCACATTCAAATAAGCTGAAATATAAATCTTTGTTTTTTTCGCTTTTCGCGATTCCAATAATTGTTGGGGGTTTTTGTAGAAAACGACTGTAAAAATAGGGTTGCAGTTTCTTGGCCAGTGAGGTATGCTCCCCAAAGAACACTGTCAACCTAAAGGATTCACCTTCAATAATCTCTAAAATACCCGGTATATCCTCTTCCTTGTTTCCAAAGAACCACCAAAATCCCTTGTACTGCATTACATCAATATTACTTTTTTAATACTTATAATTCCCGATCAAAGCTGATTTATTAGAAAAACACTTCAATGATTTTCATGAGCGGATATCTCTCCTTTCTAGTATGACTTCAATAAAGTTGTTGCTAAATCTTCAATTATATGGCGCAACTTTATTTGTTTTATTCTTTATTCAATACAGCGACAATGGATTTAAAACTCATTAAACCTGCTTCCAAGTTTTCAATAATGTCCTCTGCCAATACATCTGGGTCGGGTAAGTTGTCGAGGTCAGCCAATGATTTGTCTTTGAGCCAAGAGATGTCCAAACTGGTTTTATCTCTTGCTATGATTTCATCATAAGTAAACATTCGCCAACGCCCTTCGGGATTGGTTTCGGCGTTGTATGTTTCTTTTCGTTTGTTTCTGTTTTCGGGATTGTAACAAGCAATAAAGTCCTTTAAAACATCAATGTTTAATGGGTTTTTCTTTAAGGTGTGATGAATATTTGTGCGATAGTCATACACCCAAATTTCCTTTGACCAAGGATTTTTGCTTGCTGGTTTGTTGTCGAAGAAAACAACATTTGCTTTTACGCCTTGCGCATAAAATATTCCTGTCGGCAAACGTAGAATGGTATGCAAATCAGTTGTTTCCAATAATTTTTTACGCACTGTTTCACCAGCTCCGCCTTCAAACAACACATTGTCGGGTAATACTACGGCTGCCATTCCGGTTGTTTTGAGCATGGAACGAATATGCTGCACAAAATTCAATTGTTTGTTGCTTGTGGTTGCCCAAAAGTCCTGACGGTTATAGGTTAAATCGTCTTTCTCCTGCTCGCCTTCGTCGTTGGTAAAAGTTTGCGAACTTTTTTTCCCAAAAGGTGGATTTGCTAAAACGTAATCGTAGGTTATTGGTGAGGCTGCAATCAAGGCATCGGCAGGAGAAATGAAATTATCGCTTTCGATGTCGCCGATGTTGTGCAAAAACAAGTTCATTAATGCCAGACGTCTTGTTCCTGCCACTATTTCGTTGCCGAAAAAGGTTTCCATTTTAAGAAACTTATTTTGCTCCTTGTTGAGCTTATTGTTTTCGACAATGTAGTCATAAGCCGCCAAAAAGAAGCCTCCTGTACCGCAAGCCGGGTCGGCTATGGTTTTCGATGGTTGTGGCTGAACGCATTCGACCATAGCACGAATCAAAGGCCTTGGCGTAAAGTATTGTCCCGCACCGCTTTTTACGTCTTGTGCGTTTTGCTCCAAAAGTCTTTCATAAATGTCGCCCTTCACATCGGCACCCATTACGAGCCATTGCTCGCTATCGATCATATCAATGATTTTAGCCAACATGGCAGGGTCTTGAATCTTGTTTTGACTTTTGGTGAATATCTGACCTAAAATTCCTTTGGCTGTGCTTAACTCACGCAGCAAAGTGGCATAATGCAATTCCAGTTCTGCACCCTTTTTATTGGTTAGGCTTTCCCAGTTGTAGTCTTTCGGAATGGGCAGAACTCTGTTGTGAGGCGGTTTGCTGTATTCATCGGCCATTTTTAAGAAAAGCAGATAGGTGAGTTGCTCTAAATAATCGCCATAACCTACGCCTACATCACGCAGGGGATTACAGAAAGACCATACTTTGCTTACGATGCTTGAGGTGTTGTTGCTCATATTCTTCTTTTAGTCCGGTAAAATCCGGCAATTCGTTTTTATTGTAAAGCCCTTGTTTTCAAAGGCTTTTCTTTCTAAATCCGGTAAGCCCGGTAATTATTGTTTCAATTTGCGTTCTGCTTTTGCAGTTAAATAATATTTACCTGTTTTTGCAGCACCTTTAAATTCAATCAAATCAAGTGTTTTCAATAGTTGAATATATCGTTGTATAGTTCTATGTGATTTATCAATATTGGCAACTAATTCATTGATAGTTATACCAACATCAGTGCTACGTATAGCTTTTACAACATCAGTTAGACCGCCACTTACAGCGTCATTTACAGCGTCAATCTCACCTTTTTTTACAGCGTCATTTACAGCGTCATTTACAGCGTCATTTACAGCGTCATCAGTGGACTTGTCTTCTCTGTTATGTGATATGTCAGGGAAAGTAACAGTAGTAACATTATCGTTTTGCTTCCATACAGGAATCTTAAACTTATTCTCCTTACAATCCCTAATCATTCTTTGTGTTCCTGTTCCAAGCATTTCTATATGCTTTCTATAAAAACACATTTGAGCAATATCTGGATTACGAAGAATGGAATTATGTTCCACTTTTAAATCAGCGACTGTAATACCATCAGGCAATGCTCCATAATTGATAATTTCTGTCCTGTCTGAATAGATTGATATTTGAAGAAATCCCTTCACAGAATTATAATCACGGTGTACAATAGCATTTAAGATACCTTCCCGTAAGGCCAATGCGGGATAATTGGGTTTGTCAGTTCTTAGAAGTCCTTTAACTGTTAGATTCTTACCGTAAACAATATCCAAATATTCAAATATTGCCGTGATGTTTTTAAAAATGTTTCCTTCAAACATTTTATCATCAATAAACTGGTTTCCTGATGTTTTGGCAGGATATAGTGTAAGCCTGATTCTTGATTGTGGAATAAAGCGTATTGGATTTTTACCAAACAATACCATACAAGCATTGGTAATATTGCCATTTTGAAGCAGTCCTACCTGAATTAAAAAATCTTCTACATCTTCTATTTTTGCGTCTTTCTTGTATTCTTGGTAAAGCTTAATGGTATGTTGTATTTCTGCTGTATCTAAATCTGTTAACTCAGCCCCCAATACAGGCATCCGTTCCCAGTGAAAATCGGCTTGTTTACGTTGCGAAATTAGATTGGTCAGTTTTTCAGGAGTGGTTGTTTTTGTTATCTGACCAATTCTATTATAGATAGCACCTTTGTATTGATAAGGCTTTTTCGCCCCTTCCCAAACGCTAATTAAAATAATTTCTTTTTTCTTGTAGTTGATTACCTGAACCGAAATGGGGGCAGTAGGTTTAATCAATTCTACCAAAGCATTTTGTATCATAACGGATTGCTGTTGTGCGTTTTCAATCCCCAGAACGTTTTTTTTATCATCAATTCCTACGACTAAATCACCGCCTTGTGTGTTAATGAAAGACGTAATGGATTTTGCAATGGCATCAATATTGGGCTTTGCTTTAAACTCCAAACGAACGCCTTCTTTCTGTTGCAACAGATTTTCTATGATAAAACTATTTTCCATCGTTGCTATTTTTAGGGTTCATTACTTCATTGATAAAATCTTTGTGGGTAAACTGAGAATTGATATACACCATCATTTCATCTAAACGATAAAATTCCTGTGCCCAGTTGCCATTGCGTAGGGTAACCGGAATATGGTTCTTAATAACATACTCATACATTTCAATGGAAAGTTTGTCAAAAAGTCTATTATCAGTAAATGTCACTTCATCACCGCTTTTGAGCTTCATTTTCTTTAAAAGTAGTCGGGTATAAACAACATCCCGATGTACCAAAAACCAATAAGGCTTTTTTAATCGAATGGCTTCTTTAATTTCTTCGAAGGTGATGCTTTTTTCTCCAATGTTGCCTGTGCCACAATAAGGGCGAATAATGCCCAAAAACAAATCACATTCAGCTACAGCCTTCAAGCAATTATCCAGATTGGACAAGTTTGGGTTTACCTTAATACTACCGTAATGAGAATTCAGCACATCATAACCCAATGTATTCAACTGGGCTACAATTTGTGATAGCTGATCTTCAAATCCGTAAACGGTTGAACCTACCATTATTTTTACCTTTCTCTCAGGTTCTACATTTAATCGTTTAGCCATTCAAATTATTTTTTTCTAGTTCATATTTTACCAATTTCCCCTCAAACGCCTTTTTTAAAATACTTTGCCTTAATGTTTCGGCTTGCTGCAAACTTTGGCTGATGGTTTCTTCTAACTTATCACAAACTGTGAGCTTGCTTTCGAGTTCGGAGACGATGTGTTGTTGTTCTTCGAGTGAAGGAAGTGGAATTAAAGAATTGGCTACATCTGTTTGATTAATACTTGCTTGGTTGACTGCGTGTTTTGCATTCTTTGTCAACTCCTTTATTCCCTTTAGGCTAGCTAAATAATATGTTATAAAATTTGGGGAAGCGAGTGCATTATTTATCTGTATTTTCATGACATTGCTTTCAAATACAGTTTCTTCTTTTATCGAGTTCACTAATCCACACTTTCCCAAATGTGACATACTATTTACCCTATTGACGACAATATCGTTAAGGAATAATTGATATTTTTGAATTTCTTCCTTTGAAATTCGAACTCTTTTATAATCATAATTTTGAGAAATTACTCCATCATAAAATCCATCAATTCTAAGAATTGGTGTACCTGAACCATAATCTGTAGACGGTTTATACATACCATTTTGTGGTGTTCCTTTGAAAATTTCACCAAACTTCACCCATTTCCACCCCACTGGCAATTCGCCATCTTTCACATCGTTTGCCGGACGTTGAGCGAAGCCGAAACGCCCTTCAAACGCCCATTTCAACAAACTTTGCCTGTACACTTTTAATTGCTGTTGTGCGGTTTGCAGTTGTTGTTTGCCGTTTTCTAATTCGCTGAGTAGTTCCTCTATTTTGGCTACGATGGCTTTTTGTTCGGGGAGAGGGGGGATGGGAAAATCCAAATCAAGTATATGTTCTCTTTTTAGATTATTGATATTAGTTCCTTTGGAAATTTCACTAATTACCTTTTTGTAGTAAGGGCTTTGAAAAAAGTAAGCAACAAAATCCTTATTGAAGTTTTCATTAGGTCTAAATACGCCACAAAAAGCACCAAAACTACCATTGAAATCGGCTTTCGCTTTGGCTGATTTCCCAACTAAGTGTTTACTTCCGCTAGACATTGCAAATACAATGTCACCTGTTTTAATAAGTTGTTCTTTACTTATATTCTTCTTTTGAACGTATACTAAATCCACAAAATTTAATTCACCATTTATATTATTTCCTCTAAGCACAGGGAGATAATCTTTTTTGGCTTCATTACTTGCATCTTGTTTTTTATAATTTACACCTCTTAGTAGTTTGCCTACCTCCGAGGCCTTCGTTCTTCCCCAATGCTTTGGTATGTTGTTTTCATTCATTTATCTATAGATGATTATCCTCTAATTTGTGCCCTTGCTAAATTGCGTAATCTGATGTGGTTATAAAGCTCCATATTTCCCTCGTGCACAATTTTCACTATTACAGCATAATCCTGCATATAGTTTTCGTCACTAATGTGTTTGTTTTGGCATACAACTGCAAGTACCAATGGAAGCTCTTTATTCCATGTTAGTCTATCAAAATAAGTTGATCCTTTTTGATGAACTCCCCTGTTTCTTAAATTGGTACCGGGCTGTAACTTTATTTGTGGCAATTTAATTTTCTCCTCAACATTTTCTATATCATTGTCTTCATCAACCTGAACTTGTTGGTAGGCTCTACTGACAATTTCAATAGGTGTGTTGCGAAACAAAGTGAAACCCATTGAACAAGAAAGATAATCTAGTCTGTTTTTACTTACCTGAGGATCGTAAACTAAAGTGACAGAAATAACTCTTTTCCCACGCTTAGTAAACAAATTTTCAGGTAGATCAATTCTGTATAGCTGTATTTTATTCAGGCCGATTCTGTTTTCTTTAATTAAAAGAACCTTATCATCAGCTGACTCCAATGCTTCTTTTAATGAAGGTAATCCATAACCATACAAATTCATCAACTGAAGTAAATCTTTGTCAGGACTTTTCTTTGTTATGCTATTAAATACAGCTGGTCGCTCATTTGGGATTTTTGCAGATGACAGAAGGAGAGCTTTAATCATATTATTACCCTTATCGGGATATTTATTGATTAGTAAAGCCAATTGGTGCGCAACCTTTGGGCATGATAAGCTTGTTCCAATATCGACACTAAATAATCTACTATCAATAGCAAAGTTTTTATTTAATGATAAAACTTTAGCTGACAAATTATTAACTCCAGTGAATCTATTTATTATCAGGTTTCCACCATATTCAACCAGATCAGGTTTTATCATTCCTTTAAATCCCGGACCAGAACATGTAAAAGGAGAAGGATGGTTAAACAAAGCCGGGGCAAAATGTAAATCACCTGGATTCCTGTCTAATGGAGCGACATCATGTGCCATACTTCCAACTGTAATTGCCAATGCCGCTGATGCAGGGTCAATTATTTTGTAATCAGGAATGTTTGCGAGATAGTATTCTGGATATGCATCTAATAAGATTTCATTGATTGGAATATTACCTGCCGAGATAGTAAAAATAACCCCATAATCTTTGGCCAATTCATCCAATAAAACAGCTAAGTTGAATTGTTTACGTATTTCAAAAACCTTATTTTCTCTATTTCCAATGGAAAGATTAAAAACTCTGCAATTTGGATAACTGTTCCTAATTTCAAATACAATATCCTGTAATTGATGTTCTAATAATATTTCTGGATCATATTGAGGATTTCCATTTTCATCAGCAAACATAATTTTAGCTGAAACAATCCAGATACTTTGTTTGAACTGCCTGTCATCAATACATTTTTTTATATCACCATAAAGAGCAATTCCTGCAACCTTGCTACCATGTCCGGTAGCATCAGATATTGCGCCATTTGCATCAGCATATTCATTGGCAACTGCTCCTTGAAAAAGAGGATGATTAGCAACAATGCCTGAATCTAATACTGCTATCACAGCAGAATCTTCGGTTAGTTCATTCACTATTGGAAGTTCTTCTAATTCCTGATTTAAATAGCTGTAATTGATATAAGGTTTTGGAGGTAAATCCACAAAACAAACTTCATTACAATCGAGTAATAAATCTATTACTTCTTGATTTGCCAACACTCTTAAAAGACAGAAATTTCTTTTAATTAATTTGTCCGTTACTCGACAACCTTTTGTTTGCACCAATAATTCTATACCTTCAACAAATTGGTTAATTTCGCTGTCACGCATTCTCCAAATTTCAACATCAACATAAACATTCTGATCTTGTTGAATTTCTAAGTTTAGTAAATGGACACCAATTTTTTCATCTTTAGATATTAGATCGAATGCAGTAATAGCATTTAATATATCGAGTTTATTTTTCTCTGAGGCATAATTGCCGATTCTATTTCTGAAGGTGTGTAAGTCATCTTCATCAGCAAAAGCCACCCAATAGCCAGCTTTATCAGGTGATGGAGATATAATTTGAATGTTCGATTTACGCATTTCATCTCTGAAAGTATCCTCATTCTCTTTATCATTCAATACAATTTTAAAAATGAGCTGAGGGTTGAAATAACCGGAGAATCTTTTTTTCTTTTCAGATTGAGATGACTGGAATTCATTAAATTTTTCAATTGAGGTACTATAGAACTGCTGTTTTTCCTGAGTATTTCTTTGTATCCTTTTGGCACCAAAACCCGGACGAACTGGTCTGTTAAAATTCTCTGGAATGAATGGTAATTCGAGATGTTCAGCCATAATTAGATTTTTTTAGGTTCAAGCTTTTTCCTTTTTAGAAACATCTCTATGATATCAGATATTAATTCCATATTAATTTCTGATTTGTTTTCAATGATCATTTTTCTTATTGATTCAGAAACAATTTGAGAAATATCAGATGCTGACAAGCCGATACTTAATTTTGCAAGCTTATGATAGTCTAATTTTACTTTTTTAACTGATTTAAAATAAAACTCAAACAACTTCTCTCTTTCAAATTCATCGGGCAATTCAAAATGTATGATATCGTCGAATCTTCGCCAAAGTCCGGGATCAAGAAGTTGTTCATGATTTGTAGCAGCGATAATTAAACTCTCGCCATTAAAACTATCAAGCAATTGCATGAAATTATTAACTACCCTTTTTATCTCACCATGTTCATAGTGATCATCTCTTTGTTTACCTACAACATCAAATTCATCTAAAAGAACTACCCATTTGCCGTTTTCAATAAAATCAAAAATCTTTTTTAAATTAGTTGCTGTTTCACCCAAATATGAAGAAACAATTGCATCAAATCTGACATAAACTAAGGGATAGCCCAGAGCACAGCTTAATATTTTAGCAGTAAGTGTTTTTCCTGTACCGGGTACCCCATAAAAAAGGATTTTCTGTTTCGGTTTTATTCCATATGAACTTAATATTTCTTTATTCCAAAACCCTTTTTCAATACTATGTAAATGAGTTTTTTTCACTTCACTCAAAATCAAATCATTCCAACCCAGATTAAATTCCTTCAGCTCTAAAAGTGGAAACCCTTTTTCGTTATCTCTTGGAATTGGTATGCCTTTTCTATAACGCTTACTGTAGTCGACTTCTTGGACAACATTAAGCTTATTATCAGCTTGCTCAATAATGTCTTTTAATTCATTTGCAAATAATTGATGATTTAATTTTTTTTCATCAGATATCAATGCATAAGCATTTTCAAGAAATTTTTGTTTGTCCTGTTGTACAAATGATCGGAATATCTCTTTTATATATTGACTTTTCATCTCTTTGTTTTTGCAAATTTAATATTAAGCTGCCAAGACTTCATTTAATTCATTAATAATTTCATCCATCTTTTCGCCAAATAGATGCCACATCTTACCCAAACCTCCGGCTGCATTGAAGGGATTCAAATCAAAATCCTCTTTGTCGATATGAAAACTATTTACCACATATTCCTTAATCATTCTCAGCCATTGCATTTGCTCATCATTGAATTTGGTAGCTCCTGCTTGTTTTTTAAATACCCAATCCTGAAAGTTTTTGTCCACCGTCTTATCATAACTTGTTAGTGAAGTATCCAATCCACTTATTTTTCGAATGAGTGAAACAATGGCAGTCAATTCATTTCGTGGTGATCCATTGCATTGCTCTAAAGCTTCGTAAGCCCGCCAAACATTTAATGGGGCAAGGCTTGGCTTATCGTTTTTAAGTTGCTCCAGCACCTCTTTAATCATTGTATAAGTCAATTCCCGCCGGCGAAAGGGCTGGTTGTAAAATATCTGCAAAGCTATTAATTCGTTTTTATGTTCTTGCATCCAAGCTGTAAAATCAGCAATCAGTTCATTTGCCTTATTAGTGTTGTCTTTGTCCCAGCCTACATTTAACACTTCATCAGGATTGGCTAAATCGATTTTTTGCTCGTGTGCCCTGCGCACATTTTCGATGTATTCGTTCAATTCGCCTGTAAAAACTCTGGCAGCTTCGTTTTGTATTTTGTCCAATTCAGTTTTAATAGCAGCGTTGATTTCTATTGGCGAAGTGCCGGATTTTTCATGCGTAATGCGTGATTCGACATTTTCAATTATATCAGGATTAAAGGCATTCAGCAATTCTTTCACTACTTGCGAAACGCTTTTACCATCGGCTTTTTCGGCAAATTGTGTTCTTTCTTTTTCTGTAATTTGTTTGTCGAGGCGTGTCAAGCGGTTGGCCAAAGATGTAAATAACTCTTCGTCTCGGGCCCCAACAGCTATAGCTTGCAATAAATCTTTTAGCGGTACACCCGGCTTTTTCTCTAAGGGTCGGCTATCGGTTTTTAAACTTTTTGTTACACCAATGGCGTCCACAATAACGAAATGGTCTTTGGTGAATTTTGCTGTAGGTGTTACTTTTCGCAAACTATCCAAATCGATGGTTCGTGTGCCTCTGCCTTTCATCTGCTCAAAGTAGTTTTTACTTTTTACGTCTCGCATAAAAAGCAAACATTCCAAAGGTTTCACATCTGTTCCCGTGGCAATCATATCCACTGTTACAGCAATGCGCGGATGGTAATCGTTGCGAAATTGAGATAAAACAGATTTTGGGTCTTCATCCGTTTTGTAAGTGATTTTTTTACAGAATTTGTTTTCTTCGGCAAATTCTTGCCTTGCAATTTCAATAATATCGTTGGCATGACTATCAGTCTTTGCAAAAATCAATGTTTTGGGAACTTCAAATAGCCCGTTTTTATCGTATCGGTCTTTGAAAATAGTAGGCAAATAGTCTTTAAAAGTGCGAACAATGGTTCTTATTTGGTTGGGATTTACAACATCTTTGTCCAATTGCTGTTTGGAGTAAGCCTCATCTTCATCTTGCAACTCCATTCTCTTTTTCCGGCTCAGACGTTCGCGGTGTTCGATGTATTCACCTTTCCAAAATGTTCCGCCTTGTTGAGTTATCTTGGTATCAATAATAAATATTTCATAACCCACATTGACGCCATCTGCTACTGCCATTTCGTGCGAATATTCGCTCACCAGATTTTGGTGAAAATATCCAATGGTTCTTTTGTCGGGTGTAGCGGTTAAGCCCACTTCAAACGCATCATAATATTCCAACACCTGTTTCCAGAGATTGTAAATACTGCGGTGGCATTCGTCGATTACAACAAAATCGAAAAATTCTATCGGCATTTTTGGGTCGTACTCAATAGGCGGTATTTCCTTGGGTTGCCAGCGTGATTCATTAGGGTTTTCTTCTTCCGCACTTTCGTCCAGTTCAGTTCCTTTCAAAATAGAATACAAACGCTGAATGGTGCTGATGCAAACCTGACTGTCAGTAGCTATATAGCTCGATTTCAATCGTTGAACGCTGTACAGTTCAGTGAATTTACGGTTGTCGTCATTCGGCACAAACGACATAAATTCCTGTTCTGCTTGTTCGCCAAGATTCTTTGTATCAACTAAAAACAAAACCCGTTTTGCTTTTGCAAATTTCAACAAACGGTAAATGGCGGTAATGGCTGTAAATGTTTTTCCCGAACCGGTTGCCATTTGTATCAAGGCTCTTGGTCGGTTTTCTTTAAAAGAAGTCTCCAATTTTGTGATGGCAGTTATTTGGCACTCACGCAAACCATCTTTTTGCAATTCCGGTAAATCCAATAGTCTTTTACGAAGCGATTTATCGGTTTTCAACCAATCTCTTAAGGTCTCGGGTTTATGAAAGCTGAAAATTTCTCTTGACCTCGGTTTGGGGTCAGTGAAATCAATAAAATTAGTTATTTCACCGGTGCTGATATAAACAAAAGGCAAAGGTTCGTTTTTCAGATGCTTCAATTTTGCATTTGCATAGCCTTCTGATTGGTCTTCGTGAACATTCATGCGGTGCGCTTCTTCTTCGCGTTTTGCTTCAATTACACCACAGGGTTTCCCATCTACAAATAAAACGTAGTCGGCCGGGCCAACATCAGTCAAGTATTCTTTAACTGCGACACCAATACGGGCATTCAAATTCACTTGCTTAATGCTTTGAATCACCCAGCCACAAGCATTCAATTGCTTGTCGATATTGTCTCTCGCTATTTGTTCCGGATTCTGGTTCATTCGTGAATATAATTATCAAAAATACAGTTTATCATTTAGGTGGCAAAGGGGGTATGGGTAAAATTGGGGTTTTTAGGTGAATATGAGGTTGGAACGATTGGCTAAACCCAATAGTGGCAGTTATTTCTTTATTAAAGTGAACGCCAAATGAATCCGAATCATTTTTTAAATACTTGTTTATGAATTGTTTGTCCGGCAATACAATTGCAGGCGAAGCATTGGCTATGCCTTGGGGTGTTTTGTTTGTATGTTGTTTCATCTGCTGCAAAAAATTATTTTATACCTATTTTGCCCGTTTTTGAAGTTATGCAAGCAGCCATCCGATGAAATAATGGGGAAAGGTAGGGAAAATTTTAATTCAAATGAAATTGGAAATTAAAAATTAGAGGTTCCAAAGTTTTTTGAGTTGGAGGTTGAGGATGATTTGCTGCTTGCTGACGCAGATGGCTTTTTCCAAGTAAGCAATGGTTTGGTTGTCGTTGGAGGGGTTGCACTAACGAGCCGCAACACAAAAACCGCTGAAACCCGCATTATTTAGATTTAGTTATGGGTTGTATTTTCTATTCCATTAATTCTTTCACATATAAAAATGGGCAAAATTCAATCTGATTATCCTTATCCGAAAAATATTTCACTTTGTCTTCTCTAACTATTTTTCCATTTTTAGTCCAACGTAAATTCCAATTCACATTGCAAGGTTGGATTATTGGTTTTTCTAACTTATTGTTACTTAGTTCGAGATTCCAAATCCAACGTGGACTATTATTTGTTGATTGATAAGGTTCAACATCCCATAATTCTAATTTGTTAAAATCATCGGGGTTTCCATTTGATTTTGTTACTTCAATTAAAGGTCTAAAAAATGTTAATTCAGATTCGGAGTAACCCCTCGTGGGGAATTTGATAAAACCCATTCGTCGCCAAAAGTGTTCAGATTCTCGTGGCTAGCAAAAAAGTTTAATTGCAATAATGTTTTGATTAGTAAATTCTTGAGCAATTTCCTTAAAGAAAATTTTCCCAAATCCTTTTTTTCTATAGTCGCGATTAATTTCCAAAATATCTATTTCCACATAGATATCGCGTTTAGAATAAACTGTAAATCCGATAATTTTTTCATTACTTTCAAAAGTAATTAGTTCATTTGACTTAAATGACTTTTCAATAATATTCCAATTACAATAAAATCCATCATTGTGTAATTTATCCTCTTCAATAAGCCATTTTTCGACAATCTTCAAATCTGATTTAGAAGGTGATAAGTTTATTCTATTTTTCATCTGTACCATAAATCTTTCTAAATTCAAGATCAATGTTTGTTAATACATTAAAAAATCCCGCCCGGGTTTATATGCAACAAGCAACATATTTCTTGAAAGACGACAGAAATTTAGGAAAAAATTGAATTCCAACAACACTCATCGAAAAAAAAACCACTCCAAGAAACACCCCCATAAGAAATCTCCCAGAAAATCCCTCTCCGTCAGCAAAAATCCCCACACCTCGCTCGGCATTGCGCACTGGCAGAAAGGCTGGAAAGCGAGGTGCTTGCACGGTCTTTTTGCTGCCGATGCCCACCGCACGGCTCCCCTAGTTGTTTTTTTCGTCACACTATTTGCAAAACCTCCGCTATGCCGGCACCCAAAGAGCTGCTTTTATCTTTGAATTAAAAAAATATCAATACTTGCAGCCCATTGGGTTACGGCATCCAACCCAAAAAGCAAATAGATGCGCCAAAAAAAACAACGCCACCACATATAACATAATGCGGCATTATCATTTTTTATAAGTAGAGATTAATAGGAGAAATGATAATACGTCCATTATGTTAAATGCCTCCCACGCCCACGCACAAATCTCGAAACACCTCAACTTTCAATGAAAATCCATCATTGCCTCTCGGCATTCACCACCTCGAAACACCTTACCTAAAAATCGGTTTTGTCATGGTTTTTGTGACCTCCCAATGGCAAGCGCTAATTGCTCACCCACGCTGGTCTACCCGGCACAACCCCACCCAATGGTAAGCTTTTTGCAGCAATTGATTGTAAGCATCGGCTGCCTCGACACAAAACATGTCTTCGGGTATTTTTTATTGTTTTGCATGTTTTGTGTCTCGTCTTCGCCCATGCCTTTTAATTTTTCCTAGTTCTACTTTACTAAAATGATTTTGGCTTATAATATCTGTCTATATCAGCCTGTCGCTGACGGTGTCTTATTCGGATATGCTGCAAACAAAGATCGA